>CAZQKR010000004.1:0-139924 GCA_964594045.1 uncultured Saprospiraceae bacterium | reverse complement strand
ACAAGCACTGACGTTTTCAGTCAGTACAAGCACTGACGTTTTCAGTCAGTACAAGCACTGACGTTATCAGTCAGTACAAGCCTAAAAGGGGACTTTTAATTTGTTGATTTTCAATCGTTTCCCTTTAGGGGTTGGGGCAAAAAACGATTGAAAAT
Organism: uncultured Saprospiraceae bacterium; assembly: GCA_964594045.1. Classification (GTDB taxonomy): domain Bacteria; phylum Bacteroidota; class Bacteroidia; order Chitinophagales; family Saprospiraceae; genus UBA2365. Next base: position 139,769 of record CAZQKR010000004.1, on the reverse strand, counting down.
CAACAAATTGGACTTTTCAGAGCAGACTCAAAATTTGAAAATTGTAAGATTCCGACATTCATACATGGAACAGAGGAAAATAATTTGTGGGTATTTGTGAAGTGCATTTGTGTCCATTTGTGGATAAAAACTATTGAATCAAACAAAACATTTGTTTCAACTCGCTGACCTTGAATGATTTATCACAACATCAATAAATTCAGGATTCCAAACCCTGAATCACAGAGATCTCAAAATTCATACCGGGAAACCGAATTTTCAAATCTCACAGATCCCGATCAAGGATGCTGATTGAAAATACTGACATTCATCATCAGTACATTTATCTTAGGAATCCGAATTCTCAAATTTTCGAATCTTCGAATCCTCGAATTTTCAAATCCCCTCAATTCCTGACTATTTTTTTTATAAAAAACAGTTCATCCCCGTGGTAAAACCGCAAAAAATAAATTCCTTTGCACAGAAAATCGAGGTTCACGGTTCCGGTGAATTCATCGATATCTGACTTTTCCGCAACTCTTTGGCCTAAAACATCATATACCGTCATCTCCAGCAATTTGCCACTGCTATTCCTGATCTGTATTTGTGACGTAAAAGGATTCGGAAAGACGGTCAGTTGATCTTCCTGAACCTGTTCGGATGACACCAGCGGATCGGTGGAAATGGTCCAGCTTGAAGGCAGTGAATTGTCTAGGTTCAGGTCCTTCAGGACGAGATACGGTCCGTCACCGTCTGCTTCTTCAGGCCATGGAGCGCTGTCCGTATATCTGACTTCATCGACCAGATTGCCCCATGGGTCACGCAAGACCAAACCCAGGCTTTTATTGGACATATTCCTCGTATACTGACCAACCGGCACTGGTCCGTAAACGATTTTGAAAACAGATGAATTGAAAGCGAGGTAAGTCTTATTCCCGGCCTGGAGTATCGTGTTTTGCGGGATCACAAAGCTCATCCCAGGTTCACTGAAGTGGTAACCGGAAATATTCGCATTGGTGTTGCCATTATTCGTTAATTCAATGAATTCCAGGTCATTGGATGAGTATGGTGGTGATGATTTGGGATTGTAGTGGATCTTTGAGATCACGATGGGATGGATGAACGGGAACTGGCAACCGCTGACCGGACCGATCTGTTCATTCATCCAGTTGATCCGGTTCTGTATCCATGTTTTCATCGCTTCAATATTGGAGAGATACACCTGCTCTGTTCCGATCGTTTCCCATTTTTGCTGTTCCCGCACCCTGGCTTCTCCCAGCAGCAGGACCAGACTGTCAATCTGTTGCGAGACTTTATTGAAATTCAGACATTTCCCTTCTGCCGTGAGTTCAGCCCACCGTTTGGCCATATAGCAATGAAACTGAGGATTGTCATACAGTTGTTTCCAGAATTTTGCCCCGACATTATCCCCGTTGTCAAACTGCCAAACCCAGTAATGACTCCGGTCAAAACCCCAGATAAACAGGTCATTGCCATAGGTCAGATTGAAATCCCATACAGGTCCTGCGCGCAATTTTCCGCCTCTGTCCTTATGAAAAAAAGTACTGTACTGGTAGGCGTCGACATTGGCGGCAAATTCGTTGACCAGGATAAAATCCACAAAACTGGCAATGTCTATAAAGGAGGGAAAACCATTGGAAATGGAAGTATTCTGGGCGTTTGCCGTATTTTTAAGGCCGTCAAAAACACCTTTGATGTAATTGTGTTGCTGGGGAGTGATCTCATCCGGCTCGGGCGTGTCGTGCACAAAATCCACCCAACCACCGATGTGCGTTTCATAAGCCCAGGCCACATAATCGCCTTCGCTCAGTTTATCGGATTTGGTGATATAGCCACCGGTTATGCTGGGTTGCGTGTTCTCGTTGGGCATCAGTTCCGCGATATTGAGCCTGTCCGTATCCCTTTTGATGTTTTCTGAAAGCATATAGATACCCTGATACGCGCCGTTGATCATCACTTCGCAATATTTTCCGCGTGTGGCGTAATTTCCGGTTGACCTGAACATATCATAGCTGATCCTGTCCCTGATGAGCAGCGGATCAAAACCAAGTCCGTTGAGTATCCAGTCGTTCTCTTCGGGCATACCGAGCAGGGGAACGTTATTGTTGGTTACATCATCATTTTCATAAGTGTCGAGTCTGAACTGTTTTTTGGGCAAAACGGTGGTGGACTGACCGCGAATGCGGATCGCCATCCTGCCATTATAATTGAGTAATGCCGGGTTGTATTGGTCTGCAAGCGAGTTGCGCGAACCATCCGGGTGAAATATGATCTTCATATAACCATAGGTCTTTTGGTCCCCGATGGGAAAATAAGTACCTGTATTGGGATCTATATCGGTGGTGATCAGCACGATGGGCAGGTTGCTGTCTGTAAATGTCTGGGCAAAAGCAGGCTGGAGGGTGATGATGAAGAGTATGCTCAGTAAAATTTGTTTCATCAGTTGAGTTTTTTTTGAATACCTGATCGACAGGTATTTAATGCCATATATCCTGTAAAAAATGGATCAGCAATGACCGCATTGCGGGATGTGCTGTCTGCGTTCAAAGTTATAAAAATAAATTGAATATGAAGTGTTATTATGGTTTTACTGCGCAAAACCGGATACGATTGGCTCAATCCTTCCATGGGATTCTGTTTTTTTGTGAACTGTGAGTTGTGAACTGTGACCTGTGAACTGTGATCTGTGATCTGTGCGCTGTGAACTGTAAACTGTAAACTGTGATCTGTAAACTGTGACCTGTATACCGCATTTCGTACTTTGCAAATCGTACTTTGTAAAATGTATTTTTTCACTTCATCCACTTCGCGCCATTTTCCAGGACATCTATTCTCCGTTGGATGGCTATTCTGCGGATGAGGTCGGCAGGCAGCGGCTGATCGTATGGAAACTGTATTGTATCCTTGCCTGTGGTAAATGTTTTCAGTTCCTCCCGGAATGGTTCCAGGCCCGAACCGGTGGGCATGAAATTCATATGGTTTTTAAATGCTGAAAACGAGAACAGTATCCTTTTTTCCTCAAAAACGGGATATCCCCATTTGATCAGTTCCTTTGCTTCGGGAGCGACCTCTTTCAGAATAGAACGGATCTCTTCCAGCTTTTCCCGGGCGACCTCTGGTGCCAGGGCAATGTATTCCTCAATTGTTGCCGGTTTCATATATCAGGAATTAATCAATTATATGTATTTGAATATATGGATATTCATTAATTTTTTAATTTGAAAATTTGAAGATTTGAACATTTGAAAATTTGAAAATTCGAAAATTTGAAAATTTGAAAATTTGAACATTGAGTCTGCTCCGAAAAGTCCAATTTGTAGATTTTCAATCGTTTTTTGCCCCAAACCTACTGACGTCGTAGATGCTGATAAGCTCGCTTCGTCAGTGCTAAAGGTCAGCACAGGACTAAAGGGAAACGATTGAAAATCAACAAATTAAAAGTCCCCTTTTAGGCTTGTACTGACTGAAAACGTCAGTGGGGATTTAGGGGGCAAAGACTTTTCGGAGCAGACTCAACATTTGAACATCAGATCCCAGACGATAAATGTCTGGATTTTCAACATTAGATCATTAGATCATTTGAACATTTGAACATTAAACAGCCTGCATTTCCCTGTAAAGATGGGATTTGCTTTTTACCCCGACGATGGTTTTGGCCACCTTGCCATCCTTGAAAATGATGAAGGTTGGAATCCCTTTGATGCCATATCTGCGGGCAATTTCTTTATTTTGCTCGATATCGATCTTGCCGACAAACATATTGCCCGGCAGTTCTTCAGCCATTTCGTTCAAGATAGGCGCCATCATCCGGCAGGGTGCGCACCAGGCTGCCCAAAAATCAACGATAATGACTTTGCCGGCGATTTCCCGGTCAAAGTTATCATCTGTCAGGGTTTTGATCTTTTCATGACTTTCCACCAAAGGTGCATTTTTGATCCTGTTGTAGGAACGGTACATGACAAATGCAAATCCAAGGATTACGAGGCCGATGATGATCGTGGTAATTGACATAATAATTATTTTAGCGGGCAAAAATAAGCAATGTTTCGGGAATACCCGACATCAGTGATTTTAAATTGAAGATTCACCCCAATCCGGCAAAATTTAAATTGAATTGTAACAAACTTTGATGATTTCCCGGATCGCCCTATCTATGAAGCGGTCATCCGGCCCGGATCAGAAACTCCGGCAACAAGGAATTTCAAGTAAAACACATATATCCGATCCAGTTCAGCCAGGGACAGGCGGATCCCACTTCAATTTTTACCTTTTGCTCAGAATGAAATTGGTCTTTCCTCCTTTCGGATCCATGGCGACCATCCACTTTTTACCTTTTTTAGTGATCTTCACTTCGCTGATCTGCTCATCGCCCGGAAAGAATAAGGGTACACTTTGTCCGGCAGCTCCTTCACCATATTTGACCAAAAGAATTTTTGACCAGTCTATTTCGCCTGTATGCTGAACCGTCTGATCGGTCTGCGGGATCACTGCACCATCTCTGACGAGAATTACAGCCTCTATTTTATCTGTTTTTATGGAAACAAACCGGCCACCCTGATATCTTTTGTATGTTTGGAAATCCACCCAGTTGCCCTCGGGAAGATACACTACCCTTTCCGTTTTACCTGTTTCAAAAACAGGGGCGATCATCATATCTGAACCAAACATATATTGATCGTCCACATTCCATGCTCCCGGATCCTCAGGAAATTCGATGAACAAGGCACGCGTCATCGGAAGGCCATTGTCAGCGCTCAGTTTGGCCTGGGCATAGACATACGGCATCAGTTTGTATTTGACGTCCATCACATACCGGAAATAATCTTCAAATGCCTTTCCATATTCCCATGGCTCTTTGGGCGGTTGACCGTGGCAACGCGTATGGGACGCAAAAACACCCATAGGCAACCACCTCCGGTAAAGTTCTTCCGGTGTCCTCAACGTGAATCCGCCTATGTCATGACTCCAGAAAGTAAAACCGCTCAAACCGAATGACAATCCGCCTCTCAACTGGCACGCCATTCCAAGGTCGTTGGATTCCGCGTCACCACCCCAGTGCAACGGGTAGCGCTGACTGCCTGCCCATGCACTGCGTGCCCAGATAACCCGCTCATTGTTGATCTGTGCTGTGACATCAGATACCACTTTATTATACCTCAAAGGGTACAGATTATGTTCATAAAAGCCCGTCCGGCCGTTGGCATACAAACCATAGAGTGGCGCAGCTTCTCCAAAGTCCACTTTGATCGCAGATACACCCATTTTCAGCAATCCTCCGATTTTATTGCTGTACCAGTCTATCGTCTCAGGGTTCGTAAAATCAAGTACGGCATCTTCATAAGGGATTCCTCCTCCTGCATTTTTGACATGCAATCCTTTTTGAATGATCTCTCCGAAAAGTTCATTTTTGGGAACAAAATAAGGCAATTGCCAAAGACAGGTTTGAATGCCCTCTTTTTTGAAATCCGCGATCATTTTTTCAGGATCTTCGAACCGGCTCGCTGAAAACCTGTAGTCACAGCGCCAGTCCGTTTCGAACCATCCGGTGTCAAAATGCAGAACATCTGCCGGAATTTTGTGTTCACGTAGCATTCTGACCACATCCCGGCCGTCTTTCTCCGAAAAATACGTGATCCTGCTCATCCACAATCCAAAAGACCAGAGCGGAGGCATGGGTGATTTGCCGGTCAGGTTGGTGTATTCGTTCAAAATATCCTTGGGCTGGCCTAAAAACACAAACAGGTCCAGGCTTTCATCCCCGATCATCAGGGCATTCACAGCCCGGTTGCTGTATCCGAAATCGCAGGTAACGGGTGTGGAAGTATGCATGAACATACCGTATCCACGATTGCTCATAAAGAAAGGAACAGGTTTATACATTTCGTGTGATCCTACCCCGTTGGCATCCGTAGTGCATAACACGACCTTATCCCCAACCTTGTCAAAATTGACAAAAGATTCCCCGCAACCAAAAATTTTCTCGCCCTGGGACAAACCAAATGCTGCATTGACACTCCTGGTGTAATCGTGTTTGCGCCGGATAAATCCGAAAGGCATGGCAGGTTTGTAGGATGCATTGCCATCGACCTGGTGCCGCGTATGAGTGATCAGATCTCCTGCAGCATTAAATACTTCAATTTTCCAGGGAAAAGGAGTCAATTCCACCCTGCCATACAGACTTTGGTAGATGTGCCTGCCTTTCTCAAACCGATATTTCCAGTTGTTCAATGCAATCGGTTCCATTACCAACATCAGTGAGGGTTCGCTGAAAGTGGTTTTGGTTCCGGTCTCCATCCGGATCCTGAAAGTCCGGTCTGAGAGGAATTCCAGGCTAAAGGGCAAAACCGGATCTGCCTCGTATTCAGTGGCAGGAAACTCATTGTTATCTACTTTCCTCCAGGAAAACTGGGTGTTGCTGAATGCGTGGCGGCCCATGCCCTCATGACGAAGGTATCTGACTGCGCCTTTACCCGTGACCGGGTTGAAAGCAACCAGGCTGTCAGCAAAAAAGTAGTAGTTGGAATGATCCCTGAAATCAGGACTGATGTCCAAAGGTTCATTGAGCACTGTTGGCCTGGACTGACCAAAAAGAAATGACGGAAAAAGGATAAAAATGCTCAACCAGTAAATAAGTTTCATAAATATGGAATTTAATCGTTTTTCAATGTTTAACCTGTTCAGTTGTCTGACGCTATTGGAATTTCGGGTAAAAATAGTATTTTCTATATCATTTTCATAATTTTATGCAACAGATTGCATAACATTATTTTAATAGTCTGAAATAATTCTTTTTTTTTCCTTCAAAAGGCAGGAAATATTCCAACCTGAAATAAATCATTGAATGATTTCTAGTGGAAAACATATTCAAACCAGTCTGATGTAAACTTGGTTTCTATCATCCACCCCGGTTTGATTAGGCTTGTCATTTCTGTTTTTGCCACTTAATATTCTTATTAAGGTTTGATTAAGTCGACGGGATATCAGCTCAAGCCCGGACCGGTCCTGATCGAGTAAAGCGAACACCATGGATCTGCCCCGATCTGTCCCGGCTGAAGAATGAACGTCGGGATCAAGTGCATAGAGCATAGGGAAGGACTCCTCAAAAACAAATCCTACATGTTGAGAATGATATAATCAGACAATTTTGACCGTTCAGACCTTCAAAAAGCCAGCCATATCAATACATCAATGAATTCAGGTTAAGCTAATGTAAATTCTATTCCACAAAACTTCAATTTAACTTAAATAGTACGAGGCATTAACTTTTTTGCTAAATCGTAGGTTTGTCATGAATTTTAAAAATTAACATTATGACTAAACCAAAACTTTTATCAATTTCTTTGTTCATATTGACTTCATTTTTCCTGAATGCACAAACAGGGGTGATCAAAGGCCGGGTCGTTGACATGGACAATCTCTCGATGCCGGGTGCTACAATTTTCATAACTTCCGTCAATAAAGGCAGTACAACCGATGCCTATGGATTTTATACTCTGACCGGCATTCCGGAAGGAACGCATGAAATTACCGTAACCTATATCGGCTATATCCAAAACAGCAAGTCAGTCAAAGTGATGGCTGGCCAGACTTCCGAAATGGATTTTGTGCTGAATGCGGGCGTTGAACTTTCTGAAGTGGTCGTGACAGGCCAATTACAAGGCCAGTCCAAAGCGCTTAACACTCAAATGAACAAAGGAAATATAACCAATATCATTTCCTCAGATCAGCTTGGACGCTTTCCGGATGCGAATATCGGTGATGCCTTGAAACGTATTCCCGGCATCAATGTACAATACGATCAGGGAGAAGCCAGATTCGGGAATATCAGAGGAACAGCACCCCAATACAACTCCGTGATGGTCAATGGAGAAAGAATTCCATCTGCAGAAGCTGAGGACCGCACGGTACAACTCGATCTGGTACCTGCCGATATGGTACAGTCTATTGAAGTGAACAAAGCTGTGACTCCGGATATGGATGCAGATGCCATTGGCGGATCGGTAAACCTCGTTACGCGTTCGGCGCCTTACGACCGTCGTATGAGTTTAACACTCGGATCAGGATACAATATCCTAGCTTCAAAGCCGATTTATAATGGGGCTTTTGTACTGGGAGACCGCTTTCTGAATAATAAGTTGGGTATCATTGCCAGTGCATCGTACTATAATCATCAATTGGGTAGTGACAATTTTGAAGCAGAGTGGGATTATTTGGATGAGGAAAATAAAGACGGTTCGGCCTTTGCCGCAGAAATTCAAATCAGACAATATTATTTGCAGCGGATTCGCCAAAGCTATTCACTGGGTCTGGATTATAAACTCACAAAGAACCATACTCTTTTTCTCAATGGTATATACAATCATCGTAACGACTGGGAAAACCGTTTCAGAACCATTTACACAGACCTGGAATATGATGATGAATCAAATACCTGGGAAGGAGAGATGAGAAAAGAGACCAAAGGAGGTAATACCGACATCAAAAATGCGCGACTCGAAGATCAGCGTATGATGAACTTTACTTTAGGTGGTGACCACCAGTTTGGGAAAATAAAAGCTGACTGGACGGCTTCTTACAGCAAAGCCTCAGAGGAAAGACCCAACGAAAGGTATATATCCTACCGAAAAAAAGGGCTTGAGCTGATTCCTGACTTTTCAGATGAAAGTCTTCCACGTGTTACTGCGAAAGATGCAGCGCAAAATGAACTAAATGCAGCCTATAGTTTGCGCGAGATTACCGAAGAATTTCAGCTGACTGAAGATATTGACAAAAACATAAAGCTGAATTTCACCATCCCATTGCTTGAGAATGAATATAAGAACAGCATTAAATTTGGCTTACGCTATAAGGGTAAAGAAAAAATGCGTGACAACCGCTTGTTCGAATACAGTCCGGTGGATAAGAATGCTTTTAATTCAACTACCCTGAACAATCTGGAAAACTACACAAAAGACAATTTTCTGGTGGGAGACTATGCTACCGGCAATCAGATAAGGCCGGAATATCTTGGAGAACTTGATCTGACCAATTCATCCTTGTTTGAGGAAGAACGATTAGCTGAAGCAGAAGCTGGTAACTTCAATGCCACAGAGAATATTTTTGGCGGTTACCTTATGTTAAACCAAAATATTGGTCCGAAGTTGCTGATGATAGCCGGTGTACGTGTAGAAAACACTTCACAGGAATATCAGGGCAACCAATACGATGTCGATGAAGACGAAAACATTCTCAGTGATAAAGTTGCTGATAACTATATCAATGTACTTCCCGGATTGCATCTTAAATATGATTTTAATAAAACCACTATTTTGAGGGCTGCATGGACCAACACTCTTGCAAGACCCAACTACTACTCGCTTGTCCCATACAGGGAGGTCTCACGTGAGGATAATGAAATTAATATCGGAAACCCGGATTTGACACCTACTACCTCCATGAATTTTGACCTAATGTTTGAGAAGTATTTTAAAACCATAGGTATTTTATCCGGTGGAGTTTTCTACAAAGACATCAAGGACTTTATAGTTACCGAAACCCGCGAGGACTACCTTTTCGAAGGCACGACCTGGGACACTTACAGCCAGCCGATCAATGGCGGAAATGCCAATATTTTCGGTTTTGAAGCAGCAGTACAGCGTCAGCTCGATTTTCTGCCCGGTTTCTTGAAAGGTTTCGGATTGTATGCCAATTACACTTATACGACCAGTAATGTCACTGATTTCCGCATAGAAGGTCGCGAGGATGACGAGATTTCTCTGCCAGGAACAGCTAAACACACCCTTAATGGTTCATTATCATACGATAACAAAAGCTTTTCTTTCAGGACTTCTGTTAATTATTCATCGGCTTTTATTGATGAGTTTGGCGAAGAAGCATTTTATGACAGGTACTACAACGATGCCATTCATTTAGATGTGAATGCAACCTATGCAATTTCTCCAAAATTCAGGATTTATGCCGAGGCAAACAATTTGTTGAACACACCCTTGTACTACTATCAAGGCATAAGCTCGCGCCTTATGCAGGCAGAGTATTACAATGTGCGCTTCCAGTTAGGGGTTAAATTAGATCTACAATAGTTTAGTGTTAGTATGTATCAGGCTAGACTAAAATAACCCAACTGCTTGAAATCAAATCCGGGTTATTTTAGTCTTCCTGTTTTATAACAAATCAAAAGAATATCGATGTATAGAATATGGATGATCTTATTGTGGTTGACAATCTTGCTTGTTGGCTGCAAAAGCAAAGAACAGCCTGTTGAAAACTCAGGCAGCGATTCCCGGTTTGTCATCCCGGAAATCGCAGTGATCAAAGAGTCATTCAGCACCTTGCGCGATGAAAGCGACAATGTGGACAGTCCTGCTGTCTGGCATGGTCAGGACGGCCAACACTGGGTATTGGCCACTGCCAAAGAAAGCGATATCATCATTGTATATGATGCGGCTACCGGAGAGAAATTGAAGACTTTTGGCAAAGCGGGTAAGGCTTTGGGTGATTTAGACAGACCTAACGGCATTGCCATCATTGACGATTATGTCATCGTAGTAGAGAGAGACAACCACAGGATACAGGTTTTCAGCCTTCCTGATCTTAAACCAATTGGATTTTTCGGTGAAAAAGAACTCAAACTGCCTTACGGACTAACTGTTGATTTTCATGATTCAAAATACCAGCTGTTTGTGACGGACAATTACGAAATGCCTGATGGAAGAATTCCTCCACCTGACAGTCTGGGACGAAGAGTACACCATTTCTCTTTCAGCATAACCAACAACCAGATAGTAGCCAGCCATAAGAATGCTTTCGGTGAAACGTCAGGAGCAGGAGTGCTGTTCAAAGTGGAATCTATCCTGATGGACAGGGAATACAACAGATTGCTCATCGCAGACGAATATGAAATGCAGCGCAATGTGAAAGTGTACGACCTCAATGGCAAATACTCCGGAAAAACGATCACGCATCAATACTTTTTCTATGAACCGGAAGGGATCGTCCTTTGGGAATGTACCGAAGACATGTCCGGATACTATGTCATGACTGATCAGGGAAAGATCAACAACACTTTTCAGGTGTTCGACCGAAAAACAATGGAATATATCGGTGGTTTTAGCGGACAGATCACGCGCAATACAGACGGCCTTGCCATCACTCAAAAAAACTTTGGCCCATTTAAAAACGGAGCACTTTATCCGGTACATGATGATGGCAGCCTGACTGCTATTTCATGGGACAATGTAGCTAAAGCCCTGGATACAAGAAAAAATTGCCAATAAATTTTTTTATCACATTTGCAAATGCTGGCACATTTTCTGGTCAGCATTTTTTTTTAATTTGAATCAAATGAAATCTATCTATACGGTATTGATTATGTTGGTGCTGACAGGTTGCGACAATAAATTTCGCGGTGTTTATCTAAAAGTACAACCACTCAATTATCTGCATAGTATTACTACCTTTACCACTGATTCATTGGTAAATGCGGTCATTGAAATTCCTGCCGGTACTACCCAGAAATGGGAAGTGAATAAAGAAACGGGCAAGCTGGAATTGGAGCAGATCTCCCGGGATTCATTCAGGGTAATTGATTACCTGCCTTATCCGGCCAACTATGGCTTTATACCCCAAACCCTGCTACCTGAAGGATCCGGTGGCGATGGTGACCCGCTCGATGTTTTTATTTTAGGCCCTTTGCTTGCCAGAGGGAAAATTGTAAATGTCCGCATTGTCGGCATGATAAAAATGCTGGACAACAATGAAACAGATGACAAATTACTTGCTGTACCCACTGATCAATCTGGTTTGAAAACAAAATCTTATGAAATGCTCATCACCAGATATCCTGCTGCAGTTGAAATTCTGAAACTCTGGTTAATGCACTACAAAGGTTCAGGAAAAATAAATATACTATCTGTGAATGATGAAAAAGATGCGATGAACCAACTGAAAGAATCACACAGTCATTATATTGCTCAAAAAAACAAAAAATAGAAGAATGAACCATCTGACCAAATTCATGATCATCCCCTTTGCATTGCTCCTTGGAAGCTGGGTGATCCAATCTGAAAAAACTGGTTCTGACAACCAAAATAATTCTCTCGCAAAAACAGTAAATCCGGAAGAAAAAAACACAAACAGTGCCATGCATGGTGCTGATTCAATTTTTTTAAGGATTGCTATAATCGGAGATGCTGAGCCCAAGCCTTTGGCCGAATTCCCGAATATGGCGGCGGCAATTGACCAGATTAATATATTGACTACGACCCAACAAATCGATTTTGTTATAGGCATTGGAGATATTGCGCACAAAGGGACGGAGATCCAATATGAAGAAGCTACCAAAGTTTTGATAAAGCTCAAGCCTCCTTTTTACCCTATTATGGGCAATGAAGAACATGGAAGTACGATAGAAAGGTATTTACATTATGCCAAAAAATGGAACAGCCAAATCGCTGGCACGAGTTATGTGCTCAACTTTAATGAGCTGGCATTTGTGTTTGCCTCGCCGGATAAGGGTCGTGATTTTGATAAAAAAGGAGCAGGGTGGGTACTTGATCAGATTCAAAAACTGGCTCCAAAACCTGTCGTATTGATTGTGCACGGGGCTCAGCAGGGCGTGTATCCGGAGAATTCGGAAAAGGGTGTCCGGAACAGGCTTTTCAGGAAAAAGGTAGTGGAACAACCAAATCTGGCTGCTGTCATTTCCGGTGATCTGCACATGGATATGGATCGGGTCAATCACTCAAAAAAAATTGCTCATGTTCATTACCTGCATATTCCCGGTTTGGAACGCACGAAGATTCCCGATGAAACCAATCATACACCTATGTTCCGGGTGATGAACTTTTCAAAAAGCGGGAAGGTGACTGTGGACACGTATGCTGTTGGAAACCCGCTTCCACTTGATAAGCATGCTTATTCATTTCCGATTTCATTGAAAAAATAATTCCAGGTTCTTAAGCAGTGGGTTCAAATTGAAGCTTTGTAATTATTTGAGTGGTTCTGATATGGCCTGTTAGTTTATTGGATTTGAGCACGTACATCGTGCAAAAGTCACTAAATTTGCCCTCGAAAATGAATTTTTGAACCAGACTTTAATCATTGGTTAAAAGACTTTCAACCAACACAATTATGTAGCTTTTTTCTTAAACTTTCATGAACAAATTATCTATATCTTTGTAGCTTGCAAACGAAAAAAAATCAAAATGAGCAGTAACCGATTTAGAAAGATTTCAATCTTTGCAAGTGTTGTGATTGCAGTAATTGTATCCTTTTCATCCTGCATTTCAATCACAAAAAGCACTTTCAGGGAACCGGTAGCCCGGGTCATTGAAGCCGGTGATTGTCAGGTATCCTCTTCAGGTGCTGTTTTTATGAATTTTTTTGGTGTGATAAAAGGCGATTTTATGCCTTCAAGTGTAAAAATCGCATGTAAGGATATCATTATTTATTGTGACCCATTAGTGGTTGAAGATACTTCTAAAGCAGATTATATTTTTATTACCCACAATCATTTGGATCATTTTTCCAAAACGGACATCAACAAAATCATTAAACCTCAAACTGTCCTGATTGCGCCGGAAAATATTACCAATAAATATAAGCATATTTTGCATCATTCTGCAAAAACAGGTGCTGAGACTGAACTGAAAAAGATCCGGTTTGAGGTGATCGCCTCATACAATCTCAAATCTAAGATGCATACAAAAGGCGACAATTTTGTAGGTTATGTGATCACCTGCGACAATACCAGGATCTACATCGCAGGAGATACAGATTTTATCCCGGAAATGAAAGATCTGAAAAACATATCAGTTGCCATAATACCTATTGGAGAAGGCAAAACTGCCATGGATCCTGAATCTGCCAGCGAAGCAATAAATCTGATCAATCCGAAGGTAGCCATACCAGTACATTACTATCTGAACAAAAAACGGGAACAGCATTTTTTGGAAAACGTCAACAAATCCATTGAAGTGAGATTATTCCAGGATTCTCATTGATGTCCGGCGAAACTTGAAAGATCACATATCAGTTAAACAAGGGCTGTTTACTCTTTTCCTCCATAATCAGGTTCTATTTCTTATCTGATCAGGAATAAAAAAATCATGATCAATAAAGTCTGGATCAAAACACAAGTGCCTTAAACGAATTAAAATCGGGTAAAATTAATCAGGCATCTACAACATTTCTACTTTATACTTTCAACTTTCTACTCTTTCACTCCACCGCCCTGTATTGGTATGTCTCAAAAAACTCATTGCCCTGGATATCTCTCACCCGCACAATGATCACATTTTCGCCGGGTAAAACATCGGTTGGCACCCTTGCTTTCCAAAGATGGTGACACATCACCGGATTGGAAGGGCGACTTCCTGAAAGCAGTTGTTCCGAAGCATCCCATTTTTGGCGGATCGCACACATATATGGATCATAGTCAATCACATAGCGCATTTTTTTCCAATCCCCGTCATTGACTTTATACTCCACTACATCGTTTTTACCTCCCTGGAAAAAATTGACATAGAATTCACCTCTGAAATACGCTTTAAGCGGTACCACCTTTGGTCCATAGATGCGCATTCTGAAATCGGCTGGTTCTCCGATCACCTTGTAATCAAATGTATACTGATTGCCCTTGAATGTCAGAATATTGTATCCCTGAGGTGTTCCGTCATACATGGTGGCTTCCGGAACACCGTTCTCCATCAATTCACCGGACCACCAGTCACCCGATGTAGTGCCAACTGTATAATGATGGTGTGGCTTTTCCTGTTGCCATCCGGTTGTTTCATCAAAAAAATAGTGCAACTGGGAATGCATGTGACCGGATAACGAAAAATTATACGGCCTGTCCGCCAGCAAACTGAAGAGCCTGTTGCGATGTTCAACATAGAAATTTTCCCCCAGGTCACCACCATTATAAAAAGGAATATGCATGAATAATACAACCAAATGATCCTTAGGTACATACCGGAGGCTGTTTTCTATAAAACTGAACTGATCTTCCGTCAATCCACCGGTGTACCAGGATTTGGTCAGATCATTTGGATAAATGATATTATCCAGCACGATAAAATGCACCTTACCCTGGTTGAATGCGTAGGTCGCCGGACCATACACACGTTCATAAGTTTCATCAGCAAAACGCTTGTCTTTCGCATCGAGATTCTCATCGTGGTTGCCGATCACATGAAACCAGGGCAAGCCAATTTGGCTGGTTGCTACATTGATCTGCTCAAAAAAATCCAGCCGGTCACCGACGATATCACCCATGGTAATGCCAAAAACATGGCCTTGGACTGACTTCAGTTCTTCCACTGCTGAAAGCAGGTAATACTGTATTTCATCTTCAGAATAGGGCTGCGGATCAGACAATATGATCATGCTGAATTCGTCTGAATCACTGCCAGCCACCAGGGCAAAATCAAGTGTTGCGGGCAACGCACCAGTGGGTTGAACACCGGTGTATTTCAATTGGGGTGATCCATTGGGTTTATGGATGTAATAAAATTCCGGAAAATTCCGCTCATCCAGAGGATATTGGTAATTGCCCGGTTTGATCACAAAAATGGCTGTATCATCACCGGTTTCGATCCGATAGGCACCTTTTGAGTCGGTCAGCACAACGTCTTTCCCGTTGGAAACAGCCACGTTGGGGATACCGGGTTCCTTTTTGTCCCTGACTCCGTTTCTGTTGAGGTCATGATAGACTATACCTGTAGCAAATTGAGCCGTTTGGGCAAATGAAGACAAGATGAACAGGGTGGGCAACAGAAAAGTCAGCAAAAATTTTTTCATCGTTTTCTTGTAAAATTAGGTAATTGCAATTAATTATCAACAAAAATCTTAACTTTAAAATTGCAGATAGATGTTGAATGATGCGGGTATCAAAACTTTTCGGATTCTGATCTGTAGAGAATTCTGGAAAATTCAGTCATGATTGACAGATTCTGTATGTTGGCAGAAATGACATTTGGTTCAGACTACGGGATTGCGGATGGTTCCTGACGCTCGCTTTACTCGATCACTACGTAGATGTACTGGTAGGGACTGGTCAGGACAGGCCCTGATGCTTGCTTTGCTCGATCATGACAGGTCCGCAATGACGCACCAAGTTCAATGTGCTTTTGATGGTCGCAATTTCCTGAACTGTTTATGCAAATTGCACATCAAAATCAAAGGAATTATTTACTGATATTATCAAATTTATTGAATAAACTTTTTCTAAACATGGAAGCATTTTTCAGCGATCAGATTTTTCAAAGTTCAGAAATTGAAAATTTCATCCAAAAAGCGACTTATGAAAATTGTCAGTTCAGGCAGTGTTCACTTTCAAAAGCAGATCTTACACATTGTAAATTTATCGATTGTGAATTTTCGGATTGCGATTTAAGTCTTGCTGTTTTGACCAAAACGTCATTCAGAAACGTGCGTTTTACGGGATGCAAAATGCTCGGCCTACCTTTTGATGAATGCAATGAGTTCGGGATGGAATTTACATTTGAAAACTGTATTCTCAATCACGCTTCCTTCTATGGCACTAAGATCAAAAAAACCAGCTTCAAAAATTGCTCCCTGTTTGAGGCCGATCTTGCTGAATGCGATCTCAGTTCTTGTGTTTTCGACCATTGTGATCTCAAGGGAGCCATGTTTGATCAGACCAATCTTGAAAAAGCGGACTTAATAACTGCAATGAATTTTTCGATCGATCCGGAATCAAATCGCATCAAAAAAGCCAGGTTTTCCCCTTTTGGTTTAAGTGGATTACTGGACAAATACGATATAGTGATCGAAAACTGAAAAAAAATTTGCAAACGAATCCGCTGCATCATCATCGTATTTCCAACACTCCTGAACATCATTCACCAGGCATGCTGCCCGGTTTTTTATTCTGTCAGTTTCGGGTTTCTGACATAGCCCATGAACAAAATGGCATTGGTCTCTATATGTCTGAGCACCAACACAAAGGGTTTATTGAAAAGCATGCTTTCCGGCATAGAGGTGTTGGAAAATCCAATAGAAGTCACCGCTGCTCCTTCTGCACCTTTTTCATCCACTTCCAGCACCGCTTTATGTTTGATCTGGCTGATGTAAATATTATCGGAAGATGTTCCCATGGCTTTAAAATCGGCCTTGCCGCCATCAAAAGCTGCATGCATTCCCAATAATTTGAGCGAAGCGATCAGGTCATTTTCATAGCTGAGCTTCAAACGTGGAAAAGTCAGGAAAAGTCGATTGTAACTGAGTTTTTCCAGCAAACGGTCGTAAGTTTCCCTGTTGAGCGAATTCCATGATCCGTTCCCTGCAGTCTGGATCAGGCTCAGACTGTAGGTAGAATCCCTGAAAGGTATATCCACGATCTTAAAGTCAGTCGTTTTCGCATGGTGTATATCTCTGTCTCCGCTGACGTACATCACCGGAATGGTTGATCCGTTTTCCAGGGTAAACGATGCTTCATGGCTGAGTTCGGGTGCAAAACCTGTGGCCCAGTCAGACTTGAAATACAGCGCATTGATGAGGAAAGCCACATCCAGCGGTCCGATCTCGTCCAGTATCTTGTCTATTTTTTGTTTTGTGGCATCTGCAACCCAGTTGTTGATATTGGCCAGCGCTTTTTCTTCCTGATCAAAATCGTCTTTTTTGAAGACGCAGTCATAATAATCGCTCAGCACCTTTTCATAAGATCCTTTCAAATTCATCCGGTCGGGGTCATAAAAATAAGCGTTGGCAATGCTGATCTCAGGGTGACCGCTTTGCCTGGTAAGACTGAGCAGCAGTTTCTGGTGCTGCATGTTCAGCGCGGAGACGTCACAGTTACTGCAATGCAAGACATCCTGCATTTCGTCAAGGGTCATTCCGCCGGCTCCATTGATCGCCATGGAAAGTGCAGTCTGAATACTGAGCGGGGAGATCAAAACATTTTTGGTTCGTTCAGCATCCATTTCCTGCTGAAAAATATCCCATGCAAAAGACTGGTTCATTTCTGCCACGTCTTTGATCTCATCCGGATGGACATCTGCCGGTGGATCGATCAGATTGCAGGAGAACAGGAAAAGGCTCAGGAATGCGATAGATAATTTTTTCATATATGTATTTTTTTTGATCGGTCGTTCAGCCTGTCAGAATTTTTGCCTGTTAGCTGGAAGACCATCCTTTTCTAAATTCATCTGAGGTAAAATAAGATGATCACAATTAGCCCATAAGTTATCAGACTAAATGACTAAACACCTCTCACTAAAAAACCAAAATTTCATAATGATCTTTTTTATGATTTCCCCTTAAGACGCTGACCCGGTAAAATGCGTTGGTCTGTTCCCCGCATTTTAACATTCCTTTAAGAGATCAGACCAGACCTGACAACTTTTGATGGATACGGGAGAATTGATCACCGATATTTTTCTGCCTTTCCCCAATACTCCGGATATCTTCAGTTTCCCTGAGCAGGTAATTGTCAAACTCCAGGAAATTGCGCAGGATCCTGGCTTTTACACCTGCGATGTAAAGATGAAGTTTATCGTCGATGTGAATCTGCAGTTTCTGCCTGGACTCACTGATCGCCTGTTGAAAACTCTGCATGATCCTTTTTCGCTTGATCCCGATGCTCACACCTGCAAAAACAAATCCCAGGGTCGTCAAAATACCTCCGGTGATGTCAAAAATGGCACCCTGGGTCAAAGCCGTCAGGATGATCCCGATCGCTGCAATTCCGCTGCCTGCGGCAAAATCCGGGGCAAAACTCCTGTCTGTTCCAACCAGTTCCTTGTCGTAAAAATTTTCTTCCTTCCTCAGAAAATCAGCGAACGCCTCCTGCAGCTCTTCAAAAATACTGGCCCTCCGGTCTGCAAGTTCCCTGAAAATGTCCTGGTTGGATGTGAGGATCGAAGCATTCTTCTGCAACTTCGTATCAACGGTTTTGACCATGAACTGGATATTTTCCGAGATATTTTTGACACCTTCACTGAGCTTATAACTCATTCCGTCCCTCAATTCACTTTCCATACCGATCATCGTCTGTTCCAGCCAGAACTTCAGGCTGTCCTTTTTGTTGAAGATCGACTGTATGGTCTTTTTGAACACATTCACAAATGCCAGCCTGTCATCCAGCATTTCATGGTATTTCGAGGTGATCCTGTCAAAACGGGAAACCACATTTTCGATCAAAAGACCTACCTGCTCATTCGTCTGTTTCTCCTGCTGATCCAGCGTCAGTTGGATATCTTCCCTGAACAGCTTATCAGCATCCAGTTGCAACCTTCTGACATCCATCTCCTTATCCAGTTTCTCGTTGATATTCATGAGTGTTTCCACACTGATGATCAGTTTCCTGAAGGGTGCTTTCCCACCTGTAACGTTCTTCTGTATGTATGCTCTCAGAGGGATATAACCGCTTAGCTCCGTTTTTCCTTCGATTTCCTGCAAGGCAGAAACGGCAAATATTTCAGGTTCAGGAATGCCTTTCCTGATCGCATTTTGCC
The DNA here is from genome assembly GCA_964594045.1 of uncultured Saprospiraceae bacterium. GTDB lineage: Bacteria > Bacteroidota > Bacteroidia > Chitinophagales > Saprospiraceae > UBA2365. Next base: position 120,294 of record CAZQKR010000004.1, on the reverse strand, counting down.
GGACACCGTCCAGATTGATCTCCAGGTCTTTTTCATTCATGAGATCCTTTTGCTGAAGGACAAAAATGACTTTTTTGCGCCAGTCATCACGGATAAAATCAAAGAAATCCCAGGCCGACATCCTGTATGGATTTTTGGCTTCAAAAACAAAAATGATCAGGTCGCTCATGGGAACAAACCTTTCCGTGATCTCCTGATGATGTTCAATGATCGTATTGGTTCCGGGTGTATCCACAATGGCGATCTCCCTCAGTATGTCTATGGGCTGATATATTTTTTTCAGAAATGCAGAAATGAATTCCTCGTGTTCCTTCTCACCGTAGACGATCTGCTGAATGGTATCCGTCATGGGTGAAGGTGCAACCCGGCAGATCTCTTTGCCCGGGGCAAGCAGAGCGTTGATAAAAGAGCTTTTACCCGACTTTACCTCACCGACGATCACAAAGGTGAACGGTTCTTCAAGCCTTCTCAGTACACTGCTGAGTGTCTCTTTCTGAGCCTCAAAATGTACGTAATCCAGCAGACCCTGAAGCGTTTTGCCGTGTTTGCCCACATCCAGCCGGATCTCATTATAAATTTCATTCGTTACCTGCATAAGCCTGTTTCTTGAAAATCGTATTGTTTTAATATTTGTAAAGATTCATTCCCCATATTGAATAAAAGATCAAGCATGCTCAATCCCGGAACGAAACCAAATTTGTGTTCAAAAACCTGCGGATAGCGCACTGCCGGATCCGATACGGAACTTCCTTTAAGAGTGTAACAATTGCGTAAGTCACAATAGTTCCCTGAATATTTTTCCAGATAATCTTCCGTTTGACCAGGATCAAGAACAATTCCTGCTTTTGTTGCAATAAATGACAATAACAGGGCATTCAGCTCCATCAGTCTGTCAACTCCAGAGCCCAGAATCCGGAACAGTTCTGCCTGATAATGCATGAAAAATGGACTTTTACCGTATGCGCTCTGCAGCTGTTTCTGAAACTTCCCTGGCCAGTTCTGATCATATGAAATCCTGACATCGCTGATCTTCATCTGCTCATTTTTCCCTTTCTTCAGCGGTATGGTCAAGACCTGCGGCCCGTTGGCACTCAGCACGATGCATTTATTGCGCAGCGATCTTTTCTGGTAATGTTCATGAGATTCCAAAAGCACTTTCTCTGCCCGAATTGCCCTGGCAAAAAAACTAACGGGAGGAAAAGTCTGGGTTTCAATGATGATCTGCATGATAAAACAACTTGTTACGGAAGAAAAAGCGGCTACCGACAAAAGCGCGCCCAATGTCACAAAATAAAATATGGAATAAAGGTCGCCAAAAAAAATGTTACCTTCCAAATTTTTCCCGATTTTGATCCGGATACTGTCCGGCTTTGAAAAAAAACCATATTAAGACAAGAAATTCTTTTAACAATGCTTATTTTCCAATATTATTGTATAAAATTACTGCACAACTGATATTATAAATGTTTTAAATATGTCGGGCAAAAAACTTTTTCATATATTTTCCATAATGTTCATCTTTCATGTGGTTTTTTCGGTCACGCTCATAGGTCAGAAAGCGAAGCATATACCGGGAAAAATCCTCGTAGTGATGGACGAAGGTCAGGAGATCGGATCATTGACCCGGGATTTGCCTGTTTTCTCTGTTAAAAATGCGGCATTTAAAATACATCAGCTTCCGACTGCTCCGTTGACAGTGCATGCCATTCATTTCGATCCGGAACTGGTGGATGAAAGCAGGTTACTGACCGAGATCAGAGGCCACAGGGACGTAAAACTGGCACAATTTGACCATTTTATCAGCGAAAGAGTGATCCCTGATGACCCGAGGTTCAACCTCCAATGGCAATACATCAATGACGGATCTGAGGGAGGAAAAGAAGGTGCTGACCTGGATATGGAGCTGGCATGGGAGGTCACAACAGGAGGATCGACAAACAATGGAGATACCATAGTTGTCTGCATCATCGACAGCGGTATGGATGGATCCCATGAAGATTTCGGAGATAATCTGTGGGTGAACTACAGGGAAATTCCCGGAAACGGTATCGACGATGATGAAAACGGCTACGCTGATGACTACTACGGATGGAGTGTATACACACTGGACGACAATATTTTCAACAATAACTCCCACGGAACGGCGGTTGCAGGTATAGTTGGTGCAAAAGGCAATAACGGCATTGGCGTGAGCGGAGTCAACTGGAATGTCAAACTGATGATCATCCGCGGTGGCGGTTCAGAATCCCAGGCGCTTGAGTCGTATGCATACCCTTACAAAATGAGAAAACTTTACAACGAAACAGCAGGGGAAAAAGGTGCATTTGTGGTTGCGACCAATGCATCATGGGGAACAGATTACCTGAACTGGGAGGATGCACCCATCTGGTGCGCATTTTACGATACACTGGGCTCTGTCGGGATCCTCAATTGCGGGGCAACTGCCAACACCAATGTCAATGTGGATCTGCAGGGCGATATGCCAACTTCCTGTCCCAGCGACTATTTACTGACCGTTACCAATCTCAGCCGCGCAGACACCAAGGTCAATCAGGCAGGTTTTGGTCTGGAATCCATTGACCTGGGTTCTTATGGCCAAGGTACTTACACCACGACGAATAACAATTCATACACTGCTTTTGGCGGGACATCGGGGGCGACACCTCATGTAACCGGCGTGGTTGCCTTGCTTTACAGCCTGAATTGTGACCTGTTGTCGGATCTGGCGTTGGAAAATCCGCCTGCAGCAGCGCTTTTCGTCAAAGACCTGATAATGAACGGAGTCGTTCCCAATGAAAGCCTCAAGGATAAAACAGTGACCGGAGGCAGATTGAACGCGATGAATCCGATCGCCATGCTGCAGAATCTTTGCAGCGGATGTGCATTTCCCTTTTCGGTTCAAACAGACTCCATTGGCGGGAATACTGCAGTTTTGAGCTGGGAAAAAAGCGAATCCCAGCAATCTTTTGATGTCCTTTTCAAACAAGCAGATGCCACTGATTGGGATACAATTTTCAATGTGCAGAATCAATTGATCTTCGACACCCTTTCCTATTGTACGAGCTACAAAATCAAGATGCGGTCTAATTGTGTAGATACAACTTCAGTTTTTAGCTTTGAATTTACATTTACCACAGATGGCTGTTGTGTCCTTCCGGCCTCCTATGTAACCGAAGTGTCAGACAACACGTATTCTCTGGTCTTAGACGATGTGATTGCAGCAGAACAATATGTCCTTGAATATAAAAAGTTTGGTGACAAGAACTGGGAAACTGCCCTGCTCAATGAACCGGAATTCAGTCTTGGGGTTTTGGATACCTGTTCCCTGTATTATTTCAGGTATAAAACCATTTGCAAAAATGAGGAGGAAACTGTTTTTTCACCGGTATTCCTGATGAGGGGTGAATGCGGGGATTGTGAATTCAATTCCCTGTGCAGTTTTGGAGGAAGCAACAGTTTTGAATTTATTGATACATTTTTTATCGGAGATTTTGTCAATGCTTCAGGTCGCGGCACAAAAGGTCATGAAATTTTCAATGATGTGATCGCGTACACTTTTGAGTCGGGTAAAAAGTACACTATAGGAGTCCGGCCGGGGTTTATCTCCAGCACCATATACAAGGAATATATAAAGGTGTTCCTGGACCTGGATGGCGACGGTTCATTGACAGAAGAAGAATTGATGCTGGACCTGGTCTCAGGTTCGGGTGAAAAAGTGGAGGGCGAGATCACTATTCCCAAAAACATCACCGACAGGACCACGACGATACGGGTGAAATTGCTCTACAATAATACGACCGATCCATGTCTGGATGTACCATTTGGTGAAACCGAAGATTATTGTGTTGCTTTGCATGCCCGGTCAGATTGCCTGAATGGTAATTTTGCAATAGACACTGTTTTTATTGACCAGGAAAAGGCCAGTATCATCTGGTTACCGGTTGAAGATGCCCAGCAATACCTGTTCAGATATAAAAAAGCAGAAGCCGCGGAATGGAAATACGGCCTGACGTATGAAAATGAAGTGTTGCTGGATAGCCTGGAAGAATGTACTGATCATTTATTTGAACTAAGTGCCTTGTGCCTTGAAACGGAAGGTGATTTTTCTGATCCATTGGTATTCAAAACAGATTGTGGCAGTTCGACATTTAATTCCGCTTTGGATAACTCAGAGATCAAACTGATCCCTAATCCGTTTTTTGAAAACACTTCTCTTAAAATCTCCGAACCTGGATCTTTAAGAAGGATCACATTATTGAACGCGCTTGGACAACAAATGAGTTCAATGGAAAATATCATTTCCCGGCATAATGGAATGATTGATCTGTCTGAATTGGTCGCTGTTTCCGGGCTTAAAGGATTGGTTTTCATAAACTTGAGCTTCAGCAATGGCTATGAAATGACAATAAAGGCAATTGCATTGTAAAGTCGTTTTAAACTGAACACCAAAAACAATCGGATCTGTTGTCAGTTTACCTGATCAGGCTGACTGTACCTTTTTTGGTATATTGTTCTCCCTTGCAGGTATATTCGATGATGTAGGCAAATTTTTCCGGATTGAGCTTTGAGCCCAGGTAATTACCGTCCCAGGAGCTGTGCTTATCCGTTCCTGAAAACACTCTCCCACCCTGTCTGTTGAAAATATTAAAACTCATGATGTCTTCCACGATATACTTATTGCTGATCTCAAAAACATCGTTGAGCTTATCACCGTTGGGTGTAAAAGTATTGGGCAACAATAGCTGATTGCAGTCAACTTTATCCGGATCCTGAATAAAAATTGAGATGGAATCCCTCGCGATGCAATCACCATTCCGGATATAAACGGTATAGAGGGTTGTTTCAGTCGGCTTGATCACCGGCTCAAAGGCATCCGGATCGTTCAGGTCTGACTGATTGTCCCACCAAAAAGCTGTGTAACAACTTGGTCCCATTTCGATTTGCAGCTGATCTCCGAGCAAAAGTGTCGTATCTCTGTTGACGATCTGATCCGCCTGCAAATTCAGTGAATTCACATCCAGTTCAATAAATGCCCTGTCAAATACCTGGAAGTTTTCCAAAACACCTTTTAGTCTGACATCGGATGTGCCCAGACAAGGACTGTCTGAAATGGCAAAACTGCCAACAGGCGAGTAAATGTAATCCGTTTCAGCCCTGGTCTGACTGACCTGTTTTCCGTTCAGATAGATCGTGTAATCAAATCCCTTTCTGGTGATCACGATGTGCTGCCAGCAACTGGTTTCATCCAACTGAAAAAGCATCTGTGTGGACCTGGACAGGTTTTTCACCATGTCAAATCTGAATTGTTTGATCTGGGGCAAATACTTGAGTGTAAATGATGAATCCCTGACGCAGGTTTTGTGGAAAGACAGCAGGTCCACCACACCAGAAGTATTCTCAATCCGGACATAAAAACTGATGGTAAAATCCTTACTGAACAAATGACTCAGTCCGTCCTCAAAATGAATGTAGTTGTCCACCCCGTTCAAACCGATCGCATCGCCATCCAGACCACAGACACAATCAGGCAATCCGCCCACCTGTATCACTGCATTCTGAATGCCTTTATCCCGGATCTGACAATCATTGAAATCCAGGCTGATCACCGGGTTGGTGATCTGACCTTCAATTGCTGGAACAAAAAACAGCCAAGTGAATAAAACAGACCATATTCTGAGATGCTTCAACATAAAATGAATTGATTACTTGAATAAATTTTCAAAACCGGGAGGCAGAAGATCGCTTAAAACGTTCCGGGTCAGCTCGGCAACTTTCACATCAGCTTTTTCCATAGCCTGATTGACAACAGAAACCAAAGCATTTTCCAGTTGACCAAAATCTTCAATTTCAGATTTATCCTGATTGATTTTGATTTCAAGAATTTTCTTAGACCCTGAAACGGTACAGGAACACAAACCGTCCGGGCTGGTTTCTTTTAAAATGTATGCGTCAAGCTGCTGCTTAAGCTGCTCCTGCTGTTCGCTGATTTTTTTCAAAGGATTTCCAAACATTTTGCAAAAGTAAAATTTATTTGTAATTATTCAGGAATTAAGCTTTTCAAGCCTGAGATTTTCGACTGTTCAGGAAAATTAAAATACTTATCGTGGATAAGTTCACTTTTATTCAGTTACTAACGATTTCTCTAAGCATTCATTGTACTCGCTTATTAAAACAGCGCATTTTCAGATACACAATACATTGAGAGCTCATTATCCGGAAAATTTGAATATGATATTTTTTAACGATATAAATACTACCTTTGTTCATCGATATGATTTTTACAAAAACAAAGCTTTGAAATCCATGAAGATCGTTTTTTTGGATGCCTATACCACCAATCCCGGTGATCTCAGCTGGGAGGCATTACATGAATGCGGAGACCTGTGTTTATATGACCGTACACCGGCAGAGCTCGTAATTGAACGAAGCATAAATGCGGACATCATCATCACCAACAAAGTTCCTTTCAGCGCTTCAACCATTCAGGCACTGCCCGGGCTGAAAGCTATATGCGTTGCGGCAACAGGTTATAATCACATCGATATCCATGCTGCAAGGGATCGCAATATACAGGTCTACAATGTTGCCGGCTACAGCACTGACTCAGTTGCCCAGCAGGTTTTTGCATTATTGCTGGCGCTGGTCAACCGGATCGAGACCTATAGTTTTGAGGTGCACAGAGGCATCTGGAGCCAAAGCCCCAATTTCACATATTGGAGAAGGCCAATACAGGAACTGGCCGGAAATACATTCGGAATTCTCGGTTTTGGCAAAACCGGACAGGCAGTTGCACGGATTGCGCTCGCAATGAACATGAAAGTGATCGCACACCACAGACACCCGGAAAGTGATCAGATGCAAGGTGTGGAATTTACAGGATTTGAAGAACTGCTCCGCAGATCAGATTTTCTGAGCATTCATATACCCTTTTATCCTGAATACAAAGGTATGTTCAACCTGGAAGTTTTCCGCAAAATGAAATCGACTTCCATTTTGATCAATACGTCCAGAGGGCTGGTCATCCATGAGGAAGACCTCGCAGAAGCACTGAAAAGCGGTCTGATTTACGGAGCCGGACTGGATGTGATGTGCGAGGAACCGCCTGCGAAGGAACATCCTTTTTTTGGCATCAAAAACTGTATCATTTCCCCTCATCAGGCATGGGCGACCCATGCTTCCAGGAAAAGGCTGCTGGACGGGATCATTTCAAATATCAGGTCTTTCATGGATAATAAACCTTCCAATATTTTTTAATGGGTCTGAAATGATCCCGTTACCATTGACGTTATTTTTTACCTCATCACCGATATATTGGCTGTCCAGTTGAGGTCCTGACCGATGACCCTGACATGGTAGTTTCCTGCGGGCAGATCATCCAGTGAGATTTCCTTGTAGAAGACACTGTTCCTGCTTAGCAGAACTTTCGGAAAAGATTTGACCAGTATACCCAGATTATTGAAAATACTGATATTGATCTCATCTTTTTCCTTGTTATAGAAAGCAAAATTGACTTTTTCCGTTGCCGGATTAGGATATAAAATCATCTTCATTTCCCCGAGCACATTGATCAGGATCTCAGGACTGTACTGATCATTTGAAAACAGATCTCTGGACATGATGCGATATTTATAAACTCCTGACTTGTCAATGTCATGATCTTCAACGATATACTTCTGGATAAGATCCCGGTCACCTTTTGGCTGGATGATGTCCAGCAAATCAAACTGGTTGCTGCCCGGATAGGCTCTCTGCAGTTCAAAACGATCAATCATCTCTTCACCGATCGTTTCCCACCAGATTTCGTTATGGTCACCCTGGTAGCTTCCTCCCTGATCATACCACTGCATTCTTCCTGTTGTGTTCACCAGTCCGGCATCATAAGAGTAGTTGATCTCCTGAACTACAACTGTAAACCAACTGGTAGTTCCATTCCCGTTGGCATGGGTTACGTCACTGTCTAAATGGTCATTGCTTCCGGAATTGGCAACAGTAAACTGATAGGCCCCGGGAGAAAACTTCAAATAATAACTTCCGGGAATAATATTATCTATGGTAAAATTACCGTTGGAATCCGTGATCCTTTGTGCAATCTTACCGTCAACACCGAACAACTCAACCAAAATACCGGAGGCAGGCGGTTCTCCTGTATCCTGCAATCCATTCTGATTGGAATCATACCAGATACGGTCTCCGATAATACTTCCGTAGTAATATCCTGCACCCAGATCGGTCAGGTTATCTCCGGACTGGACTGTGAACGCGTCAGTTGTACAATGTCCAAAAGCGTTCGTAACATCGGAATCATACTCAGCGTTGCCTCCGACGAACGGGTCAACAGGCAGGAAGTTGGAGTTTTCAGGTAAATTAAATTTGACATAATATTCTCCCGGGATCACACAGGCTGACCAATATCCATCTGCAGGTGTTGACCCTGAATGGTTTTCGGTAAAGACAGAAGTCCAGAACATCCATGTATTCTCTACTTTCCTGTACAATTCCACCTCAACGCCATTTATTCCATTTTCCCCTGGTTGCCAGTGGTGATTCGGTGTAAAATCACACCAAACCAAATCACCGATCTCAGCACAGATGTACAAACCTGCATCTATGTCCGGATTGTGTTGTCCGGGCAACAAAACAAAATTGCCGGTTGAATTGAAACCATTGGCATGTGTGATGTCGCTGTCCACATCCTCTCCGTAAATATTCGGAAGTGTCGCCTGCCATTCTGTTCCGGTGAGTATCAACTTGATGTGATAGGTTCCGGGGGAAATATTCAGGAATGAGTAATAACCATCCGCATCAGTCGTTGTTTCTGAAATCAATACAGTACCATTGGTATTCACTTTGAACAATCTTACTGTAATTCCCTGAATTCCTGGCTCTTCATCCTCCTGAATACCATTTCCATTCAGGTCTTCCCATACATAATCACCAACAGAGGCCACATTCAGCAAACCGGCGTCTATAGTGTAATTGGTGGAACCTGTATTGACAGCAAAACATGATGTCTTCCCTGTTGCCTGATACACATCACTGTCAATTGCCGGGTTTGTACCCTGATTTTTAAGCGTGAAATAAGCTTCCGTATTTTGAGAAAAATCCAGCAGGTATTGTCCGGGAACAATATTTTCGAAAAGGTAATATCCTGAGGGGTTGGTATATTTGGTTTGAATAAGGACGCCGTTACAAGTTTTCAGCAACACCTTGTAATTGTAGACACCTGGTTCACCTCCATCCTGCAACCCGTTTCCATTCGTGTCATCCCAGACAAAATCGCCTACCTTACCCAATTGGTAAATACCGGCATCATAAGTGTTGTTGATTTCTCCGCTGATCAGCGTTTCACATCCGGTGAAACCGGTGGTCTGGTTCACATTGCTGTCAAATGCAGGATCGTTGCCCTGACCTGATTGGGTAAAGTACCATCCTGTACCAAGGTTGAACTTAATTGCATAATTTCCCGGAAGCAAATTGATGAAATTATAGTTGCCTGAAGCATTGGTTGTGGTCTGGGCAATTAAATTGCTGTTGCAATCAAACAACTGTACCTGCATACCCGGGTATCCGTTTTCACCCGTATCCTGAATGCCGTTGCCATTGCTGTCCACCCACGCAACATCCCCGATCGCTGCTCTCTGGAACAACCCAATATCATAACTCAGATTCACCTCACCGCTTTCGAGCACTTCACAACCGGAAGTATTGGTAGCAGGATCGATATTGCTGTCTGAAGCTGGATCACCAGTCTGATAAGGTGACAATTCATAATTGGCTGGAATGATCAAGCCTATTTTATACGAACCCGGGACAAGATCATCAAAAAGGTAAATGCCCTGTGCACTGGAATTTGTTGTTTTGATCTCATTGTTATTGCAATCCAGCAAACGAACCGTAATTCCGGCCAGACCGGGTTCTTCACCCGTTTGCTGCCCGTCTGCATTCAAATCTACCCAAACCTTATCGCCGATCTTAGCCGGGAAATATGTACCTGCATCTAATGAAAGTTCCGTTTGATTGCTGACCAGATTCAGGCATGTTGTTTCTCCTGTCAGGATATTTGCATCGCTGTCGATTTGGGGATCATTTCCCTGGCCGGGAACAACCAGTTTCATTCCTGCCGGTAAAGTAAATTTAATCTTATACTGGTTTGGGACAAGATCCGCAAATAAATAATGGCCATTACCATCAGTTGTGCTTGTTTTGATCACACTGCCATTGCAATTCAGCAGACTGACCAAAACATTCGGAACACCTGGTTCACCGATATCCTGCAAACCGTTTCCGTTATTGTCCAGCCATACAAAATCACCGATGCGTCCGTATTGATATATACCTGCATCTATACTCAGATCTTCCTCATAATTAGTCAGATTGATGACGCCGGAAAGCCCTGACACAGGATCGGCATTGCTGTCTTTCATAGGGTCATTCCCTGTATTTGCGCCACTGAAATGATACCCTGCCGGCAAAATAAACCGGATATAATAATCTCCCGCCGGCAAAGCCGAGAAAACATAATACCCGTTTTGGTTTGTCTGGGTAAAGTTTAACAATTGCTGGTTGTGATCCAGCAATTCGACTCTTATGTCCGGAATGCCCTGCTCACCTGCATTCTGAATACCATCTGCATTCAGGTCATGCCAGACAAAATCCCCGATTTTTGCACAATATAATTCACCGACATAAACCTGTCCTATAGCTTTGCATCCCTTGCTGTCCGTAACAGTAAGGTTGTAAAAACCCGATGCAACACCATTCAAAATTGCATCTGTATCACCATTACTCCACAGGTAGGTATATGGGGGCAATCCATCGACTACAATTGCTGTTGCACTGCCGTTCGATAGTTGACAACCTGCGGCAATTGAGGTAAAATCAATGGAAGGATTTTCCAGTACATTGATGTGGACCCTTGCTGAATCCGAGCAGGAATTTACGTCTGTAATGGTCAGAGCATATTCACTGTCCTCAATTGCAACAAGGTCTGTTATCTGCGGAAGTTGGGTTCCTGTATTCCAGTTGAATTGAAATGGGGCAGTTCCACCTGAGATGTCAGGCAAAACCGAAAAAATCTCATTTATACAGATCTCTCTGTCAAGGCCTAAGCTGAGCTCGGGTTTGGGGTGAACTTTTACTTCTATGGCCCCGTTTACCCTGCATCCATTCGCATCCACAACAGTTACGTTATAAATAGTTGAATTTAATGGACTTACTAGATGTTTTGATTGACCTGGCAAGCCCTGATCCCATAAATAAATGAGATTCTGGGCACAGGGAACATTCGCAGCTATTTCAATAGATTCACCTGAACAAATCTCAAGATCATCTGCAAGATCCAGTCCGCAATCCGTATTTTTACATGTCATCAGGGAAACCAATTGGAAATCAACACTTTCTTCTGCCACATTAAACTCCAGGCAAATCTCCTGTATATGGTGGATATTCATGGTTTGAAAATCAGGTATATCTGCAAAAACCATTTCCATGGATTCAGAAATACCTGCCCCGCTCTGCGGAACCTTCATCGTATGAACCACTTTTTTGGAACCATCCCAAAAACTTGCCTGGATATTGATCCCACCCTGATCTATCTCTATATTTTTAAACTTGAGATAATCAAAAGGGGATATGTCGAAATCAATACCTGCTCCGTTGTTATTATAGCACAGGGTAGTCTTTGACATGGATCCCACATCATTGCTATGGGTAAAAATACCATTTCCAAGATCAATATTGATGCTTGAAGGCAAGGTGCCGGAAATATACTCCAGTATAATATTCCTGGAATTACCTAAAAGTCCAATTGGTGCAGACTGCGTAATACTTTTCGGGCCCGGATCCAGCGGACTTACATCTAAAGAAAAATTGCTTGTACTTCCACCGTTCTTGAAATTGTCAATGATGTGACATTGCTCTTCTCCTACTCCTGCAGTAACACGCACGTTGATACTGGCAGATGCCTGGCTTCCCCAAAAATCCGAAACCGTCACCCTGTAAGTCGTATTCTGGGACGGAGCAACGGTTTTACTGTCTCCTGTTCCCAACCCATGACTCCAATTGAATGTAAAAGGAGGCCTTCCATTGATCACACGTGCATCCAGGTTCGTGCTATTGCCAAAACATGTTTGAACTGAGCTGTTCACCTTGATTGCTATATCAGTCCGATAGCCGGCATCCAAAAACCGGACAGCCTGATTCAATCCCACAGTGAACAATTTTGTGAATCCCAGCCGGTTAATATCAGAATCCACATTGGAACCGCCTGCAAATTGTGCGGTCACCCTGAGCCCCTGGATCATAGGAAATTTCAGTTTATAGGATCCTGCGGCCAAATCAGTAAATATATATGCGCCACTGTTGTCCGTTGTGGTGATCGCCATAAGCAAATCCAGCTGATTAAACAGCAAAATGGTAATTCCGCCAATACCGGTGTCCCCGGGATCCTGGATACCGTTTTTGTTTTTATCCTGCCAGACTCTGCCTTCGATCGAACTGTTTTGAGGAATGAAAGAATGATGAGAGTGATCAGTGTAAAATGAAGGATGGCCATTTGCATAAACCATGCATATGATTCCAATAATTGTTGTCAATAACAATCGGTTCATAAAGGATTATTTTGAAGTTCAAGCTTAAACAAGTAAACAAAATTATGCTATATTTAATTTTTTGAGTGCTGTGATCAATGGTAATTATTGTAACTTTATTTTTCATATAAATTATATTAATACTATGATTATCAATGTATTAATAATTATTCTAATATTTAAATACCAGAATTCAACATCCGGTTTTTACGGGTTTACCATAGTACCGTAAAAGCCTGTCAACGAAATATCAAATTATCGCAGAAATCAGCGGGAAATCAGGGAAACTGCTCAGGTCACCTTAAAATAAAGAACAAGTTTTGTCCATAACCAATAGAGGTAAATGGGATTTCAAAAAGGCAAAAAAAAAACCGGCAGATGCTGACGATCCACCGGGTTTTTTATGATGTAAATCAATAATTGATCAGAATTCGTATCTCAACTCATTGATAAGTAAACCTTTGAGTTTTTCCGCTGCCTGCATGGACAGATCGAAATCCGTTGGAAAAGGCATCGGTGTGGTTCTCAGATTCTTTTTTGTCTTTTCGGAAAGCGCTCTTTTATCACCGGAAAACCTGGAAGCAAAGCTTTCAAAGACAGTTTCGACAAAAACCGGTTTTGACCTGGTTATTTTTCCGGTACGGGTCTCCATGTATTCCACTCTTCCGGCCAATTCTGCTTTCTTGAACCTGAAAAGTTCATGCACATCTGCCCTGACAGTGATAAACTTATCAGTTTTGATGTCATTTCCAAGGCTGTCTTTCATTACATTACCTTTGTTGTCCAAAACATAATTGAATCCATCTTTGATCTCAGCCTCGTCGATGTACATCACCTCTTTTTCCTGTTCAGGTGATATGAATAATCTGTCGATCACAATTGCTGCCACAAAGTCAAACTTGATTTTTTCGTTTGGTTCAGTATAATAACGGGTCCATTCATTCTCCAGGGACCTGATATCCACTCTTTTCAGTTCTTTCTCAAATTCTTCAGGGATGACCACATTGGCTTTATTCTGGACTTCCAGCAAAACATTGTTCATACCCAGCATCAAAGCCCTGTCTTTCAGGACATCCTTGTCTTTGAAGTGTAGAAAGTATCTTTCGATACTGATCAATTCTTCATGCGCCCTTTTAGCTGCCAGTTTATCCCCGTTTTCAGCTCTTTCCATTAATCTGCGCGCTTCTTCATAATGGTACGCGGCAGCATTTTGTTCAGCCTCCTGGATCAGCGGTTCAACCCTGATGAATTGAAAATTAGCCTGATATCCGTCTTCACTCATCAAAGGCAGCAAAGGCTCAACCAATTCCTGTCTCTTTCTGATCAGCAGCAATTGACTGTAGATCTTATTCCAGTTGTCCGGCTTATTCGCTTCCTTGAGAAATTTGATCTGGTTAAGATCCTTGTCATTGGCTTTGGCAAAAGCAGTTTCCAGGGATTTGATATCTTCAGTCTTTTTATTTTTTTTGCCCTGAAGACTCCGGACGGATGAATTGATGGCATCATCGTATTGTCCTTTCTCCACAAGTTTTTGGGTTGAAGTACATGCATTTAACAAAAATGCTGTCAGGAACAGAAACAAATATTTCTTCATATCAACAAGTTTTTTTTGGTTTAAAAAGATTTAAGTTGGCTGTTGAAGTTATCCAAACAATTTTCAGAAAACTTCAATTGAAAACATGACTGCAGCAAGATTTAATTTGTTACAATATTAAGATTTAATTAACTTAAAAACAAATGCCTTTCCAATACGAAATTAAACAAATAAATCCTTTAATAATCTCTGGCATGAAATTATTTGTATGTATCACTGCAATAATCTGTACAAGTGGCCAAAAAAAGAACTTCCTGTTTTTAAAATAACAATTTGTTAAGTCCGGCAGTCAAATAAGGACTTCATCGGTAAGCTGATAGAAAATTGATTTAAATCGACAACAGACAAAAGTGTTTTGCAATTATTTTTGGTTCATTTTTGATATGAAATCAAAATGGGTGGTGGTTGTCTGTTAATTTTTGAATGAATCATTGTCCACTTTCCTGAATACCGGATACAATCACTTTTCAGTTCACTTGCTGAAAGCAGGGTTTATTCCTCGTAACCCTGTACCACCAGCACATATTCGCCCCTGACAGCTTCCTTTTCTCCGGTGAGCCGAAGGATATGAGCCTCCAGAGTGTCTGTCACAAATGATTCATAAATTTTGCTGATCTCTTTGGCGATGCAGACCTGTCTTTGCCCGCCCAGGTGATCGGACAGATCAACCAAGGTACGAAATAATTTGTAAGGTGATTCATACAATACGATCGTGTGAGGATATGTTTTCAGAAAGGCCAGTCTTGTATTTCTTCCTTTTTTGACCGGTAAAAACCCTTCGAAATGAAATTTATCGGAAGGAAGACCTGAAGCAGCGATGGCGGGTATCAGAGCAGTCGGACCCGGCAAAGGGACAACCCGGATCCCATGCCGTATACACTCCCGGACTATTAAAAACCCGGGGTCGGAAATACCCGGACTTCCGGCATCGGTCACCATGGCGATTTGTTTTCCTTCCAAAAGTGACGCAATGACTTTATCAAGTTTCTGGTGTTCATTATGAGCATGAAATGAATGATAAGGCGTTTCAATTCCAAAATGCCGAAAAAGATGACCACTGACCCTGGTATCTTCTGCCAGGATCAGGTCAACTTCTTTCAGGGTCTGGATTGCCCTTAAGGTAATATCCTGCAGATTCCCTACAGGGGTTGGAACCAAAAACAACATAGCGTGTTAATTTAATGATAAACAAGGAACAGTTTTTGCAAATTTCCCTTTTTTATATTACTTTGGCTTAAAGATAAAAATTATAATAACAAACCTGAGTTCCCAACCGTTAATTTTCGGTGAACGTCTATTAAATTAAAAAAAATGAGATTACAGTATATTGCTTTTACATTGTTCCTGGCTTTCATTGCGTCGGTGAGCGATGCACAGAACCATCATTGTGAAACTGCATATTATATTGACAATGTGGATGATTATTGTTCTCCGGTCGGCTTGTTCAGCAATGCAGGAAGCCCTGTTTCACCTCAGGATCAGCCATTTTGCTGGGCGGATATGACACATGATGTATGGTTTGCCTTTGCACCGACAAAACCGGGTGTTTTCATCCAGCTGACCGGTCAAAACAATTCAGGCGTCGGCACACTCAGGCAACCCCAGATCGCAGTTTACGACAAACCTTGCAGCCAGATCGGGATAGACGATCATATCGCCTGTGGATCTGACCTGTTCAATTACAATCTGATAGAAATCACCCTTACAGATCTCATCATCGGAAAACTGTATTACATCAGGGTAGATGGACGCGCAGGCAATACCGGCACTTTCCGACTGTGTATCAACACGTTCAATCCGACTAAAGTCCCTGAATCTGATTGTCCCAAAGGCGTGGTCCTTTGCGACAAAAGTCCTTTTGTTGTACAAAATCTGACTTCGGTAGGCGATCTGAAAAATGAGGTGGATGGCACCTGTATCCAGGAAGAATTCGCCTCAGTTTGGTACAAATGGACATGCAAGGATCCCGGAACGCTCACATTTACACTGTCGCCTACCAACCAGAATGATGACCTGGATTTCGCAGTTTTCAGATTACCCGGCGGACTCAATGATTGCGCCAATAAGGAATGGGTAAGGTGTATGGCAGCAGGAGAGACCATCGGGCAGTCGCCCCAATACAATGCACCATGTACCGGTCCGACGGGACTGAGTCTCAGCGCAACAGATGTGGTTGAAAATCCGGGTTGCGGTGGTGGCAACAATAATTTTGTTGCAGTGCTCAATATGAAAGCCGGAGAATCCTATGCGCTGATCGTCAATAATTTCAGCCGGTCAGGTGCAGGATTTGAGATTGAATTTGGGGGAACAGCAACCTTTGAAGGACCCGAAACAGACTTTATTGCAGAAGCAGTGGAGGCTTTTGAATGTGACAAGACCATCGTTTTTACAGATAATTCCAGTTCGGGTACAGATCCTATCGTCAAATATCTGTGGAATTTTGGGGTAGGTGCAACGCCGTTATCCTCCAATTCCATTATACCTATACCTGTCATCTATGAATCATTTGGCTGGAAAACCGTTGCACTGACCGTTGAAAGTTCAAGGGGATGCCTGGTCACTGAGATCAAAGACATCTACATCAATCCCTGTTGTCAGGATACCTCAACATTATGGGTGGAAGCTTTTGGAACTGATCTGAATTGTTTTGGAATACCTGACGGAACCATTACAGCAAACGGATTCAGCGGTGCTCCTGCCTATGCCTATAGTCTGGACAGCATCGACTTCAGGCCTGTACCCTATTTTTCAGGTCTTTGGCCGGGAGATTACACCGTATACATACAGGACATCAAAGGGTGCTCCAATAAGGATTTCGTCACCATAGACCAGCCTCCGCCCATTTTTGCCTATGCTCCGCCTGATACGATCATCACGCTGGGTTATACGATCCAGCTTTCAGGCTCATATTCTGCAAATAATCCTGTGCAGTTTTTATGGACCAGTGAAAACGGGAAATTCATAACCGACAACACATCTCAGCAGGTTGTCGTTCAACCTTTAAAAGATGGTTATTACTTTTTTACCATCACGGAAAACATAGGTTGCACGCATACTGATTCAGTTTATATCAGGGTGAAAAAAGAACGTCCGGTATATGCACCCAATGCATTCACACCAAATAATGATGGCATCAATGACAGATTTTCACTTAAGGGCGGACCTGCCGCGGAAGAGATCGAGGAATTGAAAATTTTTGATCGATGGGGCGAACTGATGTGGGAAGGTATTGACCTGTCATTCAATGACAACCGTTCCGGCTGGGATGGAAAGTTCAAGGAATTCTGGGTAAATCCCGGCGTGTACGTTTGGGCGGCGAAAGTGCGCTTCATTGATGGAGAAGTATTGCCCTATTCAGGTGATATCACCGTATTGAGATAGAGATATTTTACAATTTAAGTGAGTATTTGAAAACTGTGGAGAGGTAGATGCGCTTTGGATGATTAAACAGGGCGCATCTTTTTTACCGATTATTTGGCGGCATTGGTCGATTCATTTTGTGAAAAGCGAATTATTTATTGTACATTGCGGTTAATTGATAAAGCAGATTTTATGTTGACAATAAATAATTGGTGGCACAACCTGGAAGGTCTGGAGCAGGTATTTTGGGCGATAGCCATTATATTCTCCATATTGTTCCTGATCCAGTTTATCCTGAGCATCATCGGGCTGGGGGTTGATTCCGACCTCGATGTCAGCGGTCATCTGGATACTGATGTTCATGCGGATGTTCACGCTGATTACTCTGTAGATCCGTCTTTCACCCTGTTTTCAGTGAGATCAGTGATCGCTTTTTTTACTTTTTTCGGCTGGGTGGGCGTAATTGCCTTGTCCAATGGTCTGGGAACATTCATCGCTTTGTTGCTGGCTGTTGCTTCAGGTTTGATCGCCATGGTTTTTGTTGCAGTGATCCTGTACCAATTGATCAAACTTTCAGAAGAAGGTACGGTCAATATTGACGAAGCCCTGGGGAAATATGCGGAGGTGTACATCCCAATCCCTGAAAAAAGGACCGGAACCGGTAAGGTTACCGTAGAATTTGAGCACAGGAGTATGGAGTTGGATGCCATTACAGATGGTCAGAAGCTGGCTACCGGAACCACCGTTTACATTCTTAAAGTATTTGAGGACAATGTTTTACTGGTGGGAGAAGTAAAAGACAAAACCGAATAACATTAAAAAATTAATAAAACCTTTAATCATGACTGAGACTTTTTTATTTACTGTAGTGGGGTTGATCATATTGCTGGTGGCCTTGCTTTTTTTCTTCGTTTCCAGGTACAGAAGATGCCCGTCTGACAAAATTCTGGTCATTTACGGTAAAACCGGCAGTGGCTCAGCCAAATGTCTTGCAGGTGGCGCAGCTTTTGTTTGGCCGGTGATCCAGGATTATCAGTATCTGGATCTGACACCTATTTCAATCGACGTTGACCTGAAGGGTGCTTTGAGTAAGCAAAACATCAGGGTAAATGTACCTTCCCGTTTCACGGTGGCGGTTTCCAATGAGCCGGGTGTGATGAATAATGCAGCTGAAAGGTTACTCGGGAAAACTTCCAATGACATCAGGGAGATCACAAAAGACATCATTTTCGGCCAGTTGCGTTTGGTTGTGGCCATGATGGATATTGAAGAGATCAATGCCGACCGGGATAAGTTTTTGTCCAACGTTTCCAGCAATGTGGGAGCTGAATTGAAAAAAATCGGTTTGACCCTGATCAACGTAAACGTAACTGATATTCAGGATGAGTCCGGATATATTGAAGCTTTGGGTAAAGAGGCTGCTGCAAAAGCCATCAACGATGCCAAGATCAGTGTTGCCGAGAAAAACAGGGATGGATCCATTGGTCAGGCAAAAGCTGTCCAGGATGAACGTGTCCAGGTTGCAGAAGCCGAAGCGATGGCAAAAGTGGGAGAATCCAATGCTTTGGCCAATGCGATAGATGGAGAGAACCAGGCTAAGATCAAAATGGCTGATTCCAATGCGATCAGGCGGCAACAGGAAGCCGAAGCCCTGAGAAAAGCGATGGCATCCGAAAAAATCCAGGCGGCAAATGCCCTACAGGAAGCCTATGAAGCAGAGAAAATGGCTGAGCTGGCCAGAGCTGCAAAAGAAAAAGCTACCCAGGAGGCGGATATTATTGTTCAGGCTGAGATCGCCAAGCGGCGGATTGAAATTGATGCAGAAGCGGAAGCAGAAAAACGCAGAAAAGAAGCTAAGGGTGATGCAGATGCATTATTGCTCATGAGAATGGCCGAAGCCAAGGGTTTATATGAAATTCTTGAAAAACAGGCTTTGGGTTTTGATCAGATCGTCAAAGCCACAGGTGGAAATTCAAGGGATGCCGTCCTGATGCTTATTGCGGACAAACTGCCCGAACTGGTTAAAACCCAGGTGGAAGCGATCAAGAATATTAAAATCGATAAAGTGACCGTATGGGAAAATGGGATCAGTGAAGAGAACGGAACAAGCACATCCAAGTTTGTCTCCGGAATGTATAAATCAGTCCCTCCGCTGAAGGATCTGTTCAATATGGCCGGTATGGAACTGCCATCATACCTCGGAAAGGAGATCAGCAAAGAAACCCCGGGAGGAACGGAACACGAAGTTAAGGAGCAATAATTAGTGGCAGAGTTTTTTTCGTATGAGCAGGTAACAAGATCAGTTACCTGCTTTTTTATTTTCTGATCCATAGAATAGGAAAGTTCTTGTGATTTCCTGGAAATTTTTGTATAATTCGGGTCGGATTCCATCCTTTTAGCTTATATTTACTCCAAATTAATGTCTAAAAATGAAGCGTTTACTTATTTTTATTTGTGTACTGACAGGGTTTCCTTTTTTTATTAACGGTCAGACAGAGGATGAAAAAACTATTCAGCAACTGAAGGAACAGCTTGAAAGCTATGAGCACAGGTTTGATGTACTTGAAAAAAAGATAGATGATCTGCTCTGGTTCCGCCGGATGGAAGACCTGGCCATCGTCGATAAAGTATTGATTTACGGAGATCCTCCGGCAAAAGTCAAAAAGCCCAATGCGGTCGGTGCCAACAATCCACTCAAATTCTGGGCTTATGTATTTATCCCTCAAAAACTTGACCCATCCAAAAAATACCCGCTGATCGTTTTCCCCCACGGAGGGGTTCACGCAAATTTTGATACCTACTACACGCATATAGTAAGGGAGTTGATCGCTCAGGAATACATTGTCATTGCCCCTGACTACCGGGGAAGCACAGGATATGGGCAAAGTTTTTACGAGCGCATCGATTATGGCGGACTGGAAATAAGCGATGCAGATGCAAGCCGTCAGTATATGATAGAGAATTATCCATTTGTGGACAAGGAAAGGGTCGGAATATTTGGCTGGAGTCATGGCGGGCTGATCTCCCTGATGTGCCTGTTTGAATATCCCGGAGCATATCAGGTCGGCTTTGCAGGTGTTCCGGTTTCCGATCTGGTGATGAGAATGGGTTACAGAGGAGCATCCTATGAAAAATATTTTTCAGCTGAATTTCATATCGGTGAGACGGTCCTGGAAAATACGGAAGCCTATAAAAAAAGGTCGCCTGTTTTTCACGTGAAAAAACTGCAGACGCCTTTATTGATCCATACCAATACGAACGACGATGACGTATTTGCCATTGAAGTGATGAACCTCATCAATGCACTTAAAGCTGAGGGTAAAAAATTTGAATACGAAGTATATGAAAATCTTCCGGGCGGTCATACTTTTGACAGAATGGACACCAGGCTATCCAGGGAGATCAGATTTAAAACCTATCAGTTCATGGCGAAATACCTCGAACCCAATGTCAGGTTCAAAAAACTCTCCGAATTGGAAAAGTTTGCCTATCCGGGGCTCAAACACTGAACAAAAACGGGATCATCCTGCCGGGTCGGGATTTTTCCAATGCATCGAACTCAAAAACTTATATCTGCTTTTTCAAATTCTCCCGGGTTAACCAATGTGTTGACTATGATCTGTTACCCCTAATAATATGGATGGTTTTCATCATATATTCAAATAGATGGATTTCCGGAATTGAATTGATATATATAGAATTTTTATATTATTAAAATTCATCATTACTTTACGGTTTTTTTCAAAATCAATCAGCAGGCTCGCCCTGATTTAACAGAATGGTAAAACATAAGATCGATTATCTGTCATCTTTAAATGAGGCACAACGTTCGGCGGTCCAGACTACCGAGGGTCCTGTCATGGTCATTGCCGGACCGGGTTCAGGTAAAACCAGGGTTTTGACCTACAGGATCGCCTACCTTATAGAGCAGGGAATTGAGCCCTGGCGGATCCTGGCACTGACCTTCACCAATAAAGCAGCGAGAGAAATGAAGGAAAGGATCGAACACGTGGTTGGTCCGGGAGCGCGGAAGGTCTGGATGGGCACATTTCACTCTATTTTTGCCCGGATCCTCAGGGTTGAAGGACACCGTCTTGGTTATCCGGGCGATTTCACCATTTACGATACCGACGATTCGAAAAACCTGATCAAGGATGTCCTGAATACCATGCAACTGGATCCCAAGGTGTACAAGCCCGGGTTGGTCTTATCCCGGATATCCCTGGCAAAAAGCAATTTGATCACGCCTAAGTTATATGCCAACAATGAAGATCTGATGATGTACGACCGGATGAACAGAGTACCAATGATCTTCCAGGTATATGAAAAATATGCCGAAAGATGTCTCAGGGCCGGAGCGATGGATTTTGACGATCTTTTGTTGCAGATGTTCAGGCTTTTATACCAGAATCCGGATAATGTCAGGGAAAAATATCACATGGCATTTTCGCACATCCTCGTGGATGAATTCCAGGACACCAATTTTCTTCAATACGAGATCATCAAGCTGATGCTGGATCCCAACCGTGAAAATCCCAATATTTGTATAGTGGGAGATGATGCTCAGAGCATTTATTCATTCAGGGGTGCTACGATAGACAATATCCTGAATTTTGAAAAGGATTTTCCCCAACTGAAGGTTTTCAAGTTGGAGCAAAACTACAGGTCTACCCGGCACATCATCGGGGCAGCCAATAAAGTGATCACATTCAACGACCGGCAGATCCAGAAAAAGATCTGGACAGAAGAGCTGGACGGACATAAGATCAAACTGATCAAAACGGTCACAGATACAGAAGAAGGACGACGCATCGCTGATCTCATACTGGAATACAAAAACCGCTTTCATGTCAGGAACAGTGATATCGCCATTCTTTACAGGACCAATGCTCAGTCCAGGATCTTTGAAGAGCATTTGAGGAAATTGAATCTGCCCTATAAAATATACGGAGGCCTTTCATTTTACCAGAGAAAGGAAATCAAGGATGTTGTAGCCTATATGCGACTGACCATCAATCCCCAGGATGATGAAGCCTTCAAGCGTGTAATCAATTTTCCTAAAAGAGGGCTGGGAGGAGCTGCCTTGAACGCGATCTTCATGAAGGCTGAACAGGAAAACATCAGCCTCTACCATGCCTGTTTTAATATTGATCTGCCCGCGAGGGCAAAAAACGCTGTGACCGATTTCATCCGGCTGATAGAAAGTTTCAGGCAAATCAACCAGGATTCGAATGCTTATGAAACAGCCAGTTATATCGTTAAGAAAACCGGCATCATGGACCTGTTCAAAGCGGAAAATACCATGGAGGCCTTTGGCAGAATGGAGAATATCAATTCTTTGCTGGATGGTGTTCAGGAATTTGTTGAAAACGATGAATTTTCAGAGGAAAGCCAGTTTGAACGCAATCTGTCCGGCTATTTGCAGAACATTGCCTTGCTGACAGATTTTGACCAGAAGGAAGAAGAGACTGATTTTGTGACGCTGATGAGTGTTCATTCAGCCAAAGGGCTGGAATTTGAATGTATTTTTGTGGTCGGTCTGGAAGAAAACCTATTCCCTTCCTACATGTCGATGAGCGTACCTGAGCAGATCGATGAAGAAAGAAGGCTTTTTTACGTGGCGATCACCCGGGCTAAAAGGTATCTGACGCTGAGCTTTGCAAATTCCCGGTATCAATACGGTGAAATGAGGATGAATGACCCCAGCAGGTTCATTGATGAGATTCCTTTGGAACACCTGGAGGATAATTCACCTGTCAAACAGAAACTGATCCTGGATAAACCAAAAATCCTGGGCGGGATCAAACCCATTGAGCAAAAACCTGTTGTGGATTTCAGTGCTGAAACCCGTGATTTCGTTCCTGACCACCCGGATAAAATTAATGAAAACATGCGTGTTTTCCATCTGAAGTTCGGCCCGGGAACGATCACCGGGATAGAAGGCTATAAGGATAACCGGATCGCTAAAATAGATTTTGACCACCTGGAGGGTCCGGAGAAAAGGATTGTTTTAAAATACGCGAAACTGAAGATCATACAATAATAAATAGTTAATTTACTGCATTACAATCAATTAGACTATTATTAAAAAGTCCGTTCAAATCATTTTTGAACTTAAAGTATCAATTTTGCAAGAAAAAAAAGCGATTTCCACAGTTCAGATTTGTAATATTGTTTGGGAATGCTATATTTGCAGTCGCTTTTAAAGAAAGGCAAATGATTTTCACTGAAAATCACACATTGGTGAGGTGGGTGAGTGGCTGAAACCAGCAGTTTGCTAAACTGCCGTACGGGTAACTGTACCGCGGGTTCGAATCCCGCCCTCACCGCTAAAATGGGTGTGAGTGTGAGTGTGGGTGTGGGTGTGAAAGAGTTTTGGGTGTGTTGGAGTTTTGGGTGTGTTGGAGTTTTGGGTGTGTTGGAGTTTTGGGTGTGTTGGAGTTTTGGGTGTGTTGGAGAGAAAAGGATAATAAATCAGGAGGTTATGTTTGATTTTGAAAAATTGGATGTTTATGAAAAGATAAGGGGATTGAATAAGGAACTGTTACCCTGGATTTTCAACAACCAGATTCAGCATGCATATCTCTGTGACCAGCTTAAAAGATCCAGCTTATCGTGTATGCTCAACCTGGCCGAAGGAACGGGCAGAATGAGTGCTCAGGATAAAAAACAATTTTACATCAGGTCCCGCGCTTCTGTGTTTGAAAGTGTAGCTATCCTTCAGATATTCCTCGACTTGAAGGTCATTTCGGAAACGGATTTCAAAAACTTTTATGAGCAATATGAATCCATTTCCAAAATGATACTGGGAATGATCAGAAATCTGCATGCAGATAATCAATGATCACTTTATTTTAAGAAAAGTTAAAATTGTTTTTCGGGCTAAATTCAGGGTTTGCTTTTTAAAATAATAAACTCAAAATACACAGCAAAAGGTATGAATCAACACAAACACACAAAATATTCCAAACGCTAAAAAAACAATCAAAAAATAAAAACACACACAAAACACACAAAACACACAAAAACACACACAACACACACAACATACACACCCACACTCACACTCAAACCCACACCCATTCTCGGGGTATAGCGCAGTCCGGTTAGCGCACCTGCTTTGGGAGCAGGGGGTCGTAGGTTCGAATCCTACTACCCCGACACGGTAGAGGTTGGAAGTTTTTCCAGCCTCTTTTTTTTGGTCTTATGCGTAAATTATAAAGTGATGACTAAATGTTTGTGCTGATGGAGCCAGAGCTCCATGATTTTCGGATCAGCTATTATATTAAGTCTTCAATCACATCATTTACATTTAGTTAAGCAAATTCTATAACTTTTGGATAACATCCGGTGGATTTTTTCAAAACAATTCAAAATGGCTACCATCATACCAAAAATTTCCAGTCTCAGCTTTGACCTCAGATACATTTCTGACCTTGCCATGAAAACTTCGGGTTGCATCCGCGCTGACCTTGGCGAACTGAACTATCCGGTACCGGCAGAGATCAGGCAAAAGCTGAAAGAGCTGGCAGATCAGCAGATCTTTGGTTATGCCCCGACATTCGGAGATCCGGATTTGCTGCAGGCGATCAGACAGTTTGAAGAACACAAAATAAATCACTTCGATTCACCTTCTGTTTTGGTGACCTCAGGCGGTCAGGCTGCTTTATTTTCTGCGCTGATGTCGATACTGAAGCCCGGTGAAGCTATACTGACGGATGATATTTATTATCCTCCTTATGCAAATCTTGCGCGCATTGCGGAAGCAGAACTGATCAATACATCACTTGAAACACTTGCCAATGCCCGATTGCCGGAAAATATAAAGGTACTCCTGCTGAATGCACCGAATAACCCGACAGGCAGGATCTATGAGGAAAAAACCCTCCGTAAATTAGCCCGGCTGGCTCAGGAAAATGATTGGATCGTCATTGAAGATGCGGTATACAGTGAGATCTATTTTGACAAAAAACCACCTTCAATTTCAGGTTATTGTCCGGAAAGGACCCTGGTGATCAACTCAGCCTCCAAGAATTTTTGCATGCCCGGGATCAGGATCGGCTGGATCACAGGTGATCAGGAATTCATTTCGGGTATTGCCAAAATGCACCGCAATATGAATTCATGCCCCAACGCAATATTCCAGAAAGTTCTGGCAGA
Organism: uncultured Saprospiraceae bacterium; assembly: GCA_964594045.1. GTDB lineage: Bacteria > Bacteroidota > Bacteroidia > Chitinophagales > Saprospiraceae > UBA2365. The sequence goes on along the minus strand of CAZQKR010000004.1, from coordinate 94,593 downwards.
TTTCATGCCATTTTCGGGTGAATTTTTTGCAGCATTGAGAATGGAAATGGAAAAAAGAAGGGATGCGGTAATGAATTTGCTGGATGAGCTCAACTGGGAGTATCAAAAACCAGCCGGTGGCATTTACCTCATGTGCCGGGTTCCGGGATTGACTGACACCCTTGGTTTTGCTGAAAAGCTGATCAAAGATCATGGCATTTCTTTGATGCCCGGTTTGTTTTTTGGCAAAAGTAAGGATCAGTTGAGGATCTGTTTTGGCGCACTCACCCTACCGGAAATTGAAGAATTTGGCACAAGATTAAAAAACAGCCTGGAATAGTTGAACCCATCACATTAAAGAAAACAGTTCTATGTTGATTGGTGTGGGTAAATGAATTTGATCAAAGCTCCCTGGATTTTAATAGGAATACAAAATACAGCTATTCCACGATTTGCACGAAGAAGGCACAAAGTCAATACATTATATTATAAATCAAGAGAATTTTTTGTGGGTAAAAATAAAAACTTCGTGGATTTCGTGTCTGCTTCGTGGATTTCGTGGAATTTTCTAAAAAATCAACGTTCCATGAAGTTTTTCAAAAATCACTTGTTCAATTAAACTTGTTGATCAGATTATATTAAAATCCATACAAATTAATAAAGAGCCAGGAAAACAATATAACATACATCTGTTCAGTAAAGTCAGACCATAAAAAAAAAGAACACGGCCATCCTGGAACCTTCAGGCCGTGTCTTAAAAATGATTAATTATATTCTAACAATTCCTGACCGGAACTACAAGCTGACTGAAATACCCAGGCTGAAATTTCTTTTTGGTGAAAGTCTGGACCAGATGTATTCTCCTTCATTGACGGAACCGCCATCATAGGTAAACACTTTGTCCTGATCCAGTATATTGCCGGCAGCAGCACTGATCTTATACATACCTTTTGGTCCGAATTTATAACTTGCCTTGGCATCCAATGCATGAAATGCCCTTTCATATACATCCGGATTGACACCTATCCCGACAATGGTCAGTCGTGGTCCCTGAACATTATAAGCCACGCTGAATTCCAGTTTGTTGTCTTCATTACGATAACCCAGGTTGGCATTCACCAGATATGGAGATTGTCCTACCATCGTTCTCGTATCTGTATCATACAGATCCACATTAGATGAACGTTGGATCTCTGAAATCACATAAGAAGCATTGACACCCAGGAAAAAGTCCGACATGAACCCTCCGAGAAATTGAAGATTCTTATTGATCTCAAACTCAAGTCCATAAGAAACTGCGTTCTCAGCGTTCCTTGGTGTATAATTATCCGGAGACAAGGCATCGTAAGATTCCAACTCAATCGGATCTTTAAAATGCTTATAGAACAAACTGACCGAGATGAGCTGACCTCCGGTAGCAAAGCGTTCCCAACGCAGATCCAGGTTATCGATCCGGCTGCTCACCAGTTCTGTATTACCGATAAAAGTCCTTCCGGAAACCGGGTCCTGGATCTGTGCCAGTGATTTTTCCTTAAAGGAAGGCCTGGCCAGTGTCCGGTTATAACTCACCCGTATATTCATGTTATCATGCAATGAATATATCAGATTTGTTGATGGTAAAATATCGAGGTCTTCGAGGATCTTTTCGTTTTTAAAGACAATGGTACCCAGGTTGTTCTGGCCGGTGTAGAAAATATCCGTCTTCTCAGCCCTTACGCCTAAAATAGCCTTGAACTGCGCAGTCACCGGCAACTCGGTCATCGCATAGGCAGCGAGTGTATTTTGTCTCGAATTGAAGGTATTGCTTGGTTCGAAATTACCCTTCAGATAGGATCCGGTGCGATCGCCATCCGGCTTCCAAAGGTTTTCTTCTTTCAGGATATTATCCGGATCTCCGTTCAAATTCATTTGATCCTGATTATTCACCCGGATCACATAGCTTAAGATCTCATAATCCCTTTCCTTTCTGAGGTCATTGTAGCCAAATCTGATCCTGGCTTTTTCTCCGGACCACTGTGTAAAATTATAGCTCAGATCGATCCGTGAATTCAGCATTTGTTCTGTCAGATAGCGGTAAGCGCGGGTCACATCAGCCCCTACAGACGGTTTGATCAAATAATCACCCTCATCTGTCAGTTCAAACCCGGTCTGTCTGATATCCGGCTCATTTACAGTGGCCAGTGTCGGTGCAACTTTCCACTCAATATTAAATTTTCCATCACTCAACAGATGTTCGCCATGCAAGTTTAAACTATTCATGGTACGCCCGGTAAAATGCAACACATTGCGAACGATCACGGAAGGATTATCCTGCAAATCCTGCACATTCAATACAGAAGCCTGGTCTTCACCGTTGTTCAGGCTTAAATATTTAATTCCGATTTTGTGGTTTTTGGTTTTGACTGCAGCACCTGCCATGGCACTAAGCAATGTATTCTGACTGCTCAGCTTCCCTGTTGAGATTTTATCCTGTGTAAACCTGAATTCATTCACTTCTTCCGATACAAAATCTCCATACTCCACATGATCATAGTGCTTAAAATCGTTTTTAAAATAAACAGAAGCCATATAGCCCAGGGTCATTCTACCGATCTGACTCTGGTTTCCGCCTGAAATGGATATGCTTGAATTGATCCCGCTCCGGCTTTGAATGGCAGCCATGTTTTTAGACATCTGAGATGTCAGATCATACAGTACAGCCTTATTGGAAGATTCATCAGGGATGGCAACTGATTTATGAAAAGGCAGTGCCCTGCTGCCATCATCCATTCCGAGCCAATCCGTTTTTCCGCCGGCATAACTCAGATAATTGCTGTTGAAATTCATATCCGGGTTGTAACCGGCGGAAAGCGAAACCGACAGGTTGCGGGCATCCGGAAAATCTTTGGTGACGAGATTGACAATACCGCCGCTGAAATCGCCTGCCAGGTTGGCCATAGCTGATTTATACACCAGGATATTATCGATCACATTGGTGGGGAAAATGTCTATCTGAACTGTGTTCCTGTCCGGATCCAATCCGGGGATGGCCATGTCATTGAGCATGGTTTTGGTATAGCGGTCGCCCAAACCGCGGACGAACACATTTTTTCCGTCTTCCACCGAGACACCTGTTACCCTTTTAATGGCATCTCCGGCATTGCTGTCTCCCAGGCGGGAAAAGGTCTGGGAAGAAATTCCGTCCATCACGTTGATGGACTTTCTTTTGATCGTGCTTAATGCGGTTTCTGTGTTACGTATCTGTTGGCCTGTGACGACGACTTCCTGCAGCAGATTGCCCTGCTCTTTCATCCGTATCTCTCCGAGCACGATCGGTTGTGTCTCCAGCGCTTTGATCTCAGGCACCTTTACATCGGCATAGCCGATATAGGAAAACGTCAGGGTGTAGGTTCCTCCCGGCACTTCGAGTGTAAAATTTCCATCCAGATCTGTGGTCGTTCCATTACCGGTTTCTTCAATCAGGATGTTGACAAAGGGTAAAAATTCCCCCGTTTGATCATCTATGACAGCGCCCCGGATGACGGCTGCCTGTGTCATGCCTGTGAAAACCAGCAAGGCGATGACGGTTAAAAATAAATTTTTCATGTTTGGTATAATTAATCATTTGAAAAAAAGAAAAGAGCCCGGAAGGGTTCTGCCAACCGGGATCAAGTATGCACTGTTTATTGTATAAATCCTTTGATGTCTGTCCAGCTCCATCCCTTGAATGCATTTTTGTCTGCACCCTTGGTTGCTGCGGCAGGTTTGGTATTACCGTTTGCTGACCATGCATTGATCAGACTGGTCTGATGATCTCCGGTAAGGCAGGCTGAACTGCTGTACACCTTATACATATCCGCAGCGGCAACGAATTCACAGGCTTTCACCACGAGATTTCCATTGATCGCATTGGTGTATGCATCTGATTTATCCGTACAATCCGCATTAAAGCCGGCGCTGACTTTCACGAAATTGGTATACCCTTTGAAAGATATATTTTCCAGTGTACCCTGAGCTTTGGATTTCAGATCTGCACCACTACCCTTTCCGTCGGTTGAGATGATCGTTCCATTGATAAATTTGAATTTTCCGGTCGTATAAGTGGAACCTTCAGGTCCGTCAAGTTCCAGACCTTCATCGGTATCCCCGCCATGAATGATATAAAAATTGGTAAAAGTACCGCTATAGTTCTGGTCAACATCCAGCGCATCATCACCCTGGAAGGCCACGATCGCGTGATCGATATTAACTGTTCCGCCAAAACACTCGATGCCATCATCCAGGTTGCTGACCACTTCAATGTGGTGGATCGTTGTGCCTGAGCCCACACCACCAAGTGTCAAACCGTTGATCTCGTTACCTTCACCTATCAGCGCGCCGCCATGTCTGATAGACACATAGCAAAGAGAGCCGGAATTGTCCGCTGCGTTATCGCCACCGTAAATACCATAAGGTTCATCAGCCGGAATACCTTCGATCTGACCCACTTTATCACCATCGCCTGTTGAAGTCGGCGCATAACCAAGGATCAGAAGACCTCCCCATTTTTCCCTGTCCAGTTGAGTCAGGTTGGTTCCTGCTTTTTCGCCCAGTTTGATATTGTCCAGTACGGAAGTAAAGATGATCGGTTTGTCGGCAGTTCCGCAGGCATTGATCTTTGCACCTCTGGCAATGATCAGTGCTGAGGCCAGTGTTCCGGTACCTTGTCTTCCTTTGATGATCGCTCCGGGTTCGATGGTCAGCGTGACGCCGCTGTTCACCACAACTTTCCCTGCCAGTTCATAAATTCTGTCCGCTTTCCAGGTCACGTCTGCAGAAATCAGACCGGACACCACTTCATTATCCAGGGCCGGGTTTTCTTCCACGCAGGTTCCGTCTTCGCATACATATCCTTCCGGGCAGGTGATCCCGTCACAGGGATCCGTGTCACAGGAAGTGAGGCCAAGCGCGGCCACAGCGATGATTCCAAAAGCAAATTGTTTGATCGATTTCATTCTTAATTTTGTTTGTTAAAAATAGTTTTATTCATTCCGCCCCAATTCGGAGCGCTTTTAAGTTTTATCCTTTATTCCATGTATTGGAGACCTTGCCCGCCGGGTGATTTTGAATGCCCGGTTGCGGGATAGTTTCTTATTCTGATGCAAAAGTATGTGCGTGTTCAGATCCATTGCGGAAATCGGGGTGAAGTGATCGTGAAGATTAATTCAATACACTTTACATTAATTTAACACACATTAATTATACAGGCATTTTTTATTTTTTCAGACACCGGAAAGGTTTTGAGATACATGACTTTCTTTTCCGGATCGACCGGTAAAACAAAATACATTTCCTGCATCAGTCCCCTGATCAATGCATGGAATGGAACAGAAAAAGATCCGGCCTGGTGAAGATGGATATTCAGTTTGCTAATGGTTGAGTTTGATACGGTCTGTGCAGGAAATTACCCTACACTCCGCGTATGCCGAACCTGCTTAAAAGAGACTTCAAATTAATGGATGAAAAATTCAATAAATCAGGCATCAATTACTGTCAAGAAAATATATGCAATTCTCTCCCCGCCAATTTTCCCGGTACATGTATTTAATTGGGCATATAAGCTCAAGTGGGATGAATAGCTTATATTATGTTATGTAAAACCTGAATTGTGATATATTTTTGTTAGCGGGCATTTTACGAACGAATGAAAATAAAGAGTCAAAAATAAGTAAACACATATGACAATATGCAACGAATTGACAATAGCGAAATAGAGCAAGCAAAAAAAATATTTGCATTGGCAATGTTTGATGATGACTTACATAAATATTTCTTCCCTGACGAAAAATCAAGAATTGAAAAATTAGAGTATTTCTATGAATTTAAACTGAAAACAATGCTTTTAAATACATACAAAACCTCTGAAAAATATGAGGGGTTTTGTATTTTGGAAAAACCTAATGAGCACCGTAGTGCAATAACATTTAACGAAGTAATTGAAGGTTTTTCATTAGTTTTTAATTTAGGCATATTTAGCTTGGTTAGAATGGTTAGATATCAATGTTGGTCAACTAAACAAAAAAAAAGGCTTGTAACAGAACCATATTGGTATTTGGATACAGTTGTTGTTTCGCCAGAATACCAAGGTAAAGGCTTTGCAAGTAAAATGATTAAACCTTTTTTATCGGAAGCAAATGCAAAAGGAGACAAAGTATACCTTGAAACACATAACATTAAAAACGTTCCTATTTATGAAAATTATGGTTTTAAATTGATATCAACTCAATACCTCAATAAACAAATTACGCATTTTGTTATGGTGAAGTGAATTGTTTAAACAGAAAGGATTTCATAAAAGTAAAAAAAAACGACCCGCTAACAGCTGAGCGTTCGTCGTGGTTGCAAACCAAGCGATGAACGCAGTGTTGAACGGAACCTTCGTAAGCGCACTAAAAAGTTGAAAACAAGTATTTTTTTAATCATATGGGGAAATCGGTATTGCGGATGTAGTATCTATTGGATGGAGTTACCCTTTTACCGGTCCAGCGACCTGATTTGATAGCTAATTAGCTTTATTTCTTCTGATTTTCATCGGTTTTTACATAATGTAAGATCCGGTTCATAGTGACCTGCGATTCCGGTCGAAATTGAACCATGTCTATTGACTTAGGATTGATCCGGGCAATACAAAAAGTCTAAAAGACTAAATCCATATATACCTAAAAAACAAAAAAGGCCCATTCACCACCGTAAAGGAACAGGCCCACGTGTCCCAGAAAACTTGATATTAAAAACGCAGTCCCTTGATCACCATATAAGCTTCTGATTTTATCCCATATTGTGCCTTGATATAGGCTTTGATCCTTTGAACTCTTGCATTCAATTCTAGAAATTGAGCCTTTCGATCTACTTCAGCCACTTTCAAATCCTGTGTAGTGGCCATAACTTCATCATTCAGTGTGTGCATTCTGTTAAATTTTTCTTTCAATGCTGTGACTCCGATCTTCTCGTTGGAAGGATTATATTCCGGATAGCTGGCCACAGAGTTGATAATGTCGCTAAAGAATTGGGTCAACGATCCGTAGGATCTCTGGGATCTGCTGACTGCTTCTTCGTTAGTCGATTTTGTCGGATCATCCGGTGCTTTGGATATCTTCGTAGCCCGTATTTTGCGGTTGATTCCGGTGATAATGCTCATTTGGGTTGAAGATTTTCCTAATGCGGCTTCAACAGCTGCGCGGATCTGAACAATGATTTTCTCCAGAGAATCATCTTCACCTCTGAAATGGCTTGCTCGTTGAGCTACTGAAAGCGTGTAAGTATTTCTCAAATTGGTGACCCTCGTATTTGCTTCTTCCAATTTTTGAACAAACGTTTTGAAGTCTTCAATACTTTCCTCAGGTCGCGGAGGTTGATAGTCTTCCAATTTTTGTACAAGTGCTAAAAGGTCATATGCCCTTCTTAGCCTGGCCCCGAAGGACGATTCTGTTTTTCCCGCCATGTTAAATGGATTTAAGGATGAAATAATAAATTATCGGTACAAAGAAAAATTATGAAGTTAACATTTCAAAATATTTAATTGGTTTATTGGTTGATTTTCCAACATTTTTTTACATTCTGACAGGTGTAAAAAAACTATAATTTTATTCATCATTTAACGAACGGTAGCTTTCGCTGTGGGAACGGTAGCTTTCGCTGAGGGAACGGTAAAAAAAAGCATTTTTGATACATTTTTTAGTTTTACCTGGTTCTCGTGCAGTTTGCCTTTGTACTCGTGCAGTTTGCTATTGTACTCGCGCAGTTTGCTATTGTACTCGTGCAGTTTACCATTGTACTCGTGCAGTTTGTCATTGTACTCGTGAAGTTTGCCTTTGTACTCGTGAAGTTTGCCTTTGTACTCGTGAAGTTTGCCTTTGTACTCGTGCTGTTTGCCATTGTACTCGTGCTGTTTGCCATTGTACTCGTGCAGTTTGTCATTGTACTCGTGTAGTTTGTCTTGGTTCTGGTTTCTTTTACCCCGGCTCTTTTCAATTTGCCCTGATTCCCGTTCAGTCCGTCCTGGTTTTCATCAGGAGCTCCGGAATGGGGGATTATTTAAAATCGCATCCTGTTTGTCCATCCAAATGGCCTGAAGCCGGAATCAAATGATCAGGTATGCATCACCGATTTTGGAAAAAACCTTTAAAACTGTACATTTGCCGGATGAATTCAACAAACATTTCCAACTGGATCGGGGCTATGCGGCTGAGAACACTGCCGCTGGCGCTGGCAGGCATCACCATGGGCGGATTTCTCGCTCATTTCTACAATGCTTTCAATTTGCCGGTGTTCATTTTGGCGTTGCTGACCGCACTTTTTCTGCAAATATTGTCCAACCTGGCCAATGACCTTGGAGACAGTCTCCATGGTGCAGATTCTGCTGACAGGAAAGGTCCTTCAAGGGCTGTCCAATCCGGTAAGATCAGCAAGAGCCAGATGAAAGCAGGCATCATCATGTGTGCATTTTTGGCCTTTTCTACAGGTTTTTCCTTGCTGGTCATTGCACCGCTTTCCAGATTGGCTTTCTGGTCCTTTCTTGTCCTGGGTATAGCAGCTCTTTTTGCTGCGATCAGATACACCATGGGCAAAAAACCATACGGATACCATGGGTGGGGCGATATAGCCGTATTTATTTTCTTTGGACTGGCAGCAGTTTCGGGAAGTTTTTATCTTCAGACCGGGTTTTTTCCCGTGGAGGTCATATTGCCTTCTGTAGCAGTAGGTACCCTTTCTGTTGCGGTACTCAATGTCAACAATATCCGGGACATGGAATCAGATATTCTGGCGGGGAAACGATCCCTGGCAGTTATACTCGGGAGAAATTATGCCACACTTTATCATTATTTCCTGCTCACTACCGCAATGGTGGTTTCCTTCATATTCGTTTTTACCAATCAACAATCCATTTCCCAGTACTTATTCATACTCTCCATTCCCATGTTCATCAGAAATGCATTCGCCGTGACTGTTTACAGGGAACAGAGTCAACTGGACCCTTATCTGAAACAAATGGCCATCAGCACTTTGGTTTACGTGCTGCTTTTTGGACTGGGCATGTATTTCAGGCATTGAGTCATAACGGCTCAGGCATAGATCGTCAGTCCGTCGTAAGCTGCAAAAACACCCTCAGGCAATTGACCTGAAAAAACACCGTGAGGTGGAAATTTGTGGCTCAAATGAGTGAGAAATGCCCGATCAGCCCGGATCTCGCGAATGAATGAGACCGCTTCATCGAGATTGAGATGAGTATTGTGAAACTGGTACCTCAATGCATTGATGACCAAAACCTTACAATTCCTGATCAATTCAAGACTGGTTGGCGGGATACTTTTGACATCCGTCAGGTAAACCATGTCTCCAAACCTGAAGCCCAGTATTTCCAGATCCCCGTGAAAAACCGGTATCGGAATGATCTTTTTGTTTTGAATGTAAAATGCTTCGTTCTGATCAATGGTAAGCGGAGTCAACCGTGGTACTCCGGGATAGGGTTTTTCTTCAAATGCATAACAAAAACGTAATTTCAGCTCGCGTATGACCCTGTCCAGACCAAAAACCGGCATGTCCTTTCCCTGCAGAAAATTAATAGGTCTGATGTCATCCAGGCCGATCAGATGATCGTTGTGTTCGTGTGTCAGGAGCACCGCATCCAGATTTTGCAATCCATTGGCAAGCATCTGTTGACGAAAATCAGGTCCGCAATCGATCAGCAGTTTAAGGCCGTCCCATTCCAGATAAGCCGAAGTGCGGGTTCTTTTATCCCGTGGATCAACTGATGTGCAGGTCTGGCATGGGCAACCGATGATGGGAATACCCTGGGAAGTTCCGGTACCAAGTATGATCAGCTTCATTTTTCCTTTGTCTTGATGAGGGATTCTTTGACCAGAAAATGATAGAAAACTTTCGATCTCTGATCAAGCAATGGTTCCTCTACCTGTATTTGATCCAGAATTTCAAGCAAAGCATTGATCCTCGCCTCCAGATCATAAAACTTGTTGATGACCACAATTTTTTTGTCATGTACAACCGCATAGCCGGATTGGAAGTGTCCTTTTTCAAATCTCACCACATATTCCATGTCGTCAAATATGTCAGTAAGTTTTTCCAGGGTTGTTTTGGTGTATTTCAACATGCCAGTTCGTTCATTATCTTCACAAAGTTAAAAAACAGATATACAAATATCCCCGTTTATGCCAAATATTCGAACCACATTGCAAAATTCAGCATCTGAACCGAAAGGTATGCCCTCATTCAATTATATTTGACCCTGACTTTTAATGGGCTAAGTGGAATTGTGTGGATTTTAGTGTAATTTGATCACCAAGGGTCTTTGATCAGGTGATGTTTGACAAACTGATATTTTAGAAAATTCCACGAAATACACGAAGCAGACACGAAAAACACGAAGTTTTTAATGCTGAAATCCGAAAAATGCATGGTAACTCAACTTAATTGTATTTCCTCTGTGCGCTTTGTGCCTCCTTCGTGTAACTTTGTGGAACAGCTGTATTTCCTAAGTTCCACAAAGGGCACCAAGCAGGCACAAAAGCCACAAAGTTTTGATTTTAGAACAACGGGAAATTCATTTGGATTATTATATAATGTATTCATTTTGTGCTCTTTGTGCCTTCTTTGTGCAACTTTTTGGAATAACTTTATTTTGTATTCCTCTGAAAATACATTTAGATAATATATCACCCATAAAAAAGTTAAGTTTTTATCATTCAAATACAAAAGACATGGAATTGACCATAAAAAAAACTGGTATAGCAATTTGTTTCCTTTTTTTGATCTTTTCTGTACATGATCTGGTTGGCCAGAAATTCGGGGGTGGCCTGATCCTCGGGTTGAATGCATCTCAGATTGACGGAGATCAGTTGGCCGGATACGACAAACTGGGTCTTACTGGCGGTCTTCAGGTCAGTTATGCACTGAATAAGCCATGGCGGTTGGCAATGGAATTGTTGTACAGTCAAAGGGGAAGTCAGACCGATCTGCTGGTGAACACGGGTGGCCCCAGAAGGCAGATAGACCTCAAATACATCGAAATTCCGGTGATCGCGAAATACGAGGATTGGTTTGTCGAGAATGGATCATACTATAAGGTCAATGCAGAAGCCGGACTTTCTTACGGTTATCTGTTCAACGCTTTCACTGCAGAAGATAATGAAAAAGAACCGGCCGATGATCTGCTCAAAAATGACATCAGCATACTGATAGGAGGAAATTACTTTTTCAATAAAAATCTTGGTCTCGGATTCAGATATACCAGAGCCCTCACAAAGCTCAAAAAATTTGAAGACACCGATCAGCTGAGTCTTGTAAGTTATTTCTTGAGTTTCAAAGGTATATACCGGTTCTGATCAGTAAGTCCGTTTAAATTCCCTCCAGAATTCTGCCGCTGTTGAGCAATAGCGTGAGTTCACTCAGTTTGGCATTCAATTTAGCCCGGTTATAGGAAAGCTGAGCGCTCAGTTGGTTGAGCTGTGCCTGTCTGAATTCGATGGAACTGACCTGACCCAATTTGAATTGTTCAGAAGTCCTTTCAAAATTCAGTTGAGCCGTCTCCATATTCCTTTCCTCGACCTTCATCAGATAAAGCTGATTCTGAAAGGTCTCCCAGGCATTGTGTATATTAAGCTTTATTTCTGCAGATTTCTGCTCACGTAAAATTTCCTGGTTATCCAGCATGATCTTCAGATTACCGTCACGTACCTTTTTGTATCCTCCGTCAAAAATATTCCAGCTCAACCCTACCCCGAGGGCAAAGTCAGTCACAAACTGGTTTTTGATGCTGGCTTTTGGACTGTTGGCTGCGCCTAAAAGGCCTAAGGAACCATTGGCCGTGATCGCAGGTTTCAGACTGTTTTCATTGATCTTCATATCCAGCCTGCTCATCGCGATATCCTGATCCGCAACAGAAAGATCGACATTATTGCTCAAAGCTTCTTCCAAAAGTTGGTTCAAAGTCAGCCCTTCTATAAAGTTGATCGAGGGGTCAACTGAAAAACTATTGTCAACAGCCCTTCCCAGGAGAAAATTCAGATCCCTTTTCTGGTTGTCCATTTGTTGAATGAGGTTCATCAGATCGATGCTGTCCCTGTTCATATCTACTTCGGCATTGAGAATAGCCAATCTGTTGTTTCTCCCAAACTGATTCTGCAACTGTATCCTGTTGATCCTGTCTCTGGAGATCCGGAGAACTTCTTCCTGTGCCACCAGGTTTTCCCCGATCTGAGCCAGATAATAATAATTGGCCAGAACCGCATATATGCTGTTTTCAATCGTTTTTCTCTGCTCCAGTCCGGCCAGTTTGAGCGTTTCCTGCAATTTCTGCTTTTTCAGTTCACGATTGCCAAAGTTGTAGATCAGATAGCTGCCGGAAACAGATGCACCAACATCCAAACCGTGCACCAGCCAGGTGGAAGAACCGGGTACACCTTCAGCATTATACCTGAGTTCACTGCCGGTTGCACCATATCCGGCATTTGAATTCAGCGCAAAAGACGGTAAATCGCCGGTGTTCAGAATACTGGTATTGTTTTGAGCGATCTCTACCATATTGGCGGCCAACCGTATACCATAATTGTTTTCAAGGGCGATTTCAATTGCTTTATCCGTCGTCAGCACCTCCTGTCCTTGGACAACACCAAAAACGATGATAAAAAATACAGTGGATATGATCTTATGCATGATTCTCTTGTTTGGATTCTCTTATAGCTCTTTCTACGCTTTCCCTGGCCGGTTTTTTGCCTGTCCACAGCCAAAGTGAATGCACTTTCATATCGTTGACATAGGACAATAAAATTGGAAGCAAAAGCAAGGTCAGAAATGTCGAAATGATGATTCCGTAGGTCAGCGAAAGTGCCATCGGAATTAAAAACTGTGCTTGTCGGCTTTTTTCAAATATCAGCGGAGCCAATCCTGCAACCGTAGTCATTGAGGTCAGAAGAATGGCCCTCAACCTGGATTTTCCGGCAGCGACCAGCGCTTCATCGTATGGCATACCCTGCGTCAGATATATGTTAAATTTACTGATCAGCACCAAACCGTCATTGACCACTATACCAATGAGCGCAATGATCCCGAGGGTGGACAACATGCTAACCTGAATTCCGTGCAGCCAGTGTCCCCAGGCAACACCGATCAGGCTTAAGGGGATCATCAGCATCAGGATCAGAGGCTGGCTGAAGGTCCGGAATGTAAAGGCGATCACGGCAAAGATCAGGAAAAGTATGACCGGAATGACAGTTCTTGATGAATCACCTGTTTTCTCCGCCTCTCTGTTCTGTCCTTCATAAAGAACTGAAACTGAAGGAAATTTTGCCAACACTTTGGTTACATCCTGAGTTTTAACATCTCCGAGAACTTCAGTTGCACTGTCTTTGGCATCGCTCAGTTCGGCTGTGACCTGAATTTCTCTTTTTCCGTCGATGTGATTGATGGCCACTTCTCCTCTCCTGATCTCATACTCCACTATTTCCACTAAAGGAACTCTTTGACCGCCGGGTGTCATGATCCTGATATCTTCAAGATTTTTGATCTGGTCCCTGTCTTCCATTGCATACCTGACCCATACACGGACTTCATCCTGGCCTCTCTGCAAACGCTGCACCTGCCTTCCAAAAAATGCACTCCTGACCTGTGCCATCACATCATTATAGGTCAATCCCAACATATACGCGCTCGGCTTGAGTGTGATCATGATTTCATTGATCCCGGCTGGATCGTTGTCTTTAACATCCTTCAGCTTTGGGTTTCGCGTCATCAGATCCTTCAAAAACAATTTTGCAGACTTCAGCTCTTCAATGTTATAGCCCACCAGCGAAATGGCCACAGGCGCACCTCCAAATCTGGATCCTGAACCAAATGTCAGACTCTCTGAACCATGGATTGGCCCGACTTTTTCCCTGAGGGCATTGGTCAGGTCTATCGCTGAGAAATCCCGTTGGTCTCCCGGCAACAGGTTGATCCGTACAGATGCCGTCGATGATCCTGGACCGATCTGTGTAATGATATTTTCCACAACCTGAAGATTGCCTGTCTGTTTTTTGGTATATTCTTCATTCAAAGCCCATACAGCATCTTCGATTTTCAGTACATTTTCAAGGGTTATTTTTTCTGAAGTTCCTTTGATCATGTCCAGGTTGACCACGATCCGGTCACTTTCAATATTGGCAAAAAAAGTGGTTTTCACTATTCCTCCCATCAGGGCCCCAACAGTGATGATGAAGGCAGACAAGGGTATGGCAATTCCGAGGAGCCTGTGCTTCAGGAAAAAAGCAAGATATGGACCATAAAGTTTATCCCGGAAAAATTCTATGAACCGGTCTCCCCACCTGTTGAGGATGTTCGGTTTAAGTTTTTGCTGACTTACCTGCTTTGAATGGGCTATATGTGAGGGCAAAATGATCAAAGCCTCCACCAGGGAAATGGAAAGAGTAAGGATCACGATCAGAGCCACCTGCCCATAATTGTCTGCCAGACGTCCTTCCAGAAAAAAGAAGGCGCTGAATGCGATCACTGTGGTCAGTACTGCTGAAAATACCGGAGGCGCCACTTCAAGCGTGCCATCTATGGTCGCCTGAAGCCGGGTTTTCCCTTTTTCATAATGGTGATAAATGTTTTCACCCACCACAATAGAATCATCCACCAGGATACCGATCACAATGATCATCCCGAAAAGGGACAAAGCATTGATGGTTACATCCAGATGAGGTGCAACGATGAACATACCCAAAAATGACAGGGGCAACCCAAAAGCCACCCAAAAAGCCAGTTGAGGACGTAGAAAAACAGATAATAGCAATAAAACCAGAAAAATACCAAATAACCCGTTCTTCTGAAGAAGAAGGCGCCTTTCAAGAAGTGATTCGGATGCATCACGTGTCACTTTGATCTGCACGTTGTTATTTACCCCGTTAAAATCTTCAATGTACTTATTCACCATTTTGGTGATACCGATCAAATCCTCATTATTGGTACTCATGACTGTAAAATCAATTGCAGCCTCGCCATTGTATAAAGTTCTGTCCGGATCTTCAGCAAATTTGTCTGTCACCTGAGCAACATCTCTCAACCTGATGGTATTTCCATCCTGGTCTGTCCGCACGATCAGAAAATCGAGTTCGTCAGCGTAATAACTTTTATTTTTTACCCGGATCAGGTACTCCTCGCTTTCGGTTTTGATCCGGCCACCTGTAGTCAGAATATTCGCATTTGCAACTGCTCTGGATATTTCTTCAAAAGTAAGATTGTAAGCCCTCAGATCTTTTTCCCTCACGGCAATTTCAATTTCTTCCAGTGGAAAACCGGATATTTGAACCTGGGAAATACCTTTCATGGACCGGATCTCATATTCAATTTTCCTGGCAAGTCTTTTTAAGGTAACCAATGGAACATCCGAGCCGGTAACGACAAAGGAAATGGCTTCATTCATCGCCTCACGCCGGCTAACCACAGGTGGTTCCATTGCTGCAGGATAAGATGGTACACGGTCAACTGCATTTTTTACGTCAAACAAAACATTGGCAGGATTATAATTCTTTTTTACCTCCACCGTGATGACCGCACTGTTCTCCATACACCTGGAAGTAAAACGTTCGATACCTGGCAAACCCTTCAGATTTTCCTCGATTTTCAGCACAATGCCTTCCTCCATTTCAAAAGGAGATGCTCCCGGATAGGCCAGATTGATGGTGATGAACCTGTTTTCCACCAAAGGGAAAAAAGAGGACTTCATACTGAGCATGCCCATGATCCCAAAAATGAAAAAGAAAATGATCAGAACCCAGGAGGCTACAGGATACTTAATGAAATAAGCAACAAGTTGTTTCATCGATTTAACTTTATTTGTACAGCCGGCCGGTATTCTTAATGTTTACCGCACAAGCTCAAACACTTAATTCAAGGTTCAGTCCGGTGTCAGTCTTCCAGAACCGTAACCTTCATTCCTTCGTGGGCACCAGGTACTGCCTGACTCAACAAAAGACTACCATCGGGTAAATTTTTCACCAGGGCTGTTCCGTCATTATTAAAATATACCGGTTCGACCGGAATACCGGCCAAAATGCTGTCCTGAACCACAAAAACCTTGTTGTCGGCCTGGAGTAACTTCCTTGAAATCTGTACCACATTATTCAGCACTTTTGCATCCAGTTCTGCCTCCATGAACATTCCGTCTCTTAACTCCGGATCGATCAGCTCGATCACGGCAACAATACTCTGGGTAGTTGTATTAAGTTTCTTATTGATCCTGATAACTTTCCCGGTCAGGGATTTGGTCCTTTCAATATTATGCACTTCCACCTTTTTCCCAATGGAAAGAAATTTTTCATCACCGGCATTAACAGGGACTTTAAGTTCAAATACGTTGTGGGATACAAATTCACCCAGCTTCTGACCAGGCCTGATCAATGTTCCGGGCTTCACCATGACATCCGTAACATAACCTGAAAATGGCGCACGGATCCTGTGCTTGGCCAACCGGACTTCAAGATTTTTGAGATTGTAGAAGCTGGTAAAAATCCCTTTGGTTGCCAGATAATACTTCTCCTGCTCGGTGGCCTGAGCCGGAAGCTCCCTGACAGGTCTGTCCATGGAAAAATTCCTGATGTATTGATTCCATTTTTCAGCTGAAGAAGGAAAATCCATTGTCAGGTCGGGCATCATACCAACCAACTGATTGAAGAAACTGCTTTTTTGCGCCTTCAGGGAAGACTCAAATTCTTCTGTATTGATCTTGAGCAACAAATCACCCTCCTGAAAAAAAGTGCCCTCCAAAAATGGACGCGCCCCACTCTCCATAATACCCTGAACCTCAGAATAGACTTCGATCTTATTTCTGGCTTCGACCTGACCGCTGGCAAGGATTTTTACCGGAATACTGGAGTTTTTCACCTCTTCCACATAAACCGAAACCTCGTTTATATTGTCCACTTTTGGTATCACTTTCTTGCTGTTCGCCATGTGCCTCGCTGCTATGATCGAAATCGCCAACAGAACCAAGGCACTTAATGAAATAATCCATTTCCTCATACTATATGAAAATTATTTTGTAATAACTTATTTTATTTAAATGATCTATATATTGAAATATGTATAATTTAAGTGATGCATCCTGCAAATTCCAAACATTTGATGATCAATTGAAGCACAGCACAAGGAATAAATGATCCCACTAACTGGAAAAATCATGTGTCAACTGACTTTAAAGTGTCCGACTATATCAAAAACTGTCCGATCCTATGAAGCATCACTCAATCCTCCAGCCGATTTTTTCAGCCTGCAAATATCCTGTATTCCGTAGTTTTATACTAATCATTGCTTCATTTTCTACGTGCAAATACAGAAAATAGGCAATTGAATCAAACAGACCTGATCAAACCCTTAATTTGATACCAATCCAAAATGAAATACACCGAAAAAAACACCATAAACTGAAGATGGTTCATGAAACAACCATAATGGTGTGACCTGATGTTTGTGAAAAGCTGTCAGACCTTCCGAAGCGGTGAATTCAGCATGACAAACTCAGCCTGAGGTCTGAAATAAAAGGACAAGGATGAAGGGTTAATCGATAATGATCAAAATATCATTCTAAAATTGAGATGATATATCCAGATGATCAATAAAACCAAAGCAACTGCAAAAAGTAAAAACCAAATTAAAAACTCTTTGCCATTTCCGTAATCTCTGTTCAAATTTGCCATGCTATTAGATTTTTTTGTCAGGCACAAAATAAGACATTTATTTTGAAACAAAAAAATATCATCTTTAGAAATTCTCATTGCCTCCCCTGACTTTTATTTTTCCCGGAAAATTTTCGTTTTGCAATGATCCGGAAATTCCTGCATTGTTTCAAACCACCTGAATATTCCCTTTACCATGACCAGTAAATCTGCCGATAAGTCTTGCATCCCCGATCCCGGTATTCTGCAATGTTCCGAGCAGGTATTTTTCATCTGAAGGATCCACAGCGATCAACAGTCCGCCTGAAGTTTGTGCATCTGCAAGGATCATCATTCCAGACTGATTCAGCATACCAAAATCGACATGGGACCTCACGTGCTCCAGGTTGGCTGCGCTTCCGCCAGGATAGATCCCTGCAGTTGCCAGACTCATCGCCTCATCCATCAAAGGGATTTCGGCAAACTGAAGGGTAACATCGCATTTCGACCCTGAACTCATTTCCAGTAAATGTCCCAAAAGTCCAAATCCGGTCACGTCGGTGCAGGCGCTGATCTGATAACCGGCCATGATCTTTGCCGCCTTGTCATTAAGTGTGCTCATCTGCTTCACCAGTTTATCCCTTGTTTCATTTGACAGGGCGCCTCTTTTCATCGCTGTGGACAAAATCCCGGTTCCCAAAGCCTTGGTGATGATCAGTCCGTCTCCCGGTTTCGCCCCGACATTTTTCAACAATTTGTCCGGACGGACCATACCAGTCACCACAAGGCCAAATTTAGGCTCATTATCTTCAATCGTGTGGCCGCCCAGGGTAAAAATACCCGCTTCGGCAACTTTATCAGATGCACCTTTGAGTATTTCTTCCAAAACACTCATCGGCAGTGTATACTGCGGAAAAGCCACTATATTCTGAGCAAAAAGCGGCTGAGCTCCCATCGCATAGATGTCACTCAGTGCATTGGCTGCCGCGATAGCGCCAAAATCATAGGGATCATCCACAATGGGTGTGAAAAAATCCAGCGTTTGCACAATCGCCTGTTCATCGTTGATCCGGTAAACCGTTGCATCATCAGATGTCTCCACACCTACCAAAATATCAGGATGTACCGCTTTTGGCAGTTTTCTGAGTATGGTCTCCAAAACCTGGGGCTGTATCTTACAGGCACATCCAAGCCCGTGTGTAAATTGTGTCAACCTGATCTCTTCCCGGCCCGTTTCAACACTTTTTTCCGGATTGATCAGCGATTTTACCACAGGAATGATCTGGCCAAGCGCCTGATCGATTTCCTCATCAGTTGTAAACTTGCCCAGAGAAAACCTGATGGTTCCCATGGCAAAATGTACCGGAATTTTCATTGCCTTGAGCACGTCTGAAACGTCAACATGTTCTGCGTGGCATGCGGCTCCTGCTGAAACAGCAATATTGTCCAATCTGCTGACCAGAGTATTGGCCTCCACACCCGGGAAAGATATGCTCAGTGTATTGGGAAGACACTTTTCCCTGTGTCCGTTCATTTTGATTTCGGGCAAAGCCTGTCTGAGGCCGGAATACAATTTTTCGCGCAACCTTAAGGTGTGTTCCCCAAATTTTTCCAACTCTTTTCCCGCGATCTCACAAGCTTTACCCAATCCGACGATTTCCAGGACATTCTCAGTTCCGGCCCTCAGATTCTGTTCATGATTTGCCCCGTGCATCAGTTTTTCGAGCTTCGTACCTGATCTGATATACAAAGCGCCTACGCCTTTTGGTCCGTACAACTTATGCCCGGCAATGCTCAAAAGGTCAACGCCCAATTCTTTGACATCAGTTCTGATCTTACCTGCAGACTGGGCCGCATCACAATGGAGCAAAATGTTGTTTTTTCTGGCAATTGCTGCTATCGCACGGATGTCCTGAATGGTACCTGTTTCATTGTTGGCATGCATCACAGATATCAATATAGTATCCGGCCTGATGGCGGCTTCAATGCTTGCCGGATCAACTACACCAGATTCATCCACTTCAACAACCGTGAGCCTGAATCCGGTTCTTTCCAGGTAATGGCAAACTTCCATGACCGCCGGATGTTCAATCGCTGTGGTGATGATGTGATTTCCCCCGGATCTGCCTGCTAATGCGGCACCTTTGATCGCAAAATTATTGGACTCTGTTCCTCCGCTGGTAAAGATCAGTTCGGAAGGATCACAATTGATCAGTCCGGCCACCTGAGCTCTGGCCTTCTCAACCAGCATTTTCGCTTCAATCCCTACCCTGTGTACGCTGGAAGGATTGCCAAAAACCTTTTCCAGGACAGGTTTCATCGCTTCAATAACCTCTTTGTCCAAAGGGGTGCTTGCATTGTAATCAAGGTAGATCATATTACAAATTTTTTTGCATAACGAATGAGCGTTTCCGCTATTTCATCCGGGTTAAAAACCTCAAAATCAAAAGAGGTAATGCTCTCAGGACTTCTTTTCGAAAGCCCGAAATTGTATGTTTTATCATAATAATCAAGAGAAATAGAGGCGACCCGGGCAAAATTTCCTTCTTCCAGGGCATTCAATGCTTCTCTGGTTGCCAATCCTCCCAGTTTACTCTGAATGCGCAATACAGCTGCTTCCAGCTGATGAGGATCATAAACTGAATAGTCATCAACCAGATTTTTCACACGTTCAGATTTCGGTATTTCAAGTTTATACACGCAGGATTCCCTGATACGAGCATAAATTTCTTCAGGTATATGATTCGAACCCAGGATCCTGCTCTCATCTTCCACCCAAATGATCCTGTTGTGGTCAAATGACAGCCATTTCATGATAAGATCATTCTCAAACTGCTCGTTTGTTTTCTGAAATTCTCTCCCTATGGCGCCGAAAGAAGAACCACGATGACGAGCCAGTTCTTCAATATCCAGCACCTGTTCGCCTTTTTGTTCAATCGCTTTGAGCACCTTGGTTTTTCCACTGCCTGTAAATCCGCCTATCACGATCAGTGGTGCAGGAAAAGTCAATGCATTTTTGCCGTATTGCCGGAAACCCTTGTAACCATCCTGCAGTAAAGTTACCGGAATGCCGGCAGTCTCTAAAAGCCAGGCCATGCTGCCACTTCTCATTCCTCCCCGCCAGCAATACATCAGCACTTTTCTGCTTTGTGCGATCTTGCGGGCCTGGCGAACAAAACCGGCCATTTTCGGGCCGACAATTTCCAGTCCCCTTTCCACAGCATGCTGCTTGCCCTTATTTTTGTAAATGGTACCGATCTCCGCCCTCTCTTCATTTTCGAACAAAGGTATATTGAAGCTACCGGGAATGTGCCCTGATGCAAATTCAGCCGGAGATCTGACATCAATCACTGCAGCATCTGACATCTGCATCAAAAACTTTTCTGGAGAAAGCTTTTCAATCATATTATAGGCCATCAGGCCGGTTATTTTATGCCAACAGGTAACATTGCAAGTACCTTTTCTGCGATCAGATCCGGATCAATACCCGAAAAAACCAATTTTAAATGGCAGATTCAAATCCGGAATCATTCCGGTATAAGGAATTGAAGCAATTCAGAAATCACCATTTTTTTCTGTTCTCCACTTTTCATATCCTTGACTGTGAGCAAGCCGGTCTGCATCTCCTCTTCACCAATGATGACAAGTAAAGGTACATTGATGGCATTGGCAAATTTCATCTGTTTTTTCATTTTCCCATATTCCGGGTAGACATCGGTTTTGATCGACTGATCCCTCAGTCTGCCTGCCAGGCTAAAGGCATATTGATGCGTTGGTTCATCAAATGCGATGAATAACACCCTGATTCCTGTATCCAGGTCCGGAGGGAAAAGTGCTTGTTCCACCATCAGATCGTATATCCTTTCGGCACCGAAAGATATACCAACACCAGACATGTCCGGTTTGCCAAAAACTGCTGTCAGATCATCATACCTGCCACCACCTCCCAGGCTGCCCATTCCGGTGCGGGTAGATTTAACTTCAAAAATGCATCCGGTATAATAATTCAATCCACGCGCCAGGGAAGGTTCAAAGACCAACTTGTTCTTCAGATTGGTATGATCCAGGTAAGACATCACTTTTCTGATCTCTTCAATACCTTCCAATCCGGATTGACTCGTATTGATCGAGTCAGCAAGCCTGTCCAGAGATTCTGTTTTGAGCAATTCCAGCACCGTGTGTGCAGCATGTCCGGGAATTCCTTTGGACTCCATTTCCGAAATCACCCCGGTTTCGGTCATTTTATCCAGTTTGTCAATGGCAATGGTCATTTCTGTGAACAGGTCCGAGATACCGCAAGCCTCAGCTATCCCGACCAGGATTTTTCTGTTGTTGATGACAATCCGCACATCAATGCCGAGTCTGGCAAAAACCTGATCATATATCTGAACCAGCTCAGCTTCATACATCAGGGAATCTGACCCGATCACATCCACATCGCACTGAAAGAATTCCTGATATCTGCCTTTTTGTGGTCTGTCTGCGCGCCAGACCTGCTGGATCTGATACCTTTTGAAAGGAAAAACAAGTTCGTTTTGATGCTGGACCACAAACCTGGCAAATGGCACGGTCAGATCATAGCGCAAACCTTTTTTTGCTATGGAAGAGGTCAACGCAACTGAATTCATGGTTTTCAGTGCTTCCTGGTCAGCTTTAGCCAGGAAATCGCCGCTGTTCAGAATTTTGAAAAGCAGCCGGTCTCCTTCTTCTCCGTACTTTCCGGTCAGCGTCTCCAGATTTTCAAAACATGGAGTTTCTATCGGGAAAAAGCCGAATTTTTCAAAAATATACCTGACTGTATCAAAAATATAATTTCTCCGGATGACCTCCTGAGGCAGAAAATCGCGTGTTCCTTTGGGGATCTGAGGGTTAGTTATTGCCATTTATCATTTTTTTGTTACTTTACGTACCAGGCGTAAATGCAATTTCCAAAATTATGTGTACTGTATTTTCCTTATCAGTTTCTGGTTCAGGATATGCAAAGAACCATCTTATGGAAAGGAAAAAGATCAAAAAGCAGATTTAAACTGACTCAGGAACCTGAGGTCGTTCTCAAAAAACATCCTGATGTCGCCCACATCAAACTGTTGCATGGCGGACCGTTCAATTCCGATCCCGAATGCAAAGCCTGTGTATATCTCCGGATCGATCCCGCAATTGGCAAGCACCTGAGGGTCAACCATGCCGCAACCCAGTACTTCCAGCCAGCCGGTCCCTTTGGTAAGCCGTTTATTTTTGTCGGTTTCGGTACCCATCCAGACATCCATCTCAGCGCTGGGCTCTGTAAAAGGGAAATAGCTGGGTCTGAGCCTGATCTTTGTTTCGGGACCGTACACTTCCTGAGCAAAATAAAGCAAAGTCTGCTTCATATCTGCAAATGAAACCCCTTTATCTACATATAGTCCTTCAACCTGGTGGAATTGCGCATGGGACCGGGCAGAAATGGTTTCATTCCGGTAAACCCTGCCCGGAGCAATGATCCTGATAGGTGGCTTTTGGGAAGTCATGACCCTTGCCTGAACAGATGAAGTATGCGTTCTGAGTAAATATTCTGTGCTGTTCAACAGGTAAAAAGTATCCTGCATATCCCTCGCCGGATGGTCCTGAGGAGTATTCATGGCAGTAAAATTGTGCCAGTCATCCTCAACTTCCCTGTTTTCCGCCACTGTGAATCCGAGCTTGACAAAAATATCAATGATCCGGTTGGTCACAATGCTGATCGGATGTCTTGAACCCAGTACCACCGGATCTCCGGGTCTCGTGAGATCCAGATGCACCTGATTTTCAGACTTTTTCTGATGTTCGAAATGCTGTTTCCAATGCTGGAATTTATCTTCTGCTTCCTGTTTCAATTGATTCAGAAGCAATCCGAATTCCTTTCTGTGCGCTCCTTCAACGTCCTTCATCGCACCGAACAAGGGTTTGATGATATTTTTGGTGGCGAGATACTTCAGTCTGAATGCCTCAAGATTTTCTGTATTTTCAATGACCTCATTTCTGATGTTTTCAAGAAATTCCTTTGCTGTCTTCAGTGGATCCATCTTTTTTTATTTTAACGTGCAAATGTAAAACAATGAGTGATATAATTTTAATCTGAACCGGATGTTGTGCAATTATTGACGAAAAATGAAGTGTTTCAAGCAACAATTTATAAGAACACCGGCAAATAATTGGGAAGGGTTTTTATACGTTAGAGCATACAGAAATTATTTCAAAAAAAAACCGGGCAACACTTTTGAAGTATTTACCCGGCTTCTACGATAGAAAAAGTTTTCAATTATCCTACTTCTTGATTTTTGCAGGGTTTTTTTCTACATATTCGTTGTAACCTCCATCGTAGACTTTCACTTTGGTGTATCCCAGGATATCTACCAGCGCGAGGTAGTGCAATCCGGTCCTTACCCCGGTGCTGCAATACAAAATAACTTCCTTGTCTTTGCTGACTCCATTAGCGGAATAAACTTTCTGAATATCTGCCTTACTTTTGATGGTGCCGTCAGCATTCAGCAGTTGCTTGTATTCAATATTGATTGCTCCGGGCATGTGACCTTTACTGTCCTTAATACCTTTAAATTCATCTGCAGCCCTGGTGTCGATCAAAACCACATTAGACTTACCTGCAGCAGCTTCTGCCTGTGCCATGGTTGCCATGAACGCATTATTAACTGCCGGAGTAAAGGTAGTTTTCTTAAAGTTTGTCACGTTTTTGGTTATAGGCTTTCTCGCTTTTTTCCAGGCATCGAAATTTCCATTCAGAATAACTACGTCTTTTGCACCCAGATACTTAAGTAATGAATACATTCTTCCTGCATATCTTCCGTCAAATTCATCATAAACGACGATCTTATTTTTTTCGGAAACGCCTTTTGAACCCAATATCTTTGCCATTTCGGCTGGAGAAACCAACAGACCTTTGATCTTATCTGTTTTGTCAAATGCTGTATAAGCGACATGAAGTGCTCCGGTGATGTGTGATTTACTGTATTCTGCATCTGTTCCGGCAGATACGATCACCACGTTGGCATCTTTTTGAATTTTTGCAAGGTCGGCAACAGAGATCAAATCCTGTGCATTAACGGCAAAAATGCTCACGAAAGCAACGATTGCCAATAAGAATAACTTTTTCATTGTAAAATAAATAAAATTTTAAGTTTTAAAAATGCTTTAATTTCAACTGTCGGGTAAACTAACTCAAATATTCATCAGAAAATTGCCTGAAACTGAACGATAAATTCATCATTCGGTTTTTCAAGTCTTTTCTCTGCTTTATAATAATAATTTGCCTGGATCCTGGTATTGTCATTCAACCAGTAATTCAAACCAAAAATGGTTGCATAATCCACACCTTTGGAGGATTCAGGATCATAATTGTAAGATTCCATTCTGAAAACCGGCTGGAGATTGTCCAGCACTTTGTACATAGCCGTAAAATAATATCCGTTCCTGTTGAGGTCTCCTTCAACGATCACAGGGTCCCCGCCACAACCGCCGCCACCGGCAACATAGGAACCTTTATCCGCGCCTGCAACATACTCACCGATGATCTCGAGATCTCTGTTGAAGACAACAAATTTGGTCTGGAGGTCAACTGCCCATCTGAAACGACTGTCTTCCTTGTCAGAGTCTTCAACGATGGATTTATGTGTTCCATACTGTACACCACCACCCAGTTTGACAAAGCTGAAAGGACTCACCTGTACACGGCTGTGAAAGGTTTTGCCATGATTGTTGTCAAAACCAGTATCTTCTGTATCAAAAATATTCCTTAAACCGACACCATTGGTTAAGGCAAATGCATAACTCAATTTATCTTCAAACACGCTACCGGATAACATCACGCCAAGGTCCCTGTCAGGAGCAACCAGTGTATTGACGATCGTTGCACGATAGATCGTATGCAAAGCATTGCAAGGCCTGCTCATTTCCAGTGTAAAAGGAGATTTAAACTGACCAACAGAAATCTTAGCAAAGGGAAATCTGGTATAACTCACAAAAGCATCCAATAAAAAAGGACCTTTTTTGAATTGGCTGGCTTCCACAACGGCATAATATTGAATATCATACGGAATATTCCCGATGATGCCGATCCTGGCGCGGTTGAAAGTAAAAGAACTTTGTGTGCTGCCATCTTCCAATTGTCTGTATTCGAATTGAGGCTGAATAAAGCCGATGATCTTTGCACCGTCATCATCAGCACTCGGTGCAGGAGCACAACCCTGAGCGTCTAAACGAACCGCAACTGCCATGATCAGCAGGATAGCAAATATTAAGATTTGATTAATTTTCATGTCTATAATTTTAATTTTTGATCAATATCATGTTTTATCACACCGGGGTCAATGAGAAAAGACCCTTTTGACAGCGCATGATCATGCCTTAAATGTAATGATTCTCTATTGTGTAAAAATATATTGATACACGATCAAAGAAAACATATTCAAATAACTTCTGATATTCCTTTGAAAAGGATAAAGTGTAACAGATATGTAAATCACCCTCAGGAAAACAACTGAGTTGGACTAATGCCAACTCAGTTATTCTATTCGGTAAATGCGGATTACTCCACAGGGTAGTTTTGCTGACCTTCAGGCCATTTGTTGGATGTCATGTTTTTGTTAGCCAAACCATTGACTCCCCACTGAAGACCATAAGCGTCATATCCCAGAACTCTCAGATAGAAAGTAACTGCTGCAGAAGTTTGTCCTGTAAAGCAGTATGTAACGATTTTCTGATCAGGATTCAAATACTTCAGATCACCGGTTGCGATAGATAAAGGCAACAATCTGTATGCGCCTTTCAGGTGGGCATTACCATTAGCTAACACATTATCAACTGACCAATAGTTATTGATAAAGTAATTTTCAGGAGTGGCAAGCGCGTCAGCAGGTGTAACAAATTTCATTCCACCGTCCAGAACAGCCTGTACTCTTTCTTTCAATATTATAGCTGCATCTTCTTCATTGGAGAGCAACTCAGGCGTTTTGTCAAAATTGGTGTTAACTGCATAGGAAGTAGCACTGTAATCCACCCAATTTGCATGTTTGTTTGGTTCAACTGCAATGTTTTTTGCATTTGGAGTCCATTTATCCAGACTTGAATTCCATGCGCTCATACCCCATTTGAGGAAATGAGAATTAGGATAACCGCTGAGTTTCAGGGCTGCCAATGCAAAAGCAGCGTTTTGTCCTGTATAGCATACCAGCATGATCTTCTTCTCACCGGCTTTTGCAGCTTCAGTCAAAACATTGCCCATGGTTGAATTCACCGCACCAGCTATATGACCAGCTGCATAATCCGTTGCAGAACGCAGGTCAATGATATAATAAGTGCTCAGATTCTCATACAAGGTTTTTGCAGGAACCGCCCATCCGGTCGGATGCATTGCGCTCACATCCAGATTGTTGGTTTTGAGGTGATCAAGGACCAGTTCATAGCGGTCAACGCTTTCTTCCTTGATACAGCTTGTAAATACAAAGCCTGAAAACAAAAATAATGCTAAAGAATAAATTAAAAACTTTTTCATTTCATAAAAATTTAGTAATTAAATATTTGATTTTCAAATTTTTCTAAAATTAACAGCCTCCGCTTTTAGCTGGCGCTGCTTCATGTCCGCCAAGTTTATCGAGGTCTTTTTCATATTCATCAGGATAGGTTCTTTCCCATGTTTTCCAACCACCAATGATGGTGTACACTTTTTTATAACCTAATTTTTTAAGTGCATCTGCCGCCAAAACACTGCGTTCACCCTTTTTGCAATACAAAACGATGATTTCATCCTTTGCCGGTTTATATAATCCCGTTTCTTCCCAAAATTCATCTTTATCAATATTGAATTCCAGTCTGCCTCTGGAAAGGTGTACTGAACCTGGAATGTATCCTGCATAGTGTTCGGCGTCTTCTCTGACATCGATCAAGGTAAAAACTGTTCCTTCTTCGCTGTTCATCAGGTCATGGAGAAAACTTACCTCAACGAGTTCAACATTTTTTTTGGTTGCTTCAACCATTTCCTCGACTGTTGCATATTCCTTTGATGAATTGCAGGCGCCGAGCAAAACTATTATACTTAAAATTGCCAATAACTTTTTCATTTTTCTGAAACATTTGATTCGTTAACAATATTATTTTCTTGATTTTCAATCTTTTCCCCATGCGCTTCTTCCGGTTCATAACCTGATATCATCGCTCTGAGATTGGAGGCAATGGTCTGTCCTGTAGTGGTCATATATACGTGAACGATGATGAAGGCCACAACGATAAATGCGCCAAATGTATGTGTATAAACCGCGATTTCGAACCCTTGCGCATCTATTGGGTTTTCAGGATAATGATAGAACATGTAGGCAAGTCCTGTAATGATCTGAACAGGAAATATAAAGATCAGCAAACCGAAATAAACGATTTTCTGAAGCGGATTCAATTTGTTGAACAAACTTTTACGGATAGGATGCACTTCGCCCTTAAAAATGCCGGACATGTAGTAGTTCAACTGCTCTTTTATATTTTCCCTGGATGGAATGAAGTTTTTATATTGTTTGGTAACAAACATCCAGAAAATAGACAACAATGCCAATCCCATAAACGTCCAGGCACTGGCTGAATGGATCCTCACTGAGTTTTCGTATCCAAACAAGTTGTAATTTCCGTGTACTTCAAATCCTGTCAGCACCATCAGCACTACCAGAAACATTTGCGTCCAATGCCAGAATCTTTCGAATTTGCTATATAAATATAATCCTGTTTTTCTCATTATGATTCAATTTAAAATTTTGTAGAAAATGCGATATTTTAACGGATTATTCTGAGTACAGCATGAGTGATGACCCCGATCAGAGATGCGATCACAATGAAGAACCCGATGTAGTCCACCCATCTGTTATAATCCCTTCCGGGTAAATAAAAGTCGGTGAGGCTGGCCAGTCTGCCATCCTTTCTTGTGTGGCATTGTGTGCATTTGAGCGATTCTTCCTTGGGGGAAACCATGTGGTTAAGGGGCCATGAAACTTCAGTGGAAACGAATTCGTACTCACCACTCCATTCCCGTTTGTTGTATTCCATACCCTGACGGATCGCTTCTTCCCAGTCCAGATCTTCCCAGAAAGCGCCTTCACCCTGATTATGAGCGAATAATTTGACAGACAAAATTTCCTTTGTTATCGGATCAAATGCCTGTTTGCCTCTGTGGACTTTTACCGGCCATATCTGGCTGGAAGAATCAGCATATTCACCGCCGAGTTCATTGATCTTTACAGGAACTTCACTATATTTATCACCACTCAGAAAATGGTGGGCTGTTCCGTTGAACCACTGGTATTCGGGAACGACATTATCATCATATACAAAGCGTCCCTTAATGCTCAGGTAGCTGTAATTGTGGTCAGCATCATATTCCTTGATCTTTCCCCCGTTTTCATCCTTTCTTCCTGCAACTGACCAATCCCAATACATCACCGTAGCATTTTTCTTGGCATAAACCGGAATATGACAGGTCTGGCAGGCGATTTTGTTGATATGCTGATCAAGCACCTTATCGTTATGCGGTTTATTGGTATGGCAATCAGAGCAATATATCCTGTTGGTATTCTCTGCAGAGACTGAATATGCCCGACCCATGATGTTGTGATCGACAGTGGTATGGCAATCGATACATGTCATATTAGGACCGTCGGCTGCCATGTGCACATCGATTTTTTTGGTTGTATTGACCAATTCCTGTTCCAGATCACCGTGCTTGACATTATTTCCTCCACCGCCATGAAAGTGGCAAACACCGCAATTTTCCCTTCCCGATGCACCTACATTCTGAGCAACGTAATTATAATCGGGGACTTTGAATTCCTCATCTGCTGTTTCAGCGGTTGCAGGCCATCCTGCATAACCTTTTTGCTTGAAATATGTTCCTGTTTTATCATGGCATACCAGGCAATCCACATTTGTGGGATCATTGAAATCAAAATCCTCGTTTTCCCATCCATAACCGATATGGCATCTCATGCAGGATCCGTTGTTTCCGAGGGCACCTGTACAAAAGTTATTATGTACGTGTTTTTTGCCCACTTTTGCTGGTTCCTTGTGGCCATTAAATTGATGTTCCCTTTCCCATGTCCAGTGTGAAGTTTTCATGATCTGCTCATCACGTTGGTTATGGCAGGTGATACAGGTTGCTGTTACCTGTTTTGGATTTGTAAAATTCTGCTTCAAAATTTCAAATTGTGAGTGGTCGGCTTTTTTGGTCCTGTCGGCTATTAATTCAATTTCCGGTTTATGGGGTTCGCCACGTCTTAATGCAAAATAAATGGTCAGAAAGATGACAACACCTGTCAGAGAAAGTGCCAATGCCAGTGAAACAAAATTCTTTACAAAATTCTTCATGATCTTCTAAAATTTAAAATCACGACAAAGGTACTGCTGAAGAAAAGTAAAATTAGCATGAAGGGTATCTGTGTTAATCAACAAAGTAATGTATATTTGTCACCGATTGACTTGACGCAGATCAAACAAATTGTTGATTTAGCTGTTATTTTACAAAAACGTCCAATAAAGATCAATATATGTTTAGCCAGGGACAATTTACGGGCAGCAGTTGCAGTATCGGGGATAAAAACCCTGACTTTTTTCAAATTCTTTCAAAAGAAGAACTTGAACTGTTGGATCAGCATACAGTCATTGCTAATTATCAGAAGGGAGAGATGGTTTGCAAACAAAGAACATTTGCATCTCATATCATGATCCTTCAACAGGGATTGGTGAAAAGTTTTATTGAGGCGGATTGTGGCAACCTCATCCTGCAGATCTTTGCACCCGGGGCAACGATCGGACTGGCCAGTCTGATCGAAGGCAACACCTATTTCCAGTATTCCGTTCAGACTTATGTGGAAAGTGAACTGAAGCTGATCGAGATCATGGCATTCAAAAAAGTACTTAAAAACAATCCGCTTTTCGCCCGGAAGATCATCAGCCTTTTGGCTGAGCAGCATGTGATCACCAGCGGCAGGTTTTTCTGCTTTTCCAAAAAACAAACATTTGGCCGGCTTGCGGACCTGCTTCTCTGTCTTTCAGAAAGAATATACAAATCCAGCAGTTTCCCGCTCCACCTTAACAGAAAAGACATCGCAGAACTGTCCTGTATGTCGGTTGAGAGCATTGCCAGGATCATCACCCGGTTCAAGGAAGAGGGATTGATCGAAGAAAAAGATGATCATCTTTTTGTGTTGGATGCAGAAAAACTCCGGCTGATCAGTGAGCGCGGATAAATAATCAGTATTGTATTTAGAACTGCTTTTACATGCCAGTGACCTTAATTTGATCGCCGGCCGGCAAGGTGATTTATTTTCATCAATCTCCGATTATTCCAGTTGATCCTGACAATATTTTATTTTGTTTCCCATTCAAATCTTTCTAAATATTATTTTGTAACTAGTGATTTTCGCTTTTGTTAATCTAATATTATTTTGTATTATTACTCCAGATAAAATAATATTCTTCAGACAGCAATTTTACGAAAAAACGTATCTTTTGGTTAGCGGGATGATTTTAAATTAACTTGGAACAAGTTTTGATTACTCGTTAATTAATAGTTAATTTTGGCCATTCCAAAATTTGGATCCGGATGTAATTCCGGTTTGAAATTTTGATATGAAATAAAATCCGGCATATAGATAGATTTATTACCTCCTGGGTGAATCTCATAAAATTTCCCATCTGTATTGCCGGATACATTCTTTTGTAAATAAAAATTTATAAAATGAGGAATTTTTTACTCTTTGTTTTCTTTTCATTGATCTCTTTTATCTCCTATGGTCAATTCAATGATGTATGTCCAGGCGGACCTGAAGCATTGAGTTTTCCAACTGTAGGACATACAGAAAGTGAAATTTGTAACCTGACTGTGGCATATAATGATGAAGCAAATTATACTGCAACATCATTGGTTGGCTCAATCAATACAGGTTTTTATTCTTTTACGGTCAACCAGAATGACCTGTACAGGATATCTTTTATTGCATCGGGAGCTCCGGCTGCGACGGGCATCCTGAGTGTAGGTTTCGGAACGGTAGCTTGTCCACCAAATGAAACAGATGCAGGCAATATTGTTACAGGGTTTGACTTGTCAAATGGCTGTGTTGAACTGCTAACTGGCACCACTTATTATTTGTCATTCGCTCTTTTGGATGCGAATGCAGGCCAATTTACAATAAATATCACAAGGGGAGGAATTGATGAATGTGTATCCGCTGCTCCTGTTGTTGAAGACCCTGCAGGCTTACCAAACCTAAATATTTTAGACAATAGCTGCTCTCAGGGACCAAATGCCAACGGACTTGGAACTGTCTGGAGTGTTTATACAGTAGGCCCTGAAACTCCTAATGAGCATATTTCCGTGAACATTTCAACGACTGCGATAAGCTTTCCAACCGGTAGTCCGTCAGTCATATCTGTATGGCTTAATGGTTGTCCTGGCACAGGACAGGACATTACCGGAAATGTTACATGCCTTAGCCCGGGTGATGTATTATATATAGAATCAGGAAATACAACACCAAATTACGGAACTTATAATCTTAACATAGACCAATTCTACGATGGTGAACCCAACGATGACTGCGCGGACCTGACAGCTCCTATCCAAACCCTGACCTGCGATTCAGATATCACGGGCGCAGGAGATCCGGATGCCTGTCCTGATCCGTTACATAACATTGCACCTTTTTGTGGAACGAATGATGCCGATGCCGTGGGTGTCTGGTACAGGTTCAATGTACACGCTTCAGTGCCTGAAT
This sequence comes from uncultured Saprospiraceae bacterium, assembly GCA_964594045.1. Lineage (GTDB taxonomy): Bacteria > Bacteroidota > Bacteroidia > Chitinophagales > Saprospiraceae > UBA2365. The sequence continues at coordinate 62,174 of CAZQKR010000004.1, read as the reverse complement.
TCAGTTTCACCGGTTCCAATTTCAGGGTATTCACAGGTGCTAACTGTGGAGCTCTGACCACTTTAGGTTGTGATGGGAGTGCCGCTGTACAGAATATCCCCGGTAACCCGGCCATTACCTATTGGGTACTGGTTTTTGGAAATGGCAGTTTTACAGCCGCTTCTGATGTGGATGTTCCGGTAAATGATCTTTGTGCAAATGCTGTTACTTTAACCAATGGAGTAAACGGGTACAATGCTTGTGCCACAGGCAACTGGAATTATTGTGGCCTGAATGCAACATCCCATACCGTTCATTACGAATATGAAAATACAACGGGAACCTATCAGGATCTGAGTATTACAATAACCGGAACTGCCGGAGCAAGCTATCCTGCAGCAAGCCAGGTCAGTGTTGCCGTCATTCAGGATTGCGGCGGTACTGCATTCCAGGGATTTACTCCCGTTTGTAATACGCTGGGCTCTCCGTTTTCCGTGGATTGTATTCCACCGGGAGAAACTTTCATTTTGATAGTCGGTAGTCAGGACGGACAGGAAGGCGGATTTACCATCAACTTTGCCGCCACTGCAAACCCGGTAGCCAATGACATGTGCGACGGTGCAATTGATCTCGGTACCATCCCGACGGATTGTATTGAAGAAAACAATTCCGGGAATAATGTGGGTGCATGTCAGGATGATTTCAACAATGGCGGTTGTAATTTTAACCAAAACGGATTACACGGCGTATGGTTTGAATTTACCACGGACAACAGGGCAGATCTTGCAGATATAGATGTAAGTCTTCCGAATGCCATTTTTGCCCTTTATACTGGCAACTGCAACTCATTGTCCTATGTAGCAGGTTCCTGTTCCGGTTCCGGTTCCATCACAGATGTGAATGTCAATCCGAACACGACTTATTATCTGCTGGTCAGCAGCACCACTGAAAGTGCCAACTTCAATATAGGTATCACCATCAAAAATATACCTGCCAATGACCTTTGCAATAACGCTGCAGTTTTGGTCAACGGTATTGAAGGCACCACTTCATGTGCGACTGCTTCATTGGTTTATTGTGGTTTGAACGGCACGACCTCACATGATGTATTTTATACCTATACCAATAATACAGGTTCCAATATCGACCTTGAAGTTACGGTTTCAGCCAGTACGGGAACGAGTGGGACTGCAGCAACTAATGTAAGTGTTGCAATTCTTTCAGCATGCCCAAGCACACAATTCCCGAATGCTGCACCTGAATGCAATACACTGGGCACACAGTTTACTGTTGCATGTATCGAAGACGGTGAAACAGTCATTTTTGCCATTGGTTCGCCTGATGGTGCGCAAGGTGATTTCAGTATCGACTTTAATGTGGTCAGTGACTCACCCGCAAATGACGAATGTATCGATGCAACTTCAATTACCTATGATCCATGTGTCTGGGAAGCAATAAACGGCACCAACGAAGATGCATGTCCGGAAGATTTTACGGCAGGTGCTTGTGATTTCGATCAGCAGGCAGTTGTGTGGTACAGGTTTGTTGCCACTGCCAACGCTACGTCTGTTGAATTCAGGAATTTAAACGGAGCAGGAACACCATTTTTAGGATTGTTCAATAATACCGCTAACTGTAATGCACCCACTGCGGTTGCAGGTGCAGCCTGCGTTACAGCAGATGCAGGTCCATTCAATATCACCGGTGGTAATACTTACCTGATCGCATTCGGAGGTGATGCTGAAGGCGCATTCGACTTTGAAATGCGTGTGAATGAAGATAAACCCAATGATGACCCATGCGCACCAGGGTTTACACCCACAGTGGTTGGAGCGGGTAATACCAATGGAGACAATACCTGTGCAGGTCCGGATTTCACTATTTGCGGCGTGACCCCAACGGAAGGTAAGACTTTATTTTACAGGTATACCATGACCCAAAATGCAGATCTTCAGATCAATGTTGCCGGTTCAGGAGCCAACCCTGCAGGTGGGCCATTTTATATCGGTGCATACGAGAATTCAGTTGGCTGCAATAATGAAAGCAATTACATCAATGAAGGTTGTGATGGTGAACTGATCATTCCTTGTCTGAATACAGGCGACGTGATCATCATCATGGTGGGTACAGGTGAAAATGCAGGTGAGTTTGGTCAGTTCACTTTGAACATCACACAAAATACACCTCCAAGACCAGCCAATGATGAATGTTTCAATGCAACGAATATCATATACAATAATAGTGATCTGTGTCAGTGGGTGGATGCCACTGCCGGTGAAAGCAATATCAACGGCTGTACTGAAGCAAGCGATTTCGGAACAGGCTGTGACTATGACCTTGAAGAAGTTGTGTGGTTTACCTTTACAGCGCCCAGCAACACAGACCCGGGATCAGATTTGAGCATCCAGTTCCTGGATTATTCCGGAACCGGTCAGTTGTTCACTACTGTTTTCAATAATAGTGCGAACTGCAGCAATTTAACTCCTGTTTCTCCGTGTCTTTTGGATTTAGGTCCGCATGGTGCAATTGCCACAGTTAATCCGAATACCACATATTTAATTGGTGTAGGTTCAACCGGGGATTCAGGAGGTACTTTTAACATACAGATCAACATCACTTCCGGTCCGCCGAATGATGATGCATGTGATGATCTTTCTGCATATGATATGACAGGAGGAGGCACCCTGAACAATCAGACGAACCTTTGTTCAAGTCCGGGAGGAAACTTTCCAGAGTGTCCGGCTAATGATCAGACCAATGCAGTTTTTTATACATTTACCATCTCTTCTCCGAATTACGGTATCAGGATCCGCGTTATTCCGGACAATGCCAATGGAACACCCATTTCATTTCCGGTAGTTGGCGGAGTTTCTGCTCCTGACGATACTTTTTGTCCTCCCGGTGCGTATACACCACCTGCATTATGTTCTGATGACGGGAATTTTGATTTCACTTGTCTGGATGAAGGAACATATCAATTCAAATTATCTACATCTGAGGCAAATTCTGGAGATTTCAGTCTGAATGTCCAAATGCTCCAGCAAGATCTGTCCTGTGATCAGACGGCAACGGCGGATGACTGTGAAGATGCCGGAGCCAATGTGATAGCAGGTTATGATTTATGTGAGCCATTTCCTGTAAGCGGATGCAACAATTTTGCCTGTCCGGAAGATTTTGATTACGATGGTTGTGATTATAGCAGTGCCGCAGTGATTTGGTATAGCTTTACGACTCCGGATGGTGAAGGCATCACTCTGGATATAACAGATTTCAGGGTAGAAGGTGGCGATGGCTTCATGTCAATTTTCACTACCGAATGTCCTGTCCCTGATGCTGCTTTATCAAATTGTATCCCGAGCAACGGACCAAATGAAATGGGGATAGCATTGGATGCAAATACGACCTACCATATTGGCATCGGAAACAATAATGGAACCGGAGGATGGTATCAATTCAATTTCACGATTAATGCCCCTCCAATCAACGATTCTCCATGCCCAACATGGCCAAATCCTCCGTATGATCTTTCCGGATCAGGAAGTCATGCAGGTACAACTTGTTGTGCAGTTGGTTATAATGACGATCCTAACCAGGATCACAGGAATGTACCTGATTGTTCCGGAATAACTCAGGATAATGCGGTTTGGTATACCTACGAATTCCCTGACGATTCTGAAGGAATTGAGATTACTGTCAATGGCGGGTCAATAGGAGGTAATCCTGTTGTGGAAGTCTATGTTGGTCCTGCAGATATGGGCTGTACTTCTGTATCAAATTATCTAGTGGATTACGACTGCGGAGGACTGCCTGCTACTTTCCGCCTCGGACCATGTCTTGAAGATGGAGAATTGGTTTATATAAAGGTTGGATCAAGCGATATAGATTGCGGTACATTCAGTATAAGTATTACTCCGGCATTCCCTGAATGTAATATGCCGGGCAGGACCTGTGAAGATGCGGAACACGTTTTTGATCTGGTCACAGACCCTGATTATGCCAATATTTATGAACAATGTGGAGATTTCTGTCTTGACCTGGCCTGTCCTGATCCGACAGCGCCTCCGGGATGCGATTTCAGTCAATCCCCGACTGTATGGGTACAGATCGGGACAGACGATGTTCCTCCGACTGCGCTCATCACTTCAGTGGTGTCTCACGGTCTTTGGGAACCGTTGTGGTCCGTATACTACAGTGCTTCAGATGATTGCAGTGATCTGACTCCATTGAATAACTTTGACAATACGACCAGTTGCTTTGATGGAAATACAACAACAGCTATCCAAAGTAATATCTTCACTTATTGGGTGGCCATTACAGCTGATCCCAACGGACCGCCTATTGATGACCCTGGTTTCACGCTCTGTGCATACACCCGTATTACGGTTTTGACCTGTATCGGACCTGAGGCAGGATGTGAAGAAAACGACCCTTCATTGCAGTGGGAAGCCACCTGGAGGGAAAACGGCGGAGACCTGAACGGACCATTCTGCCCGGGTGAAGAAGTTACTTTCAATGTATCTTTCTTCTATGATGCAGGAGAATCACAGGTTGACTGGTTCCATGGAATCATCCCGGATTTCGGACCTGGTTGGGACCTCCTTAATTTTGACTGGGAGGCCTCCATGCCTGTCGGCAATGGAACAGCCGGAACTTTCCACGAAGAAGGATCTGATTGCGAAGCTGTTGTACACAGAACATTCCCGCACCTCTGTACTTACAGGGATGAATTTGGTATTCTCAGGATGAGGCATATTGAGTGTGATGATGACTTTACAGATTGTCTTACAACTGGCTTACTGGCTAATGAGGGAGTTTTACCAAATGGTTACTTTTGGCTGAATAACGGATCCTCTCCAACTTGCGTCAACGGATCATGCAGACCCAGAGACAGATGGGGAATCGGATCTAAAACAGCCCAGGTTGACTGGGAGTATACCATAAGAGTCAGGGAATTTGAAAATGAGCAGGAATGTGCAGAAAACAAAGATCTCCAGATGTCCTTCCTCGCCTTCTCAGATGACGGAGCCGGTTGCTGGGAAGACTCAGCACCCTGCAGGCTGGATAAAAAGCAATATAGTCCTCCTTTTGAAGTATCATGTGCGGTTCCACCGGGAGTTTTGGCTGATGAACCTGAAATATGCAGCGAAGGACAATTGAATATTGTTGTGCAGACGGATGACGGTTCTCCATTGGATATTGAAATCTGGTTTGAACCCAATCCCAATGTTGTAGGCATGAATAACCATTATTTCACTGGCGGGTTTGGAACAATAGATGATGTTTTAACCATTGTCAATGATTACTGTGCTCCTGAAGAAGTATGGTATTATGCAAGAGTTATTGATCCGCAGGTATTATGTGAAGGCAGACTGGATACCATCATTGTAACTGTATATCCAAGGCCCGTTATGGAGCAGAATTATATTCCGGGAGAATGTTATCCAAGTTTTGAATTGTACAATCTGGAAGATTATATTCTTTGTGAAGGATACCCTGGCAACCTGACCATTAGTTGGGTTGGGTCTAACGGGACATCAGGCAATACACCGTTTATCCAGATCGATGGAAGTTTTGACCCAGGGATCTACACCTATACGGTCACATTGACCGACGAGTTGGGGTGTACCAACACGGCTGAAGTCAGTTTTGAGGTCTATCCTCCGGTACACTTTAATCTTGAGGACCTTACATTATGTTATGATGACGGTGTTGCCCAGGTATGTCCGGATTTCGATGAGCCGGGCACACCTCAATATACGTATTTGTGGTCTTTCGAATGTCTGCCGGCTACATCTTCTGATGCTTGCTTCCAGATTGATCCGGTACAGATCCTTGCTGACTGTGGAGAAGATAATCCTTTGCAATGGGATCTGGATCTGTATATTTTTGACAGTCATTATTGTGAACATGATACGACCATTACAGTAACTGTTAACCCGCGTCCCGGATTTGTTCTGGATCCGCCGGATCCGGCTTTCTGTGAAGGCGCAAATGAAGTTGAAGTTTGCTTGCAACTGGATCCCGGAGTGACGATTGAATACGCTGAATATTCACTGGCTATTGGTGGTTTGGTGACGGTATATGATCCTGATTATTGTGTGACCCTTACTGATGAAGGTTTACATACTGTTCAGGTTTATGATGCGAATGGGTGTACTTATGGCTTCGACTTTTATGTAGGCCAAAATATCATAGAACCATTTGACATACTTGGAGATCCGATCATTTGTCTTGGTGAATCAACCACACTGACCATTGACGGAACTTATACTTCATACAGTTGGAGTACTGGAGAAACCACTCAAAGTATCACAGTGAATCCAAGTGTAAATACGACTTATTCAGCCAACGTAATTGACGCAAATGGCTGTATAACAAGCAATTCCATTACAGTTCAGGTGCTTAGCACTTCATTGCCTGCTTTACCGGATACAGTTTCATTCTGTATCGGATTCTCAGCAGAGATCCATGCGGGTGCAGGGTACGATGTGTACAACTGGCATTTTGGAAGTCCGACAGGACCGATGGTAGGTACGACAGATACAATTGAAGTGACTGCCGAAGGATGGTATTTCATAGAAGTGTTCAAGGATGGATGCCCTGCTTTGGATTCAGTTTATGCTCAGGCAGATGATGAATTATCACCTTTTGTTTTTGGAGACTTCGAATTGTGCTGGGATCAGCAAACTACCCTGATCACGGCAACCGGTGGGGCATTTATCGAATATGTATGGACTCAGACCGATGTTGTGCCCCAACAGGTATGGCAAGGTCCTGCTTTAAACAGTATCAATCTCGGAGAAGGTGCCTATGAATTGTATGTTTCTGACGGAAATTGCGCAGGTGATATTACATTTGATGTTACACGCGCGGATACAGTGATCGTAGATATACTTCCTGCTGTTGATACCGTATTTATATGTTTTAATGCAACGACCAATTTAACAGCAACTCCGGGTTTTGTGACCTATGCATGGAGTACCGGTCAATTTACGCAGACATTGAATAATGTGGACAATGGCACATACAGTGTCACTGTTACTGACGCTGATGGCTGTAAAGGAACGACCAGTATTGTAGTATTTGAATATCCTCCGGTATCTCCAAATCTCGGTCCTACCAGAGATATTTGCGAGGGCGACCTGATCACATTGACGCCCGGGGCAAACTTCTCCACTTATACATGGTACCTGGATGGTGTTTTGGTTCCGGCATGGAACAATCAGTCGTCCATCACGATTGGTGACGGTGGTGTTTACCAGGTTGTGGTGACAAATGCCATCGGATGTTCTAATAGTTCGTCTGTTCTGGTCAATAAAACAGATGAACTTACTCCTTCCATTACAGGAAATCAAACCATCTGTCAGGGTATGGTCTTGACGTTATCTGCAGATCAGGATTACTTCAAATATACCTGGAGGAACCCTTCAGGAACGATCATTGGCACTTCAAAAACGGTTAATGTAACCCTTCCTGGTGTTTATACACTCGAAGTTGAGTCTCCGACAGGATGTAAAGGGAATGCTCAGGTAACAGTTGTGGTAAATATTACACCAACTGTTGATGTGGATGCAGATATCAAAACTGTTTGCGGTGCAGGTACGACCAATAACGGTAATACCATTCTGGACTTCACACAATACATCAATTCAACAGATCCGGGTGTATGGACAGCAAATAATCCTGCTTCCGGAGTTGTGTTCAATGCAAACTGGTCGGTGGTCAACTTCTCGAATGTTGCTCCTGGTACGTATACATTTACCTATACTACTACCAACGCTTTACCACCTTGTCAGAATGTATCAGATGTTTTGACGGTGAATGTTGTACTGTGCAATTGCGATCCATGGACCATTAATCCGATCGCTGATGTTTGTACTGAAGGAAGCAGTAATGTTGACCTGAACAGTTATCTCAGATCAACGCCTCCCGGATTACCGATGAACGGAACCTGGAGTATTGCATCAGGGCCTGGTGGAAATCCTGTAGCAGGAAATACATTCAATCCATCTGCTGCTTTACCGGGGACTTATACACTGACCTTTACGCTGACCAATCAGGGCAACTTCTGTGAACCATCAGCCAATGTGACCATTGTTGTACAGCGTGCTCCTCAAATCGGTGTGGTTGCCGACATGCCAAGTGTATGTTTTGGCACCGGAGCTGACTTTGTATTAGAGACTTTGATCACCGGTGAAGATGCTGGAGGAACATGGACAGAGGTATCTGACAGGCCGAGTGCAGGAAATGCATTTAATGCTGCAGCCGGTACTTTTGACACGGATGGTCAACTGGTTGGTACCTATAAATTTACTTACACATTAGCTGCTGTATCTCCATGTGTTGCCAAGAGTATAACTGTACAAGTAACCATTGATCCATTACCTAGTGCAGACGCAGGTCCTGACGGGTTTGCATGTGCCGGCGGAACAGTTACCATTGGCGGAACTGCAACTTCCACCGGAACAAACTTCTCCTATGAATGGAGAAATCAAAGCAATACAGTTGTTTCAACTCAAAGGACATTCCAGGTAACAACCGGTGGTCAGTATAAACTGATCGTAACGGATAATAGTTCCGGATGTATCCAGGCTGACTCAACTGTAGTTGTGATCTATCCGTCCTATTCAGGAGTCGTTAATGGTAAAGATCTGTTGCTGGATGGTGAAACTGATGTGTTGAGACTTACATTGATCGGTTTGACATCCGCAGATGTGGGCAACTATATCTGGTACAAGGATGGTGTATTGATCCCTGGAGCAAATGCCGATACGCTATTTGTGAATGAAGCAGGAAATTATTGTGTTGATATTATTCCTGCAGGTAATGATGCATCAGCATGCGTGGTCAATGTATGCAAACTCATTCAGACTGAGTTGACTAAAGAAATTTATATTCCGAACATCTTCTCACCAAACAACGACGGCAAAAATGAGATTTTCACGGTTGAGGGTGGAAAGAATGTCGATCAAATAACCAATGTATCCATTTATGACAGATGGGGTGAATTGGTATTCTTATCAGGATCCTTTACTTTGGATCGGAAATATGAATTCGGCTGGAATGGTATCTTCAAAGGCCAGCAGGCAATGCAAGGTGTCTATGTCTATGTGGTCGACGTGCTTTACAAAGACGGAACCCGCGAAACAGTTAGTGGTGATATTACCCTGATCAGATAATTCAAGCCACTTTTGAATAAAAAAAACGGCAGGAATCTCCTGCCGTTTTTTTTTCATAAACCGTAAGCGCAAAAAAGCCTGAATTATCTTTATGGATTCACGGCATCTCCCGGCAAGATTTCCGTTTATAAGTCGGCTATTCAGACTCCAAAGCGGATAGCGCAAGTAGAAAAAGTTGATCAGATCTCTCTGAATTTTCCAGAATATAAAAACTTGATCATTCGGGAAATTTACCAAACTCCTGTATCAATGACCATTGTTGATTTTGAGTTTATCACCTACCCATTCACCATAGAACCATCATTACGATGGAAGATCAATTATTGGAAATGGTTCCCTGCCTAATCTGCCAAACAAATTCGAAAGTTATCCAAGCGTATTTCACCGTCAAATTCCATGCTTTTCAATACCTCCAGATATTTTTCGGATTCAAAAAATGGTAATTCAAGCAAAAGTTTATCCGGTTCAAGTGGTTTTTGGCTAAGGATTTCCCTGATCTTCCCTGACTTTTCAGAAAATTCAGTTCCGCTTATACCTGGATTATATTTCCCAACGCAATAATCACATTGGCGGCAATTTTTATGCACCTTTTCTCCAAAATAGCGAAGTATAAAACTTTGCCTGCACATGTCCATTGAAGTATAGTCGCGCATGAATTCCATTTTTGTTACTTTGGTTTTTCTGTATTTCCGGTATGTTTTAGAGGCATTTTCCCATTTAGAGGGAAATACTTTTACCAAATAGACCGGATCTTTGAACACATAAGATATAAACCCTTTCTCGTCCGCCAGCTTTAGTAAATCCACTACTTCCACGATTGGCCTTCCAAGAAAATCTGCGATCTCTTTTTCATTGATGCGGACAAAATAATCCCAGAGATTTTCATACACTGAAAGCATTGATCTGAGCAAAAGTCTGATTGAATCAGATAGACCAAAATCTCCTGCCATCCATTCGTCATTTATGAATTGCACCTCACTACCGTCTTCAAAATCCCTGTCAGATCGAATTACACCTGATTTTAAAAGGCTGCTAAGGCATTTGACCGTAACCCTGCGTTTCCAGTTGAGTAATTCTGAAATTTCATCAATTGAAATCCGGATCATCATTTCATCCTCCGGTTTATCCTTGATCTGATTGTACAAATATTTCCAAAGCAGTTTAAGAAATTCCGGCGGAGGAACCTGCTGATTGATCCTTTCTTCCAGATCAGCTTTATCTTTTCCGCTGTAAAGGATGATCGCTTTCGACGGCTTGCCATCGCGTCCCGCTCTGCCTGCCTCCTGAAAATATGCTTCCAGGTCGTCAGGCAAATCCCAATGAATGACAAATCTGACATCAGGTTTATCCACGCCCATTCCAAAGGCATTCGTGCTCACCATGATCAAATCCTTGCTGTTCATCCAGATTTCCTGCGCCTCAGCTCTGGCCTGAGATTCCATTCCTGCGTGGTAGTGCAGGGCCTGGATCTGGTTTTCTCTCAAAAATCTTGCAATAGCCTCTGTTCTGGCCCTGCTTCTTACATAGATGATCCCAACACCTGTGACTTCTTTCAACAAGTGAAGCAAACTGCGCAATTTGTGCTCGGTATATCTGTTGGTCAATTCAATATTGTTCCTCCTGAATGATTTCCGGAATAATTCAAATTTCTTCATACCCAAAAACGCAGCGATATCGGCAAGCACTTTTTTGTCTGCAGTTGCAGTGAATGCATGGATCCTGATCTCCGGTAGAATGTTTCTTAACCGGTTAATTTCCAGATAAGATGGTCTGAAGTCATGACCCCATTGTGATATGCAGTGCGCTTCATCCACCACTACCATTTCGGGTGGACTCAACCGGATAAAATTCATGAATTCCGGAGAATTTATCCGCTCAGGTGATATATACAATAGTTTAATTTGCCCATTCCGGCAATCTTCAAAAACTTTTTGAATTCCGGATCTATCCATTTCATGGCTGATGTATGCGGCATGCAAATTCTGTACAACTTTCGATTCAACCTGGTCTTTCATCAGGGCGATCAGTGGAGAAACAATTACCGAATAGCCTGAAAAGCATAAAGCAGGTAATTGAAAACAGATGGATTTTCCGCCTCCGGTCGGGAGTAATCCAATGACTTCCTTCCGGTTTAAAATAGTCCTGATGATGTCAAGCTGCAATTCTCTGAAAACCTCATAACCCCAATGGGATTTTAAAATATTATATATAAACTGATCGGTGAACATGATAAGATAATTATGTTAAAATGTGACTGAAAAACCGTAAACAAGGTTTAAACACATCCTTTGATTGAAAATAAAAATCTACTAAAAGATCAACTGGTAATATTTTTCTCAAAGGTACCAAAATTCCACATTTTATCGGCAAAAACAAAGCTTCGTATAAAAAAATCTTTATTTTTTGATTTTAAGAGGTTTATATCAGATATTTGCAGCCTTATCAATTTGTTATTTTGATCATTAATTTTAAAAAACTTAATATGAAGAAAGTATTGTATGTTTTCGCATTGATCCTTATTTCAACTGCTATTTTTGGCCAGCAGGGTGATTTAAGAGCATGGCAGCATCTGGACTACAGAACCGACAGTATGTATGGGGTCGGAACCAACAGAGCGTATGAAGAAATTCTTAAAAACAAAACAGGCAAACCAGTTATAGTTGCTATTCTGGATTCAGGCGTGGACTTTGATCACGAGGATCTTAAGGATGTCATGTGGGTCAATACGGATGAAATTCCGGGCAATGGAATAGATGATGATAAAAACGGTTACATTGATGATATTCATGGATGGAACTTTTTAGGTGGCAAAGACGGAAGAAATGTCGGTCAGGACAGCTATGAAGTCACAAGGGTTTACAAGTCACTGGCCTATAAATATGAAAACGCAGACTCAAGCAAACTGAGTAAAAAACAACTTAAGGAGTATGCGTTATACAAAAAAGTCAAGGCAGAGGTTACTTCAAAAAGAGAAACTGCCAGGAAGAATTTTGAAAGAATAACCACTCAAAGAGACAATTTGCTCCAGGCTTTGGACAAGATGGAAAAATTGTTCGATGGAAAAGAGATCACCAAATCCAACCTGGATTCTATCCCAACCGGTGATGACAGCCAACTGTCATTGGGTAAACAAATCCTTGAAGGTATGCTGGCTTCAGAAGATAAATTAGAAAGTTTTGAAGCCGTTAAGGAAACGATCAAATCAGGGTATGAGAGAGGTTTCGAGTATTACGGCAATCAATTCAATTATGCGTACAACACTGATTTTGATCCGAGAGATATCGTTGGGGACAACTACGGCAATTCTTATGAAAAAGGGTATGGAAATAACACTTATGACGGTCCGGATGCTTCCCACGGTACGCATGTGGCAGGTATCGTTGCAGCCAAGAGAAACAATGAAATCGGTATGGACGGCATTGCAGACAATGTAAAGATCATGACTGTCAGAGTAGTTCCTGACGGCGACGAAAGAGATAAGGATGTTGCCAACGGTATTATTTATGCTGTTGACAACGGTGCATCCATCATCAATATGAGTTTTGGCAAAATGTACAGTTCAGATAAAGAAGCGGTTGATAAAGCCGTAAAATATGCAGAGAAAAAAGATGTATTGATCATTCATGCTGCCGGAAACGACTCCAAAGATATAGATGTGGAAGACCATTTCCCGGTAAGAAAATTTGCCGGAAAAAAATTATGCGGAAAAAAGAAAGCAAGCAACTGGATGGAGGTTGGTGCTTTAAGTTTCAAACAAGGCAATGAGCATCCGGCGGTCTTCAGCAATTACGGTCAGAAGGAAGTTGAGCTCTTCGCTCCCGGCGTAGCGATCTATTCAACTACACCTGACGATCAATATGCAAGTTTTCAGGGTACCAGTATGGCTGCCCCGGTTGTTGCAGGTGTTGCTGCATTGGTCAGATCATATTATCCTGAACTTTCTGCCAAAAAGGTTAGAAAAATACTCATGGATTCTGCAGTAAAAATTGATGCAAAGGTAAATTTACCCGGCACAAAAGACACTTTGGTAGATTTCTCTACGCTGAGTGTTACAGGTGGTGTGGTCAATGCATACAATGCTTTAATGCTGGCAGGAAAAAAATAATCCATTGGATTGCAATAAAAAAAGCGGGCTTGTCCCGCTTTTTTTATTGACTGTTTTTAGATGACTGATCAGAATTGTGAAGATAAAAATTTAAACACAATTCGATTTAATTCTTCATAACAGCACAAAATCGTCTTCTTCCAAAATAGTTTTCAGGCAGCAATTCATAATAAATATTAATTTTGTCCTGATGTACATCTTAAAACAAATTCAATGGGACTAAATTGTGGTATCGTTGGACTTCCAAATGTCGGAAAATCAACATTATTCAATGCGCTTACCGCTGCAAAAGCTTTGGCAGCCAATTACCCTTTCGCCACCAAAGAACCCAATATCGGAATGATCACCGTTCCGGATGAAAGACTGGTTAAACTTACAGAGCTGATCAAACCCAGATCTGTTGTGCCCACGTCCATGGAAATCGTAGATATTGCCGGACTCATCAAAGGTGCAAGCAAGGGCGAAGGTTTAGGTAATCAATTCCTCGCAAATATCCGTGAAGTCAATGCGATCATCCATGTGATCAGATGTTTTGAAGATGAGAATGTAGTTCACGTTGACGGTTCCATCAATCCTGTCAGGGACAAAGAGATCATTGATATGGAATTGATGCTGAAAGACCTGGAAACTGTTACCAAATATGTGGACAAATTTGAAAAAGCTGCTAAAAGTGCCAAAAAAGAAGATTTACACAGGCTCGAGTTTGCCCGCAATTTGAAAGCGCACCTGGAAGCCGGTAAAGCTGTCAGGCACTTTCCATTACCTGCTGAACAGGATGAAGAGATCCTCAGAAGCATGTACCTGCTGACTTCCAAGCCTGTACTGTATGTACTCAACGTAGACGAGAAAGCCGTGATCAACGGCAACAGGTATACTCAGGATTTTATACAGTCCGTGCATGAAGAAGAAAATGAAATCATTTTGATCTGTGCAGGTATCGAAGCTGATCTGATGGATTTTGAGGACCCTGAGGAGCGGCAGATGTTCCTGGAAGAAATGGGGCTGAAGGAACCCGGGGTGAACAGAGTGATCAGGGCGAGTTATTCTCTGTTGAAATTGATCACTTTTTTTACTGCAGGCGAAAAAGAAGTCAGGGCCTGGACAGTCAGGGAAGGATCCAAAGCGCCTCAGGCAGCCGGAACGATACACTCTGATTTTGAAAGAGGATTCATCCGGGCAGAAGTGATCAAATACGAAGATTATGTTCATTATGGTTCAGAACATGCGATCAAAGAAGCGGGAAAAATGCATGTGGAAGGAAAAGAATATGTGATCAAAGACGGCGATGTAGTTTTCTTCAGATTCAATGTTTAGCGGACGCTAGTTAACTTTTTTGATCATTTTGTGGACCCTGCCTGAATATTTTTCAAGATGTCTCCTGATATATTCCTCATGAAGAGCTGCAGAAGTCTCCTTAAACCGGTCTTCGACATTTTCATACATATCTGCCTTTTCCCGTTGACGGTAAGCCTCATACAGACTGACCGCGCAGGCAACGGAAATATTCAGACTTTGTACCATCCCAACCTGAGGGATGATATAATTGCCATCAAGTTGATTGAAAGCTTCTTTTGTCAAACCATCGTGCTCATTGCCAAAAGCCAGGACAATCGATTGGGTAAGATCAATATCATATAAAGAAACAGCATTTTCATCCAACATGGTACCATAAACCTTGTCGTACGATTTGCGGATAGTCTCAAAGCACAACTGTGTATCCGTAAAAAAATGAACATCAACCCACCTTCTTGCGCCGGATGCAGTATTTTTTCCGATGATCAGTTTTTCATTCTTGATCATCAGACCCGGTTCGTTGTTTAGAACGAATATTTCCCTGATACCCACAGCATCACATGACCTTAAAACAGCTCCGATATTGTGCGCATCATGCACATTTTCCAGCAATACACTTAAGTCAAACTGCCTTTTGGAAACCGTTTCAGCGATCCGTCTGGCTCTTTCTTCTCTCATCAGCCTTCAATTTTGTGTGGTTTTCAGGGTGCAAGCTCAAACCTGTTGAAAATGAATTTTCGGATCTCAATATGTCGATTTTCAAAATAATCCACCTGGTCAATTTCCTCCTGCTCAACAGATGTGGATTCTGCGACAGGCACCAGATTATAGCTGGTCTGGAGGTAGTTCAGCTTTTCTCCCTGGATAAAATAGGGATATTTGGTCCCGTATTGCTTCAGGTTCTCGCCGACAAACCGGATCAGGTCATAACCTTCAATCGCATCATCAGTGGCAACTGCATCATAAGCCTGGAGGAATCTTTGTCTGAATTCAATTACTTCCGGTGCTTCACCATCCACGAATTTTTCAACAGCAATATGGATATTGAGATTTTTAAAGAGGTTATAATCCACCAGTTCTGAGTTCATCATCAATGGCATTCCAAATACATTCACTACAGACAGACCTTTCTCAGCATTCAGTTTTCTGAGGCAAGTATAAACGAATTGCTCATCGCGAAATGACCAGTTAGGTAAAATGACCGCAATCTCTTCACCGGGAGACAGAAAAATCTGACCAAAAGCATTTGCCCCGTCAACAAAAGAAGCCTGATTAACAAAAACTGTCTGGTAATCCACCGTTGGTTCTGAGGCAAATATATTGGCTTTATGCAATTCCAGTAAATAGTCCAGCCTGGCCATCTCCTGTTTGTCTGAGGGGCGGCCAACCAAAAAAACACGGGATGGATCAAAGTGAGCATCCACGTGCCGGATGATGGCTTCATAATAACGCTTCACATCAGGCTTTAACTGGATATAACCCGGATTTTTGCTGGCAATCTTTGTACTGGACTGCCAGGGTGAAATGACCATGATATCTTCACTTTTTCCATATTGCTCAACCTCTTTAAGCAAATCCCGGTCAAACGGACCAATGATCGCATCCGGGTCAAGGGCTTCCAGCTCGGATTTGATCGCATTAAATTGATTATCGCTCAATTTTGTATTGATCACATGAATGTCCAGTGAAACATCCATTTTGCTCAGATCCTCCAATCCCAGCATCATTCCCGCATAAAAATTTAAAAAACGGTAACTGTAGTGCCCCTGCAAATGATTGAGATCAGGTAAAAAATCACCGAACTGCAATGGCAGCAAAACCGCGATCTGATAACTTTCCTTGTATTCTGTTTCAAAATGACTGGTCTGATCCGGTAAATGATCCTGATCATCCGGATCCTGAATATCTTTGGAAGGAGGAATCTCAAAAATAATGGTATCCTCTTCAATAAAAGATTCCTCAGGCAATTCTACTGTATCCCTGATCGGCGCCTTGCTTTCAGGTATTTCTACTTCTGTTTTTATATACGTATAGCCTGGTCTTCCGGAAAAAATCCCGCAAGAAGCAAGCATAAAAAAGACAATAAATGCAACCACATATTTACTCCCATTCAATCGTTGAAGGAGGTTTTGTGCTGATATCATATACTACCCGATTTATTCCTTTAATGTTGTTGATGATCTCACTCGAAATTTTACTCAACAGGTCATGAGGCAACTGACTCCAATCTGCTGTCATGCCATCATTTGAATTCACACACCTGAGTGCAACTACATACTCATACGTTCTTTCATCTCCCATGACTCCGACTGACCTTGCATTCAGGAGGATTGCCCCTGCCTGCCATACCTGGTGATAATAACCGGACTCTTTGAGATTGTCGATAAATATCTTGTCCGCTTCTTTACAGAGTTCCAGTTTTTTCCTGTTGATCTTACCCAGTATTCTTATAGATAATCCCGGCCCGGGAAAAGGATGTCTGTTCAGAATATCTTCCGGGATCTGTAATTCACGGCCTACCCTTCTGACTTCATCCTTGAACAGCATATTCAATGGTTCGACAATCTTCAGATGCAACTTTTTGGGTAAAGCCCCTACGTTATGGTGCGATTTGATCGTCACCGAAGGGCCATGAACAGACACAGACTCAATCACATCCGGGTAAATGGTACCCTGTGCCAGCCATTTGACATCACTGATCGCCCTGGCTTCTTCTTCAAACACACGGATAAATGTTTTACCAATTGCCTTCCGCTTCTTCTCAGGATTTTTAATACCTTCAAGCGCATCCAGAAATCTTTCTGAAGCATCAACACCTTTCACATTCAGTCCCAATCCTTTATATGATTCCAAAACCTGCTCAAACTCGCCTTTTCTCAGTAAACCGTTATCGATAAAAAGACAGTGAAGATTTTTCCCGATTGCGTTATGCAGCAAAAAGGCAGCAACAGATGAATCAACTCCTCCTGAAAGACCTAAAACCACCTGGTCGTGCTGCAGGGTTTGCTTCAGCCATTCCACTTTTTCTGCTATAAAATGCCCCGCAGACCAGTTTTTCTCCATACCAGCAATTTCAAACAAAAAATTGGACAAGATCTGCATGCCTTTCTCGCTGTGACTGACTTCGGGATGGAATTGCAAGGCGTAAACAGGCTTTTCAAAAGCACCTTCCCGTGACCTGAAAGCTGCTACCGGAATGCTGCCGGTTTTGCCGATCACTTCAAATGTTTCTGGCACCTGAAAAATCGTATCACCATGAGACATCCACACAGTGGAACCATTGTCGATACTCCTGAAAAAACGATCATGCCCGGCAGAAATATCCAGTGAAGCCTTTCCATATTCACGGGTATTGGAGGCTTCCACTGATCCGCCAAGCTGGTCAGCGATCAGCTGTGCACCGTAACAAACACCCAGCACCGGAAACCGGTTGAGCACTTTACTCAAATCAAACTTCAGCGCATTTTCATCTTTTACTGAAAAAGGACTGCCGGACAATATGACCGCACCGATCTCATCCGTCTGCTCCGGAAATTTATTGTAAGGCAAAATTTCACAATATACTTCAAGCTCCCTGATCCTCCTGGCAATCAATTGAGTGTACTGAGAACCAAAATCAAAAACAATAACTTTTTTATGCATTTCAGTGTGTTGACCTACAAATTTGGCCGGATGCAAATTATTAAGTATAAAAAATTGAAATTCAAATATTTAGCAATAAAGTTTTGCAAGAATTCCGACCCTTCGGGCAAAGATAGTCTATTTTTTTCTTTTTAGGCTCCACAAAAATTAAAAGATGTTGCTCAGGTATTTCATAAAAAGTTGTATTTTTAAATCATATTGAATTTTGTATCTAAGCTTTTTGAACTAGTCAGTATTGATTGATTTTTCAGGCTTTTAGGAAGGCTGACTTTTCAGTCCTTTATTTTCGGGGATTTTAAAATGAATCCCTGCCAGGGGGCTTAAAATTTGTTATGCAAAAATGAGTTTCGGAGCTGTAAAAACATTTTTGTCCAAAATTTTAATTTGTAATACTAAAAGATTAAAGCCGATACATGAGACAATTTTGATTTTTTTATTTTATTGTGTGGAATTTTATCCATTTTATACATTCAAAAAAATTAGTTATGAGCAAAACATTTGAAGTTACGGGTTACACTACCAAGGAAGAACAGGTTAACGCCCTGACGCAAAGCATTTTGAAAAATACCTTTGTGCTGGATATCTGCCATCCTTTTCCGGGTTACAACAGGGATAAGCTCGAGCACCTGACCATACCGAGAGCTATACTTTTTGTGACCTCCAAAGAATATGAATGGAATAAAATTTTGAGGACAACCAAAAAAATCTCCAACTATCTCGATTATGAGATCAGCGCATCTTATTCCAGTGTGATCCTGGGCAATCAGCACTATCATGCCCTACGCGTAAAAGGTATCCCTTCCTATGATGAGATCCCGATCGTTCAGCATGCTTATCAGGAAGAAGGCTTTGAATTCATGAAAAGCAAGTCTGTAAAAGGAGACGTCACGGCTGTTATCAAGGTTAAAAAGTTTTATCTGCTGGAAAAAATTGAAGAGGGAATTTATGCGGACAAGATCAATCTGGATATGAGTTACATCCTGATTGACAGAGAACTGAATTGGGAACTTTTCAGAAAAATTACGGAGAGAATTAAAAACAACATCAGCAATCGAAATTTTGATGTTGTCCTGGGTGCTTTTTACATGGATATGTCCATGAAAGAAATGATCCGGATATATAAACCGAATATTTCCCTTGATCTGCTCAAAGAAATCAAAACACTATACCAAAAAGAAATCGTTAAATACTTTTTATAAAACACTGAATATGAGAAAAAATATTGCTGCCGGCAACTGGAAAATGTTCAAGGATGTTGCTTCGGCAAATGACCTCTTCTATAAACTGAATGATGCTGAGATACCTGAAAACGCAATAGCCATTATTGCGCCGCCGTTCATCTATCTGAAAGAGTTTGCGGAAAAAGCAGAAGGAAAATACAGATTTTTTGTTGCAGCTCAAAATTGCCATCACGTTTCTGAAGGCGCTTTCACAGGCGAAGTTTCTGCCATGATGCTTGCTTCAATCAAAGTACCTTATGTCATTATTGGCCATTCAGAAAGAAGGGAACAGCATTTTGAATCCAATGAAACCCTGAAACTTAAAGTTTTGGAAGCGCTGAAGTATGGTTTGATCCCGATCTTTTGCTGCGGTGAGCCATTGGAAATACGCAAAAAAAATGAACACATCAGTTTTGTTACGACACAACTCACTGAAAGTCTTTCCGGCTTGACCGACGAACAAATTTCTAAAATTGTGATTGCCTACGAACCTATCTGGGCTATCGGAACAGGTGAAACGGCTTCTCCTGAACAGGCACAGGAAATGCATGCCGCGATCAGGGATCATATTGCCGGAATGTTTTCCGGCGGTATCGCCGAGAACATGAGTATCCTTTATGGCGGAAGCGTAAAAGCATCCAATGCAAAGGAACTGTTTTCCAAACCTGATGTTGACGGAGGTCTGGTCGGAGGAGCATCTCTGGATGCTGACTCCTTTATTTCGATCATCAACTCATTTTAAAATTGAAATTCGTGTTGACATCAAAAAACAGCATACCACATCCTTGTGTTATGCTGTTTTTTGATTATTTATCTGTGTATGAAATTAATCACTGCATTGATCTGCCTGTAAAGTTATGATCACTCAAAGAATTCACAGTATCAGCATACTTGGCGCAGGTAATGTTGCTTATCATCTGGCTCATTGGTTTTCTGCCAAAGGATACCTGATAGAGGCTGTGTGGAACAGGACCAACGAACGCAGTGAAAGCCTGGCTGCATCAGTCGGGTCAAAAGCCGTAAGAGATATCAGGGATTTACCATCAACCAGCGATCTTTACTTATTGTGTCTCAGTGATGATGCATTGCCGGAACTGATCCGGAAAATTTCCGGACTGGGTCTGTCCGATAAAATTGTTGCACATACATCAGGCTCATCTCCGATTTCATTATTTGCAGAGGCATTCAGAAACTATGGCGCATTTTATCCTCTCCAGACTTTTTCCAAAGGCAAGCAGATGAATGTTGAGGATGTTCCGTTTTTCATTACGGCGAATAATGAAAAAACGACTGAAAAACTGGGTTTTCTGGCTATGGATATGTCCGGAAAATGTTATCCGATCACTGATGACCAAAGAGCAATGATCCACCTTTCGGCAGTTTTTGCCTGCAATTTCACTAACCATCTTTTTTGTATCTCACAAAAATTGATGGAGGAAAACCGGTTGAGTTTTGAACTTTTACAACCGTTGATTTCAGAAACCATTCAAAAGGCCCTGGAGCAAAACCCATGCACGGTTCAAACGGGTCCGGCAATCAGAAATGATCTGAACATCATCAACAAACACCTGTCCATGCTGGATTCAAGGGAAGACTTAAAGAAGATATACGAATTGCTCAGTTCGTCGATCCAAGAACGATCCTGAAATTAATTTTATCATTTATACAGGCAGACCTTCAACTGATCACTCTTCAGACACTCCTTTTTTCTTACAGCACTCAGCTTCCTTGCTTTTCTCCATGATTTCATCAAGCTGGATTTCTCCTTCATGTTTTACCGGATGAGCTTCCCTGGATTTTTCAATTTTCTCTTTAAGTCTTTCTTCAGAAGGACTCAAAAATGGGATACCCAGGTTCAACCCCCGCAGTACAAAAAGTATACCCATCAAAATGATCAAAGCCGGTAATAAGTTCGTCAGTTTTTTCCTGAGCCCGTGACCAAGGAAATTGCCTGCCAGAGAGATCCCCAGCAGCATGGGAATGGTACCCAGTCCAAACATCAACATAAACAACATGGAAGACATCAGGTTTCCCCATGCCAGCGAACTGAAAATAGCTGCATAAAGAGGCCCGCACGGTAAGAAACCGTTGAGAAAACCGATGGCGTAAAGACTTCCATAGGACTTAGTGGAGAAAAGGTTTTTCAGAGACCTTTTGATCACATTCAACACAGGTATCTGCTTTGAAGATCCACCCAGGTCAAAACGGAATAATGAAGGGAAAAGCCCTGTCAGGATCATCAGAATGCCCGTGATGATGGAAAGCCATTTTTGGAAACCAAGTGTACTGATACCCTGCCCTACTAAACCGAAAGCAGCGCCCATGATCAGATAAGTGGTTGTTCGACCCAGATTATATAAGACTCCACCCAGAATTTTGGCAGATCTGGTCTCTCCATGCAAAGGAAGGGCAATAGCTATGGGACCGCACATACCAGCGCAATGCAAACTGGTGACCAGGCCAAAGACCAAACCCGAAATAATGTATTCCATTTGATGCTATTTCAATGTATCACTTATAAATATTGAACTCACGGTAAAATGGCCTGGAATCGCCCTGCCAGTCAACTTTCACCGTCCAGACTCCGCCAACAAGCTTCTGTGTAGGGATCAGTTGTTTATTCTGATCGTCCGGTTCAACACCCAGCTCGAAGTCCAGTTTTTTGTTGTCTGGCTTGTAAAACCAGATCTTTCCGGATAACTGGGTGAATTGCTCAGGAAATGTGAGTTCAATTACCTGGTCTGACTTATTAAAATTCAATTCCAGATCCTTATCCAGAGATTTCGCATTCTCCAGCTTTTCCTTATGTTTCTGATATGTGATGTCCTGCTGATAATAATCATCTACCACCAGGGACCGGTCAACAGAAAAAGACTTGACCACGATGATCAGGATGGCCACAACAAAAAGCCCGTAAAATAGTGCAATGCCATGCCCCCAGTGAAATCTGAATTTACTCATTATTTTTTACTTGATTGGTCCCAAAAAATTCGATTTTTTGCTTTCCAGCTTTTCTCCGTCATTGTACACTTCAAACCTGACAGGAGTGCTTTGTCCCTTTAAGCCTGATTTTTTTGCCTTGACAAAAAATGACCCCGCAACCCTGTCCAGACTTTTCAATTCCGGAATTTTGCCGCCAATATACTCAATTTCACCTTCCAAACCAACCATTTTGATCTCAAGCTTGCTAAAATCCTGATTTGCCCTGTTGATGAATTTATAATTATAAAGATTGGAAATTTCTGCTTCATTCACATTGATGTAAGTCATACCGGGGGTCCTGAGTATGATCGCATCTACATTTGTCCTGGCGGCAAAAACAATTCCAAATGCAACTAATATTACCACTAATACAGCTACATAGGCATAACCTCTTTTAGTTATCAGTCTGTCTTTTCCGGTGATGATCCCATTGAAAGAATCCAGTCTGATCAGTCCCAGCGGTTTTTTCATTTTGCTCATTACATCGTCACATGCATCGATACATGCAGTACAATTCACGCATTCCAGTTGAGTTCCGTTCCGGATATCAATACCTGTTGGACATACTTCAACACATTGGTTACAATCGATGCAATCGCCCCATTCTTTGAGATCAATACCTCTGTTTTGCTTGGCTTTGATCACATCCGGATTCAGACTTTCAACAAGTGAAGCAGGCGGATTTTCATTGATCTTCCTATCCTTCATAGTACCCCTGTGTTCTCCCCGACCAAAATCGTATTGGACAATAATGGAATCATCCACCAGGAGCACGCCCTGCATCCTGCCATAAGGACAAACATTGGTACAAACCTGCTCTCTGAAAAAAGCGAAAATAAAATAGAAAATTGCGGACAATATCGCCATTGCCAGAAATATTCCTACATTCTCGCTGATCGGGCTGGTGATCATGTCTATCATTCGTTTGCTTCCGACGATATAACTCATCAGCAAATTGATGATCACAACCGAAAGTGTTCCAAAAATAAAATGTTTCAGGCTTTTCTTAAAGATTTTTGAAACAGTCCAGGGTGCTCTGTTCAGTTTGATCTGGCTTCTGGCATCGCCTTCAATCAGGTATTCAATCTTCCTGAAGACCATCTCCATAAAAATGGTTTGAGGGCATATCCATCCGCAGAACAACCTTCCGAAAACAAAGGTGAACAAAATAATGAATATCAGGAATGCGATGGTCGCCAATGCAAAAATATGCGTATCCTGGGGTGTGAAAACCAATCCGAAGATGTAGAATTTTCTGTCGATAATGTCGAGCAAGAGTGTTTGATTACCATTAATCTCCGTAAATGGAAGTCCAAAAAGTATCAACAGCAAAGCAATTGCAACGATAATACGGTATGTATGCAGTCTGCCTTTTGGTCTTTTGGGATAAATCCAACGCCGTTTTCCTTTATCGTCCATAGTGGACAACCTGTCTCTGAAACTTTCCTGATTTATTTCTTTTTCCATTTTTAAAAAATTAAGTTCAAATGTAACAAGCTACGGCCACCTGCACAATACCGATATTTTATTTGTAATCTGTATAATTAAGGTCGGGAGAACTACTTTATTTTTGACAAAAAATTTTTACGATTAAAAACTGAAAATCAGTGAATGACCTGGATTGTTTAAATAAAAACTGCGGATCAAAAAATTGATCCGCAGCATAAAATATTCTTTTCAGACTATTCCGGAGTACTTGTTTGTACTGTCGTATCAGGAGTTGCGCTTTCAGCCTGAGCAGCCTCATATTTTTCTCCTTCAGGTGCTTTGGCACCCGGAGGATTCGTGCCGGCCAGTTTCACCAGTATATAACTCGTGACTTCCTGCATCTGCTTTGGGCTCAACTGAGATTCCCAGGAGATCATACCCTTTTCAGGCACACCGTTTTTGGTCGTTCTGTAAAGGTCTTTGATATCCCCACCATGGATCCAGTATTCGTCAGTTAGGTTTGGCCCGATCAATCCACCTCCGTCAACTTTATGGCAGGTGGCACATTTGCCCGGTTCATTGAAAATAGTTTCACCGTTTTTGAGTGACTGTTCGTCTGTTAAAACTGTGACCGTATTTTCATCTACCAAATCACCTTTTTCAGCCCGGTATGCGTCCAGTTTTGCATTTGCAGCGGCAACTTCATTTTCCCATTCCTTTGCTGATGACCAGTCACTGCCCGAGAAATGATACCTGTAAATATAGATCACTGAGAAAATAATGGTCAGATAGAACATCCAAAGCCACCACGGTGGAAGTTTATTGTTCAATTCCTGAATACCGTCATAATCATGATCCAGCAATATATCCTTCTCCTTTTCCACAGGAGTGGATTTTGTCAATATATTTAATAATTTTTTCCACATAGGAGTTAAGTTTTATTTTAATGAATAGCTAATCAAATGACTCCTCTTTTTCATCAATAGGCAACTCTGCAATATAGCTGTCCGCATCCTTACTGCGTCTGAGTGTGGTCCAGACCACTGCAATAAAAAGTACGAAGAATACAACGAAAATGGAGATTCCCAGCCAATTGATACTTTCGCCCGAACTGAGGAGATATTTTATTCTGTCATTCATAGCATCAATTACTTTTTAATATCTGTTCCAAGCCTTTGCAGATAAGCGATCATGGCGACGATCTCCTTGTCTTCCAGATTGAGCTGCTCAATCCCGCTCGCGACCAGGCCATCAGCAATGGTTTTTGCCTGTTTTCTGGCTTCAACTCCAGCTTTTTTGGCATAATCCTCAGGGTACGGAGTTCCCAGCGTAACCAATGTGTTGATCTTACTTTCAAGACTATTGTAATTGATATCATTGTTCTTCAGCCATGGATACGGTGGCATGATGGATCCCGGTGATGTGCTTCGCGGATCGATCATGTGATTATAATGCCATGAATCAGGGTATTTTTTACCAACCCTGTGCAGATCCGGACCTGTTCTCTTGGATCCGAACAGGAAAGGTCTGTCATAAATGAATTCTCCTGATTTGGAATAATCTCCGTACCTGACCGTTTCAGATCTGAAAGGACGAACCATCTGGCTGTGACAGCCTACACAACCTTCTCTGATATAGATATCTCTTCCGAGGAGTTCCAATGGAGTGTAAGGCTGAACGCTGGCAATGGTGGGCACGTTACTCTTGACCATGATCATGGGCACGATCTCTACCAGTCCGCCAATGATCAAAGCGACCAGGGTTATGGTATAGAACCATCCGGTTCTGCTCTCAATCCACCTGTGACCTCTGTTGACGTGATGAACTTTCTCCAATGCAGGTGCTTCAGCCGCTTCATTGGCCTCCAGTTTACCACAGGCAGCTGTTTTGATCAGGTTGTATACCAATAAAATCAAACCAGTGATGTACAGAAGTCCGCCAACAGATCTCATGATGTACATAGGGAATAACTGTGTTACCGTATCGAGGAAGTTCCCATATACCAATGTACCATCAGCCGCAAACTCCTTCCACATCAGCTGTTGAGTGATCCCGCCCCAGTACATCGGAATGGCATACATGATGATACCGATGGTACCGAGCCAGAAATGCCATTCTGCAAGTTTGATGGAAAACAGCTTGGTCTTGTAGATCCTCGGAAAAATAAAATAAAACATTCCAAAAGTCAACATACCATTCCAGCCAAGTGCACCGATATGAACGTGACCAATCGTCCAGTCGGTATAGTGGGAAATGGCATTAACTGACTTGATGGACATCATAGGCCCTTCGAATGTGGACATACCATAAGCGGTAATTGCCACAACGAAGAATTTGAGGATCGGATCTCTCCTGACTTTATCCCAAACCCCGCGCAGCGTCAGTAAACCGTTCAGCATACCACCCCATGAAGGAGCGATCAGCATGATGGAAAAGACAGTTCCAAGAGATTGTACCCAGTCAGGCAGGGAAGTGTACAATAAGTGGTGAGGTCCTGCCCAGATATAAATAAAGATCAGGGCCCAAAAGTGGATGATGGACAGCTTGTAGGAATAAACTGGCCGCTGTGCTGCCTTGGGCACAAAGTAATACATCAGACCCAGGTATGAAGTGGTCAGAAAGAATGCCACGGCATTGTGGCCATACCACCATTGGATCAAGGCTGCCTGTACTCCTGTCCATAAAGGATAACTTTTAAACCCGGCAAAAGGCAATTCCAGGTTGTTCACCACATGCAGCATTGTCACGGCAACCCATGTGGCAATATAAAACCAGATGGCTACGTAAATGTGACTTTCTCTTCTTTTCAGGATCGTCATCAGCATATTGATACCAAAAACAACCCAAACCACAGCGATAGCCAGGTCGATTGGCCACTCCAGTTCAGCGTATTCCAGTGAACTGGTTAAACCCAGCGGTAAGGTGATCGCAGCACCCACGATGATAAGCTGCCAGCCCCAGAAATGGATAGCGCTTAATACATCGCTGTACATTCTGGTTTTGAGCAACCGCTGCAGGGAATAATAAGCACCTGCAAAAATACCGTTGCCCACAAAAGCAAAGATCACCGCATTGGTGTGTAAAGGCCGGATCCTTCCAAATGTCGTATATGGAAGTCCGAAATTCAGATCAGGGATATACAGTTGTAATGCCAGCAGTAAACCAACAATCATACCGACGATCCCGAAAAGTATGGAAGCGATTACGAAATTCCGCACGATTCCATTGTCATAGGAAAATTGTTCAATCTTTGTCATTGATCAAGCGTTTTGTTAATCTTTTTTATCTTTTGACTTATTGTCTTTTTTTTTGTCATCATCAAAAAGCATCCTGATGGACGGTGTGTGAATGTCATCAAATTGCCCTGTTCTTATAGCCCAAAAAAGCGCAGCCAAAAAACCAGCGGCAACCACCAGGCTTAAAATGATTAAAACATAAATGATCTGCATAAAATATAGTAAGAGAAGACCAAAAGAAACATGCAGTTTTGTTCTTCAATTTTTTATTTAATCCAAATTTAGGTATTGGGTAAGATATGAAAAAATAAAAAATATTTTATTTTCCGTCAAATCCGTAAATCCAGTTAATTTATATTTAGTCTAATTTTAGTTTAGATTTAATGATTTACGCCAGTATAAAAATGCAAATCCGGGGAGAAAATCTACCAGGTTGAAATGCAAATTGTTGGGCAAAATCATTCACCCTGATGGTCTGAATTTCCTAAACCGATCCTTCCGGCAAGTAACGTACTGGTGATCACTCCGAAAAGCACCACACTGACTGAACTGACCGGCATCAGGATCGCAGCAACCAACGGAGACAGATTTCCGGTGGCAGCAATACTCACACCGACAATATTATACAAAAATGCGATCACATAAGCCCAGTAGACCAATCTGAGACTGCGTTTTGAATACTCGATGAATTTTGGGATCATGCCAAATTTTATACTGCTGATGATGCCATCACTTGCAGGAGTAAAATTATTGATATCCTCGGTCAAAACTATTCCGACATTACTTTTCTGGATCGCTCCGGCATCGTTGAGCCCGTCTCCAAAAAACAAAACGTTTTCACCTTGCTCTTCCTGCAATCTCCTGATGTAATCCAGCTTCTCCGGTGGTGACTGGTTGAAAAGCAGATGAGTGTCCGGAGGGAATAATTCTTCAAGCTGGGCCCTCTCCTTATCGTTGTCTCCGGAGATCAGGGATACCCGGTAATTTGCTCCAAAATAGGCAATAAATTCCCGGATGCCTTCCCTGTAGGTGTTATTGACTTTAAATACTCCCACTTCCCGGTCATCAATGGAAACATGAACACCCTTTATGGAAGAATGACTTCCTGTGAATGCAGCGCTCCCGATCCTGTATTGTTTTCCGTTGAAGCTTCCTCTCACACCCTGTCCGGTCACTTCTTCAAAACCTTCAAGCTCCACATACGCTGCCTCCAGAAAATGATCTATCATTCTGCTCATCGGGTGATTTGACTGATGGGCAAGGGAACGGATCACTGACCAGTCTGACCCCTGGTTTATACTGCCTTCAAATGCAATTTCACTTTTTCCTGTATAGGTCAACGTACCGGTTTTATCGAAAACAACATGGGTGATCCGATCCAATGATTCGATCACACCTGTATTTTTAAGAAAAAACTGCCTCCTGGACAATATCCTCAACACATTCCCCAAAGTGAACGGTATAGACAACGCTGCAGCACAAGGGCAGGCGACGACCAAAATCGCCGAGAAGGCAAAAATCGCCTTTGAAGGATCGTAAATAAGCCAGTAGATCAGGGTCAGAAATGCGATGCTCAATATCACATAGGTAAACCATTCACCTATTTTGTCTGCCAGTTCGCTTGCCCTGAGTTTTTCTTCCTTTTTAAAGGCAGCATCATTCCACAGTTGGGTCAGATAGCTTTGCGAAACCTTTTTGGTAAGGGTCAATTGCATCGCTTCACCATTCTGACGGCCGCCTGCAAACACTTTCTGGCCGGGCATGACGTTGATATTTTCCGATTCGCCCGTAACAAAACTGTAATCGATCTGCCCCCTGCCCTTCAATAATATACCATCTGCAGGTATCAGTTCATGATTCCGCACCACGATCGTATCCCCCGGTTTAAGTTTGTCCACAACAACGGTGCTTTCCTCTCCATCCAGCAAAATCGTGGCAGCAATAGGAAAATATGACTTGTAATCCCTTTCAAATTCAATGGTGCTGTATGTTTTCTGCTGGAACCACCTGCCTATCAGCAGAAAGAAGATCAGCCCTGTTAAACTATCGAGATATCCTGCACCTGTTCCGCTAAGAATTTCATATAGGCTCCAGGAAAAAATAGCCATTATTCCCAAGGAAATGGGAACGTCAATATTCAGGTTTTTCTGCCGGATGCTCACCCACGCAGAGCGGAGATAATCCATCCCGCTGTAAAAAACCACAGGAATGGACAATATGATATTGATCAATCCAAAAAATCTGAAAAAAGTATAATCCACTCCTTTATCCAATCCGAGATATTCTGGAAAACTCAACAACATGATGTTGCCGAATGCAAAACCTGCGAAACCCAGGCGGTAATAAAATTTCCGCTCAAACTGCTTTGGCTTTTTCTCATCCAGGTCAGCCATATTGATCGCTGGCGCGTATCCGATGGAATCAAGCAGCTCAACGAGGCTTCTCAGGGTGAATTTGTCCTTTTCATACTGGATAAAAACCTGCTTTTCCAGAAAATTCACCCTGGAAGAAATAATACCGTCAGCCAGCCTGTAAAGGTTTTCAAGCAACCACACACAAGCCGAGCAATGTATCTGTGGCAGGTAAAAACTGACTTTAGTGTGCCTGTCATCCTCAAAACTGATCAGCTTCTCCTTTACATCCGGGTCATCCAGCCAGGAATAATGTATTTGTTTTCTGCCTTTCAGCGTGATACCGGGATTGTTCTGAATGTCGTAATAATTGCACATATCACTGGTATCCAGTATTTCAAAGACGGTTTTACACCCATTACAGCAAAAAAGTTTGTCTCCGATACTGATCTTATCATCCGGACATTCGTCCCCGCAATGATAGCAGATCAGCTTCTGTTCTGCAACGGATTTGCCTTTTTCCTGCTGTAATACTGCAACTGTATCTTCTGAGCTGTTCTGGGGATCTTTCATGACGCTTCGATTAGAATTATTCTACAAACATAATATTAAATTATATGTATGGCAGTAAATTTTGACGAACGGTTTATTGTTCATCTGCCAGATATTAACCAGTTGGGTGGGTTGATTTGAGGTGACAACTCCGGAAAAGGCCGGAAAACCCGGAATAAAAAGCCGGGAAAATATCCTCTCAGACTTCGAATGTTGTACCATCTTCCCCCAGAAAGCTTTGGGGAAAAACAGTTCTGGCTTCATCCAGCAAAACCTGCAGATCATTGTATCTGCTGGAGAAATGTCCCAGTATCAGTTTGCCGGCACCTGCCATTTTTGCAATGGTCGCAGCCTGCCTGGCGGTGGAATGCATTCTGCTTCTGGCCAACTCTTCCACGTCAGACAAATAAGTGGATTCATGGAACAGCACATCTACTCCTTTGATATGCTGAACGATACCTGTGTCAAATATCGTGTCTGAAATGTAGGCAAAGGATTTCGGATGATCCTTTTGGTAACAAACCTCTTTTGAGCTGACCGTAATGCCATCATCAAGCACTATGTCCATGCCTGATTTAAGCATTTTGATCTGCTCCACTGAAAGATCAAACCTTCCAATGGCTTCTTTGCGTATATTCATGAGTTTTTGCCGCTCCACAAATTTGAAGCCGGTAGCGGGAACCCGGTGTTTCAAGGGAATGGTATAAACGCTGAAATATTCATCCTGAAAGATCTTTTTGTGGACTTTTGCATCCAGATCAACGATATCCAGGTCAAAAGTCAGAAACATGCTTTGCGATTCTTCAAATGTTCTGATCATGGATCTCAATCCGGGCGGTGCAAAAATCGTCATCTTTTTGGTTCGGTTTTGCATGCTGGCAGAACTCAGCACTCCAAACAATCCAAAGATATGATCACCATGAAGATGACTGATAAAGATCTGATCGATCCTGCAAACCCTGATCTTGTTTTCAGTAAGGCCAAACTGGGTACCTTCTCCGCAATCGATCAGGTAACTTACCGAAGTATTATGCAAAACCTGTGCACTTAAACCGCGTTTATGAGCAGGGATGGCAGCATTGGAACCGATTATGGTCAGACGCAGGTCCAAAAGTATGTTGATCGAATTTTAAGGTTTATTCTACTTCTGTTCCATCTGAGGAAGCATTCAGATATTCCAACGCTTCTTCCTTACTTGATTTGATATTCAGAATGGTTTCAAGTCTGCTGATCTCTATCAGTTTTTTCACACCGTCATGATTGACTCCGGTAATGATGAAACGTCCGTTGTCTTTCCAAAGGCGATTGGCAGTTAAAATTGCGCTTAAGCCAGATGAATCCACAAATCTGACTTCACCCATGTCCAGGACCAGACTTTCAACACCTTCATTCCAAAGGAAAATAAACTCTGATTTCAGTTTGGGCGCAATCAATGCATTCAGATTTTCCTCATGCAACTGGAAAAGGGAAAATTTATCATTTTTTTCAATACTGTATTTCATCTGACAAGCTAAAAGTTATAAACGTTAAATTAAATCAAAAAAATCTTTCCAATCATCCTGGACGAATTCAAAATTGACATATCCGGCCAAAACCGAACTCGCTCCCGGACAGTGAAATTCACTATTGGAATACTCCCTGTGTGTTTAAAAAATGCAAAAATCTAAAATCAATGGAATAAACCATACATTTTTCAAACAACTTTATGATAAACAAAGGTACTTAAAAAAAATTTACAAACAAAATCATTTAAGCCAGTGCTCATTTTCCATACTAAATGCTGACCGAAAACAGGAAACCCAGGCATCAAAACAGAACTTGACTGAGAATGAGAAGATTTTATATATGGATAAATCCGGTCAATTTTAACAATATAATACTGACTTATAAAAATCCAACTGATTCAGAAATTCAATGCAGTATCAATAGCATAAACGTTCAACAAAAAAATACGGAGGAACATTACCTGGGCTACAGATTTGATCACGATTTCTGTGAACTTTTTTAAAAAATTTTGTTTTAATAGAGAATATCTGAGCAGAAAGTTATGCATGCTGAATTCAATTGATCAAAGGTTGAATACGTTTATAAGGATTTTTGATGATCCGGCTGGTTCCGGATTCTTCCTCCTGAAGCATGAACTATCTAAATTAAAGGTATTTAAATGATTTTCTTTGAGATATAGATCATGTTTTGACAACTTCTTTTGAAAAGATTTTGGTAAAAACTTTAAATGATGCATTTTTGTTCCTTTATTAAAAATTATATATGAATAGAAGGTTTTCACCTGAAGTCAAGAAAATTATATCCAGAAGTCGTGAAGAAGCGATCAGGCTGGGAAATGCATATATTGGTACTGAACATATCCTTTTAGGTCTTTTGTCCGAGAAGAATAACCTGGCGATCAAAGTTTTAAATTCACTGGAGATTGATCTTGAACAACTGATTTCCCGTATTGAAAACTCACTTAAAGCCCACCGGACTGCAGCCGAACCCATTCAGCTTGAAAATTTGCCCCTGGACAAACAAGCTGAAAAGATACTCAAGATCACTTTTCTTGAATCACGGCTCAATAAAAACGATGCGATCATGTCGGAAGACCTGATGTTATCCATTTTAAAGAACGGGGATCCGGAAATCGTGCAGTTCTTTGATGACATCAATCTGGATTACAACACCTTTAAGAGAGAACTCCATTTTGCCAAGCAGGAACAGGACACCGATGATCTTTCAGATTTTTCGGCGGAAGGTTCCATTCCGCCCGAACAAAGTTTTGGTGAACAGGAATCATCATTCAAGGAAACCAAAAACCCGGTCAAAAGCAGCACACCGGTATTGGATAATTTTGGAAGAGATATTTCCAGGCTGGCTCTGGAAAAAAAACTGGATCCCATTATTGGAAGGGAAAAAGAGATCGAAAGGGTTTCGCAGATCTTAAGCAGGAGGAAAAAGAACAACCCGATCCTGATCGGTGAACCCGGAGTTGGTAAAACAGCCATTGTTGAAGGGTTGGCGCTCAGGATACAACAGAGGAAAGTTTCCAGGAACCTGTTCGACAAGCGGGTTGTCATGCTGGACCTTGCCGCGCTCGTTGCCGGCACCAAATACAGAGGGCAGTTTGAGGAAAGGATGAAAGCCATCATGAATGAGCTCGAAAAAAACAACGACATCATTTTGTTCATCGATGAGATACATACTATGGTTGGAGCAGGTGGCGCAACCGGATCTCTGGATGCATCCAATATTTTTAAACCGGCACTTGCAAGAGGTGAACTTCAATGTATCGGCGCTTCCACTCTGGATGAATACCGTCAGCACATTGAGAAGGACGGAGCATTGGACAGGCGTTTTCAGAAAGTATTGATCGATCCTCCGTCAGCTGAAGAAACCATACATATCCTGCAGAATATCAAATCGAAATACGAAGAGTTTCACCGAGTGGAATATACTGATGAAGCGATTGCTGCGTGTGTTTATCTGAGCGACCGTTACGTCAGCGACCGTTTATTGCCCGATAAAGCGATCGATGTACTGGATGAAGCCGGAGCACGGACGCATCTCAGGAATATTCATGTTCCGAAGGAGATCGAAGACCTCGAACAGCATATCGAGCAAACCACCAAAGAGAAGACTGCGGCAGTCAAAAGTCAGCAATATGAGCTTGCAGCAAAATTACGGGACCAGGAATCCAGGTTGATCCTCCAATTGGAACAAGCCAAAATGAACTGGGAGGAAGCTTCCAAAAATGAGCGTCACATGGTCGACGAAGACAACATTGCTGAGATAGTTTCCATGATGACGGGAATTCCCGTAAAGCGAGTGGCACAAAAGGAAACCAAAAAACTGGCCACCATGCCTCAGGATATTGAAGGCTCGATCATAGGACAAGCGGAAGCCATAGAAAAAGTCACAAAGGCCATACAGCGCAACAGGATAGGCTTGAAGGATCCGGGAAAACCCATCGGTTCATTTATTTTCCTTGGCCCGACGGGTGTCGGAAAAACTGAACTGGCCAAAACGCTTGCGGAGTATCTTTTCGACAATAAGGATGCACTGATCAGGATCGATATGAGTGAATATATGGAAAAATTCTCGATCAGCAGGTTGATCGGAGCTCCTCCGGGATATGTCGGATACGAAGAAGGTGGTCAGCTAACGGAAAAAGTACGCAGAAAACCTTATAGTGTGGTGCTTCTGGATGAGATAGAGAAAGCGCATCCCGATATTTTCAATATCCTGCTACAGGTGCTCGATGACGGACATCTGACCGACGGACTGGGACGCAAGGTTGACTTTAAAAACACGCTCATCATCATGACCTCCAACATCGGAACCAGGCAGTTGAAGGATTTTGGACAAGGCGTTGGTTTCGCCACCCAAACCAGACTCGCACATGAGGAAGAAGCTGCACAGAGCATTCTGGAAAAGGCCCTGAAAAAGACTTTTTCACCCGAATTTCTGAACAGGGTGGATGACGTGATCATTTTCAACAGTCTGAAAAAAGAACACATCCTTCAGATCATCAACATTTCACTAAAAGAACTTTTCGGGCGGATCCAAAAAATGGGCTTTGATATCGTATTGGATCAGGAGGTTGTTGAATTCGTTGCAGATAAGGGTTTTGATCCCCAATTCGGTGCCAGACCATTGCTCAGAGCTATCCAGAAATACCTTGAAGATCCGGTAGCGGAGTTCATTCTGGCCAACAATACCCCAGCGGGCAGTCAGCTTAAAGCACACATGGACAATGAAACCATGAGGGTGGTCATAGAATTGGTTCAGGAAAAGAAATCCAAATCAAAAGCAAAAACACAAAATAAAACAGAAGAAACTGACTCCTGAACCTGTTCCCAGGAACTTCAGCAGCCATGAAAATGTTGATTTATTGTTATTTATTTCACTTAAAATTAGAAATTTGAACATCAACAAAAGAGAAAATCCAAATTTGAGAAAACCTACGAAGGAAGAAAGCAGTAAGCACAGATTGAATGACCGGATTACTGCACCCAAAGTCAGGATCGTAGGAGATGATTTTGAAAAGATCAGTGAAGTTGCAGGCTATGATGTAGAACAAGGTATTTATAACACGAAGCTTGCAGTGAAATGGGCGCTGGATCTTGAAATGGACCTGATTGAGATCAGCCCGAATGCAGACCCGCCGGTATGCAGGATAGTCGACTACAACAAATACCTGTACCAACTCAAGAAAAAACAAAAGGAAATCAAAGCCAACACTTCCAAAACAGTTGTCAAAGAGATCCGGTTTGGACCGAATACAGATGAACACGACCTTGAATTCAAACTCAACCATGCCAAGAAATTTCTTCAGGAAGGATCCAAGGTTAAAGCATTTGTGTTTTTTAAAGGGAGAAGCATCGTTTTCAAGGACAGGGGCGAACTGGTCTTGCTGAATTTCATTAAGGATCTCGCTGAATATGGCGCTCCTGAAGAAATGCCCAAGCTGATCGGCAAAAAAATGATCGTGATGATCGCACCGGTTAAGAAAAAAAAATAAACACTTGTTAATTTTTTAAGCGGCCAATGGAAAGACTTCCTTTTCCATCTTATAGCCATGTGATCAAATTTATTTTTGAGCAGCTGCCTCTTTACCAGAATATTGGTCCGAGGGCGCTGAGATATGATCTGAGCAATATCACTTTGTTCATGGAACATCTTGGTGATCCCCAGAAAAAATTCCCCAGTATCCATATTGCCGGAACTAATGGAAAAGGCACTACAGCGCACCTGTTGAGCGCAATTTTCCAGGAATGCGGTTACAAAACAGGATTATACACTTCACCGCACTATATTGATTTCAGGGAACGCATTAAGATGAATGGTTTGATGATCCCGAAAAAATTCATCCTGGATTTTTTCAACAAACATTTTGAACTGATCACTGACATCAAGCCAAGCTATTTTGAATTGTCTGTTGCCCTGGCATTTGATTATTTTGACCGGGAGCAGACAGATATCGCCATCATTGAAGTCGGACTCGGGGGCAGGCTCGACAGCACCAACATCATTGAACCATTATTGTCCGTCATCACCAATATCTCTTTGGATCACACACAAATCCTGGGTGATACCATCAGCAAGATCGCTTTTGAAAAGGCCGGGATCATCAAAAAAGATACTCCTGTGGTGATCGGTGAAAGACATCCTGAAAGTGAACCGGTCTTTAAACTGATCGCAGAGGAAAAGAATTCTCCGCTTTATTTTTCGGAAGATCTGTGCTCGCTGGAAGATGTTTTCAGATGGAAGAATACAATTCTTGAAGGTCCGTTTATGTCGAGGAATATCCGGTATGCCCTCGCATCGGTTTTAACCTTTAAAAAATTCCATGCCGGCTGGAACTTACCCTTACACCGGGTTATTCATGCTGTACAACATTTTAAAAAGATCACAAACTACATCGGTAGATGGCAGGTTTTAGGCAGACAACCGTTGATCATTGCCGACGGAGCCCACAATATCGATGCATGGACAACGACCGTCACCTATTTAAAGCAGCTTAAATTCAGGAAATTATATTTTGTAATGGGTTTTGTGAATGATAAAGCCATTGAAAGTATCCTGGAAATTCTGCCCCGCGATGCGTATTACTTTTTTTGCCAGGCTAAAGTGATCAGGGCACTTCCGGCTGTTGATCTGCTGAGCAGGGCAGAAAAAGCAGGATTGAATGGAACTGCATCATTTCCTGATGTGCCAAATGCATTAAAAGCAGCCAGGAAAATTGCTCAAAATGAAGACCTGATATTTATTGGTGGCAGCATTTTTGTTGTGGGTGAAATTTTGTAAAGGCCTGAAAACAGGTTAAAATCCCGGACAAACCAACGCATATTTTTGATTTTCCTTCCCGAAATAATACTGCATGGATAATGACAGACCCCTGAGATCCTGAATGAGCGCTCCGGGCAGGACCATATTCAAACCATAACCCAGGCTGACATCTGTTTTGGGCAAGCCAAGAGAGAGCAATAAATGCAGATAACTTATATTAAACTGACCATCAATAGAGTTACCCTGTAACCAAAGTCCGGTTTTGAAGGAAAAATTATCCTCTTCAGCCCTGCCAAAACGGATATTTGTTCCTCCAAACATGGTTGAATGAGGTCCCTGCCAATGTGCGATCAATCCCGGTTCCAGCACCACTGACGGATACAGATTTACACCGGCCATCAGAAATCCATTCCATCTCATATACAACGAAACTTCATTTCCCAATAAGGAAATATCGGGACGGTTGAGATGGTAAACTCCAACCCCTGCGGATAGTTCAAAGCGGTTTTCTTCCAACCAGTACCAAAGAAGACCCGTGTTCAGATCCCCGTAAATAGCCTGGAACTGCCCGTTGGCTTCCTGTGTCGGATTTCCTGTGGGCTCGCCAGTTGCAGGATCGAACTGATCACCGAAAAGCAGTGATCCGGAATTTACAATATTCTGGCCAAATCCGTATTCTGCTCCCATGGAAAGAAAATGGCCGGTCTTTTTCCCGGGCTTACCGGATAATTGCCTGGTATATGCCATGGATAAAACACCTGTGGTAGTAGAAAATCCGGCGGTTCCCAGAAAAGAATGCCTGGCTTCTATTCCGGCGGAGAGCTGGTCTTTTTCCCAACCGATGATCTTCATTTCTCCCGAAACCTGATAATAATTGTAAAAATCCGGTTTGGCGGATTTTAACCAATCATCCTGTGCCCTGAGACTTAATCGATATCTGTTCTTATGCAAACCGGTGAATGCGGGGTTGAGATGCCTTGAAGACAGGTAGTGCGGCAGAATGACATTCACATCCTGGGCGAAAATCCCAAGATGCAACATACTGATCAAAAAAGAAAGCAAAATTTTCTTCATTTCTCTGTTTTTATTGCTGACGCATCCACTTATTTTATCAGCAAAGTGGTTCCTTTATGAGTCGTAGAACTCAGATCGCTATGTTGTGCCTCAACCATCCAGTAATACACTCCTGCACTCATTTCCTGTCCCTGAAAGTTTCCATCCCAGCCAGTCCCTGTCTGATTGACCGGAAAATTGCGTAGCTCAAAAACCTTTTTACCCCAGAAATCCACAATGATGAATTGACGTACCATCGTACCTGGTGATCCAAAAACCTGCAGCAGGTCATTGGTCCCGTCAACATTTGGAGTAAAGGCATCTGGAACATGGATGAATTTTTCCAATACTACATTGATCTTGATATTGCCTTCAGCCACACATCCAAGACCATTGGTAACTTCCAGGAAAACAATGGTGTTTTCCCTGGGCGATACAACAGGTTCTTCGCAATCATCACACGATAAAATACTCATGTCGCTGCAGGTCCATTGATAACTCAGTTCACCTGTAAAATCCCCTGACACCTTAGGCTGCAGCTTTAACCTCGTTCCAAAGGCAATTGTGGTGTCAGATCCCGGATCAACAAACATATTGTTGACTTCCTCAATCCTGATCCCGGAAATTTGAGATCTGCAACCATTTCCGTCCCTGAGATAAACGGTGTAATCACCTGCAGACAATCCATAAAAATCCTTATCTTTTTGCCAATCCAGGTTATTCAGGCTGAAAGCATACGGCAAGGTTCCTCCTGAAGCATTTAAAAGGACAGATCCGTCATTTCCGCCCGGACAATTCACATCTGTGGATTCAACTGTCAGACTCAAAGGCTCTTCCGGCTGCTTCACCACAAAACTATCCTCTAAAACGCAACCGTTCCGGTCGCTGATCTCCAGAAAAACGGAATCTGGTTCCAACCCTGTCAGCTTATCTGAACCTGGTTGACCATCCCACCAATACATATAAGGTGGAACACCCCCAGCCACATTCACGCTTATGGCACCTGTCTCATTACCGTAACAATCCACGTGTTTTATCGAGGCTGTGCTGGTCATGGGTGTCGGTCCGGAAATATAAATATTGAAAGTATTGGTGCAAAATACGGCATCAGTGACCGTCAGCCAGTAATATCCGGTCGAAAGATCTGAAGCCACCGTACCCGCAACATTTCCGGCATTGGGACTCCAATGATACTTATAGGGTTCCATGCCACCTGATACGGATACTTCTACCAAGCCATCATTTTTACCAAAACAGCTGACTTCATGCAACTCCACAGTTTCCATTTCCATTGAAGCCGGATCTGGCATAAATAATTCAAACGAATAATTGCACCCGAACTGATCACCGATCACCAGCCGGTAATCCCGATCACCTTTCAGGAAAAAAGCATCTTTGGCAAATTGCCCGGGAAGCGTATTCCATTCGAACCGGAGTCCTTTTTCATTGGCATGATCGGATCCGTATGAAGCGCTTTTGAACAGTAATTTTCCATTGGGTCTTCCTGCACAATCCGGCTGAACCACCTCATAATCAACAGTTAAAGGAGGTAATTTGATCACTTCTTTCCTTTCACTCACCGTGCAACCATGCCTGTCAGTGATCAAGACCGAGTAGATACCAGATTGCAGTTGATCGATTAGGGGTTGAGTCATTCCGTTTTGCCAGAAAAACTGATAAGGCGGCGTGCCCCCGTCAGGTTCTGCCTCCAGGTAAGCACCTGACCCGGTATAACATAAGGTATCCTGACCAACAATATCTACAGTAAGCTCTTCTGAAGGCTCTCTGACCAAAAAAGAGGTATCGATGGAACAATTACCGGCATCTGTAATGGTGAGATGGTACAGTCCTCCGGTAATATGCTGAAGAGACGATGCAGTTGAGCCAAACCCGTTCCCTTTCCAGTCGTACCGATATGGACCATACCCACCGTTACAATACAATTGAATGGCACCGGTTGGCAGTGGTTTACACAGTACATCCGTTATGATAGCGGTCAGAAATAATTTAGGCGGATCTGCCAGGCTGACATCCAGAGCGGCATTACACCCTTTCGCATCATTTACCTCAATATGGTAAGTTCCCTGGCCAAGCTGATCGAAAGAGCTGATTGTTCCCGTGGCAGAGATCGCTCCGGACCATTGATATACATAACTGCCGTTTCCACCGGAAGTTTGGAGTGTAATAGAGCCATTTGCCTGTCCGTGGCACACTATACTATCAACCACTGCCTGCATGGTCAAAGGTTCAGGTTGCTGAATGGTAAAATGATATGGCACCCTGCATTGCTCTCCGTCAGTGATGTACAAGGTATAGCTTCCTCCTGCCAGACCGGGAAAATGCCCTGTGTCATTGCTCATGGCATTCAATTCGTACAAATATGGCCCAAGTGTACCGCTTGCCATTATCGAAATTGATCCATCCTGATCTCCGTAGCAATCCAGATGTTGAACGCTGATCACTTCGATGTCAGGGGCCGGGCATGGCAAGGTGACGCATTCAATTTGCTGAACAGACCCTGTACAGATGCCGTCTGAAAGTCTCAGGCTCAATGTAACCGGCTGACTGAAGCCAAGATTTGAGAAACTCAAGCTTTCGCCTGAAAATGTATTCCAAATTGTGCCATCGATAGAAAACTCAAGGTCAAA
Organism: uncultured Saprospiraceae bacterium; assembly: GCA_964594045.1. Taxonomy (GTDB): domain Bacteria; phylum Bacteroidota; class Bacteroidia; order Chitinophagales; family Saprospiraceae; genus UBA2365. The sequence continues at coordinate 21,723 of CAZQKR010000004.1, read as the reverse complement.
ACCCGATGGGATCTGATCCCAATGGAAACTCAAAAAATCTGTTGACACAGAATCACAGGTCAACCCGGTCACTTCGGGCAATGTCCTGACTTCAACATTACTGGAATCTGTAGAAATGCAGCCGTATGAATCCATGGCTTCCAGATGGTATTTCCTGCTGGCTGTTGGAAAAGCCTTCGTTTCTTTGCAGCCGGGACATGCCAGTGTTCCGTCATCCGGCGTCCATGAATAGCTGATCCGGTAATCAGGGTTGAAGCTTATCGACCAGGATTCAAGGTGGCCGATAAAGGTATTGTTGTCGATCACCATCAATTGCCAGAGGCCATTGACTTCCTGTGTCCCATCAGGCCATAGTTCCTGCCATGACCCTTCCGGCAGATAATCTCCCGTATACGTTGGATTGGCCAGGTCAATATTGCTTTGCGCCGGGTTTCCCTGATGGATATTTTCGTCTGCATCCAGTGAAAAGCAGGTATGGATCAGCGAATCTATCGGATTGCCGCCACCGGTCCTTTTTCCGTTTCCGGTACTCAGTTCAAGTACTTTCCCTTGCGGACTGACCAGATAAAATTCGAAATGCTGTAGTCCTGCGATCCATGCAGTGTCTATACACACCTTGTCAATGACATGATCTGCGAGGTATTTATGGGCAACTCCCTGAACCCAAATGGGCGAGAAAACAGCCTCGCCAACAGGAGTAATGGCAAAATTAGTGTTGTTCTGAAAGCGTAAGGGAGGCGGAGGCATAAAACCTTGCTCCAGTTCAGCGATGAGCTGTATCGTATCACCCGAACAGACCGAAAATGAGTCCGGGGCAAATACCAGGGGCATGTTTTTATCCAGAATGCCGATAAACAGGGTATCTTTCTGGCAAATATTTTTCTGGTATTCAAGAGCGATCCATTCCAGTCCTTCATTGAGCTGGTCGGCAACCGGAACAATCGAGATCGTAACTTCCTTTTGTCCTGCAGGAATACTCAGGTGGTCCGGAATACCTGAAAAATCAACCTGATCTGTAGCCAAAATAAAATTTGAATGACTATCAAGTAACCGAAGGCCGAGGTCATAGGAATCCTCTAGCGGATTTTCAAATTTAAAGCTGATCACGGCAGGCTGACATCCTTCCGAGATGTTACCGTCGGGAGCTATGGTTCTGATATCAACAGCCACTTCATTGGTTGCAAAGCTTTTGGCTTCCAGGAAAACAGCAGAATCGTACAGGTCATCTGCAATGTCAGATAAAGCGAGTTTGATCACATAAGTCTGGCATGGAACCACTTTTACCGATGCGGAGAACAAGTCCAGGTAAGCATTGTAGGTCATCGCCAGGCTACCCGTGTTGTCGTTATACAGATGCCCGTTTTTTGGCAGGCAATTGATGGTGCTGGGATCACCGTTATTTACGGTGGAAATGGAAACCACTTCCCCTGTTCCCGGAACCAAAGCGATGTTTTTTGACTGGTATTCGCCACCCTGAGGATCAGGTCCGGAAATAAAAAAACCAAAGACATCCTTGAACTGCGAACAGGAATACTTCGGATATTCTTCCGAAGCAAAAACATAATTGAATCGGAGAGAATCCGCATGGGGAATGAACGTGATCTCATACCTGGCCAGATCCCGGACGATTTCAGGTGTATTCGGATCCAGACCCAGAGCTTTGATCAGGTCAGCATCCGGGAATTTGATTCCGGAACTGAATGATGAAAAATTGCTCTCCAGGTTGGGTCTCTGGGCAAATTCAGCTCTTCCGGTGGACATGATGATGCCTCTCTGTATGCCGATCTGATTTTGTGCATGGTCAAAATAACCTACAGCATGATCTTCACCCTCGTATTTGACCTGTAAAACTGTTACCCCGCTGCCTAAAAAAACGTCATGTATCAGATTTACAGGGTCGTAGGGCGGTTTGTCAGCTCCATTGACCTGCAATTGGGCAGATGACCGGGAAACATCTATCAAAAATATCCCGACCAGCATTAAAAAACATACAAATTCCTTCCCTAAAATGCGCATACTGACAGCTTCAACTTCGTTTTACTGATGCTTCAATTTTCTTTTCATAAAAAACTGAGAATGGTCTGAAATGGACATATCCTGGCATAAGATATGACCTTGTGCCAAGTTATACATTCAGTAAAAAAAGATATCAAAAAATGTTTCATATCTGATATCCTTTAAAATTCTAAATTACTAATTTTGGGGATATAATTCATACCTGATGGCAATATTTCTTAACCACTGAAGTTCTGCGGAATTTAAAAACGTGGAGGAATTCCTGTTTATGTCAGCCGGTCACCAAATCATTTTTCCCTGCAAAAAATATAATGATATTGAAATATTCGGGTTGAAATCCATTTGGCCATCATTCAGGTCAATTTTCACAAAACAGGCATGAATGCTTTACAAATGAATTCCCTGACAACCAAAGAAATGAAAAAAAAACATTAAAATGAAGTCCAGGTATTTCTTTAAACAATTGGCCGGTTCACTGCTTGTTTATGCACTTTTGTTTTTAAGTTCCGGCAGGCTGGATTACTGGCAGGCATGGATCTACGTAACGCTCGGTTTCATAATGACGGTACTGAATTATTCTCTGCTGCGGCCTGATGATGCACTGCTGGAAGAAAGAGGAAAACCGGGCAAAAATGTTAAAAACTGGGACAAACTGATCCTGTCACTCTCTTTTTTGATAAACATCATCATGTTTTTGGTTGCCGGACTGGACTCAGGCAGGTTTTTCTGGTCTCCCCTATTCCACCCCGGGCTCATGATTTTGGGCGGGATTTTTACAGCTGCCGGTCAATTGCTCTTTTTGACTGCCCAAAAACAAAATCCGTTTTTCTCGAGTATGGTCAGGATACAGGAGGACAGAGGTCATGTAGTCGTTGACACTGGACTATACCGCCTGGTCAGGCATCCCGGATACCTGGGTTCATTCATTCAGGCACTGGGATTCCCTCTTCTATTCGGATCGGTCTGGAGTGTCATTCCTGCTGTGATCTCGATCATTCTGATCGTTATCAGGACACGGTTGGAGGACCGGACATTGCGCAATGAACTTAAAGGTTATGTAAATTATTCCCAAAAAACCAAATACATGCTGTTACCCTTGATAGGATAAAAAATCCTATTATGACTTAATAATTCAAAAAGCATGGCAAAATAGAGAGGGTATACCTCCAAGTTTCATTCAGATATGACTCCAAAATGATGAAGAATGATCATTCTGAATCCATTTCTCCATCAAGTCTGATCTTTACCCACACTGATCAGCATAGGACACAAATTATCAAATGTCCATTTTGACCCACACAAAATAAGATAGAGTTTTTTTCAATGATTTTACATAAGCCTGAAAATACAATTTTCATCGTTTCCACATAAAATGTTGTGATGTTAATGACTTCATTTTAGAGAAGATCACTGAGCTTTCATGATTTTTGATCCCCAAAACAAATAATTTTATTAAATTTACCCTTATTCTGAAGTATTCATCACACCATCATGGAAGGTCAATATAAAAAATTCGGAACAGCGCCGGTTTTCTTTACTGCGATCTCCACGATATTTGGAGCGATACTTTTCCTGCGTTTTGGATATGCTGTCGGAACTGTAGGTTTTTTGGGTGTGTTACTGATCATCGTGCTCGGGCATATGATCACCATTCCGACTGCCTTGTCCATTTCAGAGATCGCAACGAACAAAAGAGTTGAGGGAGGAGGCGAATATTACATCATTTCACGTTCCTTCGGGCTCAATATCGGGGCGACCATCGGAACTGCACTTTATCTTTCACAAGCGATCAGTGTGGCATTTTATGTGATCGCATTCACGGAATCTTTCCAATTTCTCTTTGATTTTATCAGAGATGAGTATGCGCTCATAATCCCACGACAGGCGATCAGTGTTCCTGTGATGATCCTATTGACCGGCCTTATTCTGAGAAAAGGAGCAAATCTAGGGGTACAGGCACTATATGTGATCGTTACCATACTGGGAATTTCTTTATTATTGTTTTTTTTGGGTGACCGGCAGCCAACTGATGCCGGATCTGTTGCAGTCATCGATAATTTTGAATTCAGAAATGCAGATAGCTTTTTCCTTGTTTTTGCCATAGTCTTCCCGGCATTCACAGGGATGACTGCCGGGGTGGGTTTATCCGGAGATTTAAAAAATCCTTCAAGATCAATACCTGTAGGAACTATTTTTGCTACCCTGCTGGGTTTGGTCGTTTATATATTTATCTCCTATAAATTGTCTGTTTCTTCGAGTGAAGCCGAACTGACCGGTGATCAGTTTGTCATGAGCAAGATCGCAGTATGGGGATGGTTTTTTATCCCTCTGGGGCTGGCTGCATCCACCATTTCATCTGCGCTGGGATCATATATGGTTGCTCCCAGGACTTTACAGGCGCTGGCCGGAGATAATTCCTTTCCGGTCCCGGGTCTCAACAAATGGTTCAGTCATGCCAGAAAAAAAGACCATGAGCCGATGAACGCTTCAATTTTTACAGCGGCCATTGCCCTGCTTTTTGTAGCCATCGGTAATGTAAATATTGTTGCCCGGATCATTTCCATGTTTTTCCTGATCACATACGGTACACTTTGCCTGATCTCTTTTTTAAATCATTTTGGTTCATCACCTTCCTACCGGCCATCCTTCAGATCACGCTGGTACATTTCACTGCTCGGGTTTGTGACTTCTGTGTGGATCATGTTCCAGATCGATGCGTTTTATTCATTGCTGGCATTCTCCCTGATGATCCTGATGTACATTTATATCAATAATTTCCACAAGGACAGAAGAGGTATTGCTTCCATATTTGCAAATGCCATTTTTCAACTGAACCATAAATTGCAACTTTATCTCCAAAAAACTGCAGGAGTTAAATTTTCAGGAGACTGGCGCCCCAGCGCAATATGCATATCAAAAGATTCATTTATCCGGGAAAATGCGTTCAAACTGACCAATTGGATTTCCTATAAGTACGGTTTTGGAACTTATCTTCACAGAATTGAAGGCTATTATTCCAAAAATACATTTAAGCAGGCAAAAGAAGAGCTGAACAGATTAATTCATGATTACGGAGATGCCAGTCATGTGTTTATTGACACGATCATTTCGCCGTCATACACCTCAGCCATAGCAAATTCAATACAGATCCCAAGTATCTCAGGAATGGACAACAATATGGTCATTTTTGAATATGACAAGGCAAATCCTGAAGGCTTAGCGGAGATCATCGACAATTACAAGCTGGTGATCTCGGGGAAATTTGACATCTGCATTCTTGCTTCCAGTCGAAAACCCATCATTTACAAGAACGGGATCCACGTCTGGATCACCACTTCAGATGCGGATAATGCAAACCTGATGATCATATTGAGTTTTATCATACTGGGTCATCCTGATTGGAAAAAATCCAGCATAAAAATATTTGATATCTGCAAAAAAAATGAGCTGGAAGATGTTAAAAAACAAATGGATGAGCTGATTGAAAAAGGCAGGTTGCCCATAACTTCCCAAAATATCAACATTCTGATAGAGGAAGAAGGTATGTCTTATAAATCCATCATCAACCAGCATTCGGCAGAAGCAGCATTATGTATCATCGGTTTCCGGAGCGATCACCTGAGAAAGCTTGAAACCCATATCTTTGAAGGATATGAAGATCTGGGAAACATCCTTTTTGTCAACTCCTTCAAGAGCAAATCCATCGACTGATCCAAGATTTCTTTTCACTAAGACCAGCCAATTTTGATCCGACTCTGCAATAAAGCCGGATGCGAATGAGCGGGTGCTGTTTGCTCACACCTGGAAAATTTTATCAGTGACTTTTAATACCTGAATGCCTCTGGGATTGAAGGTAATTTCTTACCATAACACCAATTTTTACTCCCAAAAAATGAAATTTACCGTATTTATTTTTCACTGAAATCCATACTGACTTTTTTGAACAACTTGCATAATGTCATGATAAATATTGGTAATTTTGACCACGTCAGAGGAAATACATGAGTATTTTCCTGACGTAATTTTTATATCTAAATAATCTATAATGTACAGATCTGTTTTCATTCTGTTTTCAATGCTGATTTCAGTGCTTTTTTCCTGTAAAACTCAAAGTCCGGAAAGCTCATTTACCCTGGCTTCTCCTGATGGTCACAACAAGATCAGTTTTATGCTTACCCCTGAAGGTGAAGCAACTTATACTGTGGACCATCTATCTGAAAGGGTGATCGACACTTCAGGCATGAGCTTCGAATTCAGGGATCAGCCATCCATTAAAGGACATTTAAAGATCATCGGAACCACGGAAAATCAGAAAGATGAAACCTGGGAAATGCCCTGGGGCGAACAAAAGACAGTACGCAATCACTTCAATGAATTGCTCATCCGATTGGAAGAGACCACTTTGCCCAACAGGAAATTCAACATCATTTTCAGGGCTTACGATGACGGCATCGCCTTCAGATATGAATTTCCTGAGCAAAACGGGGTAGATTCCGTCATCATCATGGATGAAAACACTGAATTTCAGCTCACAGGAGATCACACCTGCTGGTGGAGCCCGGGTGATTGGGACATTTATGAACACCTGTTCAGGACTACACCGGTTTCCGGAATTGATGCAAAAAAAATGGCGGATACCAGGGACCTGGCCCAAAGTTATATTCCTGAAAATGCGGTCAATACACCGGTTACCATGCGTACCCAAAATGGTCTTCACCTGAGTTTTCACGAAGCCGCCTTATTCGATTACAGCGATATGACCCTGAAGGTGGATACCCAAACCTTCAAACTGACAAGCAAACTCGTTGGTTCGGATCGCCTGGGTTATGCGGTCAAAAGAGCGCTTCCGTTTGTTACGCCGTGGAGAACCATACAGATCGCTGAAAAAGCCACTCAACTGATCGATTCAAAGCTGATCCTCAACCTGAATGAACCTTCCAGGATCAAAGATATGAGCTGGTTCAAACCGATGAAGTACATGGGCATCTGGTGGGAAATGCACGTGGATAAAGCCTCCTGGGATTATGGAATGACCCGGGATAAAAACGGAAAATGGATCGATACGGGAAAAGCACATGGTCGTCACGGAGCCACCACCGGAAATGCCAAACGATATATAGATTTTGCTGCCAAAAACGGGATTAAAGGTGTGTTGGTCGAAGGCTGGAACACCGGTTGGGAGCAATGGTTCGGCTTTGAAGACAGGGAAGGCGTCTTTGATTTTGTGACCCCTTATCCGGATTATGACCTGGAAGGCGTGGTCGAATATGCAAGATCAAAAGGAGTGGAGATCATCATGCATCACGAAACTTCTGCCGCGCCCCGGTCTTATGAAGCACAGCTGGACACAGCATACAGATTGATGCAAAAACTGGGTATGCACACGGTGAAAACAGGCTATGTCGGAAAGATCATTCCGAAAGGTGAATACCACCATGGTCAATGGATGGTCAATCATTACCAGAAGGTGTTTGAGACTGCAGCCAGATATCAGATCGCGGTCAATGTACATGAACCGATCAAGGAAACAGGCATCCGCCGGACGTTTCCCAATGCCATCGCAAGGGAAGGGCTGCGCGGGCAGGAATTCAATGCCTGGGCGAGTGACGGAGGCAATCCGCCGGAGCATCTCCCGATCGTTGCTTTCACCCGGATGCTGGCCGGACCGATCGATTTTACGCCCGGTGTTTTTGATATCGGGATCAAAACCAAACCGAAAAACCAGGTGAATACCACCCTGGCGCAGCAACTGGCTTTGTATGTGGTGATCTACAGCCCTGTTCAGATGGCTTGTGACCTGCCGGAAAATTATGAAGGCCAACCCGCATTTCAATTCATCAGGGATGTCGGAGTCGACTGGGAGCAAACCAGGGTATTGGACGGAGAGGTTGGAGATTTTGTGACCATTGCCCGTGAAGAAAAAGGTACAGGCAATTGGTTTGTTGGCGGGATCACGGATGAGAACAAAAGAGCGATCATGCTGGATTTTGATTTTCTGGAAGATGGAACAAAGTATGCTGCAGTCTTTTACACGGATGGAGCGGATGCACATTACAAAAACAATCCAACGGCTGTCCAGATCCAGAAAATGGAAGTCACCAGGGGTATGGCCAAAAAGATCCTGATGAAGGAAGGCGGCGGTTTTGCCGTAAGTCTGATCAAAAAATAGGCAATGCAGTTTGAAATCCTAAAGCATCCGGTGGATGATCACTATATTGCCGAATTGATCAATGATGAATGCGTGATCAATGGTTTGCAGGACAGCCTGGATCTGATCGGAAATGTGTACTATGACGGAGTTGACCGGCTCATCGTACACCAGCATCAGATCATACCGGATTTCTTTGTGCTCAAAAACAAATTGGCCGGTGAGATCCTTCAGAAATTCTCCAATTTCCGGTTGAGGCTGGCCATTGTGGGTACATTTGATGAATTGACAGAAAAAAGTAAAAGCCTGCATGATTTTATATCTGAGTCCAATAAAGGGAATATGGTTGGGTTTGTCGGGTCAATAGATGATGCGTTTGCCTTTCTTTGCAGATAAAGAATATCACCTTCAGTACACATTTTTCGGCTCTATACTGAAATGTGTGGATATTAATTCAATCTGATCAACTAGGGTCATTGATCCATTGATTTTTTGCAAAAACTGTAAATGCCCTGAAGTGTTATTATCCTGACTTGTAACTTTTAGTGCGTTAATCATTTTGATTGAACTGATTAAAATTTATTGGATTATAATATCGGAGAGACTCTTGGCGGCCTTTGCGAAAAACTCTACGCGCTCTGCGGTAAAATCATCAACCGCAAAGTTCGCAGAGAAGGAGTCGCAAAGATTCGCAAAGATTGTATTCCTTTGGCTACCCGTTTTACACCTTCATGACTTGTATCTTTTACTGTTAATCATCATTTTATTTGAACCGATCAAAAGTTAAAATTGGAAATCTCTGCCTTTTGCATATATTAAGTTCTCAAAACCCGTTTTCTAAGTCTCGTTAGACATGTATTTGCATTCATTAGTGCGGTAAATTTGATGATATTCTTATATAACATATTGAATATCAATAATAAAGATTTAATTTTAACTAAATGGGTACAAGTCAGGTGATTTTATGCAAAAACTGTGAATGCCCTGAAATGTTATTATGAGAACGCTGTGGGTGTTCGTTTAGGCAGCATTGAAATGGCGCGGCCAAAAAAGGATAATCTGCTGCCTAAAGTGTACAGTCAGGAAGAGATCAACAAGCTGATCATGTCCATTACCAACCAAAAGCACAGGGTTTTGATCTAACTTATTTATTCGGCAGGTTTGAGGATCGGCGAGGCGCTCCGGTTAAGGCCAAAGGATATTCTTTTTGACAGGGAGCTGGTTTTCGTGGCGCAATCGAAAGGCCGGAAAGACCGGTATACGATTTTGGGTAAAAAAGCATTGAGCATGCTGCGCGCATGTCTGGATGAATATAAGCCGGTCAGCTATCTGTTTGAGGGACAATATGGAGATCGATATTCCGATACCAGCATCCGCAATGTAAATGACGATGCCATCAGGAAGAGTGGCATAAAGAAGAAAGGCGGTCCGCACACCTTGCGGCATTCTTTTGCCACACACTTACTTGAGCATGGAACAGATCTGAGGTATATTCAGGAATTGCCTGGCCATCAATCGGGCAAAACCACCGAGATCTATACGCATATAAGTACCAAATCCATCCAAAAAATAAAGAGTCCTTTTGATGATTTGTAATCTGCTTTTCTTATATTTGAGCTTGAAGATAAAACCCTCTATTATGAAAATTATTAATGCCCTCATCGAAAACTCAGTGATCACCCTGGACTTTCCATATGATAAAGAATTGATTGCCTGCATTAAAACCATCAAAGAAGCGAGATGGAATGTCTCTGAAAAAGTCTGGCAAATGCCAAATGAAAAACAATTCATCGATTTGCTTTTCAGCACCTTTAAAGGTATTGCATGGATTAATTTGAAACGAAAAACCGGGCCTCGTAGCATTATACCATTAAAAACCCCAAAATCCAGAAAAGATACCGTGCTTAAACCGGAGAACCGTAGGAATATTGATTTTTTTATTGCTTTCCTTAACTCTAAAAGGTATAGTCCCAATACTATAGCAACTTACAGCGATGCATTAAAGTGTTTTCTTAGTTTCTTCGAATCGAAATCTGTTGAGGAGATTGATAACAATGATGTTATTCGATTCAACAACGAATATATTTTGGAAAAAGGCTATTCTGCCAGTTATCAGAATCAGATGATCAATGCGCTGAAACTTTTTTTCGATAAAATCGCCGATCGAAAATTAGACATCGAAAAACTGCATCGGCCAAGAAGAGAAAAAAAATTGCCCAATGTATTGAGCAAAGAAGATGTGAAGTTGATATTGGAGGCACCACAGAATCAGAAACACCGTGCCATGCTTTCTTTGGTTTATGCCTGCGGATTGAGACGCAGTGAGTTATTGAATATTCGTTTGGAGGATATTCATTCCGGCCGGATGATATTACACATCCATCAATCGAAAGGGAAGAAGGACAGGATCGTACCTATGAGTAAAAAACTAATGGATATGTTGTGGTCATATCAAAAGATTTATAAGCCGGTCAAATGGCTGTTTGAGGGACAAAATGCCGGAGAACCTTATTCTGAGACGAGTTTGGAACATGTGCTGAAGAAAGCAGTAAAAAAAGCGGGAATCAATAAGCCCGTCAGTTTACATTGGCTGAGACACAGCTATGCAACGCATTTATTGGAAAACGGTACTGACCTTCGCTACATTCAGGAACTGCTTGGTCATAACAGCAGTAAAACCACTGAGATCTATACGCATGTAAGTACCCAATCCATCCAAAAAATAAAGAGTCCTTTTGATGATTTGTAATCTGCTTTTCTTATATTTGAGCTTGAAGCTAAAATCATACTTCATAGTGCTTATACAACTGATCTGGGCGGATAAGTACAGTTTTGTGGCGGGTATAAACAAGTTATGCGGCAGCTTAAAAGACGACACCAAACCAGAAAAATCATCTTGACAACCACCCGACTTTGAACTACGAAGGATGAAATTTTTCAGGGACAACTTCCAGCATTTCCAAAAAACAGTTTACCCATTGACTTGGAGACAAACAAACAATTTGAGCATTAAGGTTTAAACCGAATTTTTCCGAAATTGACCTGACCTGACTTTTCCTGAAAATCGACTTTAAAGCTGTTTTTACAGATAAATCAGGTTTCTCTAACAGACAGGAAATAAATGCTAAGTATTTGGCTTTAAACTTAAAATCAAAAAATAACTGTTTTCTTTTAATGTTTAACAGGGCTGATTTGACAGTTGGCGGTGGAAAGAAACTTTCAGGACCTACCTCATAGACAAGTTTCAAATCAAAAAAAGTATGATAGAAAACGGTATATGGATTGTAAAGCTTCCTCGAAAATAACTTTTGTGTAGGTTCTAACTGAAGGACAATGGAACCTCCCAGAAAATTTCCAAGACTCTCAAACATCAGGATTTTGAAAATATCGGAAGTAATGCCATAAGGAATATTTGACACCACTTTGAAAGGAAATTTCGGAACTGCAAAATTCCTAAAATCACAACCGACAACTTGAACATTTCGGGCATCAGAAAATAATTTTCGTAAATGTTCAACCAAAGCTGTGTCGTTTTCAATAGCAACAACATTGTTGGCGATTTTTAATAAATGAACAGTAAGAAACCCCTTGCCTGCCCCAATATCTAAAACCGTATCCTGATTACTTATATTTGCTTGTCTTATTGCATCTTTTATTAGCACTTTATCAATAGTAAAGTGCTGACCCGTAAAACGAACGGGCAATTTCTTTTTTGTCATTAGTAACTTCTTACAGGTGAATACTTGAATTCAAATCGTGGAGAACCTTAATTCCGCAACACTATTATAAAATATTTTTTTTAAGTACCTGAGCAACAAAAAGTTGCTCAGGATTTTGCCATGTCAGAGGATTCACTTAACTTAGTGTTGCAAAAAAATAATCAAACAAAACCTCATCAGGCATGGCAAAAATACAAATAAAATCCGAGAAGCTCACTCCTTTTGGAGGAATATTTTCAATCATGGAGCAATTTGACTCCACATTGTCATCTGTAATCGACTCGACACTCGGTCTAAGGTGTAGCTCGTTCGGTTATCAGTACAGTGAAATCGTCCGTTCCCTCATGAGTATCTACTTCTGTGGTGGCTCATGCATTGAGGATGTCACTACTCATTTGATGAACCATCTCTCGCTCCATCCGACACTTCGTACTTGTAGTTCTGATACTATCCTCAGAGCGATAAAGGAACTGACGCAAGGAAACATCTCATACACATCAGATACGGGTAAGAACTACGATTTCAACACGGCTGACACACTCAATACCTTACTGCTCAATTGTATGTTTGCATCCGGCCAACTGAAAGAGGGCGAGATGTATGATGTTGATTTCGACCATCAGTTCATAGAGACTGAGAAGTATGATGCAAAGCCTACATACAAGAAGTTCCTTGGTTATCGCCCTGGCGTGGCGGTTATTGACGACTTGATTGTTGGCATTGAGAATAGCGATGGTAACACCAACGTTCGTTTTCATCAGAAGGACACGCTGAAGAGATTCTTTGAGAGATTTGAGCAGAACGGACTTACAATCAATCGTTTCAGAGCTGATTGTGGATCATGTTCCGAGGAAATCGTGGAGGAAATAGAGAAACACAGCAAATCCTTCTATATCCGCGCAAACCGCTGCAGTTCGCTCTACAATGACATCTTTGCTCTTAGAGGCTGGAAGACTGAGGAAATCAATGGCATTGAGTTCGAATTGAACTCTATTCTTGTTGAGAAGTGGAAGGGTAAAGCATACCGACTTGTGATTCAAAGACAGAAACGGATGGACGGTGTGCTGGATCTTTGGGAAGGAGAATACACATACCGTTGTATCCTGACTAACGACTATGAATCTTCCACAAGAGAAATTGTCGAGTTCTATAACCTTCGTGGAGGAAAGGAACGTATCTTCGATGATATGAACAATGGTTTCGGGTGGGACAGATTGCCCAAATCCTTCATGGCAGAGAACACTGTGTTCCTTCTTCTTACGGCACTTATCCGTAATTTCTACAAGGCCATTATCCACAGACTTGACGTAAAGAGGTTCGGACTCAATGCAACAAGTCGCATAAAAGCGTTTGTCTTCAGGTTTGTCTCTGTACCAGCCAAGTGGATCAGAACATCAAGGCGGTATGTGCTGAATATCTATACCTGTAATAATGCTTACGCAGATATTTTTCAGACTGATTTTGGATAACGCCTACAACTTATGGGTATGATACTGCGTATTGCCTCAAGTCGCATAGTGGGGCAAGGGGATATTGTGGGCAGAAGTGGGTATTTCAGCCTCAATTTATCTGCTAATTCAGTGATGAGAGGACGTTTAGACGCAAGAAGGACGCTGAAGAGCTTAGTTGCGGATTTGAGGGAGAAGTGAATAGACAGTATTACCCGACAGAGCAACTATGACAACGTAACGCCTTTACAAAAAAGTCGGTACACGAAACCCATAGACTAATTGTCTTGACCTAAAAGAGATTGGAATTTTCAGGACTGCCTATCACTTAGATAGAAGTCCAAGGTCTGCTGAAATACATAATTCAAAAATTGAAATTGCTTGACTGCAAATTTAGTAACTTTGCTTGACAAATTAACGAGAAAGAAGAGAAAATGAAAACCGACCGCATAACATCACCTATACGCAAGCAGGGGTTTCGTGCTTCGTAGGACAGTTAAGTGGTAAATTTAAAGTTCAGTTCTTCGTAGGAAGTTCAGTGGTTAAAATCCCTGCCTGCGTATAGCTGAGAACCGTTGGCGTTCATTGTAAAAAGACAAAACAGACGACAGAATGACAAAGGTATTTTTGCTGCATAAAGACAAAAAAGGAAAAGAAAAGCCCAACGCACAAAAGCAAGAGTTTGGCAGCCCTTCCCTACATGCCTCGCTTCGCTGCCAAACACATGCTTTTCTCCCACCGCACCCGCTTCGTGGATAGGTTTCTGCTAACTTGATAACTTTTTGTAATGATTTCTAAACAATTCCGACGAAAATTTCGTTTATATTTGCACAATGATTAAAAAATTAACAGCATATAGCCTGATTCTCATTGCCAACATCGTGTTGTTGGCTCATGCTGTTATTCCGCACCATCATCACGAATCAGTTGTTTGCGTTGAGCAAAAGCATTGTCAAGACGATGCTTTACCCCACAATCATAATATTGCCGAACACGACCATCAACACGATGGTAACAAAAACTCAACTTCTTGCATCTTAAAACAATCTGTTGTAGTTCCAACATCACAAGGCAAACAATTAAAAAACTGTGACAATTGTTCGGACAACCACAATCACGGTTATTACACCCATTCAAATATTGGGTATTTTGATTTACAACCAGTTTCTAAAGTTGTAACGTATTATCCCGTACATTCCTCTTATTTGCTATCATTCGTAACCTCAACACTTGGGTTACGAGCTCCACCAACTGTTTAAGTTTTTAGTATTTTTTTATGTCATTACTCTGCAAAATGTAGAGCAGTGATTCACGTATTTTTTCTAAAAATTTAAACATTTTTCAATATGAATTACAAGATATTTTTGGGTGTGCTTTTAGCATTTGCAATGGCATCATGCAGCCCATCCGGTCATGAAAACCAAAAACATGACGAACACGAAGAAGTAAAATTCCAATATACAGCATATAGTGCCGATTTTGAATTATTTACCGAAGCCGATGCCTTTATCGTTGGAGAGAAAGCAAATGTGCTTTCGCACTTTTCAATGTTGCCCGATTTTAAAGCAGTTGAGAAAGGCAAAATCACCATTACACTTTCTGTAAATGGGAAAGAAACAAAACAAACCCTCAGCGAACCCACTCGTAAAGGGATTTACAGTTTCGATATTCAGCCAGAAACACAGGGGAAAGGACAAATAACATTTGAAATTACCAACGACAAAGGCATTTTCGTAGTTACCATACCAGAAGTTAATGTGTTTGCAAATGACGAAGAAGCCCACGATGCTTCCAAAAAAATTGTTATTTCAAAAACCAATACAACGGTTTTCACCAAAGAACAATCGTGGAAAATAGACTTTGCAACAGCGCTTCCCACATCAGAGTCATTCGGACAAGTGATTAAAACCACAGCATTGGTTCAGTCTGCACAGGGCAATGAGTTTGTTATTTCTGCAAAAACAAATGGAATTGTACTTTTTAATTCAGGTGTTTTGCTCGAAGGTCGAGATGTTTCCGCAGGTCAATCATTATTTACCATATCGGGTAACAATTTTGCAGACAACAGTATCGCTGTAAAATATTCCGAAGCCAAAAATAATTATGAAAAAGCAAATGCCGATTACGAAAGAGTAAAGGAACTGATTAAAGACAAAATTGTTTCGGAAAAGGATTTGCTCATAGCAAAAAATCAATTTGAGAATGCAAAGGCTGTTTACGACAACCTTAGTAAAAACTTTACCCCATCAGGACAAACTATTACAAGTCCGCAAGCGGGTTTCATTAAACAGGTATTTGTAAAAAACGGTGCTTATGTCGAGGCTGGTCAGCCCATTGCTATTGTTTCTCAAAACAAATCCCTTGTCCTTAATGCTGAAGTACCATCAAAATATGCATCTGTCTTGGCAAATATCAAAACTGCCAATATCAGGACTATAAATGATTATCGTTTATTTTCTCTTGAAGAGCTAAATGGCAAGGTGCTTTCGTACGGTAAAGCTGCAAATAGCGACAATTACCTAATACCAGTGGTCTTAGAGGTGGAGAACAACGGAAGTTTTGTATCTGGCAATTTTGTAGAAATTTTTCTAAAATTATTCTCTAACAATCTTGCTTTGGTAATACCAACAACATCTCTTTTAGAAGAACAGGGTAGTTTCTTTGTATGGGTACAGGTTACCCCCGAACTCTTTGAAAAAAGGGAGGTTGTCATTGGCGGAACTGATGGAATTAATACCGAAATAAAGAGAGGTATTACTATCAATGAAAGAGTTGTTGTCCGTGGTGCAATGCTTATTAAGTTGGCTCAAGCGACAGGTACGTTAGATTCTCATTCTGGTCATGTTCATTAATCCGTAAAACCATGTTAAATAATATTATAAAATTCTCACTGAACAACAAATATTTGATTTTGTTGGCTTCGGTGGTGTTGGTGGTTTTCGGGATGAGAACCGCTACGAATATGGACGTGGATGTATTTCCCGACCTCACAGCCCCTACGGTTGTGGTAATGACTGATGCGCACGGTATGGCTTCCGAAGAAGTTGAAAAACTGGTTACATTTCCTATTGAGGCAGCCGTAAATGGTGCTACCGATGTTCGCCGTGTTCGCTCAGCTTCATCTCAAGGTTTCTCATTTGTTTGGATTGAATTTGACTGGGGAACCGATGTTTTTAAAGCCCGACAGATAGTTAGCGAAAAGCTTATTAGCGTTTCCTCTCGTATGCCTTTGGGTGTTGGACAACCTGTTTTAGCACCACAATCGAGTGTAATGGGCGAAATATTTTTCGTTGGCATACAGTCTGACAGTACCAGCATGATGGATTTGCGCACCATTGCAGAATGGAACGTGAAACCTCTTATTCTTGCAACTGGTGGAGTTTCGCAGGTTACTATTATCGGAGGCGATTACAAACAATATCAGGTGTTGGCAAATCCGCAGAAAATGAATTTCTACAGGGTTTCAATAGCTGAACTTTCTGAAATATGTAAGGGAATAAGCCAAAATTCAACAGGTGGAGTTTTACGTGAATTTGGCAACGAATACGTTGTGCGTGGTATGGCTCGTTCGTCCGATGTAGATGTTTTAGGGAATACGTTTATAAAATCAGTAAACGGCAAAGCTGTTCGTATTAACGATGTTGCAGAGGTAAAAATCGGAGGTGCACCCAAAATGGGTTACGCTTCGGGTAGTGCAAAACCTGCAATTATTGTTTCCATTTCTAAACAGCCAAACGCCAATACGCTCGATGTAACCCAACGGATAGAAAAAAATCTTTTGGAGCTTAAAAAAACCTTGCCTGCCGATGTTAAAATTGATACTAAAATATTCCGTCAGGCAGATTTTATCGAAACTTCAGTTAATAACGTCCAAAATGCACTTATCGAGGGCGGTATTTTTGTTGTCATTATTTTATTTCTTTTTCTCGGCAGTTTCCGAACTACGCTTATTTCACTATTAGCAATTCCATTATCATTATTGGGTGCAATTTTAGTACTTAAATATCTTGGGTTTACCATTAATACTATGAGTCTTGGTGGAATGGCTATTGCTGTTGGTGCATTGGTTGACGATGCTATTATTGACGTGGAGAATGTGTATAAACGGCTTAGACAAAACAGGTTAAAACCCGAAAGCGAACAGCAATCTGCTTTTACTGTGGTATTTGAAGCTTCTAAAGAAATACGGGCATCCATCCTGAATGCAACATTAATTATTATTGTGGCTTTTTTACCCCTGTTTTTCCTTTCGGGAATGGAGGGGCGTATGTTGCAACCTCTAGGAATAGCTTTTGTGGTTTCTTTGTTTGTGTCGCTTGTAGTAGCCATGACATTAACACCGCTTTTAGCTAAAATGTTGCTTTCTAACGAAAAGTACCTCGCCAAAAACGAGAAAGAAAAATGGCTGGTGCGTAAACTCACAAGTAATTACGAAAAATCCCTGATATGGTCTTTAAATCATAAGAAAGCTATTCTATCTTCTGTATTAGGCGTATTCGTTGCCACCTTGTTTATTTTCGCATCGTTCGGTCGAAGCTTTTTACCCGAATTTAACGAAGGAGCTTTAACCTTATCGGTAGTAACAAAGCCCGGAGCATCGCTCGAAGAAAGTAACAGCTTAGGCAATCTTGTTGAAACCGAACTACTGGCAATTCCCGAAGTGTCTAGTACTGCTCGCCGTACAGGCAGGGGAGAACTCGATGAACATTCGCAAACTACCAATAGCGCTGAAATTGATGTAAACTTTACATTAAAAGACCGCAGTCAACAGGATTTTATGGCTGATGTTCGCGAAACATTATCTAAAATTCCTGGCATTGCTTATACCGTAGGTCAGCCGCTTGGGCATCGTATCGACCATATGCTTTCGGGGACACGGGCAAATATTGCAATTAAACTCTTTGGCACCGACCTTAATAAAATGTTTACAATAGGAACTCAAATTAAAAACGCCATTGTTGATGTTGAAGGTCTGGTTGATGTGAATGTTGACCAACAGGTTGAGATACCTCAAATTCAAATCCGTGCCAATCGTGATATGTTGGCACAGTATGGAATTACCATCGAACAATTCAACGAATTTGTTGATATTGCTTTTGGTGGCGAAAAACTGGCTGATATTTACGAAGGGCAACGCAGTTTCGATTTGGTACTACGATTAAATAATGATTATACTCAAACCCTCGAAGGAATCCGTACTGCCCTTATTGATACCGAAAACGGCAAAAAAGTTCCGTTGGAACAGGTTGCCGAAATTGTTTCCGTTTCGGGTCCAAGTTCAATAAGCCGTGAGAATGTGCAACGTAAGATTGTAATTTCGGCTAACGTTGCCGAACGTGATTTGCGCAGTGTTGTAGAGGATATTCAGAAAAATATCAACGAGAAAATTACCCTGCCCGAAGGCTACCGAGTAGAATACGGCGGACAGTTTGAGAGCGAAGCAAAAGCATCAAGAACGCTTATGCTCACCTCAATTATTGCTATAATTATTATATTCTTGTTGCTCTATCAGGAGTTTAAAAACTTCAAACTGGCAGGTATTATATTGCTCAATTTGCCGTTGGCTCTTATTGGTGGTGTATTTGCCATTTGGTTTACTTCGGGTATTCTTAGTATCCCTGCTATTATTGGTTTTATAACGCTTTTTGGTATTGCCACCCGAAACGGTATTTTGCTTATTTCAAATTACCAAAGGCTGCAATTCAAAGGCATTTCGCTTCACGAAACAGTTACCAAAGGTTCGTCCGACCGTCTGAATGCAATTCTTATGACAGCCCTCACCGCTGCCCTTGCTCTCATTCCGTTGGCTTTGCGTGGCGACCTCTCGGGCAACGAAATTCAAAGCCCTATGGCAAAAGTTATTTTGGGAGGTTTGCTCACATCAACCATACTCAATATATACATTGTGCCAATAGTGTACAGTATTTTAAACAATCGTGGAATTATTAAAACCAAAAAACAATGAAAAGAGCAATATTAATATCAGCAATAATGGTATTAGGTTTTAATCTGTTTGCACAAAACACTATCAACAATGTTTTGTCAGAAGTAGAAAAAAACAATACCACCCTTTCGGCTTACCGCAAAAGCATTGATGCCGAAAAAATCGGAAACAAAACAGGGCTTACACCGCAAAATCCCGAAGTGGAGTTTAATTACTTGTGGGGTAGCCCCTCGGCTATAGGCAACCGTACCGACTTTAGCGTTAAGCAATCGTTCGATTTTCCAACAGCATATTCATATAAGAATCAAATCTCGAATTTGAAAAACGAACAAGCCGAACTGGAATACAAAAAGCAACGTAACGAAGTGTTGTATCAAACCCGAGTGGTTTGTGTAAAACTAACCTATTACAATTCTTTAATAGTTGAATTAAGTAAACGCCACGCAAATGCTCAGAAAGTTGCCGATGCCTACAAAGCCAAATACAATACGGGCGATGTTGGTATTTTGGAATTCAACAAAGCACAGGTAAACCTTTTGAATGTTACCAAAGAAATGGAGAATAATGAGATTGAACGAAACGCCCTATTGTCTGAATTAACCACGCTCAACGGGGGCAATGCAATCAATTTTACCGATAGCTTGTTTTCGTTGCAAACTATTCCTGCCGATTTCGAACAATGGTTTACCCAAACAGAGGCAAACAATCCGCTTCTGCAATGGGTAAAACAAGAAATTGCCATTTCCGAAAAACAGGTAAAACTCAATACTGCTATGAGTTTGCCAAAGTTTTATGGAGGTTTTATGAGCGAAAATGTTGTTGGGCAGCAGTTTCAGGGCATAACCCTTGGTATTACCATTCCTTTATGGGAAAACAAAAACACCGTAAAGTATGCCAAAGCCAAAACAATTGCCATGCAAAGCGTTGAAGCCGATGCAAAATTGCAGTTTTACAATAGCATGAAAGCAACTCACTCCAAAGTAATTTCATTGCAAACCAATGTTACCGATTATCGTAGCAAACTTGCAATGTACAGCAACAGCGAATTGCTCGAAAAAGCATTCAATAAAGGCGAAATTTCTCTTACCGAGTACATGTACGAACTTTCGTTATATTACGAAAGCATGTATAAATTGCTCGAAATGGAAATGAACTATAATATTTCTTTTGTGGAGCTTAACCGCTACTTGTAATAATTGTTACTAAAAATAAATGAAATGGAACACAATCATTCACACAGTCACGATATTAATTTAGGAAATGCCTTTAAAATAGGCATTTCCATAAATATCGTTTTTATAATTATCGAAGCATCCTATGGTTTTTTGTCAAACTCAATGGCATTGGTTGCCGATGCAGGGCATAACCTCAGCGATGTACTAGCTTTAGTGTTTTCATGGGTTGCGGTAATCCTTTCTCAGCGTAAGCCAACGATAAAGTTTACTTATGGTTTCCGCCGTTCAAC
The DNA here is from genome assembly GCA_964594045.1 of uncultured Saprospiraceae bacterium. Taxonomy (GTDB): domain Bacteria; phylum Bacteroidota; class Bacteroidia; order Chitinophagales; family Saprospiraceae; genus UBA2365. The sequence goes on along the minus strand of CAZQKR010000004.1, from coordinate 983 downwards.
CATTCTCATAGCTTTACTAAATACCGTTTTGCTTTTGGCTGCCGTAGTGTTTATCATATGGGAAACCATAGAGCGTATGGGAAAGCCTCTCGAAATTAACTCAAATAGTGTAATTACTATAGCAGCAATAGGGATAGTAGTAAATGGCTTTACTGCTTGGCTTTTTCTTAAAGATAGAAAGCATGATTTAAACATCCGTAGTGCATTTGTTCATTTTATTGCCGATGCATTGGTTTCATTGGGTGTTGTTGTGACTGGTATTATTATGGCGTTCACAGGCATTGTTTGGGTCGATACGTTGGTATCGTTTGCCATCGTTGCGGTAATTCTTTACAGTTTGTACCATTTACTCATCGACTCCGTAAATCTTGCCCTCGATGCCGTTCCCGAAAATATCGATTCAAAAGCAGTACGCGAATACTTAACGAACCTACCCGAAGTTGAAGGGGTTCACGACTTGCACATTTGGGCATTAAGCACCACCGAAGCCGCACTCACCGTGCATCTGACAATAAACTCACAAACCGATGTTAGGTTTATTTCAAACATTCAGCATCAGTTACACGAGCGGTTTGACATTGAACATGCGACTATTCAGGTTGAGTTTGGAGATACTGCATGTGGAACAAATTGTAAATAATTTAAAGTTGCTTTCTATGACCCAGCACTAAAAGCAAGCACATTTGCAATTCGCACAAGCTAATGCACACACCAAAAATTGCAAAAGAGCTTGCTTTGCCAACGCACTGACTAAAAGACAATGCAGCAAAAATGAAAGAAAAATGACGAGATAAATAAACAACGAAACGCCAACAAAGGCTATATGCAATAAGGGTTTCAGTGGTAATTCAAGCATTCTGCCCCGCTCAAACTTCGGTATAGTTGGACAGGAAAGTAGCCCGCAATCCCTTACTGCATATAGCCTCAGCCGTTATACCGTATGATATCGAACATCTACTTATAAGAAAAAATAATAAAATTTG
>CAZQKR010000003.1:0-148535 GCA_964594045.1 uncultured Saprospiraceae bacterium | reverse complement strand
TTGAATGACCCCTAATTGTTCTTTTAAATCGTTTTTTACCGAATTTCCCTATTTACTTTGGATTATCCCTGTCTCTCAATGCTCTTCTCAATATTTTACCCACATTGGTCTTGGGCATTTCATCGATAAATTCCACCGCCTTCGGAACTTTATAATTGGTCAGGTTTTCGCGACAATAGGCGATCACTTCACTTTCCGTGAGCGATTTATCCTTTTTCGTGATATACAATTTCACCACTTCGCCGGATTTTTCATTGGGAATACCTACAGCCGCAACTTCCATCACTTTCGGATGTGCTGCAACCACTTCTTCAATGTCATTCGGATAAACATTGAAGCCTGAAACGAGGATCATATCTTTTTTACGATCCACTATCCTGAAATAGCCATCCGGTTCCATATAGCCGATATCTCCTGTAAACAACCAGCCATCCCTGATGGAATTGGCCGTTTCGTCAGGCCTTTTGTAATATCCCTTCATAACCTGCGGACCTTTGATCACGATTTCTCCGACTTCACCGGGAGCCAGTGGTTCTCCTGCTTCGTTGACGACCCGCATATAGGTTGAGGAAACCGGCATTCCGATCGTGCCGATCCTGGCTGAACCATCGATCGGGTTTACAGAAGCAACAGGTGAAGTTTCAGTCAGGCCATAACCTTCAGTCAGGGTTACTCCCGTTAATTTTTTCCATTCATTGGCCACAACATCCTGTACAGCCATTCCACCGCCGACAACCACCTTCATGCTTGAAAAATCCAGTTTTTTGAACTCTTCATTATTGAGCAAGGCCTTAAACAGCGTGTTCACCCCGGTAAATACGGAAATGGGATACTTTTTGATCTCCTTGATCACACTTGGCAGATCGCGTGCATTGGTCACCAGTACAATGGTTTCCCCAAGAGACATCATGGCAAACAAATTGACTGTCAGGGCAAAAATATGGTACAATGGCAGCGGGGTCAGTACATATTCTTTTCTTTCTTCCAGCATGGTCATCATAATGTACTTGATCTGCAGCAGGTTGGCGATCATGTTGGAATTGGTCAGCATGGCGCCTTTTGAAACACCCGTGGTCCCTCCGGTGTACTGATGGAAAATGACATCATCCGGATGCCCCTGGAATGATTTGACCTTGAATTTTTTGCCTGCTTTGATCGCATCTTTGAATTTTACAGTGTTCTCCAAAGTATATGCCGGCACCATTTTTTTGACCTTGCGTACAACAAGATCCACTATAGCGCCCTTTAAACCACCGATCATTTCTCCTATACTGGTGAGTATGATGGTTTCAATTACAGTTTCTTTCAGAATTTTCTGCAGGTTGGCAGCAAACATGTCCGCGATGATGATGGCTTTGACTTCTGAGTCAACAAACTGATGTTTCATCTCCCTCGGAGTGTATAAAGGATTGGTATTCACCACGATAAGTCCGGCTTTCAACGCTCCGAACAATGCGACCGGAGACTGCAGCAGGTTGGGCATCATAATGGCGATCCGGTCACCGGGATGCAATCCGCGGGAATGTAAATAGGCAGCCAGATTAGTGGACATCTCATCCGCTTCACCATAGGTAATGGATTTCCCCATGTTGAGGAAGGCAGTTTGGTTTTTGTATTTCTTAAATACTTCATCAAGAAATGACAATAACGTTGGATATTGGCTCGTGTCAATATTTGCAGGCAAACCCATCGGGTATTGCTCTAACCATGGTCTGGAATCTGTCATAAGTTATTGTTTTAATAGTTTTTATAATATATTGAAAAATAAATGATCCCTGAATTACATATTTGTTTGCCTAAAATAACTCAAATTAAGATTTGATCCTTTTCAAGCCCGAAAATAGCAAATAATTCGTTAAAAACATACATTTCAAGGATACTTCACTTATTTTTACAATGAAATAAGCGTTTTAGGTACAAGCATGTATCTTAGGTATAACGAAATTTAATGGAAAACTGAATAAATGTGCCAAAACTGACATTTTTCATTTTTTTCGTACATTTGTGCCTTAACGGCATACTGAACTGATTGCAGAAAATACAATTTTAACTTTCATTTAATAAAAATACTCACATGAAAAAACTACAAATACTTGCCTCTCTGATTTTTATGGCATTTTCATTTTACGGTTTTGCGCAGTCTTACTTGCCGGCCGTCTATGAATTCTCAACGGAAAAAAACAGCATTTTGACCCTGAAGAACGGCAAAATCCTTGAAGGCACTTTTGTCCAGATGGATCAATCCAAAGGGATCATCACGAGCTTCAGTTTCAAAACCACAGAAGGAGAAACGGTTCAGGTCAAAGAGGAAGATGTTCAGGATATGTATGTTGCCAACAGTAACATCAACTACGCCGAAAAAGCAAGAATGATCGGGAAAGACAACATGAAAGCCTGGGACAAATCCAAACTGGATATGAAAAAGATCAGCAGCGGAAATACATTCTTTGAGCAGGTGGAGATCGATTTCAGAGGAAAAAGCAGGACTATGCTTTTGCAATTGCAGGCGTCTTATGATCAAGGCAGGATCAGGGTATATGCTGATCCATGGGCAAACACTCCGGAAGGAATAAATCCCTCTTCTTTTATTGTAAAGGCATACAACAATCCTGCATATCAGATCAACCGCTGGAGATATGTAGAAGATTTTAATATGATTTTCGGTGATTGTGTTGCATTGATTGGAAAATATAAGGAAGATCAAAGGAACTGGGCCGAATTCCACCAGCATCTGCAGGAATTTGCAGACTGCCAGTCCAAATGATCATCACCCAAACGGATGTAAATGGCTTTGTCTTTATTGTGTGGACCAGCCATTTGCATCCAGATCCATGACCTCTGTCCCTTTATGCAATCACTGAACCACGGGAATGTATTGTATTGAATTAAGATCACTGAAAACCATTACATAATTAAACATAACTAAATTTCATTCCATGAAAAAAACGACAATTCTTTATGTTGCCCTCCTGATGGCAGGAATTCCTTTCATTTCATTCTCACAGGGTTTTTTGCCCGGAGCCAACACCTTTTCCAACACGAAAACCACATATCTGACACTCAGTGACGGCACGGAAATAGAAGGTACAATTGAAAAGATCAACAGAAAAAAAGGCTTGATCGAAAGTATAAAAATCAAAGACGCCGATAAAAAAACCAAAGAATATTTTGCCGCAGATATTCAAAAAATGTATGCAGCACCCAGCGGATTTGATAAATTCGTGAAGATGGACAATTTTTTCTCAGATGCAACAAAATGGAATAATGAAAACTACAAACAGGGACTTTTTGAAGACGGATATGTGTACTTTGAACAGGCACCGGTCCAACTTAAAAAGGAAAAAATCACCTTGCTCATGCAATTGCTTAATCCTTCATTTTCCGGCAAAGTAAAAGTATACCTCGATCCATGGGCCGGTGAAACCATGTCGGCCAGCGTAGGCGGAATAAAAGTTGCAGGCGGCGACGAGGCTTCCTACTACATCAGAAAAAATAACGGTGATGCGTTCAAACTCTCCAAAGGGGATTACAAAGATGAATTTAGAAACCTGTTCGGGGATTGTAAACAGCTGATCGACAATACAAAAAACCCAAAATGGCGTGAATTTGATAAAGCGGTCTATGAACATTCCATTTGTGAATGATCCCTGGTAATCAGGGGTTCCCCACTACAAAAACGGCAGTTCTGAAGAGCTGCCGTTTTTGTTGATACAACTGATCTATTCACAACTGCTCACAGCCAAAATACCGCATTGAACACTTTTAGCCTTTGCTTTTTGAAACTTATAAAATATTCGTATCTTGCGGTGATAAATAATACACCATGAATTTTGAATATACCGAAGAACAAATGGCAGTAAGAGACGCTGCCAGGGATTTTGCCCAGCAAGTCCTGAAACCAGGCGTTATTGAAAGAGATACCCACATGAAATACCCCAAAGATGAGGTTCGGCAGATGGCAGAACTGGGTTTCCTTGGAATGATGGCACCCGTGGAATACGGAGGCGGTGGCATGGATACCATTTCTTATGTGCTGGCCATGGAAGAGATCTCCAAAGTGGATAACTCGTGTTCCGTGATCATGTCCGTCAATAATTCCCTGGTCAACTGGGGTCTTGAGACCTACGGAACAGAGGAACAAAAACAAAAATACCTCAGCAAACTGGCCTCCGGTGAATGGATCGGCGCTTTTTGCCTCTCAGAACCTGAAGCGGGAAGCGATGCCACCAGTCAAAGGACCACTGCCGTCGATATGGGTGATCACTACCTGCTCAATGGCACCAAAAACTGGATCACCAACGGCGGCAGCTCACAGGTACATCTGGTCATCGCCCAAACCAATCCGGAAAAAGGACCCAAAGGTATTAATGCATTTATCGTGGAGACCAGTTGGAACGGGGTTGTTATAGGTAACAAAGAGGATAAACTGGGTATCAGATCTTCAGATACACATACGATCATGTATAACGATGTCATAGTGCCCAAGGAAAACCGCATAGGAGAAGATGGTTTCGGGTTTACTTTTGCCATGAAAACCCTGGCAGGGGGAAGGATCGGGATCGCTGCCCAGGCACTGGGTATCGCGCAGGGTGCATTCGAACTGGCCACGCAATACGCTCAGGAAAGAACCGCTTTCGGACAACCGCTGTTCAAACACCAGTCAGTTGCCTTTAAACTGGCGGATATGGCAACAGATATAGAAGCCGCAAGAATGCTGATCCATAAAGCAGCCTGGCATAAGGACCAACACATGAATTATGATTTTTCAAGTAGTTTAGCCAAACTTTTCGCTGCAGAAATGGCCATGAAGCACACCGTCGAAGCCGTTCAGATTTTCGGCGGATACGGGTATGTCAAAGAATACCATGTGGAAAGGCTGATGAGGGATGCCAAAATCACACAGATCTATGAGGGCACTTCAGAAATCCAGAAAGTGGTCATCTCCAGAAATGTCATCAAAGGCAAGCTGTATTCCTGATCACATGGTACTTTAAGTATATTATTGATTCTCAATTGCCGGATTTGTTTGTCATTACATTTTAAGATGTCGTCCGCCGTTGCTGCAAACTGTCACTGTATTCTGAATTTTATAATTGAAAACGAACTTGATTTAATAATTAACCAATTAATGCTATACGATGAAATCCTGTTTTTTGGTATTCTTACTGATTTTTAGCGTCAACTTCATTTCCGGACAAAAAATTGACTTTGATACTTCCGGTTCCTGGGAAAAACTCCTTTCCAAAGCTAAAAAGCAAAATAAGTACCTGTTTGTAGACTGCTATACGGACTGGTGCGGCTGGTGTAAGGTGATGGATAAGGAAACTTTCACTGACCAGGAAATTGCGGCTTTCATGAATGAACATTTCATCGCTGCAAAGATCAACATGGAAAAGGATTATGGGATCAACCTGGCGATGAAATACAGGGTAACGGGGTTTCCTTCATTTATAATATTTTCCCCGGATGGAAAATATGTATACAAATCTCTTGGATTCCAGAAACCTGAAAAATTCATTTTGGAGCTCCGTAATGCGCTCAATACTGAAAAACAAATGAATTTAAAAGGCGTTTCGGATGTGGTTGATCTTGATTTTCCGGATTTCTACAGAAAAGCATTTGCAGGAAGCGGGAAAAAGACCTTCCCTACTGCGGAAAAACTGGATTCGTTTTTCAACATTCACCAAAACTGGACCAATGAGGTGGCTTTCAATATCATGAGCCGTTTCAAAATGCCGCAAAAAGTTAAAAATTATTTCCTGGAGAATATCGATGAATACCGGGAACTGTTTGATACCGAGACTGAACAGATCATTTCCAGACTGACCAATGAAATGCTTTCTGAAGCAATAGATGCCAAAGATGAAAGTTTACTCACGAATACCCTGGAATTCAATGCCAGATATTTGCCGGAAGACAGCGAAGAAATGGCCAACTATATGAAACTGTCTTTCTGGAGCAATACGGGAAACTGGGAGAAATTTGCCTCTGAATTTAATGGTCTTTTCGAAAAGGAACCATTCAATCAACCGTCTGCCATCAACAGTTATTGCTGGGATATCTATGAAAACTGCAATGATCCCGGTGTAATTTCCAAAGCTTGTACCTGGATGGAAAAAGCGGTTTCAGCTGATCCTCAATATGCTTATCTCGATACATATGCCGCTCTGCTGTTCAAAAACCGGCAATATGATCAAGCTGAGGAATTTGCCCTGAAAGCGATCAAAACAGGAATGGAAAACAAAGAAGACGTCAAGTCAACTGAAGAATTGCTTAAAAAGATCAGGGCAGCAAAATAATATCGCATCAGTCAATACAGGATTCAAACAATATGATCTGATCTTTCGTTGTACCTTTAGTTAAAGTTTATTTATGCTGTCAACCAGGTCTAGATCATTTAAATTGGGTGTATTTGCTGGAATTCCTGTCAAAATACACTGGACTTTTGGTTTTATTTTGCTGTTTATCGCTTACATCAGTTTCAGGGATGAACTAAGCTTAGCCGGAGCCGGTTGGTTGAGCATTGCATTTCTGATGTTATTTACCTGCGTTGTTTTGCACGAATACGGACATGCGCTGGCCGCACGCAAATTTGGTATTGAGACAGCAGACATCCTGCTCACTCCGATCGGAGGAATTGCCAGGCTAAAAGGTAATCCCAAAAAACCTTCACACGAATTGATCATCGCCATTGCCGGACCTTTGGTAAACCTTGCAATCATCATCCTGATAGCCATCTACCTGTTTTTCACCCTTGATGATGCCGGTATTTCATCAATACAGACTGACTTTTCAATAGATAGTTTACAGGGATTATTGTTTTATGTACTGATCATCAATGTCATGCTTTTTACCTTCAACCTGATCCCGGCATTCCCGATGGACGGGGGCAGGGTACTAAGGTCCCTGCTTTCGATGAAACTCGACAAACTGCGCGCGACCAGAATAGCCACCCTTATAGGAAGGGTCATTGCTGTGATCTTCGTGATTCTCGCTTTGTTCTTCGGGAATATTTCACTGGGGATCATCGGAGTTTTCGTTTATATGATGGCCCAACAGGAATATACCGGTGTGAGAAGCCAGGTCAGACTGGAAAACAGCCAGGTAAAGGATTTTATGCGAACATCATTTCATTTTTTCTATCTTGATGACCCGGTACAAAAAGTTATGGATGTCTTCCAACAAGGTTCAGAAAAATCATTTTTGATCTACAACCATGAACATCAACTGCAGGGTGTACTGCATGAATTATTCCTCAGGCAGATCAGATTTCGAAACCCCTCAGACCCGGTCAGTCACTGGACAAGCAGCCAGTTTGAATTCATCACGGATGATATGAGCACACAGCACATTCTTGGATTGATGCAGAAAAACGGTTATTCCATTCTCCCTGTTATCCGGGATGGACAGGTCGTCGGGGTAGTTGACCGCAATGACCTGTTGAATTTCATCTATAAAAAATAATTCCGTCACAAATCAATCCGGTCACTCAAATTTACAACTACCCTATTCCTATGCTTGTAAACGCGGAAGAGGTTGCAAATGCTCTAAAAAATTACAGAATTTTCCCGCTTCACTTCAAAACGATAAACCATTGAAACGGATGACCGGGAAAAGGTTCAGCGCAGGCCGCAAACCGGAAACAAAAAAGGCCTACCCCTGACAGGAAAGCCCTTTTCGCAATATTCTATCGTAGAAAAATTATAATCCAAGTCTGGATTTTACCATGGGTGTAATATCCACAGATGCGTCAGCATATAAAATAAACCCTGAACTGTTGTCAAATACATAGGCATAATTTTGTTCTTTGGCCACCTCATCAATGGCTTTCTGAACCTTATCCCTGATGGGTCCTAAAAGTTCTTCGCTTTTCGTGGCGACCTTTTGCTGACTTTCCTGTTCAAACGCCATGATCTGCTTTTCTTCCTCCTTCAGGGCGTTGGTTTCCTGCTCCAGCTGAACCGGAGAAATATTGCCCTGTGCCTGTCTTTGCTCCAGATCCGCATATTTGCTTCTCAGGGTTTCCACTCTCTTTTGTCCCAGATTGATCAGCTGATTCCTGTATGTTTCCAGTTCGGAATTAGCCTGCTTTACCTCCGGCAAGGATTGTAAAACGTCAGCTGTGTTGACATAGGAAAACTTCTGTGCCGAAGTCAGCTGAACAGTGAAAGCAAAAATCAGTAAAAGGGCGGAATTCCAAATAATTTTCATCCTGTATATTTATAGATTTGATTTAAAAACGCAAAAGTAGAAAAACTTTACTGAATATTTAAGCGTTTTTTGATATCAGCCGTTTTATCATAGTTGTCGCTGGTGAAAAGTATGCCCGTATTGCTGCTTTTGTCCAGTATCAGGTCATAACCTCTTTCTTCAGCATAAGCTTTGATCGCGTCATAAACCTGATCCTGAATAGGTTGTACCAATTCCTGTCTTTTTACAAACAATTCACCTTCTGGTCCGAACTTCCTTTTTTGCATTTCTCTGACTTCCTTCTCCTTATTCATGATATCTTCTTCCTTTTTGGATTTCATCTCAGAAGTCATCAACACTTGTTCTGCCTGATATTCGTTGTACATACTTTTGATCTTGTCGTATTCCTGTGCGATTTCCTGTTGCCAGGCTTTGGCGATCACGTCTATTTCATCCTGAGCCTTGGTGTATGCCGGAAGGTTTTCCAATACATTGCTCACATCCACGATGGCTATCCTTTGTGCGTTCAACATCATGCCGGCCATTAAAAATAATGACATCAATAACATTTTCATTTTCATAATTTTTAAAATTTAATGAGATTTTACGTTAAGTTAATTCGTTTTGTCTTTCAGGCCGACAACAAAACCGTGATTTGATCAGCGGCCATACAAAACACAAACAATAAACTTCAATTTGATCGTTTTTATCCCATGAAAAACAATATTTAACCTCTATTTAACAGATTTTCAGATTTGTTTATTTTACTTCAAGAAAAGCTTTTACCAATTTCAACAGTTCATAAGGCTTTTCGGCATGCAACCAATGACTTGCCCCTGGAATTGTGCTGAGTTCTGCGGCAGGAAATAATTTTGTAATTTCAGTCATGTCTTCCTGCATTATATATGAAGAATTTGCTCCCCTGATGAAAAGTGTCGGTTGCCGGAATTTCTGCGACGACCTCACGCCATCAGCAAGGATCTGATAATGATCCCTGATCACAGGAAGGTTCATCTTCCAACTGAATTTTTTATCAGTATCCCTGTGAATATTCTTCATGAGGAACTGTCGGATGGGAAAACTGTGAATGGACTCTGAAAGGTGCTGATCAATCTCATTACGCGAACTGAACTGACTGAGATCCATACCGCACAGTGCATCAAAGATATAATCGTGCCTTTGCGGATATGATTTTATCCCGATATCCAGCACCACAAGCTTATTGATCAATATGGAATTCTCCAGGGCAAAGTACATAGCGGTTTTCCCCCCGAGCGAATGGCCGATCAGATTGATCTGGTCAAATTTTAAATCTGAAATAAACTCTTTCAGATCATCTACCATATCTTCATAAGTGAAACTGTCAGCATGAGGAGATCTCCCGTGATTTCTGTGATCCAGCGTAAAAACCCTGAAATCATGCCCTAGCTGGCTTGCAAAACTATGCCAGTTGTCCAGCATGCCAAAAATTCCGTGGAGAACAATGACGACATCTCCCTGAGATCCGTATGATTTATAATTCAGTTTCATAATGGGCGCAAATATAAGTCAACTGTAGGAACCAAACATCATTTTCTTGCTTGAACGACTTGAAGACCATAAACAAAGTGTTCTGGCTTTTGCTTACGATCCCCATATTCTATTTACCAATAATTTAGCAGAACGGGATATACGCCCAACTAAAATTAAAATGAAGTTTTCCAACACTTTAAGATCTTCAACGGGCGCTCTTCATCATGCACGAATTGCCGGATTTACTGACACTCTACGATAACAAAATCTCATTGGATTCCCATCTCAATTTGATATCTTTAACGGCAATAGTAATGCTCTCAACTTTAGCATATAAAAAATACAAATTAAATACTAAAAAATCAAATAACTGCAAATAAGATTCTGGTAGATATTTATGAAGACAATAATTACAGCAATTTAGCGTTGGAATTACGCTTATAATTTTGATCTTAAGTCAAAAAAGTGTTCGCGGTTTTGGCCCTCATCTTTCTAAACTTTGATTTAATCTTAAAATTAAGTAACTTTGACTAGTATTATACTCTTAACAGAGTATAGAAAAAAACATAGTGTAAGTGAATTAGTACTAAAAGAAAAATTATGAGTGCAGAAACACAAAGGATAGAAACTCCTGCAAAAAGCTGGAATGAGATTATTTCGAAATACAGCACACCCGATAACTTACAAAGTTGGTGGCAGGTTGTGAATTCTGTGATCCCTTATATAGCAATTTGGATTGCAATGTATTACAGTATTGAGGTTTCATATTGGCTAACCTTGGTACTATCTGTGATAGCTGCAGGATTTTTAGTCCGGATCTTTATTATTTTTCATGACTGCGGTCATGGTTCATTTTTTAAATCCAAAAAACTCAGGCTTTGGGTTGGAATTCCGCTTGGATTACTTGTATTTACTCCTTATCATCGCTGGCATTATGACCATAAACAGCATCACTTGACAGTTGGAAACCTCGATAAACGGGGAATCGGTGACATTAACACACTTACTGTTGATGAATACAAATTGCTTTCAAAAGGGAAAAAACTATTGTATAGAGTTTATCGTAATCCGTTGTTTCTTTTTTTATTTGTACCATTAATTTTATTCGTTGTGTTGTTTAGGACAACTAAATCCTATATGGATAGGCGTCATAAAATTTATGTCCATCTTTCTACTCTTGCGATCGGAATTCTTATTGCATTGATAATATGGTTGATCGGAGCTAAAACATTTATTATAATTCAGTTACCTATACTTTATATTGCAACTGTTGTAGGAGTATGGCTATTTTATGTTCAGCATCAGTATGAAGGCGTATCATGGAAACGAACCAAAGACTGGAATTACAAAGAGATAGCATTGCAAGGCAGTTCCTTTTATAAATTACCGGCTCTTCTTCAATGGTTCACAGGAAATATTGGATTTCACCATATTCACCATTTGGGACCACGAATACCTAATTATAAACTAGAAAAATGTCACTACGAAAACGAAAGCCTGTGGAATGTGAAACCTGTTTCGTTAATTGACAGTCTGAAATCGCTCAGATTAAGGTTATGGGATGAACAAAATCAGCAATTAGTCGGGTTTAAAGACATAAAAGTCTGAACATGCAAACAGGATGAACAAAACCGGATATTCGTTTTTACCTATCTTAAATTCTGATTTCATGCTTGACCAAAAGAATCAATAACATTTACGTTTTTATGTTTGAGTTGTCCTTTTAATTCGTTATATGCTGAACCCTGACATTTGCGTGGATCTAATCCTCAAGGATTTTCAACCAAAACCTTACAAATTGCTGGTGTCATTGCGATTCTATCGTTTGAATCAATATTTACTTTAAACCGACAAATTTGCTGCTTGCGATACTAATTATTCCATAGGGAATACCAAATACATCTCTCATCTTGCCACCTTTTTCATTTACCATTTTAACCAAATCCTTGGGAACTGATTTAGTATTATTCAATGCTTTATGAAACCAGTAATATTTTTTTCATCTTTTTGAATATGACCATAATTTGCATCATGAATAATGGACAGGCCTATTCCGGACATTCCAAAGCCCATGAGCACCCACATCAGGTAAACCCGGGGCGTGCCTGAAACTATATTGGTGAGCATCAACAATATGGGAACAAAATACACCGCTAACAGGAATATCATTTAAACTTCATGTTTGCATTGGTATATTTTGTAAACTTTCGTTCGTGGAAATAATTATTAACCCTTTTTCTCAGATCCTTAAAGAATTCAGGTTGCTTTTTATTACTGAATTTCACTGCATTCGTTCTCATATTGTTTTATGTTGAATTAAATATTCCGACAAAATACGTCAATTAAACGACAATCTGTTCAATTCCTTGGTCAATTACATAATTTCATTCAATTATTGATAGTTTACTCGTTATTATATTTTGCAATCTATATATTTAAAAATATTTTATATTGAAAAGGTTTATATACCAAAGGGTTTACGTCTGCAAAATACCCTGGATGATAATGTATGTTCATTTTATGGGAATAATAGTGATTTAAAGGATAATCTTTGTATTTTTACCAGCGTTTGAGGGTGTTTTTATCATCTTTAAAAAAAAAATATGAAAGTTAACCCTCTGTTTTTTTTGTTGATGGGATTTATTTTTTTGAGCCATACACCAGTACCGGCTCAAAATCAAGATCTATTGGCAGTTTTTAAATCCCAGAAAGGAAAAAATAAAATAGAAACCGGTCTGAAAATCTGTGATGCTCTTGCTGAGAACCCGGAAGAGCATCTGAGGTTTTCGCTCGAGCTGGTAAAAACTGCCCAAAAAACGGTTCCCAACAGCTTTTTACTTGCCAGAACTTACCGGTCAGTTGGTGATGCCTATTATTTTTTTGGTGACCTGGACAAATCAAATGAGTATTTGCTTTTTTCGATCGCAGCATTTGAGTCCAGTGGCTCTGCAGACACCTCGTATCTCGGTTCAATATACAGTGATCTGGGTTTGAATTACCAGGAACAGGATAAATTTGGGGAGGCGGAAAACTCACTTAAACAAGCCATAAGTCTTTTGAGCAGAACAAAGGACCTGAGTTCTCTTGCTGACGCCAAAAGCAATCTTGCTTCACTATATCATGAAGCCGGCAAATTTGCCGAGGCGATACGGTATTTCAAGGAGGTCAATGAAATCGACATGAAGGTGGGTGATCCGGTGAAACAATCTGGTTCGCTCAACAGTCTTGGCAGAATGTACGTTGATTGGGGAAAATTCGAAACTGGAAGGAAATACTATTTCCAATCGATCAGTTTCCTGGATACAGTTAAACATGCTGACATGCTCGCCATCAGGTACAATAATGTCGGGATGGCCTACCAATTGGAAAATCAGCACAGGCAAGCCATCAGGTGGATTGAAAAAGCGCGCGCAATAGAAGAGAAAAAGGGCAATGCCGGCAAACTGGCTATCCGGTTTTTCAACCTCGGAAATTCCTGGCTGGCTTTAAAAAACTATGAGCAGGCTGAAAAATTCTTTCTGCAGGCAAACGAAAAATTTGCCAGGGAAAACAAGGTGAAGGAAATATCAAAAACGGCAGCCGCGTTGGGTGATCTTTATTTTTTGCAGGGTAGGCTATCGAGAGCTTACCCTAAATACAGGGAGGCGGAAAAACTTGCCGAAAAGGGAGGTTTTATACCGGAAAAATCAACCATTTATAACAAACTCTACCAGTATTTTAAAGTATCAGGGGATTTTGAAAATGCATTGAAGTATTTTGAATTACACATAACGGCCAAAGATTCCATTTTCAATCTCAGCGCCTCAAAACAGATCGAAGAAATGGAGATCCAGTATCAGACGGCTCAAAAAGAACTGGAGATCACGCAGTTGGAAACCCAAAATGAACTTGCTTTAAAGGAGGTGACTTTCAGAAAAAGGGAAAGAAATATTGCCACGATCGTCTTACTGATCCTGGTAGTCATGGTTGCATTACTTTACCGGTTGTTCCGCATTGTCAGAAAACAAAAACAAACGCTGGCTTTACAAAACACTGAACTGGAAAAACTGACCGGGATCCAAAACCAGATATTCAGCATTATTTCACACGATTTCAGGAGCATAACCTCATCATATCAGGCGAGTGCAAAGATCATCGAGCACTATCTCAATAAAGGCCAACCTGAAAAACTGCTACCCATAGCCTCGGAGATCGGGAAAAATTCCAGAAACCTGTCCACCATGCTCGAAAACCTGCTGCAATGGGCCATGATAAAAAGAAAAGGCCTTCAGCCTGAAAAGAAAATACTTTCTGTTGGTGATCATGTTGCCCAGGTGGCAGAAGTTATTAAAGATCAGTTCCTCAAAAAAAACAACACATTACTTACGACTCATTCGGATGTGAAAGTATATTGCGATCCGGAAAGCCTGAATATTATATTGAGAAATTTGCTGGCCAATGCAAATAAATTCACACAGGATGGCCGGATCAATGTTGATACCTGGTCAGAGGATGGTCATAGTTACATCAGGATATGTGACACAGGAACAGGAATGACTGAAGACACCCTACAAAAACTTTTCCAGCCATCGAAGGATAAAACCAGGCAGGGAACTGCCGGAGAAAAAGGAACGGGCATCGGATTATTGCTGGTCAAGGAACACCTCAGGGAAAATTCAGGTGAAATAAAGGCGAACAGTACGCCGGGGAAAGGTACGTGTTTTGAAATTAAATTACCAAATTCCGCTTCATGAGTGTACGAATATTTCTTGTCGAAGATGAATTGATCCATGCAGAAGCATTGAAAATCTCCATTGAAGAAGCTGGTTTTGAACTGGTTGGAGAATGTAATAATGCGGATGAAGCTTTTGACATGATCAAAAATACTCAACCGGATGTCGTATTGGTGGATATCTCTTTGCCCGGAGTTTTGAATGGGATGACTTTATCAGACAGAATTCACCGGGAACTGGGAATACCACACATTTTTACTACTTCATTTACCCGTGAAGATATTATGGATCAGGCTGTAGCTACCAAGCCTGCTGCATATCTGAATAAGCCGGTAGAAATAGCCAGTTTACTTTCTGCCGTAAAAATTGCCATCCAAAACAAGCCCTTGAACGAGGTCCCGAAGGATGGGGCCAGATCAAATTATTTTTTCACCAGGATTGGAAATAAACTGGTCCGGATTCATTTTGAGGACATTCTGATTGTCAAAGCAGATGGCGAAAATTTTGTTTCACTGATTTCAGAGAAAAAAGAAACCGCCTGCCGGGTCACGCTAAAGGAAGTAGCCGGGTATTTACCGGAAAGTTTTATTCAGATCCACAGAAGTTATTTTATCAATATGGATTATTTGGATACCTTCAGTGAGTTGGATCAGACAGCCATTCTAAAAGGTCATCATGCACCGGTAGCCCGGAGTTATAAAAAGAATTTTATGAATTTGATCCAAAAACTGTGAAGCTTTCCCTGTTGTAACCTTATCCAAAGTCATTGCATTTTCCCTTATCCTGATCTCAATCTTTTAATTACAGTTTTAAGGTTGACCTTTCACCCATAAAAACTAACATTTGAACACATATTTCATCCACTTCAACCACCAAGCCCGGTAAATGCTTTATCCCGCCAGTAATTTTGTAAAATAAAAAAAATATTCCTTATGCATAAACTGAAATTTGCGTTTCGCACATCATTACAGGCACTTCGAATTTTGTAAATAGTTAAAAATGAAAAAAATTTCATTTCCTGCGTTTCTATTTTTGATATTGGTCAGTTTTTACGCATGCAATAAAACCAAAAATCCTCTTTATTGCAGTTGGAAAATTGAAAAAACCATCGGTGAAAATCCGTTTTTAAAAGGAGCTGAAAAACTGGAAATCTATGAGGATCATATTGTTTTTTCGAACGATGATCAATCGATGACTTTCAACGCATTTATACGCAGCCAACATTTGATCCTTCAGAATCAAACCAACAAATGGTTGTTCACCATAAAAAAACAGGATGATGAAACATTATGGTTGCAGGAAAAATATGCAAAAGATCCCTTGATCTTCAGTTTGATAAAAAATGATTCGCAGGATAATTAAACAATAATATTCCTTGAAATGAAACATGTATTTCAACCTGCAATTTTTACATTTAAACACTCATTACATGCATTTCGGCATCACCATAAAGCTGGTTATTGCTTAAGGCTATAATATTGTATAACATTAAGTTCATGAAGCATCCGGAAAAAATAGTCTGAACATTCAAAACACACATAAAGAATCGAAATGAAAAACATGCAGGCAATTTTTACACAAACAAGGCATGAGGTCTTTCATCAAAGATTCCTTAAGACTAAAAGAAAAATAAAAAACACATATATGAAATCTTTATTTTTACTCATCGTAACCTGCCTTTTCAGCCTTACTGTTTCTTCACAGGTATCGGAGGAAGAATTCCAGGCGTTAAAGGCATTATATAATTCAACCGGAGGTACAAACTGGATCAACAAAACCGGTTGGACCAATATTAACACTACTTCAACCAAGGATGATGTTACATCAAACTGGTACGGGTTGACTGTAACAGGCGGGCATGTCACCAAAATAAGGTTGAACAGCAACAACCTGGTAGGTTATCTGCCTCAACAGATCGGATCCTTTAAGTGGGTATATGAACTGAGTTTAGATAATAATAAGCTTGAAGGTTTAATTCCCGGGGCCATTGGTGACATGACCGAACTACTTTACTTAACACTAAGCTCTAATTACTTTATTGCACCTCTTCCTCAAAGTCTCTCCAACTTAAAAAAACTTGAATCGATCTATCTGACAAAAACTCCTTTTAACTCCCCTTTTCCGGGTGATGTACTTAAAAATATCCCAACGCTTAAAAGAATTGATGCAGGTACTTGTGGCTTTACCGGACCAATGCCCGATATTTTCACGAGCATTCCACTGCTTGAAGCTCTTATTCTGACTAATAACAAAATGGAAGGCACATTACCTTCTTCAATCAATAAACTGAAGTTGAATGAGTTGCACCTCGGAGGCAACAAATTCTCAGGACCACTGCCATCGCTCGATAGTTCAAAAGTCAAAATGTACTATCTGACATTCTGGTCAAATCAGTTTACCGGGAGCATACCAGAGTCATATGGAAATTTTACGAACTTGAAATATTTCCATATAGAAAACAATATAATTTCGGGAAATATACCCGCCGGCATGTTTACTACAGTGCTCCAGAGAATGAATATTCATCAGAATTATTTCACTTTTGCAGGTATTGAACCCGTTTACAATAATTTAAAAAACCTGTATCAGAAAGAGTTTTATCAGAACAAAATGTTTCCATTAAATATGGCAGAAACCAGTGTAAACGAAGGTGATCCATTGAATCTGAATGCGACAACACTTTCCGTGTATGAACTCGGAGGAAACAATAACAGATACAAATGGTTTTTAAACGACGTTGAGGTTTATTCCGGAAATAATCCTGCCTATTCAGTGATGAATGCTACTGCGGCCCACTCCGGGATCTACAGGTTCGAAGTCACCAATACTGTGGTTACGGAATTGAAACTAAAATCCGATCCGATCACGGTCAGCGTGTTGGTTCCGGGTAATAATCCACCGACCAATATCATCCTCAGCCAAGGCTCAATCAATGAAAACTATGTCGGTGACCTTGGAACCCTGACCGCTACAGATGCAGATACTTCAGATACGCACAATTTTACGCTTGCAAAAGGAAACGGCATCAATGACCGTGACAACGGGATGTTCAGCATTTCCGGTAAAACACTTAGGCTGAACAGCTTTGCAGATTTTGAATCCGCTCAACAGTTGAACCTTTTTGTGATGGCCAATGATTTTAAAGGTGGCCTTTTCACCAAAGCACTGACCATCAATGTTAATGACGTCAATGAAGCACCTGAATTCAAAAACCAATTGACAAGTGCCACTATTGATGAAACGGCTCCCAACGGGTTTGTCGTGTTATACCTTCAGGCGAAAGATCCTGAAAATAATCCTGTTACATACAACATTTCATCCGGTAATGAAAACAATGCCTTTGGAACAGATGGAAATAAAATAATTGTTGCGGATTACACCCAACTCAATTATGATGTCAAGAATCAATATATTCTGAAAATTAACGCGAGTGATGGTACGCTTTCTTCCAACATAGATATAAAAGTCACCTTAAGCAAGATCAATAAAATGCCCATGGTTGAGAACGCTAGTTTCACCATCCCTGAAAACTCCAATGCCGGGTTATTCGTGGGCGCAGTGGCTGCTACCGATCCGGAAGGGTTCCCTCTTACCTATACTTTGGCAGGAGGTAATGATTATGATGCATTTTTTATGGAAAACAATGAGATTTTCGTCTACAATAAGACTGCTATAGATTATGATGTTACACCAAGCTTTTTCCTTACGGTCAATGTTTCTGACGGGATCTCCAATGTCCAGGCGATCATCACGGTCAACCTGATCAATGAACTGGATGAAACGGGCAATGATATCCTTTCATTTACCTTCCCCGGTTTGAAGGATTCACCTGTATTTGATTATGTAAGTAATACGATCACAGCACTTATTTCAGGCAAAGATATCACACAGGTAAATCCGCAATTCAGGATATCAAAAGGTGCTGTTTCCAATCCACCGTCTGGCACAATGTTCAATTTCTACACTCCGCAAACCATTACGGTTACCTCTGAAAAAGGCGTTTCTAAAATCTGGACGGTCTCAGTTTCCTATCCGGTTTCTGTGCAGGATCAACAGCCGGTTGATGTTGCCATCTATCCCAATCCAGCACATAATTGGTTGTATTTCAAGGGTATTGACAAATTCAGCAAGGTGAGCATACTGTCTTCATCAGGTCAAAAAGTAATGGACACTTCTGTTTCTGACAACAATCACTTAGTGAACATTTGTGCTTTGAATCCGGGATTTTATTTTGTTGTTCTTGAAATCGCTGATGGAGAAAGGGCTGTTTTGAGATTGTTGAAAGAATAGACTTTCTATCATGTTTAATTGATTTTGATTGAGTATCATAAAAATATTCCTTTTAATACTATTAATTAACCCAATAGATACGAACTAATGAAAACAAAACAAATTTTTTTACTAATTCTGGCGGTATTTTCAATTACCTCAATTTCATATTCCCAGATCGGTGACTTAAAAAAACTGGGGAAAAAACTGGAAGATAAAACAGAAAAAGCTGTGGAGAAAGCAGTGGATAAAAATATCAAAAATGCAGAAAAGGAGGACTCTCCATCATCAACAAGTAATGCTTCAAAAAATACAAACAAGGATGACGCTTCAGATGTAAAACCTGATTTTGAAGGGAAAGTGATCCATGTTTCAAAACAGCATGGCAGCAATAAAAACGATGGTTCAAAAGAAACCCCGCTTAAAAACCTGGATAAAGCCATCCAGATTGCACAACCGGGAACTGCGATTCTTGTAACAGGTGGAATTGAAACGGGAACGCTGGATGCAGGTTTTATAGAATGTGATAAGGCGGTTAAGATCTTTGGAAGCTGGGATGAAAGTTTTTCAAAACAGGATATCAAAACTCATCCGACAGTTATCCAGCCTACCAATGAAAGCGCAAGGTCCAACAGAAAAGCCATCATGAAGTTCACCAAAAACGTAGATGGTGTGGTATTGGATAACCTGGTATTTGATGAGGGCCAGCGTAATGCTTATCACGCGAAAGAAGGTATTGTGAAAGGGGTTGAAGGTGGTCGATTACTCCCGCCAACAGAAAAACCAGCGGTTGGTTTTCCAACTGTAGGAGAACCTATGCTCCAGTTTGTCAGTGCAACGGCCGGAGGCGATGTGACAATTCAAAATTGTGTTTTTGTCAATGCTTCCAACTTTGCCTTACAGGCGGGTCACAGGAGCGGCAAATTCACGGTCAAAAACAATATCTTCATCGCCAACAAAATGGCAGCGATAGAGATCTTCGGCACCTGCGCCAATCCGCCAGGACCAGGGAATATGTCAAAATGCGGAGAGGTGGAAATTGCTTACAATACGATCTTATTCACCTGGAGTCGTACCAAAGATTTTCAGGATATGGGATATGGCGTGCGCATTATGACCAAAGCAGGTTATGACATCCATCACAACATCATCGGAGCTTCCATCCTGGCAGGTGTTGATCATACCAGATTCAATAAAAACGAATGGATTAAAGTAGATAACAACATCTTTTTTGTCAACAAAGACAAGGATTTTCATTACAGCCCGGCCAGCAATACCCGTTTGAGGATCGATGCCAAAGACATGGAAGAAGTGGATATCGCCAGCGCCAGCGGAAATAAAAATGAGATCCCGGCATCGCTGAAGGTCAACAAGGACTACCTGGAGGGCTATTTAAATGCCCGCTACTCCGAAACCACCGATTTTGACCGCAATTCACCTTCAAACCAATGGAGGTCTGCCATGGGAATGAATATGCAGGGTTCAATGAGTTCCTCGGTAACCATGTTCGGAAACAAATATCCATGGAAGGAAGCGATTGAACTCTTCGGAAATGTAAAAGGTTATGGCGCACAGTAAACAGGATTGAATCGATTTTGGTCCATGATCAAAATATCGATATGAAAAACACTCAGTCTGATAATTGTGCAGGCAATACCAGAATGTTTTTCATCAAATATCATTGATGTCAACAGATGCGTAGGTAAGCCTAAAGAAAAATCTGAGAAGTAATATTGTGATTAAATGCTGAAAGACCGGTCAATTGAGCCCAATGGAAAGGACAATAACAAGATGATCATAGTTCAACATTCTTTTAATACAATAGCAGCACTCATGGTTTAATTTTCAGGATATATAATCCTATTCGAAACAAACCGATCAATAATATAAGTTTCGAAAAACAAAATCTGAATTATGGAGTTTTAAAAAGCACAGGCAAAATTTTTACCTGTGCTTTCTTTAATAATTGTAACTTAAAATTCAGGTGGTGATGAAAAGAAAGGAATTTCTACGGTTGTTATCACTTTTATCTGTTTCCGGAACAATGATGCCTCTCAATCTCATTCAAAATATTCAGGCAAACCTGGAAAAAACAGAACGGATGCCTGTATTATTTCTTGGCCATGGCAACCCGATGAATGCGATCACAGAAAATGTATTTACACGGGGCTTCAGGAAAATGGCTGAAGAAATTCCAACGCCAAAGATCATTTTGTGCATTTCTGCTCATTGGGAAACTGCCGGGACATTTGTCACTGCAATGGAATATCCGAAAACGATCCACGATTTCAGGGGTTTTCCACCGGAATTGTATGAAGTACAGTATCCGGCTCCCGGTAGTCCGGCATTTGCCAAAGAAATTAAGGAGTTGATATCCGCTGTTCCCATCGGCCTGGATGACCAATGGGGTCTGGATCATGGCGCATGGAGTGTTTTGAAGCACTTGTTTCCCAAAGCGGATATTCCTGTCATACAAATGAGCCTGGATTACAGGCAACCGTCCGAATACCATTACAATCTCGGAAAACATTTGGCCGGACTGAGGGAAAAGGGCGTTTTGATCGTCGGAAGTGGTAATATGGTACACAACCTGGGAAAAGTGGATTGGCGTAATATGGACAAACTTGACCATGGCTTTGACTGGGCTCTGGAAGCTCGTGCAAAAATGAATCAATACATACAGGAAGGCAATCACAACGCATTGATCCAATATTCAAAAAATGGAAAAGCATTTGAGTTGGCAATACCTACACCTGAACATTACTTACCTTTGTTGTATACCCTGGCCATGCAGGATAAAAAAGATCAGATCGAATTGTTCAACGATATGGCTGTTGCAGGTTCCCTGACCATGACTTCAGTTAAAATCAACCCGGAATAATATGAAAGAACACTATTTTCAAATGGTTTACGATGTGACCAGGCTGATCCCTCCCGGCAGGGTCTGTACCTACGGTTTGATCGCAGATTTTCTGGGACTGGGTTCGGCCAGAATGGTCGGTTGGGCACTGAATAAAAGTTTTTCCTACGGGACAGATATCCCCGCTCACAGGGTAGTCAACAGAAAAGGAGAATTGTCCGGAAGAAATCATTTCCCGACGCCTGAACTCATGCAGCAATTGCTTGAAAATGAAGGCATCAGCGTGGAAGATCACAGGATCAGGGATTTTGAAAAACTGATCTGGAAGCCAGGTGAAAGTCAAAATCTGAATGTTTTTATTTGAAATGATCGCTAAGTTCATATAATCTGCAAACAATTGATATATTCATATGACCTACATATTTTATCATTACTGACCGACAAAAATTCCAAGATTTTTTGCTCCTCCCGAAATGACAAGTATTTCAGGAGGCTAAGGGGATAAACACAAATAGCGAACTGTCTGTCATCCTGAAGAAGTGAGGCATCTCTAACATATAATTTTAACCTTTAATTTTTACCGCACTCTCGTGATATTTTATAATTTGATTATAAATCAAAAGATATTTTGCCGGTCTGAATTTTTTAATGTCAATTGTTTTAATTTTTGGTTTTAATATCGATTATATTGCATTATTGTACTATCATTGCAAAATGAAGGTTTAATACCTATTACTTAACTAAATACACATTTTGATCTATGAAAAAAATTAGCTCTTTAACAGCCTTTGTGGTGTTGTTTTTGTTTGCCGGAAATCTTATCGGGCAAAGCATTACCGGAGTATGGGAAACCATTGATGATAAAACCGGAGATCCTAAATCACACGTTGAAATCTACAAAAAAGGAACCAAATATTACGGTAAGGTAGTAAAACTGCTACCCGGAGCTACCACAAAAGTATGCAATGACTGCCCTGGTGACAAAAAAGGGAAGAGCCTGATCAACCTCGATATTCTGTGGGACATGAAGGCAGACGGGGAAAAGCTCACAGGTGGTGAGATCGTGGATCCGGCTGATGGTAGTGTTTACAGGTGTAAAATATCCCTTGAAAGTAAAAACAAACTGGCTGTAAGGGGTTATATCGGTATTTCTCTTATAGGGCGGACACAGTACTGGAAACGTGTCAAATAGGCTGAAAAAATAATTTAAAACCATACAATATTTACAATCATTTTAAAGTTAAGAGTGATGTAAAAAGCATTAATGAATAAATGTACTGTATGGAAGAAATTTACACGGAGAATGCACTGGTCAGATATGTATACCGGGAATCGGATTTGTTTGAAAGACTTGAAGTTGAATATGCACTTGAAAATGATCCTCAATTGTTTCAATTGTATCTCAGGCTGAAAAAAGCAAAAGATAATTTTACTTCATTAGCCTATTTGCCTTCAGAAAGTTCCCGGCAAAAAATACTTGACTACAGTGCGGGTTTTGCAGTCCGGATTTGAAAAATCTGGTCTAAAATTAAAACAGGATCGCATCAGCGGTCCTTTTTTTTGGCCCTTGGAATAGTTTATATGATTTGCCTTTAATAAATCATCATCCTTATACTTTGAAAAATTTTCCTGATTCCCGGTTTCCTGTTCATTTTAAAACACTTCTCCGGTTGAACAGGCAAATTAATAACAGACCCCATATATTGTGTCTGTTAATGGGATAACCGAAAATATTTCTTTTGACCGTGCATAATTTCATTACCTTTATTGAGCGGAAATTCAAAACCCGGCGTAGTTTAAAGACTGTATATGAAAATTTTGCTTTATACACCTGAAGTTCCCCGGCAGTCTATCCCGATGGACTATTTGATTTCGTGCGAACCGCTTGAATTAGAATATATTTATACTGCTTTAAAAGAAGACCACACTGTTTCATTTTTGGTGAAAGGAAGTAAAAGATCCTTGTTTAAAACACTTTCATCCGATGAATTTCGGCTGCTTTGCATCAGTTGTTATATCACCCAAACCGCAATTGTACTTTCGTTTTCAAAAAAGCTTAAGGAAAAATTTCCGGAACTTTATATTGTCGTGGGAGGCGTTCATGCAGAAGTGGTGCCTGAACATTTTTTCTCACCTTTTATCGATGCAGTTGTATACGGTAACCATCTGCCTGCCATTAGTCAGATCGCTGCATCTCTTGAATCCGGTACTTTGCCTGAAGACCTGGAAGGTGTTGCGTATAAAAAAACAGGATTCAGAAAAACCCCGCTTTCCGGTCATGCTCCTGTGCTGCCGACACCCGACAGGATATTGTTCAATGCAAATCCACGGCATTATTATTACTTTCATTATGGCTCCTGTGCAACAGTCAAAACAGCATTCAGTTGCACAGGACAATGCACCTTTTGTTTTTGCCGGAAAATGAATGGCGGAGTGTATCATGCCCGGCCTGTCAGGGAAGTAGTCAATGAAATTGAGGATCTCCGGACGGATAATGTATTTATAGTTGACGACAATTTTCTGATTGATAAAAAACGGCTCAACTCTTTTTGCGAAGCGCTTGAGAACCGCCGGATCCGGAAAAAATTCATCGCTTACGGAACTTCCGACTTTATTGCCAAAAACTACGATTTATTAAAAAGGCTCCGTCAAAACGGACTTTCAGGCCTGATCGTCGGATTTGAATACATTACGGATCAGGATTTGAAGACTGTACACAAGAAAGCCAGGACTGGTGACAACGACCTCACCATTAAAATCTGTGCGGAATTGGGTATTGAATTGTTTGCACTGTTTATCTGCAATCCTGACTGGAAGCACTCCGGTTTTTTAGAACTCGCAAAATATGTCCATAAAAATAAAATTCAATATGCCACTTTTTCCACACCAACTGTTTTACCCAATACTGATGATGCAATCCAACAGAAAACCGGGTTCAATCTGAAAAAATCATGGCGTTATGACCTTTTGCGACTACATCAGAAACCAAAGTATATTTCAGCCCTTTCGTATTACTTATGGCTCTATTTTTTATATCTGCTTCCCTTATTCAGACATACCACCCTCAGCCATTTGATGAGAAAATACGGTTGGGCCAATGGGTTGAAAGTATCGTTGAAAAGTGCCTATTTTGGAGCTTTATATTTTATAAAAATATTCATCTGGAAATAATAAACATGTTTGGACAAAAAATCTGGGATTACCATGCCGGCTGGTATGAAAAACTCTGGGTTCAAAAATTTGTTTTGAAACCCTCGCGTTTGTTGATCGTCAATGCTTTAAAAGAGTTACCTCCTGCCCAAAGCATTTTGGATGCAGGTTGTGGGATCGGCGAACTTTGCAATGATCTGAAAAACGAATTCCCGGATTCCAGGATTGATGGTATTGACCCATCACCTAAAATGATCGAAAAAGCCGGACGATTATTCCCTAATGAAAACATAAGATTTATTTGCGGAGAAGTGGAAAATGTGCTCCAAAAAGAATTCTACGATTATATTGTGTCCACACATGCATTTCCTTATGTTGAAGATAAGCATTTGTTTTTAAAGAAGTTAAGATCTCATTTAAAACCTAAAGGCAGGATTTTCCTCATTTTTGCCAACAAAAACAATCGGTATGATGCTTTTTGGCTTAGATTAGTTAAACTTACCACTTCCAAAGCGGAATATCCGTCAATTGACCAGACAAAACAACTTCTGGAAACGGCAGGGTTTAAAACAGGAAAAATTCAACGATTAGTCAGTAAAGCTTTTGTGCCTTCTGTATATCTAATTGAAGGTTTGAAGGAGTAAGAAGTGGAAAGGAAAAAGTCAGCACCACAATAAAATGATTGATAAACATTTACATAATTAACAACCCACTTATCATACGAATAATCAGGCAAAAGGATCAACAAAAACTCATTATTTTGATAGAGCCTTGTGTTAGATTTTATGTGCTTTCTCCCGATCTCACATCGTAGTTACCTGTTATTGATATGTATTACCGAACAAGTTTCCTGATGTGTCAAAGTATGTACATGAACAAAATAATTACCCCCAAGCCAATGATTTTCAGATGTCAGGGAATAGCGGTGCAGTCCTTCTTCCAGGTATTTGTCCGCAATTACTTTAATCTCAAACCCCATACTGTTAAAAATACTCAGTTTGGCTTTTTCACCTTTACTTTCAAAGCTTATTTCGGTACAAGTTGAAAATGGATTTGGATATACCCTGAGCCTGATGTTACGCTTAAAGTCCGAAATTTCAGTATTCTGAACAGTCGAACAGCCGGAAATGACAGGAATTTCAGAAAATCCATCATACAAAATGGACTGAACATTCTGGACCGGCACCCCGAACCATTGATGTAGCAGCGAGCCATAAACTGAGCGAAAATCAAATTCCATTGCGATTCCTTCCTGAGGATCAACTTCTTGCTGGATCACCGGGCTGGAACCAATAATAGCAGGATTAACGCATTTTCCGAAAACAAATAAAGGTGCAGCGCTTCCGTGATCAGTGCCATTAGCACCATTTGAAAGAATTCTCCTTCCAAATTCTGAAAAAGTCATACCAACAACCCTCTCTTCCAATTGCTGCAACGCCAGATCCTGCTGAAAAACAGAAATGGCTTCAGATAAGGTCGATAATAGTTCTGCATGACTGCCGGCAGTAGTATCTGACTCCTCTACCTGATTGGCATGAGTATCGAATCCTCCAAGGTTAGCGATATAAACCCGGGTCTTCAATCCCCCAGAAATAAGTAAAGCAATGGTTTTGAGTTGCCTGGCCAGTTTATTCGTTTCGGGGTAATCCACTGCATTTTGCCCTTTCCCAGCCGCTTCTGTGATCACATCCGCATAGGCATTGGTCTGAATGACAGCATTCCGTACGAACGTCAATTCTTTACCGTAGCAAAAATTTGGATCAGAAACAGTTCCGTCATCCTCAAGGAGAGGAGACAGTCCGTTGGGATCTTCGATTGCCAGGCTGTAATTGGCCAGAATACCCTGACAAGTTTCAGATATGATACTTCCGATCGTGAGGGCAAAAGGATCGGGATATAATTCATTTGGAAAACCTTCCGGGTAACCACTGATTTCCTGATCAAAATATCTGCCTAACCAACCTGTTTTCAGGACTTCCCGGGCATCTGATGCGCTTTGCCAAATATCCGTAGACCTGAAATGCGAACGGTTTTGATCCGGATATCCTACATTTTGTATAATGCAGACTTTCCCCTGATCAAACTGCTGTTTCATTCCCGGCATGGAAGGGTGCAGTCCTGTCATTGAATTCAGCTTTAATGCTTTGGATTCCGGTATGTAAATGTTTTGTCTTGCTTTTACAAGGTTATCATATTGATCGAGAGGCAATACCATGTTCAACCCGTCATTCCCACCATTTAACTGAATCAATACCAACACTTTATCTGAATATTCATCCATCCCATTGAAAAGTGAAAATCTGTTTCCTGCCAATGCAGTCAATTTATTTCCATAAATAAATACCGGCAGAGTAATGGATGCGGTCGCTGTCTTTTTTATAAATGTTCTGCGTTTCATTTCAAAATTTATTTTTTCATTCCAGGAGGAAAGTTTGGGATCGTTTTAACAAAGATGGTATTCCGGCATTTGCATCATGGTTGCGATCAGGTTCCGCAATTTATTGGCCAGAGCTTCCATAAGCTCTTCATTATCCGGATTTGCCTTATAATCCAGGTACTCAATCGTCCATTCATAATCCGGCAGACCAGGCAACAATACTTCCTTCAGGTAATTCTTTTTTTCTTCTGCAAGAGGATGTGCAAATAATTGCAGGGCCAATTGAGCAATGACTGAATCGGCTGATTGTGGCTCCGGAATGCCCTCCAGCCAGTCCATTACCGGAATTGGCGCTTTGGGATTGTTCCCAACCTGAAAACCCGAATATGTCACCAAAGAAGCAATGTCGGCTCTTACAGGCAACGTGACAGAATTGATCCAAACCTGATACCAGGCAGGCTCCTGATACCAGGCTTTCCAGCCAGACACTCCGGGTGGATTGTAATATGCCATCTGCAAATTGACAGTAAAATTGTGGATCAGATTAAAATACCGGTATTGTGTATTCTGACTACCCGGAGCAGTCCACCCAAATTGTCTCAACATACTGACAACATAATCAATGGGATGCTTGATCATGGCGCCCCGGTAACAGTCTTCATAAAAGTGATTTGAACCAAGCAGGGTTTTCAAAGCTGTTTCAAGATTGTAATCTGACGAAATGATCAATTCTGCCAATGGCTGTATTACTTCTGTTTCTATATCCGGAGTTATTTCATAGTATACAAACCACCTGTATAGCTTTCGGGCAATAAAAAAGGCGCACTCATCCTTTTCAAAAATAATGTCAATCAGAAGGCTGTATTCATTTTCATTAAGATTTGGAATTTGTTGATTATCAAATCTGTGTGACAATACTTTGGTACTCATATCATGCTGGGTCTGTCTGAATTCCGCCATTACAGGCTGTTCCGGATTTGTTGTATTATAACCTCTGTCACGCCATCCGGTCAAAACTTTTGCAATGGCCAATACATCATCTTCTGTGTAATTGGTGTAATCTCCCGGGCCAACCTGGGCACCTTTCCCAATAGTGAAAAGTTCCAGAAGCTCTCTGGCATAATTTTCATTCGGATTATTTTTGGTATTCTGGTTTCCATTCAAATATCTGAGCATAGTCAGATCAATTGTAACTTTTTTGGTCAATTCCCTGAAATTTCCTGTTGCATTTTCACGAAGCAATGATATATACCTATACTGGAATTTGGGGTCATTTACCACTGAAATTTCTGTTGCATAATGATTATGCCAAAACAGTGTCATTTTTTCCCGGATGTGCAATCCGCTATCCAGCAGATTTTTGATGGTCCAGGCGTACAATGATTGTGTGCGATAGGCCCTTAAATTCAAATCCTGAACATATGGCGCATCGATCCATGTTGAACCAAGAGGCACAAACGGATCTGTATTGCTTGAATGGTTTATCGGTGGCGCAGGAAGTGGTTCAGACCTGAATAGCATTTCCAAAGTCCCTTCAAGCCCATCCTGATAGGCTAGTTCGATTTCCTGCCGGGTTGGTCCGAAACATGTCCGGCGCAGTAAATGTGCCGCATGCTCTATTGTCCAGCTACCTGTAAAAGGATCCAAATTCTGAATCGTTTTAGAAGTTAAAGCATTTTCTGAATCGTTTTCCTGCCTAATACCATTGAAAATTAAGCCTATACTGCTGCGTCTGTTCATTGTCCTTGATTTTTTCAGGTTACATTAATGAAATAGAGATTTTTTGCAAAAAATGTGTATTCAGGAGGAAAAAAGTAATAAAAAAAATCCTGTCCGTAAATAGGCGATTATTGTTTGTTTTTCTCACCTTCTCTTTAGATACTGTAATTCAAAAATAGTTTAATAACTAAAAATAAAATAATGATTAAAAGTTTTAAAATTGAATTCATACTCAAAATTTAAATTGGTTGAATTCCCAACAACCTTTGAAATGGTTTTCGAAATTTATTGAGCTTTTAAACGAGATTTATTACCATCTGCATCGATGCATCTTCTGCGTCATAGTTTTAACAAGCCCGAAATAATTCATTTATCCAAATAAATTTTACCTTTGAAAAAAATTTTTAGATATGGGAAATAACAAAGAAGAAAAATTGAAAGCCCTCAAACTGGCAGTTGACAAGATCGAAAAGTCTTACGGTAAAGGTACCGTTATGCGTCTTGGCGACCAGGCAGTTATTGATGTTAACACCATATCCACTGGTTCACTCAGTCTGGATATTGCGTTGGGAATCGGAGGTTTACCCCGCGGAAGAGTCGTTGAGATCTATGGCCCCGAATCTTCCGGAAAAACGACATTGGCCATTCACGCTATTGCAGAGGCACAAAAAGCAGGAGGAATTGCTGCTTTCATTGATGCCGAGCACGCTTTTGACAGAAAATATGCTGAAGCACTGGGAGTGGATATCGACAATTTGCTGATATCACAACCGGATCACGGGGAGCAGGCGTTGGAGATCGCCGAAAATCTGATCAGGTCCGGAGCAATAGATATCATCGTGATTGACTCCGTTGCCGCCCTGACACCAAAGAGCGAGATTGAAGGTGAGATGGGAGACTCAAAAATGGGTCTGCAGGCAAGATTGATGTCCCAGGCACTGAGAAAACTGACGGGTATTATTGGCAGAACGAATTGTTGCTGCATTTTTATCAACCAACTCCGTGAAAAGATCGGTGTGATGTTTGGTAACCCTGAAACCACCACCGGTGGAAATGCGCTCAAATTCTATGCTTCTGTGAGACTGGATATCAGAAAATCAGGAACAGCCCTGAAAGATAAGGAAGGTGAAGTCACAGGTGCACCAACGAAAGTAAAAGTGGTTAAGAATAAATTGGCTTCACCATTTAAGACGGCCAATTTTGATATCATCTACGGTGAAGGCATATCCAAAATGGGAGAGATCCTGGACATCGCTGTTGAACTGGATCTGGTTGAGAAAAGCGGTTCCTGGTATGCTTATAAAGGTACCAAAATCGCTCAGGGAAGAGCACCTGCACTGGATTTTTTAAAGGATAATCCGGAGGTTGCAGATGAACTGGAGCAAGTCATCCGTTCCAAATACCTGGCTCCGGTATCTCAACCTGAAGAATAATCTGGATCACAAAAAGAAAGACCCTTGCGTGGAACTCCAGGCAAGGGTCATTTTTTGAGTTTTAATTCCTTTTATTAAGCATAAGCTATTCTATCCGCTAAGTTTAATGTTCCCCTCGATTTCAAAGCTTTTTTGCATTTTTATTTAAACTATGCCTTCAATTTCGGCTGACGGATAAAATATACGAGCACAGCAGCTACAAGGCACATGATACCTGAAATCACAAATGCCATCTGATAATTTCCGGCATTGTACGGAACGGCAGAAATCATCACCTCATTGGCTTTATCCACTGTTTCATATTGGATTTTCTCTACAACCTCCATAAGTTTTGGTGCAAGCCAGGGGCCGAAAAGTCCGCCGGCACCATAAGCTGTAAACATCCACCCATAATTTGCACCAACGTTTTTCGTTCCAAAATAATCCGCTGTAACAGCCGGATACAAGGCGAGAAATCCTCCGAAACAGAGGCCGATGATGGATACACCGATGATGTAGGTCTCATAAGATTTCAATAAATTCAGTATCAGCATCACCACTCCTGCCAACAGCAGCATTATGATAAGAGTTTTTCTTCTTCCGATCATGTCGGAAATTTTTCCCCAGGCGATCCTTCCAAAGGCATTCAGAATGGCGACGATCATGACAGCGGTAGCCCCCGCAGCAGTTATTGCTTTATACACATCTGCTTTGATGAGTGCCTCACCATCAGCAACATGTTTCAAAAACGAAGTGGATTGCCAAACGTTGGTCACATTCATGATGATCATCAAACCTGCTGTACACCCTGCAAAATAGGTCAGCCACAACAACCAAAACTGGGAAGTCCTGAGCATCTGAGATGTGGAAAAATCATTCTGAAGATTACTTTGGCTTGTTCCGGCCTGTACCGGCGGATTCCATCCTGCAGGTTTATATCCGGCGGGAGGAACTCTCATGAATTGTGCTCCGATCACAACAGCGATCAGAAAAATGATACCCAGATACATAAAGGTAGTCATGATACCCTGATCAGCGATGAGGGATTTGGCTACAGGAGTGAATAAAAGCGCACCTGCACCAAAACCGGCAACAGCCAGGCCTGTGATCAAACCTCTTTTGTCCGGAAACCATTTGACACAGGTTGCAATTGGACAAACATAAGCCGTACCCACACCGATACCACCGATGATGCTGAAGCCTATGACAAAAACGGTCAGGTTAGTTGCAAATGAAGCGATCAGCAGACCTACTCCGAGAAAGATTCCCCCGAGAGTTGCGATAAGTCTTGGACCGAGCTTGTCCTGTATCCTTCCGGCAAAGATCATGCTGATGGCAAAAAAAGCAAGCACCAATTGAGAAGGTAATGCCAGGTCTGTATCACTCCACTCAGGAAAACGTTCTTTCAGGGCAGGTTTAAAAACACTGTAGATATAAATTGCACCAAGACTCAATTGAATTAACAGTGCTCCAATCACAACCCACCATCTGTTAAAAGTAGTTTTATTTTCCATTTTGTTTAGATTTTAAAAACCCATACTGTGTGAAACAGTATGGGTTATGTTGATGATTTTTTTAGCGTTTGACATCCACTTTGGCACCTTTGATGATGTCTTCCACAATGCTTGGATCAAGCAAGGTTGAAGTATCTCCAAGGCTGGAAGCATCACCTTCACCGATTTTGCGGAGAATACGACGCATGATCTTACCTGAACGAGTTTTAGGTAAGCCCGGAGTCAGCTGGATCTTATCGGGTTTAGCAATAGGCCCGATCAGTTTTGCAACCAGATCAACGATCTCTTTCTCAATAGTGATCAGTTCACTGTCTGTCAGATGCTCTGTTGTCACATAAGCGTAAATTCCTGCCCCTTTGATAGGATGAGGATAACCTACTACTGCAGATTCCACAACTTTAGGATGCTGATTGATGGCGTCTTCCACCTCAGCAGTTCCGATACGGTGACCGGAAACATTGATCACATCATCCACCCTTCCCAGGATCCTGTAAAATCCGTCTTCGTCTCTTTTCGCACCGTCACCTGTAAAATACAGATTTTCATAAGTTGCAAAATAGTTCACCCTGCATCTTTCATGGTCACCGTAAGTAGATCTGATCATACCTGGCCAGGGGAATTTCATGCATAAGTTGCCCTGAACTCCGTTGCCTTCTATCTCTTTTCCTTCCGGATCCACCAAAATTGGCTGAACGCCCGGAAGTGGCAATGTGGCATAAGATGGCTTAAGCGGTGTAATTCCTGCCAATGGAGAGATCAGAATTCCTCCTGTTTCAGTTTGCCACCAGGTATCCACGATCGGGCATCTTCCTTTTCCCACCAGGTCATTATACCATTTCCAGGCTTCTTCGTTGATCGGCTCACCGACGGAACCCAAAACCTTGAGCGAACTTAAATCTTTGGAAGTTACCCATTGGTCACCCATGGCGATCAATGCGCGGATGGCAGTTGGAGCAGTATAGAAATGTGTCACTTTGTATTTGTCCACGATATCCCAGAAACGTCCTGCATCCGGATAAGAAGGAACGCCTTCAAACATGATGCTGGTTGCACCTGCCAAAAGCGGACCGTAAGCCAGATAACTGTGCCCGGTGATCCATCCGATGTCTGCAGTACAGAAATAAACGTCACCTTCGTTGTATTGGAACACATTCATAAAGGAATATTCAGCATAGACCATGTATCCGCCGATCGTATGCAAAACACCTTTTGGTTTTCCGGTTGACCCTGAAGTATAAAGAATAAACAAAGTATCTTCTGAATCCATGACTTCGGCAGTATTTTCTTTGGAAACACCCCTCAGAAAATCATCCCACCATACATCTCTTCCTTCCACCATTTTTACATCTTCCCCGGTACGTCTTAAAACGATTGATTTTTCAATGCTTGGACATCCTTCCAATGCTTCATCAACAATGGTTTTAAGGCTTACATTTTTATTACCTCTGTAAAGTCCGTCAGCTGTAAGAATGATCTTACATTCGCTGTCATTGATCCTGTCCTTCAGAGATGTGGCAGAGAAACCGGCAAATACGATACTGTGTACAGCTCCTATTCTAGCACATGCCAGCATGGAAATGGGCAATTCAGGAACCATGGGAAGATAAATGGCCACTCTGTCCCCTTTGCCAACGCCTTGTTTTTTCAATGCATTGGCCATAACACAAACTTTTTCATACAACTGCCCGTAAGTCAGTTTGATCTCTTTTTCTTTAGGATCATTTGGTTCCCAGATCAATGCGACCTGGTCCTTTCTTGTGGGCAAATTCCTTTCAAAAATATTTTCTGTTATATTGAGTTTACCATTGATGAACCATTTTACATTAGGTTCTTTAAAGTTCCAATCTAAAACCTTATCCCATTTTTTATGCCACATGAATGTCTCAGCCTGTTTCGCCCAGAATCCTTCAGGATCCTGTACGCTTTCCTGGTACTGCTGATGATATTCCGCCATACTTGAAATTTTCTTGATCATAACACTATCTGTTTTAATTAACAATTATTTTTAAGAATCATTTTAAACTTTATTTATCGGAAATATTAACCTGTTCAGAAGAAGTAAAACAACCCGGTCAACAGCCTGATATTACCTACAGGTGATGCATTGGTCACTCTGCCATACTGATCTTTAGTTTCTCCGTAATATGCAACAGTATACTCGACTTCCGGAGCTATTCTGAATTTACCGAAATTCCAGATCATCCTTGGCGAGATCCTGTACAATTGATCAATATTATCTCCTCTTGAATAAAAGGTGGTTCCCTGGGGCAAAATCTGATCTGTTCCCAGATTTTTGCTGTATCCCAAAAACAATCCTGCTTTGACCTTTTTCCCATTGGTCATCAATTCTGCCCATGAAGACAAGACTGAAACATTTTCGTAATTGAATCTGTTGCTTATTGACGGATCGGGAAATTCAACATAACCACCCAGCATCGTATAATCATAGGTATTCTGACCATAATAGGCAGCTCCCTTGACTGTCAATAGAGGCGATTCTGCTTTTAAATATGCCATATAGGAAAAGGAATGAAAACTGTCATTTACTTTTACACCGGAGACCTGCAACCTGGGTGTCAGCTTTTTGAAA
The DNA here is from genome assembly GCA_964594045.1 of uncultured Saprospiraceae bacterium. Classification (GTDB taxonomy): domain Bacteria; phylum Bacteroidota; class Bacteroidia; order Chitinophagales; family Saprospiraceae; genus UBA2365. The sequence goes on along the minus strand of CAZQKR010000003.1, from coordinate 114,230 downwards.
TTGCCGGCAAACCCTATCAGAAAACCTGTTTTCCTGTCTGCATTTTTAACGCTGTATTCCGCATTGATATTCAGGGAAGGGATCCCGGAATTCCTGATATAACTTGTACTTGCTCCGAGAAGCGGACCAGTACTCTTAAAATCCAGCTGTGACAACAAGGTCATGTAAATCTTTAGTTTACCCAGATCCTGTGTCAACCTTACCTGGGGATTGCGGGAGAAAACCAGGAATGGAACCCCTGTATTGAAGGAAACGACATCCGGGAAACAACTTGTATTGAACATCGGGTGCCAAAATTGTCCCATCATCAATTCCGTTTCAGGCCAATTCAGTTTGATTATGGCGTGTCTCAACCTTAAACCATTGATATCTGCTTCCGACATACCAAAAAATTCAGCTTCCATCATTCCGGAAGTTTTGGCACCTAGTGCATCCGGCCCGTTTAGATCAAGTTTCAGCCTGGACTGTATGGCTAAAAAATTAAATGAAGGATGGGCATTTATATCTGCACCTGAAACATCTTCCAATACGGGTTTTGGAAATAACAGGAAATGGCCTTCACGGATATCCACAGTCTGCCTGGAATCCCAAAACAGGTCGTTTTTTACAAATCCGGACAGTTTGTAACTGGGAACGGAGTTTTCCTGACCGGATAAAATGATCGGTATACAAAGTAGGGCAAGATACCAAAAAACCTTTTTCATCTGATTTACATTGTTTTCCTGCACAAGCTAATTTTTAATCTGTCAACTTTTTCTCATTCACAGTTCATGCCGTCACATGTTAAAATTAAGCCCCGCTTGTTAAAAAATTACTCCTAATCAACAGTTGCACTTCCGGAAATCCGAAATTTAGTACTAACTTAATTCTATATGACAGGAATGCAACCTACCCTTCTTTTCAAAAAAAGTCTAAATATAGGGAATAAATAGGGCAATTAACAATTATTAACAAATAAAAAACCAATAATTTAAATTGATTTTAAATAAAATAGAATTTGGATACACCCCCTAAAAACATCAAAACGGATAACAATTATTCTGAAAATTTTAAGGAAATAGAAATATAATAATGCAGAAGATCATGAGGATAAGTTAAGTTGATATCCTGGCATACACCGGTAAAACAAAAACATTAGTTCAAAAATGAGAAAGGGCTTATCACACAATTTTAAATCAATGATCGTTTTTTATTTTTCAGCACCACAACTACCCGGATCAACTGTGAGCATTTTTTGGTCAGGCAGATGCGCTTTTTTGGTCAACTTCCTGTGGCGGATGACTTTCCGGATCCAGTTAGGCACAACGATCACTCCCGCAAAAAGATAGGCATAATAGCTGATCAGCCTCCAGACCAGTGCAATCAACAGGGCCACACCTATCGGCACATAGTCCGAGTACATACCCCCAAACATGATTTCAGAGAAACCGGATGCACCCGGTGTTGGTGTAAAAGCAGTCTGGACATAGATCCCTATGTTTCTACCAAAGAGGATCAACTGAGAATAAATGTCTTTCCCCGTACCGGAAATAAGTGCAATGATGATGAAATTCACCAAACTGAAACGGAGCGTCCAGGCGACCGCCGTAGCCAAAAATACATTGAAATGATATTTCCAGCGCTTGTGTGACAATTCATGAGAAGCGACGATCACACCGTCTCCCGTTCGGATCATCGTTTCCTTGTATTTGGTCAGCCATTTGATCCGGCTGAGATAACATATGGCTTGTTTGATCTTTTTAGGATTGATGAACAAGCCATAAAAAAAGAAAAATCCGTAGGCTGCCATAAAAACCAAAACACCCAGGAAGGAATAGATGTAATTGCCCATATCACTTGCATTCACGGCATCAGGACCTACAATGGAAGCACCCGCAAAGGCAAAAAGCAGGATGACCGCCAGCAATAAAAAAGCTGTATCCACAACTATTGAATACAATATGATCGTAATGGATTTTGAAGATTTGATCCTTTCCTGTGCCAGAATATAAGTTGCTACAGCTGTACCGCCAAAACTGGTAGGTGAAATTGCTGAAGCGAATTCCCAGATAAATATCACTTCAATCGCCTTTTTGAAGCTGAATTTATTTTCAGTAAAAAGAACCAGTCTCCAGGATAAAGCAAGGTGTCTTAAAACATAGATCAGTAGAGCAATTCCAAGCCAGGCGAAAACGCTGAAATGCCAGTCAATCTTTTTGATCTCTTCCAGATCTACCTGCTTCCACATCAGATAACCAACCACCAGCAAACCCAATAAAATGGGGATAACGATTTTCATATTGTTGACAGACTGCAAAAACGAGTGATCGTGATGATCATCGTGATGGGTTGTTTCAGAAATGTGGTGTTTCTTATCCTTGATTTCCTTCATACTATTTTTTCTCATAAAAAACGAACTGTACTCCGAGCTCGCTCAGCAGCAACAGACAGACATGATCTTCATGCTGCTTGTATAGCTTTCTGAATTCGCCAACCTTTTCTTCGTCAACGATCCTTTTACTTACAAATTCTTCCAGTGTGGAAGCATTGATCAGCCATCCACCCGGTAAGCGCTGTTCTATTTCCAATGGCACGCCTAACTGAATTTCCTGTTTGTGTATCACCATGATCGGATATCGGCTGATGCCTTCATCAACGATCATCTGACTGGCTTTATCCAACAGGCCGATATAACTTTTCAGCTGCTCCCTGATCAGAAGTAAATCCTCGGTTTTTGACATCTTTACTCTTTCTATGCGCTGAGCAATTCCTTCAGTATCCTTGCCACAGTGGCATTTTCAGCCCTTCCGGCAAATGCTTTTCCGGCCAGTGCCATCACTTTTCCCATATCCTTCATGGATGTGGCCCCGACTTGTGTGATCAGGCCGGTCATCATTTGCCTGATCTCGTCCTCAGACAATTGTGAGGGTAGATATCTGGCGATCACCGCAATTTCCTCTTCTTCCACTTTCGCCAGGTCATCTCTTTTTTGCTGCTGGTAGACTGCCAGTGAATCTTTCCTTTGTTTGACTAATTTCTGGAGCATTCTGATCTCAGCTTCCTCATCGATCTCTTTCCCGCTTCCATCTGTTTTCATGAGAAGAATGGCTGATTTGATCGCGCGGATACCTCTCAGGGAAACCTGATCCTTAGCTTTCATCGCTTCTTTCAAATCTTCATTAATTCTGTTTTCAAGGCTCATTTTGTCTGTATTTACTGATCAAATTGGTTAAATTTACGAAATCTTCCACACTCAGCGTCTCCGGACGTTGAGTAAAAACGTCTGTTTGCAGTATTTCATTGTCAGGAATAAAAACTTTCAGGGTATTTCTGAGCATTTTCCTTCTCATCGAAAAAGCCTGCGCCACAACCTGCCTGAACAATCGTTCATCACAGTCTAATTGCTTTCTTTCAAGCCTTTCCAGCCGGATAACGGCAGAATTGACTTTGGGCGGCGGTGTAAAAGAGCCCGGAGATACCTGAAAGAGCATTTTTCCTTTGTAAAACGCCTGAACCATAACACTGATCCTTCCATAAACCTTTGAACCCGGGGGCGCAATGACCCTGTCAGCCATTTCTTTCTGGAACATGCCGATCAGATAAGGCACCCTTTCTTTTTGCTCAAGCATCCGGATCAGGATCTGGGAAGATATATTATAAGGAAAATTGCCGAACATAATAAACTCCTTTCCGGGGAAAACCTGTTTAAAATTGAGTTTGAGAAAATCTTTAAAGATCACTTTTCCCCCGATACCCGGAAAGCTGTCCTGCAATACATTTATCATATCCATATCTGCTTCAACGGCGAGAAAATCAGCATATTTTTGCCAAAAATACCTGGTCAGTACACCTTTTCCGGGTCCGATTTCCAACAGCGAATAGCCTGATGCAACGGATTCAACAGCCTGAACGATCTTTTCGGCTATATGGTCATTGTGTAAAAAATGCTGACCGTATGATTTTTTCGCTTTCAAACCTGGTTTCAGTCAACAATGATTCAATACCTGTATGATTCAGGTTTAAACGGACCTTCCTTGGTAACACCAATATATTTCGCCTGCTCTTCTGTCAGCTCTTCCAGTTCAACGCCAAGCTTATCAAGATGCAGGCGGGCAACTTTTTCATCAAGGATTTTGGGAAGTACGTATACCTTTTTTTCGTAATTTTCGGCGTTCTGCCAGAGTTCAATTTGTGCCAGTGTCTGATTGGTGAAGGAATTGGACATCACAAAGGATGGGTGGCCCGTGCCGCAACCCAGATTGACAAGTCTCCCTTCTGCAAGCAAAATGATGCTTTTTCCTTCAATTTCAAACATGTCCACCTGGGGTTTGATGTTCACCCGGGTATGCCCGTAATATTTTTTCAGCCAGGAAACCTGGATCTCATTGTCAAAATGACCAATATTTGCCAGGATGGCTTTGTCCTTCATCAGTGGAAAATGCTTTCCGGTAATGATGTCACAATTGCCCGTAGCAGTTACTACAATGTCAGCCGTATGGATCACATTCTCTATTCTTTTAACTTCAAAACCATCCATTGCTGCCTGCAACGCACAGATCGGATCGATTTCGCTGACCACTACACGGCAACCGGCAGATCTGAGAGATGCGGCTGTACCCTTGCCAACATCTCCGTACCCGGCTACCAGGGCTATTTTCCCGGCCATCATAATATCCGTTGCCCTCCTGATGGAATCCACAGCGGATTCCCGGCACCCGTATTTGTTGTCAAACTTGGATTTCGTCACTGAATCATTCACATTGAAAGCAGGAACAGGCAAAGTCCCGTTGCGTGCTCGTTCATAAAGACGATGCACTCCGGTTGTTGTCTCTTCGCTAAGCCCCCTGATCCCTTCAGTCAATTCCGGAAACTGGTCTAAAACCACATTGGTGAGGTCGCCCCCGTCATCCAGTATCATATTCAGCGGAGCATTCCCTTCAAAAGCGTGCAGCGTTTTTTCGATACACCACCAGAACTCCTCCTCAGTCATACCCTTCCAGGCGAATACAGGAATTCCCTTTGCCGCGATCGCGGCAGCGGCATGATCCTGTGTGGAAAAAATATTGCAGGAAGACCAGGCCACTTCAGCACCCAGTTCGACCAGTGTTTCGATCAACACCGCCGTCTGTATGGTCATATGCAGACACCCGGCAATCCGTGCACCCTTCAAGGGTTTGGTTGGGCCAAATTCTTCCCTCAGCGCCATCAACCCCGGCATTTCCGCTTCAGCCAGTTCAATCTCCTTTCTGCCCCATGCAGCCAAAGCAATATCCTTTACTTTATAATTCGTCATTTTTGCATTTTATTCTTCAAAGTACTCAATTTCGGATCTGACCAAAGCAAAGCGCCTGAACATCTCCGTTACACCACAATATTTTGTCAGGGAAAGATTGATCGCTTTCTCCAGTTTGTCCTTTTTCAGCTCTTTTCCCCAGAATTGATAAGTGATGGTCACCTGATCATAATATTTGGGATGCTCTTCTGTCAGTTGACCTTTAATCAACACCCTGAAATCATCAGGTTCAGCATTCATTTTGCGGAACAGAGAAGCTACATCCATTGCGGTACAACCAGCCAGTGCGGTGAGCATCAATGCTTTAGGCCTAACACCTTTACCTTCTCCTCCAACATCCTCTGAAGCATCCAGCATCACTTTTCCTCCCAAGCCTTCTGCTTCAAAAGCCATGTTCCCTTTCCAGGAACAATTGACCTCATTTGTCATATTATTTTATATTTATTCAGTTTAATAAACCGCAAATATACGATTCTTTCTTGTCAAAATTGTGGCAGTCCGGGTTATTAACCATAAAATTTAAAAAGGTGTTCAGCCTTCATTTACACCTGATAAACAGCATGGTCTGGCAAAAGTTTTTTTCTGAAGCTAAATTCCGGCATTTTTCAAAAAAACATGGTACAATTTTGTATTTTAGCCACCCAAAAATTAAATTTCAAAACAAATGCGCATCGCTGTCAATACAAGATTGCTGCTTGAAAACACCATGGAAGGCATTGCCAGGTACAATTATGAATCCCTGAAAAGAATGGTGGCTGCCCACCCTGACGACAGCTTTTATTTTATCTTTGACCGGCCTTACAGTAAGCATTTTATGTTGGGAGAAAATGTTCATCCGATCGTACTTTTTCCTCCGACAAGACATCCGGTACTCATGTTGTATTGGTTTGAATGGGCCATCTACAGGCTGTTCAAAAAACTGAAACCGGATGTTTTCCTGTCCGGTGATACCTACCTCAGCCTGCGTTCCGATATTCCAACTTTACTTGTCTGTCATGATCTGGCTTATATCCACTATCCTGATCACATTCCGCTTTCACATCGCTTGTATTACCGGTATTTCTTTCCCAGATTCCACCGGAAAGCCACAGAGATCATCGCAGTTTCGGAATTCACCAAAAATGACATCATACAACAATACGGTATTTCGGCTGATAAGATAACTGTTGCCTATAATGCGGGAAACGGACATTTTTCCCCGGTTCCGGAATCAACCCAAATACATACCCGCAGAGAATTTACAGGAGGAAAACCCTACTTTGTCTATCTGGGATCCATTCATCCAAGGAAAAACATCGAAAATCTGATCAAAGGCTTTGAGCAGTTCAAATCAAAATACGGAACAGATCATAAGTTGGTGATACTTGGCAGACTCGCATGGAATACCGGGACTTTTCTCAAAACCTGGAAAAATTCTCCGTATAAACAGGATATCATACAGACCCAAATCCCGAGAAAAGACCTTCCAAGGTATATTGGCAGCGCTGAGGCGCTTTGTTATGTCTCTGTCTTTGAAGGATTTGGAATACCCATTCTCGAAGGTTTTGAAGCAGGTGTCCCGGTGATCACATCCAATGTGAGCAGCATGCCGGAAGTTGCAGGGAATGCTGCCCTGCTGGTTGACCCGCATGATCCCGGATCGATTCAATCAGCCATGTATCAGTTGATTTCAACCCCTGGTCTGAAAAGTGAGCTGATCGAAAAAGGCTTCCAACGGTTGAAATACTTTAATTGGCAGAAGACCGCTGAGATCCTTTATGACCGATTGAAAAAAACAGCCTCATTTCCCAGAATGAAATAAAGGTTTTATTTTTTCACCATCCGGCCAATCCTCATTTTTTGTTCAGTATCTACTCCCAAAACAACATAACTTCCCGGTGATAAATGCCGAATGTCTGCATACCTGATCTCATTTCCTGAATTGCCTGTCAGACCATGAACCAATTGTCCCTGCAGGGTGTAGATCTCCAACCTGTGCAAAGGCTGTTCAAAATGTATGCTGTTGCCGGCTGGGTTGGGATAAATGCCGATTTCGGAAAAATCATCCAGAACCGGAAGATCATCTGTATCCACCGGGCTCATAGGTGTTTTCCAGTCCATTTCAACTGTCGAAAACAAACGGTAATCTCCCGGCTCAAGCGTAAGGATCAGATTGGAATTGGTCACCTCAATTGTCGTCCGTGAAAAATATTCATACCATGTTCCCTGTGCCGGCATGAGCAAACTGGTGGTCCTGGGTATCACATCAAAATTGCCCACAGCAAAAACATGTTGATCTCCCAGGGACATCCTGTATTGTTTAACAGAAGCTGCAAGGCTGTAGGTCAGATTCCCCTTAGAAAAAACTTCATAAGTGTTTTTTAAATGGATCATGTTGGACATGATGCGATAGATATTTTTAAGGTATGCGATCTCAAAATATTCCCACAAAACAGGTTTTTCACATACCCTGCAATCGAAATCGATCGAAATGTCATAACCGATCTCACCAAACTGCCAGATCATTTTGGGCCCCGGAAGCGGAAAAAAGAAAAGGCTGTTCAACCCGACGCGATGAGCTGCCGTCTCAGGATTTTTGGTACTGTAACTCCCGGAAGAATTGCCCCATTGCTTTATTTTGTACATCTGCCTTTCTTCATCATGACTTTCCATATAGCCGACCAAATGCGCTTTGCTCCAGGATCTTGAGGTATATAAGATCCTGGTCAGATCGGATTTGTTGCTGGTATGATAACCCATCGCGGCTTCAGCATACGGAATATCCATACGTCCCCACAACAGAATGCCGTGTTCAGCCAGTTCCTTTTCTTCCGGATTGTCTGACAAATGTTCAAAAATGACCAGCGCATCCGGGTTTCTCTTCCATATCTCATCGGACATCCTTTTCAACAGTCGGATCCGGTCAGCGTCGTACAGGCTTCCCCAGCTGTCATTGCTTCCCTTGATGTTGTTGCCGAAACCTTTGGTAAAATCAAACCGGAATCCATCGATTTTATATTCGCTCATCCAGAACGCATTAATGCTGTCAACCAGTTCCTGGGTGTGCAGACTTTCATGGTTGAAATCATAACCCCAGTGGGCATCAGGATTGGTAAAATTGTGCTCACGGTTGTACCAGGGATTATTCAAGGCAGGCTTGCCGCCATCAAAATACATCTGTACAAATGGACTTTGTCCGAAACTGTGATTGAGCACCATGTCGATCACCACTGCAATTCCGCGTTTATGACATTCATCCACCAGCCTTTTCAACTCATTTTTGGGACCATAATATTTGTCAGGCGCAAAATAAAAGGAAGGATTATATCCCCAGGATGAGTTTCCTTCAAATTCGTTGACCGGCATCAGTTCAAGAACATTGATCCCCAATGAATCCAGATAATCGAGTTTCTCTATAACGGCAGTATAGCTGTGATCCTCATGAAAATCCCTGACCAATAACTCATATATCACCAATTGTGTTTTGTCAGGTGCTTCAAAATCAGACACTTCCCATGCATAGGGAACTTGTCCTGTTTGAAAAACTGCTGCCAGCCCTGCAGTTTTACCAGCTGGATATGCTACCAGGCCAGGGTAGACTGTTGACGATATGTTTTTATCGTGAAAAGGATCGGATACCTGTTCCGTGTATGGATCAGCAATAAGCAATGCTCCATCGATCAGGTACTGATAAACATAGGATTTTCCAGGGGTAAGCCCATCGATCTCCAACCAGTAAAAATCTCCGTCCCTGTTCATTTGCCAGGCATTCTGAGGTCTCCATTCATTGAAATCCCCCAGAATATAGACATATTCCTTTTCGGGTGCCCAAAGCACCAGGGCAACCTGTGAATCCGAAAGATAATTGATCCCCTTTTTATAGTGGACCGGCATAGGGATCAAGGCAGCTTCTTCCCTGACGCAGATATAAACCGTGTCGCTAATAGTGTCTGACTGGTAAACTCCCTGTGCAATCGCCATATAATCTCCCGGCTCATTGAATTCCGCAGCATGATCCAGGGTTTTTCCCTGGGTTCCGGCCACCAGCTCGTCGTTGATCCTTAAAGTAAGATCAGCATCATAACTTGAAGAAATACGGAAGTCAACGGTTTGACCAGGTTCGGCCAGTGTATTATTCTGCGGTAAATCAAATTTCACGATAAAACCTTCCTTGAAAACATTGACAAAAATATCCGTTCCTCCGGTGTCTTTTCCTTCTTTTGAACTGTCAGAACTCCTGAATACAAAAGCCATTTTAAGGATTTCATCCTGTACAGGCACTCCGTAATAGGATCTTATGGAAGGGCCTATCTGCAGCTGATACAGATCAGTTCCGATCCGGGTAAGTTTGGTTGCCGGGGTGTTTTGTCCCCAGTTGGTTTTTACATATTTCCAGTCAGAACCACCGGAGCTTTTATCGGTGATCACACCGGTATGGGCATATACATCTCCCGAATAACCCTTTAAACCGGCAGTGCCTTTGGTTGCATCAAAAATGATCGTCACAGCCTGGCTCTCAACTGGAATGGAGGGTTCTGTCACAATGATCTGGGCAAAAGTATTAAGGGTGACCAATAAAAAAAATGCCAATAAAATATTCAGTTTCATGTTTATGGTTTTAAATAAAAATTTGCAGGACAAATCTGAGGCCAGTTAAATTTTCCTGTATACAGGCTCTAAAAATACGCTTTTTCTATTAACAAGCAAAACGGTGCAATCGTTGTGGAGACCACTAGAAAAATTTGCTGTTGGCCTGATTTTAGCAACTGCTCAGATTTACAGTCCTCTGTTTGAATAAGGTCAGTTCTCCAGCTTTAATATCAATGAGCCAGATTTTTCAATGTCAAGATCTGCAAACGCATGATCACCTTCAACTGTCAGCATGAAATCATGTTGTCCTCCAAGTTGATCTGTAAGCCGGTAACTTCCCGGTTTCAATTCCCAGATCTTAACCAATTCTATATATAACGCCAAACGGAAATGATAGCCATTATACATATCAAAATTGCACGCGATAAGCAGCTTCTCATCCACACCATACCTGGCAAAAACATAAAGTTTTCCCCACTTTTCGCCCGGATCCAGCTGTGAATTATGCCTGTGAAGGTCGTAAAACCGGCCTTGCAGGGCTTCACTGTTCAGGCAAAACCGCAATAATGCCCTGTAGCTTTCCCTCAATTCCTTGCTTTCCCCGGAGAGCAGACCTCCGTCAAACTTTCCTCCATTCATCCATTCGCGGATCTTCGGGACCCGGATATAATCGAAGATACTTGTCTTACCGCCACCGCCAAATCCTGCTGCATCAAGCGCTGCTTCCCCGGTTTCCTGACCAAAATACACCATGAGAGCTCCCTGGTCCAGGCACCCTGAGATCACCATAGCCGGCAAGGCAGATTTGGCATCAGCCAAAAAAGAATTTCCTGCGATCCGGTCTTCATCATGGTTCTCCATGAAATGCAGCAGCCGGTCCGAATAAGGGTATAGCCGGTCCGAAACCGGAAAAATATCATGACAGGTGGCTTTTCCTGTCAAAATGTTTTTCAGGGTATCATACAGGTCGACTTTATCATATAGCAGATCCATTTTAGCCTTGAACAGGAAATCATGGTACAGATGAGGCTGATAAACCTCTGCGATGAGCAAAGCATCCGGATAAAAATGTTTGATGGCAGCGTTGAGATAACTCCAAAAAGGAACCGGAACCATTTCAGCCATGTCAAAACGAAATCCATCGACGCCTTTTGCCAGCCAGAACAAGGCGATTTCTTTCATTTTTTTCCATGTGTCGGGCAATTCCTCCTGTTGCTGCCAGAATTCGTAATGTGATTTCACATCTTTTTCAGCAAAATCATCCGGTAAAAACGGAAAATCATGACTTCCGTCAGGCCTGACCCCGTAATTCAGCTTGACCGTTTCGTACCAGTCATAAAAACCTGGACGATGATGTCTGCAGTCATTTCCGGTCCATTTTGCGGGAAATTCAACATATTCTCCCAACTCAACCGGCCAGGGTCGCCCGCCAAGAGGTAGATATCCATTTTCCCATTCCGGCAATTCAAAGGCTTTCCCTGGAACATAATAAAAGTTATTGTTGCGGTGATATTCAAGCGAAGTATCATCTGATTGGCCGAAATCATCTGTACCGGCAGGTTTTCCAATGGAATGGTAATGTCTTGCAACGTGGTTGGGTACGATATCGATGAGCATTTTCAGACCGGCAAGGTGCGTTCTGTTCACAAGTTGTTCGAATTCCTCCATTCGCTTCATCGGATCTTCCGCCAGATCAGGATCCACGCTGTAATAATCCTTGATCGCATAGGGTGATCCGGCCCGGCCCTTAACCACTTGAGGGTGGTCATGGCTGATCCCGTAAGCGGAATAATCGCGTATCACCGCATGATGCACAATACCGGTGTACCAGATATGGGTGATTCCAAGGTCCCTGACTGCCTTTAATGCTTCCGGGGTAAAATCACTCATTTTTCCAACCCCGTTTTCTTCAATGGTTCCCCAGGGAACGAATTTTTCTTGTTGAATACCAAACAGACGGGTCAAAACCTGATAGATGATGATTTTTTGTTTTTTCATGGCTGAAAAAGCAATTGATGTTCCTTTTGACGCATGGGTTCAAACATTTCCTGAATCTTTCTGCTAAAATCCGAGTATCAGTTTGGCAATTGAGAAATAGATCAGGATCCCTAAAATATCGTTGCTCGTGGTAATGAACGGCCCGGTGGCCAATGCAGGATCTACCCCGTATTTGTTGAGCGTGATCGGGACAAAGGTGCCGATGAGTGAAGCGATGACGATCACTGAAATCAATGCAATGGAAACAGTCAATGCAACCGTGAACTCCGCTCCGATAAGGAAATAACTGCTTATCATTAACAGCAATGCGAGTACCATTCCATTCATCAGGCTCAGACTGAACTCTTTCAGTAAACGGTTGAACAGCGTACCACTCAGGCTATTATTGGCCAAACCCTGAACGATGATCGCTGAAGACTGTACTCCAACATTGCCCGCCATTGCCGCGATAAGCGGAGTAAAGAAAAACAAAACAGGAAATTTATCAAGCGCCGCATCAAAACTTCCGGACACCTTCACCACTACCAGACTACCCAATAGTGCCAAAAACAACCAGGGAAAGCGCGCTTTGGTCAGTTGAAAAATAGTGTCATCCGCTTCAACATCCTGCGAGATACCGGCTGCCATCTGGTAGTCCTTATCCGCTTCCTCCTTGATCACGTCCACAATGTCGTCGATGGTCACGATCCCCACCAAAGTACCCAGTTCATCCAGTACAGGAATGGCCTCAAGGTCATATTTCTGCATGATCCGGGCAACTTCTACATCTTCGGTATCGACCGTGACAGATTTGACATCCTTGATGTAAATATCCTTTATTGGTGCCCGGAGATTGGTTGTCAGCAATCTGCGCAAGGAGAGGCGGCCAACCAGCTTGTCATGGTCATCCACTACGTATATGGCATGCACCTTTTTGACATTCTGAGCCTGGTGCCTCATTTCTTTGGTACAATCAACCACCGGCCAGTTTTCATTCACCTTAATGAACTCCTTCGCCATCAAACCACCGGCAGTCTGGTGGTCGTACCTCAGCAACTCGATCACATCTTTGGCAAAATCTTCATCCTCAATTTCCTGGATGACCTCCTGCTTGATATTATGTGGCAATTCTGAAATGATGTCCGCCGCATCATCTGAACTCAGCTCATCCAGCTCATCTGCAATCTCTTCAGGTGAAAGATTGGCCAGAATGGTCTCTCTGAGGTCCTCATCCAATTCAAGCAACACCTCCGCCGAATTGTCCGGATCCATGATGCTGAAAATATAATCAGCTTCTTCCGGCTCCAGTTCCTCCATCAACTCTGCAATATCTGCAGAGTGCATCTGAGTCAACAAGTCATTCAGCTGATCAACTTCTTTCAGCTCGATCAGTTTCCTGAAATCCTCCATACTTGTGTTCTCAGCAATGAATTCCATACAAATCGGTTTGCGCGTTGAAGAATGAACAAAGTTAACTAAATAAAATCGCTTACCGGCAAATCAGATGAAGGGAAAACTGAAAAATATAAAATGATAATCCGTAATTTTTATTTGCCAATTCTAATCCGTATTTTGTGAACCGTTTTGACCGGCTTTCCGGTCTAGATTGCCTGATATGGGTGTTGTGCTGCAGGCAAAGCAGCATTCTTCAGTATTTTTCAGTGATTAAAAGAAACATTTATCCAATGGAGCAACCAACAAAAGAAAAAAAAGGATTCAGATCCTTCTCAAAAAATTTCTGGACAGTGATCATTATGGAGTTTTTTGAAAGAGGTTCTTATTATGGCGTCATGTCCGTCTTGTCTGTTTACCTGGTTTTAAATGTAAATGAAGGAGGACTCGGATTTTCGAAGGAAAGTGTCGGCGTGATCAAAAGTACCATCACACCGCTGTTGTACCTGTTGCCTATCATTTCAGGAGCGATTGCAGACCGGTTCGGATACAGGAGAGTCCTGATGTTTGCTTTTGCCATTATGAGTCTCGGCTATTTTCTGACGAGTACAGTCACCTCCTACGGCCTGGTGTTTATGAGCCTGCTGCTCATGGTTCTCGGTGCCGGTTTTTTCAAGCCACTTATCTCCGGTACGATTGCAAGAGAAACAGATGAAAGTAACAGCACACTCGGTTTCGGGATTTTTTACTGGAGCATCAATCTTGGGGCCTTTATCTTCCCGCTGATCCTGGTACCATACCTCAAAGACATTTCCTGGTCTTATATTTTCATCATGGCTTCTATCGGAACAGGCTGGCTTTTATTGCTCAACCTGTTTGTTTACAAGGAACCTGCAAAACCGGAAAATACCAAAAATATCCTTGAAGTCTTTAAAGGGATCGTGCTCGTTCTTAAAGATTATCGCTTTGTCATCATGATCGTGATCTATTCCATGTTCTGGATTTTGTATTTCCAGATGTTTGATACTGTGTTGTGGTACCTGACCGAACATGTGGATATGACACCTGTCAACAAGGCAGTCAATAGTTTTCTGTCGCTGTTTACAGAGAATCCCAGCTGGCAGTTTGACCCCGAACACGTTACTGTCCTGAATGCCGGGACCATCATTGCATTGCAGCTGTTCATTTCCAGTATTGTAAAGAATTTCAAGGCGTTGCCTACTATGATCTTCGGAATAGGTTTAGGAACGATCGGTATGGGTATACTGGCGATATCCATGGAATCATGGGTATTCATTGCGGGTATCATGATCTTCTCCATCGGTGAAATGACCGCCCACCCAAAATTCATCAGCTACGTTGGCCTGATCGCTCCGCCGGATAAAAAAGCCTTGTACCTGGGGTATTCTTTCCTCTACGGAGTGATCGGAAGCGGTGTCGGAGGTATTCTTGGGGCAACCCTTTATGTAAAATTTGTCGATGGTATGAACCGTCCTGATCTGCTGTGGATGATCTTCACCGGTATCGGCGTGGTGGCCATCATTTCACTGCTGCTGTACAATCGTTTCCTGGCGCCTAAAAGGTGAGTAAGACGCAAATTTTACTTCTTGAAATAGTCAATAATCACGAAATCGACGGGAAAGGTGAACACTGGCCAGGAAAATTGATCAGATATTAAAAGTGATGCGGTCAAATGACCGCATCACTTTTTTGATCGTTATCGCTTCTTAAGCCACCAGCCTAACCATACTCCGACCAGTCCCCAACTGACTACAACATCTATCAGTTCAGGAATGGTATTACCCTCAAACCAGATGCTGTTGAGGTATGTGACCGTAAAATATCCGATAAATCCAACCGCCAGGGAGGAAAACAGTGCATTGGTAAACGTCAGATTGCTGAATTTCATCAGGATCCAACACAGGAAAAGTGCAGCCAGGAAATCCACTGCAAAACCTCTGAGCATATTCATTGGCATGTTATCTGACATGGATCCATGATAACTGACCACCGCCCAGGGTTTTCCCGTTTGTTCCTCCATGAACTTTTGAGCATCCTCCTGAGATGTACCCTCCGGTACAGTTGGTAGGAAATAAGTGCCTTCTTCGAGATTATTGGAAAGCATTTCAAGGATAGTATCCTGGCTGGCAGTATACTGCTGTTGGCTGCCATGCACATTGAGCAGACTCCAGGAAAGAAATTGCCAGATAAACAAAAGCAAGCCGCCCACGAGGGCGCCAATCAACATTTTTTTCATTGAATAATTTTTAAAAATTAAATAATAGTAAATAATAACTTTGATCTTTTATTAAAAGAACAAATATTTCTATGAAAATAACGGGATCATCAAACTTTTAATGGATATTATTCAAAAATAATAAGAATGTTGATTTAACTTCACTTTTTTCTGTGATTTTTTTTGACTATTTCAGGGCACTATTATGCCAATGAGGCTGCAAAAAGGCAAATTGATAAGAACTCAAATATGCTGCTTTAAGGTAATATTGATTTTCGTTTGCGTCAATTTTGTCATTTTAGAACATTCGCCTGATCCTCTCTGTCTTCTCCAGCAATTCAAGTCTTTTATCATCGTGGAGGATCCCTTTTTCTTCATCAAAATTTTCATTGAATAGGGGTAATGAAAAGGTTTCCACCACTTCTCCGCCATTGAATGGAAAACGTGCAGAAGCGATTCCCAAAACCGTGGATCCTCCTCTGGGCCCGGTGGAAGTGGCCAGGAGAAAAATTTTTCTGTTGTTGAAAACACTGCGGCCGGGAATCCTCGAAGTCCAATCCAGTAAATTCTTGAAAATTGCCGTATATGCACCGTTATGTTCTGCAAGCGACAGAATGATCAGATCAGCCTGATCTATTCTGGACGCAAATTCAAATACTTTATCCGGAATACCATCCCTTTTTTCCTTGTCTGTTGTAAAGATCGTCAGATCATATTCATTCATTTCCGGAAAATCCACTGAGGCTCCTTCAAAATGCTTCAAGACCTCACTGACAAGTTTTTTATTGATAGAAACAGAGCTTGCACTGGTTGAGAATGCCAAAATTTTCATTTTTCTGAATTTAAAGTTTTACAGGAATATCCATTAACAAGATCTGTGTGTCATCAGACTGAATGTTAAAATGAATTGTTTCTTCAAAAGATATGCCTAGTCCGTCCCTGGTGTGCAATGACTGTCCGTTCACCTCAACTTCACCATTGATCACAAATACATAAACACCATTCTCAGGCCTTTTGATCGCATAAGTCGTTTCCAAACCCTTTTCAAAGCTTCCAAGGTAAAACCAGGCATCCTGGTGGATCCATAAACCTTCATCTTCAGGATCGGGAGATAAGATTTGTTGAAATCGGTTTTTTTGCTGTTTAATGTCAAGGCTTAACTGACCATAACGGGGTTCAACATTTTTTTTATTGGGGAAAAGCCAGATCTGAAGCAGCCGTGCAACCCTGTCTTCATAATGATTGTACTCACTATGCGTTATTCCTGAACCGGCACTCATGACCTGAATATCTCCTGCATGGATGACAGAACCATTGCCCATGCTGTCCTTGTGCGCCAGCGCGCCTTCCAGTGGAATGGTAATGATCTCCATATTGTCGTGAGGATGTGTGCCAAAACCCATACCTCCGGCAACAATATCGTCATTCAATACCCTTAATACGCCAAAATGTATGCGCTTTGGATCATAATAGTTGGCAAAGCTGAAAGTATATCTCGTTTTTAACCAACCATAATCCGCTGCTCCTCTGGTGGCTGACTGGTGCAAAACTATGTTCTCCATCTGTTTGGAAATTTATTTTGATCAATAAATATTCGCTAAAAACTCAACAGGTTGACCCAAAACCGGGTCAACCTGCCGAAATATTGTCATTCAAAAACACTTAATTTTCAAGAATTCAACTCGAAAAAATTATATGAAAACAACGATATCCAACTCGAAATTATTGGAAATGGCTTTGTCTCCCAAATTATCAAAAAAGCTGTCTGAACCGTATCTGATATCAAACTGTGTTCTGTCAATGGTCACTTTTGCTTCTCCTTTCTTACCGCTGAAAGACATTGGGAAAGTGATGCTTTTGGTAATTCCTTTTATGGTCAGGTCTGCAGTAGCTTCAAATTTACCGTTCTTCAGACTTTTGAGCTTGGTCACTTTCAGCTTGGAAACCGGAAATTTCTCTACACCAAAAAAATCATCGCTTTTAAGATGACCTTCCAGTTTTTCTTTTCCTTTGCCGGCTTCAAGATCTTTTACCACAACTGAATTCATGTCCACTTCAAAAGTACCACCTTTGAAATTTCCTTTGCTGTCCAGTACAACTGAACCTGATTTAAACTGAATACTTCCGTTATGTGATCCGCCAATTACTTTTGAACCTTTCCACTCAATGGTACTTGATTTTACATTGATCGGTTTGTTTTGCGCATAAGCAAACATGGTGAAACCTACCATCAATAAAACTAAAACACTTTTTAATACTTTCATTTTCAAGATTTTTAATTTTTAAAAAATGCCCGTCAGCAACTTTCGTTTTGTTCTTACAGGCGTATTTACCTCTATTGCAAATGCAATTGGGCTATAAAGTAATTTTAAAAGGGTTTTGTTTAGGTTAAAAAGTAAATAAGTTGTTAATGCTTCGGAGCATCGCAGAAAATTAAATGAGAACTGCATTAGTGATTTGTAATAAAATGCAGACTTTTTCTTGTTGTTCACTTATAAGCCTGACTATGATGAAGTAATTAAAAAAGGCCATCAGGCAAAAGCTGATGACCTTTTCAATTTACGATATTGATATTGCAAAATATGTGCTATTCCGGAGCTACTTCTTCTGAAGTTTCTTCGGATACTTCCGGTGTTTCTACAGGTAATGCTTCTTCTGTCGTCATATCTTTCTCCTTCAATCGTCTTTCTTCACAGGTTTTACACAATTCTGTGATTTTTTTCAACTCCCTTGCCTGCTCAACTGATCCCTGCATGATCTCATCCGTTTTATCCGTGTTGATATGGTAACAATCTGAGTACAGGTGGTATTTTGTCCCTGATTTAGTCCAGAAAACTTCATTCTTCCCGTCATTCAATTGCTCGACCTGGTTGATCTGTTCTGTATATTCCTCCACGGAAGGCGGATTGAAATCCACTCCGGTGATACCAGCAACCAGCATTGCGATCACTGCAATGGAACCAACGATACCTTTTTGTTTTCCGGATAAGTCCTTGTTCGTGAATATGAGTATAACCAATGGTAAAAACGCCAGAACACCCATGATCGCCCCCAGTTGATTCTGAAGGAAAAATCGCGTTTTCTCCTTTTCTGACGCAGGATCCAGCCGGTTGGATTTTTTCCATAACCATGAACCTAAAATAGCCAGTATCAGATTGACCACGATACCTATGATCAGGATGGGCATATTGATCGGTGGCTTGAACAGGACACCAAAAATCAGGTATAGCTCAATTCCTATGGCAACCACCCACGCCAGGATGGCAAAAAGCCTCAGTTGTTTTGCCTTGGCCTTGCTTTCTGCGCTTGCTACAAAAGTTCTTCCTTCCAGCGGTTCCGGGCTGGTGGCAGCATCACCCCCCACTCTGGTAATTTTTTTCTTCGTACTCATAGTTTTCGTTTTTGCGATACAATAAAAGTTTTAATGAAAAGTAAATGTATAAATAATTGATGAATTGTTGTGTTCCTGAGCATTATTTTAACATTGGCTGCAATTATGATTGAACAACATGCATTAATATCCGGCTGAAATTATCCAAATAACTGTCAGAAGTATTCAACGAGTGCCAATATTTATTTTAGTCCTCCTGTTGCGTTGTTCTGACTGTTCGTTTATCTTTTTCGAATTATGATCTACTTGATTATCTTTGACCAAAAAACAGGCATATTTGATCAAACAGTTTTTAAATAAAAAAATAATCTATATTCCGGTCATTTCAATTTTGGTAGTATTCATGGTTCTGGTGATATTACCACCGGAAATCATTTTTTTTCGAAAATTGAGCGAATTCGCCGTGATCATTATTCTGTTATACGCCGTTCTTGGTGTATTTTTCCTGATCACGGATAATGTAAGACTTGTATTGGTCAGCTTGTGCTGTGCTGCAATCATCGCTTTGTTCATTAAAAACTTCAGCAACAGTGAATTGATCTTACCTGCGAAAAGAGGGAATATCGAACTCTCACTCACCAATATAAATTTGATCCATTTTAATGGAGAAATTGATTCGCTTATAAGCGCAGTGAACAAATCAGGCACTGATGTCCTCTGTTTTCATGAAGTCACTCCTGGTTGGGCAAAATTGCTGACTGAACGCCTGAGCTCCAGTTATCCGTATGCTGCACAACTCGTGCGTATCGATGCTTTTGGAAAAATGGTTTTTCTGAAAATGCCTTACATACAGCTCGACACCTTGTATTATGAACAGATACCTGATCTGGATATCATGCTGCAAAAAGATGGCCATGATTTCCACCTCATCTGTGCTCAAATTGTTCCTCCTTTTGGTAATTTTAGTGGTTTAAAATCCGGAGAACATCTGCAGTACCTGTCCGACCATATCCGTTCACTCGGCAACCCTGTGCTTATGCCGGGTGTATTCAACCAGGTATATTGGTCAAAGGAAATGCGCCAATTTGTCACGAACACCCATCTGGACAAAAGCAGAAAATCGCTTTCCATGCTGCAAAAGAATGTTCCCTATGACCACATTTTTTATAACAGGGCTTTCGAATGTACCGCGATCGAAGAAGTCTATGACAGCAAAAATGATCAGATCGGTTTGAAAGGCACCTACCAACTCAAGTCATCCGGTTTATTGAATAAAATCACAACATTCAACCAATATTAACCCATGCAGGAATATACTTTAAAGCATTTTAATGAATTGTCCGTAAGCGAATTCCACGAGATCATGGTTTTGAGACAAACTGTATTCATCGTGGAACAAAACTGTCCTTATCTCGACGCAGACACCAAGGATCCTAAGTCATTTCACCTTTTCCTCAGAGATGACAATGGAAAATTGACTGCTTACAGCCGGGTGGTTCCTGAAGGAGTATCTTATTCCGGTTATACGAGCATTGGAAGGGTAGTCGTGCATCCTGATATCCGGAAAACCGGTGCAGGAAAGCAGTTGATGAAAGCCAGTATCCAGGCTTGTATACAATGTTTTGGAAATTTACCGATCAAGATCTCAGCACAGCAATATCTCGATCTTTTTTATACTTCCCTGGGATTTGAACAGGTCAGCGAACCTTACATGGAAGATGACATCCCTCATATCGCAATGATCATGAAAGATCCTATAAATCATTTATGATCTATTCATTATCAATCAATAACAAGATCACTCTGTGCATCCTCAAGCAGGAGTCGAACCGCAGATTCATTTACTGACTGGGCATAAAGCCTCAGCACAGGTTCCGTTCCGCTGGGCCTGACCATCAGCCATTCATCATCGGAAAAATAATATTTGTATCCATCCAGATCGTAAGTTTTGATGATTTTCCTGTCACCGATCCTGGTCAGATTGCCTTCCAGGCATTGCTGGACCACTTTGTCTTTTTGGGCCTGACTCAAATGCAGGTCAACTCGGTCATAAGCAAACGGCCCTAGTTTTTCATGGATCATATCCACCAGTTCAGCCAGAGATTTTCCTGTTTTCTCCATCAGTTCCATCATCAACAACCCGATCCAGATTCCATCTCTTTCAGGAATATGATTGATCGCAGCGATCCCTCCTGCTTCCTCTCCAGCCATGATCACAGCTTCCTCCAGCATGACCGGCGTGATGTTCTTGAACCCTATTTTCGTATAAGTGTATGGCAATCCATAGGATTTGGCGAGCAATTTCACCTTTTCCGTAACCGCAAAAGATATTACCACCCTGCCTTTATATTGCATAAATTCAACCAGATAATAAAGCAAAAGCAGCAGAATATGCTGTGCATCCACATAACGGCCATTCCCGTCATACATACCTATCCGGTCAGCGTCACCATCATTGGCCAGGCCAAAACTGTATCCGGAATGGTGCTTAAGGAATAGCTCAAGGTCCTTCAGGTTTTTGGGGATGGGTTCAGGGGCAATGCCTCCAAAATAAGGATCGTAAGTGCTGTGAATGTGGGTCGCCTGAGGAAAAAGCTGTTTCATAAAAGTCTGGCCTGCACCATACATACTGTCATAAACCATTGAGGCTGATTGCCTTCTTAATTTTTCCAGGTCAAATCGGGTCTCCAGGTGAGCTTTGTAGATCGAGGCAAGATCATGATAAACAACATGACCATTCTGAATAAATGGATCGATCCCGGGACCGGTTTCGGGAGTTCCGGCAGGAATCAGTGACTCCACTCTTCTGATGTCCTCCTCAAGGGTCGGTCCACCAAAACCGGATTTGAGTTTATAACCATTATATTCCGGGGGATTGTGAGAGGCTGTGATGATCACCCCAACAGGAACCTTCAGCTTTACCAGAGCAAGAGAGATCATAGGTGTGGTGACAAAGGTTTTATCCATGATCACCTGAATTCCGGAGGCTGCAAATACTGCTGCGGCTGATTCTGCAAACATCCTGCCGCCAAACCTGCAATCATATCCGATGATCACGGAATCAAATTTTTTCTCCTTCATCCATTGCACCACGCCATAACTCACCCTGACTACATTTTCAACAGTGTACTCCTTGCCGATCAGTGCCCTCCAGCCATCTGTTCCAAATTTTATATCCTTGAACATTTTTATATTTTTTTTATTTGATACTTTTGTGCCGGCATGCAATATAACGATAATTACAGACATAAGGGACTCCGTAAAAAACTTGTTGAAGAACTGAGGTCCAAAGGTATCCTGGATGAAGCCATCCTGGAAGCTATCGGAACTATTCCGAGACATTTTTTCCTGGACCAGGCATTTGATGACTGGGCCTACAAGGACGTGGCCTTCCCCATTGATGCCCATCAGACCATTTCCCAACCATACACCGTTGCCGTACAAACCTGGCTTCTGCAGGTAAAAAAGGGGGATAAAGTCCTGGAAATAGGTACCGGGTCAGGTTACCAGGCTTGTGTTTTGTCGATGTTGGGTGCAAAGGTTTACAGTATTGAAAGACAGGAAACACTTTTTAAAAAGACCAGCGAGTTTTTACCGCAAATCGGCTTCAACAATATCCGTACTCTGTTTGGTGACGGCTACAAAGGTGCCCCCAGGTTTGCACCTTTTGACAAGATCCTGATCACGGCAGGGGCGCCGGAAATTCCGGATGAACTGATCAAACAACTTAAAACCGGGGGAATCATGGTCGTGCCTTACGGTGCAGGCGATACGCAGGAAATGATACGGATCATCAAAACCGGCGAAAACCAGTTGAAAAAGGAAAAACACGGTTATTACAGGTTCGTTCCCTTGCTCAAAGGCACAAATGGGGAATAGATCCCCACTTGTTTTTTTGTTTTATTGCCTTTCTGCTATGAAAGTGATGTTGCCGGTATTTTCAAGCAAAGTGATGTTCAGCTCATTTTTTTCGACGTCCAGCAGAAATTCATAATCTTCACCAAAAAGCAATCTCGTTCCGTCATCCCTTACAGTGTAATCGCCTTCGAATGATAAATTCAGTAAATTATTGCCTTCATAAGTGGTTTTGATCTCCCAATCCATATAACCGATATTACCGGAATCTTTTCTGAAATACATTTTGTTTTGTTCGATCGTGCCTGCCAGGTATTCAAAATTGGCTTTATCCTTGATTGAAGTAGCCTTCCATGTACCTGCCAGCAATTCATTGGCCTGCTCATCCTTGCTGGTTTTGGAGCAACTGATCATGAAAAAACTTCCGATAAAAAGGATTAATAAAAATTTAATTGCTTGCTGAATCCTAATCATACCCAATATTTTTTTGTGACTAAAATGTAAAAACGCCTGGTTTCAGAAGTTATTTCCAAAACCAGGCGCAATATATATGAAAATGTATATGAAGTCTGTATGCAAAGACAAATTTTTACCTCTTTGGCCATCATGACCCTGTATCAGGAATGTGTATCCATAGGGATCAAGATAGCTGTTAATGTGGGAATCAAAGATTTGCATTCAGGATTGAACGTATGGAAGTACATTCTAAAATTTCCTGTATTTTCTGTACTTTTTCTGCTCCCTTTTTTCCCTGAAACTGTCTGCCCAATTCTGGATCTGGTCAGAAAGGGATTCGATCTCTTTTTCCACAGATTCGGCAATGTCATTGATATCTATCGGTTCCCCATACATGGCTTTTCTGTCCGCCTGGGTTTCGGCTTTTGGAATGACGATCATTAAAACCAGGTATACAATCACCGACATCCCGCCAAAAAATACCAGGAATACCATCAAAAGTCTGATCCAAATCGGGTCCGGTATGCCAAAATACGCGGAAAGACCTGAACAAACACCTCCAACCACTTTATTTTCCGGATCCCTGTACAACTTTTTACCTGGTCTGAAACCTGTTTTTTTCTCTTCCGTCCTGCCCTGCTGTGCTGAACTGAATTTGGGCGTCTCTTTTGGGGTTTCTGCTTCAGCATCCAGGTCACCGAAATCCTCAGGTCTTCCCATTACATTGATTGCCTGCTCAATATCCCTGATGGTCAACACAGACCCTTTGGTCAGGTTTTCATTGAAAAGCTCTGCTAGGCGGCACTCGATATCATAAATGATCTCCTCGGCATTTTCATTGTGTTCAAAATGTTTTTCCAGTGATGCAAAATAACTTTCCAGTCTTTCATAAGCATCCTGATCAATGGCAAATTGATTATTGCATAAATTTACTTGAAGTAATCGTTTCATTTTTAAATTTTAATTTTTATGATTTTTGTTATGTTTTCAGATTTTCTGCAAATTTTACGAATTTTTTAAATAGCATCCTCCCCCTTACTGGTGGATTTAATGGCATTATCCAGCTTTTCCCATGTTTTTTTCAATTCCTCAAGAAAAACACTGCCTTCCGGAGTGATCTTGAAGTACTTTCTCGGTGGCCCGGAGGTGGATTCCTGCCAGTAATAACTCAATAAACCGGCGTTTTTCAACCTGTTCAACAATGGATACATGGTTCCTTCCACCACGATCAGTTCTGCATTTTTCAGCTCCTGTATAATGTCTGAAGGATATGCTTCTCCTTTTTCAATAATGGAAAGGGTAATGAGTTCCAAAACTCCTTTTCTCATTTGTGCTTTTGTGTTGTCAATATTCATAGCTTTCTGTTTTCAAAATATTTTTAATTGAAATCATACTGCAAATATATAACAATTATAATACTATGCAATACCTTATACTATGTTTTTTTTAGTAATATAGATAAACAGGTACAAAATGTCGACAAAGTATTCTTAAAATCATAAAATCGGTTCGTTTTTTCATCAATGTTAAAAACACCTCAGGTGGTTTGCGAATGCATAGTTGATGTGAACCTTTAGCTGCCGAATTTGTTATACTCCAAAAATTCAGATTATGGAAATATTGTTACACTCCCACTCCGGTCTTAGGTGGGTACTGCTTTTGCTAATGATCTTCACGATTTTCAGGGCTTACCAGCTGAAATCAAAACCTCATATTCCCGGCAAAAACAAACTAAATCTGCCTTTATATACTTTGGTGGTCTTTACACTTCAGTTTGTTTTGGGTATTGTGCTGTTCTTTACCAGCTCAATGGTTAGCTTCAGTGAAGGATTTATGAAAAATCCTACCATACGCTTTTTCACCATAGAACACTGGCTGATGATGCTGATCGCACTGATCCTGATCCACATCGGTTACATTAAGTCAACCAAAATGGACTATGTGAGAGGGCAAAAAGCCATATTTATTTATTATCTGATAGCCTTACTGATCGCAATACTAGGAATTCCATGGCCTTTCAGAGGCTTTGGAACCGGGTGGTTCTAGGCCCCGAGTATCACTGATCATGACAGGCAGTAACAACTGCCTGGTCAAAAAAATGCTTTTTCGGACATAGCACCGTCTATTTTGGCAGGACCACATCCATTTCACTGATCAAGTGGCCTGCATTGGCAAATTTTTCAATAATGAATAAAATGTAGCGTGTATCCAGCATGATGTTGCGACAAATTGCAGGGTCGTAATAGATATCGCTCATCGTGCCTTCCCACACCCTGTCAAAATTCAGTCCGATAATGTGTCCGTACCTGTTGAGGACAGGACTGCCTGAATTTCCACCGGTGGTGTGGTTGGTGCCGATAAAACAAACAGGCACATCACCCGTTTCATCTGCATACACACCATAATCCTTTTTGTTGTATAAACTGATCAGTTCAACCGGAAGGTCAAACTCATAATCTCCTGGAATATATTTTTCCATGACACCGGTGAAATAAGAATTCGGCAGATAATATATGGCATCTTTGGGTTTATAGCCGTTGACATAACCGTATGTTAACCTGAGCGTGCTGTTGGCATCCGGGAAAAATCTGAAATCCGGAAAAACTTCCATCAGGGCTTTCATGTATTTCATCTGAAGGTGGTTGATCTGCTCCGTTATCCTGTTGAACTCCGGCGTGGTCTGATCATATATTTCCCTCCACTGTACTGCGGTATAAAAAGCGAGATCACTTTCAATGGCATCTACAATAAACTGAATATCATCCTGCTGCAACAATTTTTCCACTTCACCCGGTTTTGTAAACATGGTGTTGTTGTAAATGACATCCGCCAGTACGGTACCGCTTTCATATGGTTCAAATGAAAAAGGAATGTATTTTTTTTCCATGTTATCCATATACTTATCAAAAAGGGCGGCAAATATTTCTTTGTCGATCTCAGGATGATAGTCCTTGTAAAAGCCATTTAAAAATGGTGCCAGCTTTTCCCGGTAGGACAAAAATCCTTCCTGTCCGTTTTGCTTGTATGCTTTGACCAGCTCGTTAAAGAACCCGATCAAACGAACCAGTTCAATGTTTTGTATGGTGGTCTCATAGGAATAGGCTTCAGCAAATGCCAATGGTTCAAGTTCCTTGTACAGCCGCTCAAAATCAGACAGAACAGAACCATATTTGTCATTCCACTCCGGGTTTGATCGCACTTTCTTAAGAAATTCTGACTCAAAAGCCTTCTTTTTTTCAACTGCTTTCACGGCTTTCAAGCCCTGATTTTCTCCTATCCATTTTTTCCAGGCATTGGCAATTCCTGCGCTTTTGGAAGCGTACTGCAATCTGATCTTTTCATCATTCCGCATGTATTTATTCATGATGGAAAGTGCATCTGTCCTGAGCTCAATTCTGGCCGGATTCACCACATTGACGGTCTGTTCGATGGCCACTGCCGGCAAATATTCTTTGGTCCTTCCCGGAAAGCCAAAAACCATGGTAAAATCTCTTTCTTTGACCCCTTCGATGGAAACCGGAAAATAATGTTTAGGAGTAAGTGGTTTATTCTCCGGAGCATAAACTGCCGGCAAATTATCCGGACCGGCATAAATCCTGAACAGTGCAAAGTCGCCTGTATGTCTGGGCCATACCCAATTGTCCGTATCCGATCCGAATTTCCCTATGGATTCCGGCGGACAACCTACCAACCGGATATCCCTGTATATAGTGACCACGAACAGAAAATACTGATTGCCCTGGTAAAAAGGACTGATCTCTATCTCCTGAAAGGCCGTTTTCGGTGTAGCTTTCCTCAGTGCATCGATGCGCTGATCAACAATCGATTGCCTTTCCCTCGGGTCCATGTCAACTCCAATTCCCGACAATATAGTCTCTGTCACATCCTCTATCCGGTCGACTATGGTAACGGTCAGTCCGGGAGCTGGAAGTTCATCTGCTCTTGTCGCAGCCCAAAAACCATTTTTCAACAGGTTATTTTCCACTGTGGAAAGGCGTTGTATATTGCCGTAACCACAGTGGTGGTTGGTGATCAGCAAACCTTCACCGGAAATGATCGCGCCCGTGCAACCTCTGCCGAATCTGACAATACCGTCTTTAAGCGACCCGGAATCAGGATGGTAAATATCTGAAACTTCAAGCTCCATACCCATTTCCTGCATCTCTTTTTCATTCAGCCCTTCCAGCTTATTGGGCATCCACATTCCACCTTGTCCGGATGATGTATTCATCAGGATACACCCACTCAATATGATAAAAGTACGGTGAATCCAATTGATTAACGAAGCCTTCATATGTAAGTTTATTTTTTCTTTTTAGCGAAATAAAATACATGAAAACAGAACTTCATGATTGGAAGCATAAAACAACCTTGAAGTTTTCATGTCGATTTCCTATTATAGTTTAAGCATCCACACACGTAAATATATTGGTAAAATAGGAAAAATGGTTTACTTTGTCAATATTATTTGTTTAAAAAATACCAATGGATGCATTTCGCTACGAATATCAGATCTATGAGAATTTCTCTGCGGAACACTTCGGTGCACTCATTGCTTTTGTTGGTGTTCTGATATTATTGATTTACAGGGGAAAGCAAATGGAGCAAAAGCAGAAAACCAGTCTTTTTTTGTGGATCGCTGTCATTCCTTTTATCGGGTTACTTCTCAGAATGATGCTGGACCATTCTCATCGCGGATTGAACCTGCAGGATGATCTTCCTCTGCACCTTTGCAGGATACTTGCACTGATCGCTCCGCTGGTAGCTTATTTTAACAACAGTAAGTTCACTGCAATCTATATCTATATCTCTTTAGCCGGCACACTGAATGCCATGATCACGGCTGATCCGGGTTTTGGATTTCCACATTATGAATACTTTTTATATTGGATATACCATGGCGGGATCCTGGGGGTCGCATTTTTTGCCTGGATCGTGATGAGGGTCCGGCTGACAATAAAGGCAGCCTGGCAGGCACTTGTTGCTGTCAATATTTATTTTATCCTTGTTCACCTGATCAATATCAGGCTCTTATCCAATTACCTGTACAGCCGCCATAAACCCCCGGTAAACACATTGATGGATTACCTGGGGGAATGGCCTGTTTATCTGATATGGCTGGAGGTTATTGCCCTGGTTTTTCTTGCCGTTATTTATTTGATACAAAAGCTGATACTCGACCCGCCAGACAAAAAAATATGATCGCGGTTCAACTATTTTGTATATCCTTTCAAGATATTAACAAATGAATCTGCACTTTCTCTGGGAAGACCAACCCACCTTTGAAGTTCTTTACCCTTTTTATCCAGTATAACGGAAGTAGGAAAAGATCTTGCCCCGAATCTTTCTGCAAGTGCATAGTTTTTCCTGGCCTGGCTATCGCTGAGTTTATTTTCAGGCCTTCTCGGAAAATCTGCTTTCACTAAAACCAATTCCTGATCAGCATACTTAGCAAAAACCTGTGAAGAATAAATATCTGCATGCATTCTTTTGCAGGGAGGACACCAGTCAGAACCTGTAAAAAACAAAAGTACATGCTTGTTTTCCTTATTTGCCTGTGCAATTCCCTGGTCCAGATCTGTCAACCATTTCTGGGAAAAACCGGTTGTCAGTCCGAAAACCACCAATACAGCCAAAAATAATAATCTCTTTAATGTCATCATGTTTGATTTGAATTTTTGTGATTAAAAATACTCCTTAATATTCACAGGTGCTTTTTATTCCTGAGCAAGGATAATTTGCTAAAAACGCAATTTTACCTGATTTGTTTCAGAAACAGCCTGCAAATTTTCAAGATCATCTGAAAAAAGCACGCAAAGATTGACTATAAATTCAAATCAACAAAAAATGAACTGTGTTTTTTCACAAATCCTCCTTAGGTCAATATTCAAATGTTATAATGATCTGATACTATAATGATCTGATATTTTATCCATTTAATAATCTGATCATTTCCGATGCTCTAATATTATATCTATTTCGGAGGAAAGTTTTCAAACATCTGAACATCAGATCATCTGAACATCTGAACATTGAGTCTGCTCCGAAAAGTCCAATTTGTTGATTTTCAATCGTTTTTTGCCCCAAGCCCTAAAGGGAAACGATTGAAAATCAACAAATTAAAAGTCCCCTTTTAGGGGGATTAAGGGGGCAAAGACTTTTCGGAGAAGACTCAACATTTGAACATCAGATCATCTGAATATCTGAACATTTGAACATTTGAACATCAAATCATCTGAATATCTGAACATTTGAACATTTGAACATTTAAACATCGGTTGATCAGACCCTTGGCATTTCTTTAGGCCCTAACATATTTGCCGGATTGAGCAATTCATCGAGTTTTTCCCTGGATAATAAATTGTGTTCCAGCACCAGTTCATATACGCTCCGGCCGGATTCCAGGGCTTCTTTTGCCAACCTGGTGGAAGCTTCATATCCGATCACCGGATTCAACGCCGTAACCAGACCGATACTGTTGTATACCATGTTCCTGCATACCTCTTCATTGGCGGTAATGCCCTTGATGCACCGGTGATTAAGCGTATCCATGCCGTTTTTGAGTAATTCGATGTTTTCAAACAGGGAATGTACGATCACGGGTTCCATGACATTCAACTCCAGCTGGCCTGCTTCTGCGGCCATGGTAATGGTCAGGTCATTGCCGATGACCCTGAATGCGATCTGATTGACCACTTCAGGGATGACCGGATTGACCTTGCCGGGCATGATGGTACTTCCGGGTTGCATAGGGGGCAGATTGATCTCATTGAATCCTGCTCTCGGGCCGGAAGAAAGCAATCGCAGGTCATTGGAGATCTTGGACAATTTAACCGCAAGCCTTTTCAAGGCAGAAGAATACATGATGAATGCTCCGGTATCCTGAGTCGCTTCCACCAGGTTCTTTGCCAGAACCACAGGAAAACCGGAAATCTCAGCCAAATGCCTGGTCACGATCCGGCTGTATCCCGGATCAGCATTGATACCGGTCCCGATCGCTGTTCCGCCCATATTGATCTCCAGGAACAAGGCAACGTTGTGATTGAGCCGCTCGATCTCTTCTGACAGCATGACTGCATAGGCTTCAAACTCCTGTCCTAAAGTCATGGGAACCGCATCCTGCAGCTGCGTTCTGCCCATCTTGATCACATGGCTGAATTCTTCGGCTTTTGCCTGGAAGGATTCTATCAGACTTTTCAGCTCTTCCACCACCTTGATATTGCTTTTGAGCAAGGCTATTTTTATGGAGGTCGGATAAGCATCATTGGTCGATTGGGAAAGATTTACGTGGTTGTTGGGATGACAATACTGGTAATCACCCTTTTCGTATCCCATGATCTCCAGGGCGCGGTTGGCGATCACCTCATTGGCATTCATATTCGTGGAAGTACCGGCACCGCCCTGTATGGTGTCCACCACAAAATGGTTGTGAAACCTTCCGTTGGCGATCTCTTCACAGGCCTGTACGATAGCATCTGCCACTTTTTTATCGAGCAGTCCAAGGTCAAAATTTGCTTTTGCCGCAGCCATTTTCACTTCTGCGAGTGCTGAGATAAATAATGGGTAAAACCCGAGATCAACTCCTGAAATACTGAAATTCTCGATGGCTCTCAGGGTCTGGATGCCGTAATAATTTTCATACGGAACTTCTCTGTCTCCCAAAAGATCGTGCTCCATCCTGGTCCGGCCTGAAACATACTGTGCTGCTTTCCCGATCATCCGGGCATTGGTATGGCTCATCCGCCTGGACATCACCCTGGCAATATTGGAGAACACCTTGAGGGCAATGGAACCCTGATGTTCGAAAAATCCTCTGTCCAAAAGAAAAACTTTTGTCGGGTTGACAGCCCTTGCAGACGTGCTGTGGAGCGTCTCTTCCGTCAGGGAACCCTCTCCAAGAAAATCATATTTGGTAAAATAGCTCAGTTTTTGCCATTTATTCTGCCCGGTGTTTTTGAGCAACTCTACTTCACCCTCATAGATCAGGTAGATCTTCTCCCTTTTTTTATTCTCTTCAAATAAAAACTCCCCTGCATCATAAGTTGTGAGACTCAAGGCCTCTGCCACAAAAGACAATTCGGTCTTGTCCAGTCTTTTGAAAAGCTCAATATGATCAATAAACTCAATGATCTGATGTCTGTCCATATCTATATTTTTGATCGATCCAATCTGAAATTCAGTCAGTTAAAAACGGGTGCAAAGGTACAATTTTCAATGGATTCACCAAGCAGAAACAGGTGGAAACCGCCTTTGTATTTAAATAAAACCCCGCTTAATTTCAATTTATAAGCCTAAATCATATCTTTGTCTCAACCGGTTTACCGGTCCTGAAAGCTGAACCGATCTGGCCTCCATAAGGTATTGTACTATTGATGATCATCAGACTTAATTGACAATATTTGATCATTGTACAGGCCTCTGACAAATAAAATATTTATCATGCAAAACCTTTTCAAAATACTGATCTTTTCAATTCTAGCTGTTCATACCTATGCTCAATCTTCACCCATGCAGCGGGCAGATTATAATATCATTGCAAAACTGGATACCAGCCTCCGGAAAATCGACGCGCAGGCCACTATACATTATCTCAATAACTCCGCCGATACCCTGACAGAGGTCTGGTTCCACCTTTGGGCAAACGCTTACAGTTCGAAAAACAGCTCTTTAGCCAGAGAACTGATCGAGGCACATGATCCTTCCATGTATTTCCTCAAACAAAATGATTTGGGAGGATACACGGATATCTCCTTCCGGACGGGTGAACAGGAGTTGACTCCGCATTACGCAGATGACGAAAGGCAAATCGCCCGGCTAATATTGAATAATCCTCTCCCTCCCGGTGAACTTGCTGAGATCAAAGTACTTTACAGTCTTAAAATACCCAAAAACATCCTGGGCTATGGTTATGATAGCGGTCAGTTTATTCTGGCCAACTGGTATCCGAAGGTAGCTGCTTATCGCGATGGAAAATGGGAGGTTCAGGTGCTCAACAGTCAGAATCTGTTCAGTTCGGATGTGGGGAAATATCATCTGACTTTATTTGTTCCAACCAATTATTGGGTTGTTTCCTCCGGGAACTACCTTTCCATTCATTTGCCTGAAAGTGAGGAATGGGAACATCTGTCTGAAAAAAACGGGTATAAAAAGCTGAGTTTTGCCCATCCGGGAACGAAGGATTTTGCATGGATCGCCAACAAACAACTGCCTGTTTTTCCACAATTAGTGACACTTGACAATGGTAAAAAGTTTTTGGTTGAAATCACAACCGATCATCATGTACTTTTTGAAAAGAATCTGGATCAGTTCATACCTTTTTTAAAAAATCTGATCGAGTACACGGAAGCGAAAATGCCCGGCAATCTGCCCGGAAGTTTTCGCATTTTCTGTTCTGAGAAAATAACTTACCCGGTGGTGTTTGCCGGCCTGGTCACTACGGATCTGTATGCAAAGAGTAATAGCAGGGATGACAATTATGTAGCCCGCGAAAAACTGGCCAGCGATCTGATCCTGATGGGGCTGACAAACAGGCTTGAGGAAAATCCTGTCGAAAAACCCTGGATGTACTTGGGCCTGGGCACGTATTATTTTACCCGGTTCATGGAAGACAATTATCCGCAAACCAAGGACCAATCCAGATCCTTTAAGGATATGAATTATCGAAAAAACTGGTATGAACCTGAATGTGCCATTTGTTTTAAGCCGGCAAACCTAAGTCTGCCTTCCTATCATTGTAAGGATGATATTGACAATTATCTGGTGAATCCGGTCAGCGTTCATTTCAATTATCTGGAAAAAGTAAATGGTGTTCAGACATTTGACCGGATAATGGCGGGTTATTTCAGTCAGCGTCCTTCAGGGGAAGATTTTCAAAGAAACCTGCAGGAATATTTCTCCCGTCAAACCGGGCAGGATCATCATTGGTTTTTCAATGGTATGATGGGTTCATTCTTCCCTTTCAAATATGAAATCCAAAAAATTGAAAAAAAAGGAGGACAAATATCGGTTGAGGTTCAAAATACCGGAGATTTCAATCCTCCCTATATGATTGGACTGAAAAACCACAAAAAAGTCGTGGACAGTTTGCTGGTTGAGGGCCACCCGGGATTGAAAACGTTTGTTTTTGACGCAACCGGGTCCAATAAGGTAAAGCTGGATCCTTTTTTGTGGGCACCGGAAACACCCTGGCTTAAGCAAAGTGCTTATATCAATAAGCCCAACCTGCGTTCACTGCATTATGGTCTTCCGTTTTCTGACCTCAAAATTCCATTTTTTGCTTTTACACCAATGATGGGATATAATGCCAATGATGGTTTGATGCTGGGAGGGATGCTGAGCAACAGGTTTCATAATTTCCATGCTCATGTCGTTCCCTTGTACGCCTTACGTTCAGAAGCCATGACTGGTGCTTTGGAAATTTACAAGATTACAACTACTTCCGCGGATAGCTATCTGGGAACCAAACTGATTGCAAAAAGTTTTCACAGAATGCGGGTTGAAGCAGAAGCATTGAGATATTATGTGATCAATCCCAAAATGATCTATGTTTTTCAGGGAAGAGAAGGCTGTGAGCCTCAAAAAGCCATTGAAGTTGATTACAAATTTATCGGAGATCAGATTTATGGATCTGATGGTATCAGAAACTATCGAAGGTATATAACCAATCTCAATTTTTATGACAAAAAAACACATGTTATCAATCCTTACAATTATCGGATCGGCCTGGAACATCAGAACTATAATTTGTATGAAAAAAGACATTATCTCATGGTTGATGCGCGGCTAAATACAAGCTATGCTTATAAACCGAACAGGTATATCCATGCCCGTTTGTATGGGGCAACCTACCTGTACAACAGTCATTCAAACAGTACCAATACCCTGCCCGGAACACTGAGTCTGATCGGCTACAACATGAATGATTACGCTTACGACCATTTGTTGTTTTTTGACCGGTCTGCCCAATATGGATTCTGGTCCAGGCAGATCAGCATGCATACCGGCGGCTTCAAGACCGCCATCAGCAATGCTTACGGGGTCGGGCAAAGCAACCGTTTTGTGGCATCGGTCAACCTGAAAATGGATCTGCCGTTTGGCACATTTATCAAACCATTTTTTGATTTCGGGGTTTATGGCTATCTGCCGACCGTTTCGGAGGGG
This sequence comes from uncultured Saprospiraceae bacterium, assembly GCA_964594045.1. GTDB lineage: Bacteria > Bacteroidota > Bacteroidia > Chitinophagales > Saprospiraceae > UBA2365. The sequence continues at coordinate 79,982 of CAZQKR010000003.1, read as the reverse complement.
TACTCAACCAAAACGCTCTATTCCGCAGGTTTGATCTTTTCGATTTTTAAGGATAATTTTGAGATATATCTCCCGCTGATCAATTCAAAAGAAATAGAAGACAAGTATAAGGAAAGTTACAAAAATCCATTCTGGGGCAAATTCAGTTTTTCATTTGTGGACTTCAATTTGATTTTTTAAAGTAAAACAGGTCTTTATTTTTTGAAAATAAAATACACCGCCAGTATTAAAAACACAAAGCCGATCAGGTGATTCATCCGGAAGCTTTCATTTTTGAAAAAAAGCACGGTAAACAGGGTAAAAACGGTCAGTGTGATCACTTCCTGTATGACCTTCAGTTGCCACAGGTTGAATGATCCTCCGTTCTGTGTGTAGCCCATCCTGTTGGCCGGCACCTGAAAGATATACTCAAAAAAGGCGATGCCCCAACTGATCAGAATGATACTCATCAATCCCAGGCTGCTGAACCAGTTCATCTCTTTGAATTTCAGATGCCCGTACCAGGCAAATGTCATAAAGGTATTGGACAATATCAAAAGCAATATGGTCAAAAGACTGTTGTTCATACGTTCAGTTTAAAAAAGTGCAAAAGTAGATTTTTTGGAGGAATTGGATAGTTAGTTTTTCAGGTCAATTTAATTCCGGGCATCCTTGCGGTTCATTTTTAAGGGTGTATCCCATTCTTACATTTTCTTTCTATTTTTCAGATTTTTTTTGTTAGAACCTGTCACGATCAAGTGCAACGATCAATGGGAATGATAAATATCACATCACGGAGTATTCCGGAAATTTGAAGTCAAACTCATGTGGATAGTTTCTCTAATTTTACTACCTTAATATTGTCATTTCTATCCAACTAATTCTGGAGAGTAATCTTTTTTTTCTGGCAACAAGTGTAGTGTTAGCAATGAATTGCCGGTTGCTTTAGCTGCCGGATATATTTGAGATATTGCATGGGATTTAGCCAAAAACAGCTAAGCATTTGGCTAAAGCCTGGTTTAATAATTCTACATCATCCACCCCATAAATGGGGCGTCAATTGAATAAATGCGTCAAAATTAATTTTACATAACATTAGTTTGTTTTTTTCAAGTTGCAGTTGAGTCAAATAGTTTTAACCGGTGAGTATTTTAGCCAACAAAATAATAACAGCTATTTGAAAAATGACACCAGTCAACCTGAAAAAGAATTTACCTCTTTCTCAATGGCCTCCTTAATGAATTGATTCAACGTTTTTCCTTTTAAGGTGGCTAATTTTGAGGCCCTGGAATGCAATTGAGGGTCAATTCTGATATTGAATGAGCCCCTAAAGGACTTGCCGGGCTTTTTCCCGGCTTCTTCGCATAATTGAATATAATCTTCAACAGCTTCTTCGAATGCTGATTTCAGTTCTTCAACAGATTGTCCTTCAAACGTCACCAAATCATCAATGCCATCAATTTTTCCATAAAACAAGACATCTTTCGATGAAAAGTGAACCGTTCCGATAAAGTCCTTATAAATTATTTTATCCGTCATATCCAATGATTGTTTTTCAATTCTTCAATAATGGCTCGCTTAACATATTCCTTTACTTCATTGCCTGAATGAGGCCTGTGTATCCTGATTATATGCCTGGATGATTTGTGAATAAAAGCTAGCCTTGAACCAGATGTCTTTCCTTTTTGAATTTCCAAATATCCGATCTTGCCCAGTAAAAACTTAATTTCCAGCCAGGAAATAGTTGACCGGTGATCCAACAGCTTAATCAGCAACTTTTCATACTTGCTCATATTTACAAATATAATTAACTTTATCAATTGCAACCAGGAAATAGTTGCAAAAACAGAAATAACTATACTTTCCCAGACTTAAAATCTAAAGAGTGATAAACTATGATTCTTATGGGATGCAGCCTATACTAAAGGAAAGACCCTACTTTAAACATATGAAATCTATAAAACATAATCGGTCGGTATCCCCTGCCAGGCTAAAACCTCAATAATCTGATGTACTATAATACAAAACATTAAATATGCCTGAGATCAGAGTAATTTTCCTGGTCAAACTTCTTTATATATCGGTTCAAATTCCATATCATATACCATCGTCGCGATGTCCACCTTGAACCATTCCCGAAACATTTTGTAAGAACGTTTTTGTGGCCATTGCTTTTTATTGGTAGTCCAGCCTTCTAGTGCCATCTGAAAAAGTCTTTCTGAGTTTTTCCTTAACCACTTGTCAAAATCATTTATATCTTCTTCAATAAGATATATCATGGGTTCCAGGTCCTGTGGTACAGGAAATCCAGGAGAAATTGATATTACCCATTCATAAAACGGCTGAACTGGCTTTACAATAATGGCCGTACGATTGATAAACCCTTGTTCATAATCAGATTCGTTAAAATCATCTTCATCATCTTCAAAATAACGTGAGTCATTCATGTGGTTCGCAATAAAAGAATCTTTATCCTCTGTCAAAACGGTAAGTGTCATCATCCCGTTCTTATCCGGTTCAAGCTTAAATTCAGAAATAAACCTGTCATATTGGGCATATTCATTCTTTTTGGCCTGAATCATTTTTTTCAACAGCTTGCTTTCCTTTTTACCAAATGCAGAAGGAAAATCACTTAAATTTTTCTCAAATTCCTCCTCGGGCATAAATTGACTTATACAACCCAGATTCCATGCTTGCTGAGCAAATTTGATTGCATCCACCGCATCAAAAGTCTTTGGAAAATCCTTTTCAAAAGGTTTTATAAAATTTTTGAGCAAATCAGAATATTTCTCACCTGGGTTCTGAATGATTATTTTCCCGGGAAACATGTTAATGATTTTTTTATCCATAGTTTCTTTACTTTTAAATTAATTTGTTTTATTTCGTGACTTCCCAAAAACGACCTCAAAATAAATCAAAATACTTTATAAACTTTCTCCAACGGCAATTTCCACCGTCTCACCCCGTCAAATGCCGTCAACGCATTGGCCACCGCAGCAGCAGTAGGTATCAGCCCGATCTCACCGATTCCCTTGGCGCCGTAAGGACCAACCGGATCCTTTACCTCCACGCCCCGTACTTCAATGTCCGGTGTTTCATGAGCCCTGAGGATCCCCAGTTTTCTCATTTTATCATGTACCAGAAAACCGTCTTTCATCGGCAGATCCTCCGTAAGCGCATACCCCAAACCCATGTGAACAGCTCCTTCGATCTGCCCTTCAAACAACATCGGGTTCATGATCTTCCCGCCGTCATGGGCAGCAATGATCTTTTCAACCCTGCCATTTTCGTCCAGTACACACAACTGTGCGGCATAACCATAGGAATAATGGATTACCGGATTTTCCACCTTTGCCCCGGGTTTATTGGTCCAGTCACAGATGAACTGACCTTTATACACCTTTCCGACCAAATTCACCAGGGAATTCATCTGAAGATCGGCTTTAAATTCCTTCGCCGCTTCGATGGTTGCCAATCCAACCAGGGCTGTTGCACGGGAAGACGTAGTCATACCGGTTTTGATCTGCGCTTCCGTGTCCACCTCAACTTCAATCATGCCGGGATCCAGTCCGGTTTCTTCACACAAGGTCTGGATCGCCATGTTATGCACCCCCTGTCCCATCTCTGTCCAACCGTGTTTCAAAACAATCCTTTGCCCCGAGACCACTTCAATGATGACCTTCGATTCGTCAATCATCCCATTGCCAACCCCGGAATTCTTGATCGCACAGGCCAATCCGGCAAACTTTGCTTTGTAAAAATCATCTTTGATCGCTTCCAGGCATTCTCTGATGCCAACACCATACAATTTTTGCCCGGTGCTGGTCGTCAGGCCATCCGTCAAGGCATTGTCATAACGGAATTGCCACCGGTCAAAACCGCCTTGCCTGCAGATATCATCGACACAACTTTCCAGGGCAAAAGCCACCTGATTGGCGCCAAAACCACGCATGGCACCCGATGGAATGTTGTTGGTATACACTGTTTTTGCCTCAATGTCCACATTTGGCACAAAATAACCGCCTGAAGCATGCCCGGCCACCCGTTCCATCACCTTGGTCCCGACAGAAGCATACGCTCCGGTATCACCGACCGCCCTGAGTTTGAGGGCAACCAACTTTCCATCCCTGTCAGCGGCCAGCATTATGTCCATGAAAACAGGATGCCGTTTAGGATGCAGACGAATAGACTCTTCTCTTTTCAGGGTCAGTTTAACGGGTTTGCCGGTCAACCAGGCAAAAAGAGCGGTCTGTCCCTGAACACTCAGGTCTTCCTTTCCGCCAAAACCACCACCATTGGGTACCAAAATCACCCTTACTTTCTCTTCCGGCAAGCCCAGCAACAATGCGACCTGCCTCCTGTCTTCATAGACTCCCTGGCTTTGGCTGTAGATGACAATACCGCCATTCCCGTCCGGTTTGGCCAAAGCGGCTTCCTTTTCCAGGAATCCGTGTTCAATGCGCTGGGTCTGATATTTACCTGAACTTACATAAGCTGCAGAAGCTATGGCTTTGTCCACTTCACCCGAAGTAAAACGGGTCGTTTCAAAATGATTGGGACGCTCCGGATGGATCCTTTCAGCAGTGAGAGCTTCAAAAACATCCGTAACCGGTTTTAAAACGTCATATTCGACTTCGATCAAAGCAGCAGCCTGCCTGGCAATATTCCTGTCCGTGGCAACCACACCCGCCAAAACATCCCCGATATAATTTACATGCTCACCTTCCCCGACCATCACCGGCCAGTCAGCTATGATCAAACCCACCTTTTTTTGCCCGGGAATATCCTTAGCTGTAAAAACCCGGATCACGCCAGCCACAGCTTTTGCCCTGGAGACATCAATTTTTTTGACTATTGCCCTGGGATAATCACTGAACTTGAGTGCAGCATGCAACATACCTTCTTCGAAAAGGTCATCAACAAACTTCCTTTTACCTGTTGCAGTTTCATACGCCTCGTATTTTGGAAGATCTGACCCGATTTTACCCGTTGTTTTTCTGATTTCAGGTGTTGTATTAGTGGCCAGCATTTCTCCGGCAGAAATAATGGCCTCTTCGATCTTTTTATATCCGGTACAACGGCAAAGATGCGGTTTCAATGCAGTTCTGATCTCATCCAGATCCGGATGCGGGTTATTCTGGAGCAGAACTTTGGTCCTGCTGATGAACCCCGGAGTACAAAAACCGCACTGAACAGCGCCTTTATTCACAAATTCGGTTGCGATGACCTTCAGGACATATTCAGGGAATCCTTCCGGGGTGTAGATCCGGGAATTGTCAAGTTTTGCCATTTTTGTTGCACAGGCCAATTTTGCTTCACCATTGATCTCCACGGTACATGCACCGCAGGCTGCCTGTGAAGAACAACCATCCTTGGCTGCCGTTAAATGGAGTTCCTGTCTCAGATAATTGAGGAGTGTTCGCTCCGGATTACCTGAATAGTTTATTTTTTGATCGTTCAATATAAAGGAGATCATGGTACTTGATTTAGTTCCGCAATTCCAGATTTATAACGCTGCCAGCCTTTTCAGCTGGTCGAGGTTTTTTTCGATGCTTTCCGGCATGGAAATGATACTGCCGACTGCTTTCAAATCCTTCAGGCCGCTTCCTGTAAGCAAAACCACATTGGTCGAACCTTGATGAATAACTCCTTCCTCAGCCATCTTACTGTATCCTGCATAAGCCGCTGCCGATGCGGGCTCGGTGAAAATCCCGGTTTGTCCGGCCAGTTGTGCGGATGCCCGAATGATCTCCTCGTCTGTCACAGTTATCGACTCACCGTTGTATTTTTTTATAAAGTGTTGAGCCATATAAAAATTCCTTGGCGCATCTACAGAGATGGAGTCAGCGATGGTTGCACTTTTATGGATCTCAAATTCAGATCTTTGCAGATTCCTTACCAGGTTGTCACTTCCGGTAGCCTGAACAGCCACCACAACCGGCATTATGTCTGTGAGGCCTGACAACATCAGGTCTTCAAATCCTTTGTAAACCCCTGAAAGGATCACTCCGTCGCCTGTCGGCACAAAGATCCTGTCCGGAACCTTATATCCCATTTGTTCGAAAAGCTCAAATGAAACCGTTTTCTTCCCTTCAATGGTTAACGGATTGTATGCCGTATTGCGGTTGTACCAGCCAAAAAGGTGGCTTGCTTCAATGCTCAGGTCAAAGGCATCGTCATACGTTCCCTTGACCGGTACTATTTTCGCACCATACATGACGATCTGTGTCAGTTTGGCGATCGGTGCCTTTTCCGGGACTAAAACAATGGCTTTTTGTCCCTGATCCGCACAAATGGCTGCTATACTCGACCCTGCATTGCCGGTTGAGGCCGCTACAATCGTTGAAAAACCTTTTTCCCTGGCAAATGCTGAAACCAATGCAGAAGCCCTGTCCTTGAAGGAAAAACTGGGGTTCTGGGCATCATCCTTAAAGAATAAACGATGAGGGTCAACACTTTTTACAAGGTCTGAACGGTCATAAAATGGTGTGTCCCCAATTCTCAATCGGGGAAGGCTGGTTGTGTTATTGACCGGTAAAATTTCCAGAAAACGGTTTGCTTTAAGGTTAGCAAAAGCGGTCAAAGACCTTTTAAGGTTCGGGTGATCATACTGAACTTTAAGCACGCCCTTAGGAGGCAAGCCGGGTATATTTTCATCTTCACAAACAGGACAAAGATACCGGATCTCGCCCGTATCATATTCCCTGTCGCAGTTCACACACTTGTAAATGAATTTTTGATCCGTCATTTTCAGTGGTTTTACCCTGAAAAAATTAATTAAACATATTCATTGATGACGCCTGACTGCTGATTGAAGGCCTCAATCATTTTATCCCACTCGTCAGCCTTTTCAAAATGTGCAGCCCAGTAACCATCGTCATACCATTGGGCATTGAGCTCTTCAACAGTTTTGCCCTGCTGCTCTACCCAGGTGAAATACTTCAGATGATGAATCGCTTTTTTATCCTGATAACTCAATTCCTTCATGTGATCAGTCTTTTGGCCGAGCAGACAACGGTCAAAATCCCTGGCAGCCTGCATTTGGCTATATGCTCCTCTTTCATGGTGAAGTTCTTCCATCCTGGATTGGTATAATTCCATGCTGTCCGTCGCGATCGACAGCACCATATCTTTTTCGGTAAAGTCAAAATACCTGGCTGTTTTGATCGCTCCGATCAGATTGGCAATTCCGGAGATACCCAACAGGGAAAGTTGGCTGATCAGGTCTTCAGATAATCCTTCAGATTTCAGGAATCCCTTGCCTCCCGGATCATTGAACAAACGCATAATCCGCATACAATCTTCATCATCGATGGCTGTGACCACATCGGTATTGCGTACATTATGCACCCAGGGAACATGTTTATCTCCGATCCCTTCGATCCGGTGTCCGCCAAATCCGTTGTTGAGCAAGGTGGGACACTGCAATGCCTCGGAAGCAACGACCCTGATATTGGGATACAGTTTGCGAAGATAATCTCCAGCCCCGATCGTACCTGCGGATCCGGTATTGGATACAAAAGCTGAAAACCTGCTTTCATGACCTTTTATTTCATCAAAAACTTCTTCCAAAGCCGGTCCGGTTACGTGATAATGCCAGGTTGGATTCCCGAACTCATCGAATTGGTTGAGGATCACACAATCGGGTCTGTTCCTGCGCAAATCCCAGCATTTGTCATAAATTTCCTTGACATTGGATTCGCACCCGGGCGTAGCGAATATTTCAGCACCTACTTCTTTCAGCCATTCAAATCGTTCCTGGCTCATCTCTTCAGGCAATATTGCAACTGCATCGCAGCCCATCAGATAAGAATCGAAGGCTCCGCCGCGGCAGTAATTGCCTGTTGACGGCCAGACAGCTTTATGGTAAGTCGGGTCAAACTCTCCGTTGACCAATCTGGGGACCAGGCAACCATAGGCTGCGCCAACTTTGTGCGCACCGGTTGGAAACCATTTCCCGACCAGCATGACGATCCTTGCAGGTACACCGCTCAATGCGGGAGGAATTTCAAGGTAGTTCACTTTTCCAAAACCGCCTCCAAAAGGAACAGCTTCGTTTTTCCAGGTGATCCTGAACAAATTGAGGGAATGCAGGTCCCATAAACCGATTCCCCTGAGCTTTTCCCTTATCTTCAGCGGTATCTCTTCAGGATGCTTCATCTGCCTGAAGGTAGGTAAAATAATATGTTTATCCCTAAAACGCTGAATCGTATTTTCGAGTATTCTTTCCTTATTTTGCATGTATTCTGTTTTTTGACAAATTCATTTTTCTGGCAGCAGATAACTTAGGATGTAAAATTTCATTCCTTCGCAGTCCCTGAATCTTTTTCCACTTTTTGATTGTGCACTTTCATTGAGAAACTGCTCCTGCCATTCCTGTCAAACGCCTTAATCCTCACCGGTGTAGTTTTAAGCTGCACGTTATTTTTGACCATTGGGCTTTTTTCGTCTGGTTCAGAACCATCGGTCGTATATCTGACCTCAAGCCCGGGATATGCAGTATTCACTTTAAGTAACCCGTTTTTCATAATACCTCCCGGAGCAGGTATGCGATATTGAAAACCTCCGAAAAGAGAACCCAGTCTCGGTAGTTCATATTTTGCCAGTTTGTTTGCAAAAACGTTCCAAGCTTTTTCAACCTGTCTTTTTCGGATAAGTGGATCTTCTGTGGTTTCCCAGATCCTTTCCGGTGTCCAGGCAGTTTCTGCAAAGCTGATCAGTTTGGGTAAAAGATAGTATTCAATCCATTCCGGCCGGCTGACAGTCTCAGTCCACATTTGTGCCTGCACCCCTAAAATATTTTTCCAGGCTTCAGGTTTAAGTCTTACCATCTGCCGGTATTCCTTTTCCGGATCGATCGGTTTTCCAAGATTATCTTCCAGTGTGGTCTTGAAGACATCGAAGGGACTGTAGTACCATGCATCCTGCTCATCGACATAACCGCCCCATGATAATCCCGGTTCTCTTGGATCATTATTGTAGGCGAGATCGAAATAAAAATTGGTCACATGGTTCAATACCACAGGAAAACCTGCATTCGCCAATCGATAAGCCAGGTCCTGGGCTCCCCATAAGTTGTTCCAGACAAAGGGTATGACATTGCCGTCTGCCAGATTTTTATTCGGGATACTTCGGCCGTCATTGCCTGTGATCAATGCGATCTCTTCCCAGCCTGCAGTTTTAAGATTGCGTGCTTCCAGCATTTTTTTCACTCTGCCATGAAAATAGGCGTGCATATTCCCGGGTTTGCCCAACTCAGGTCTTTTTTTCAACAGCGAATCGATCATGGGAGAAGCAGTCCAGGCACCTCTGGGAACCTCATCGCCGCCCACATGCCAGATGTCTGGTTTAACACCTGCTTCTTTGTACATTTCCAGTACGGCATCCAAAACGGTTTCATAAAAATGATATACGGACTCACGTGCCACATTGACCACATTGTCATTGTAAAACTGTGCGGAGTTGTACTCGGATTTATCTTCCGGATCGATCAGCCTGAATTCATTGGCTTCCTTTTCCTTACCTTGCTTCATGAGTTCCCGATACCGGTATTCCATCGCCTTGATGGCAGCCCTTGAGTGGCCGGGCATATTGATCTCAGGAATTACGCGGATGTGTCTTTTTTGTGCATATTTCAGTATTTCAATAAAATCAGCCCTGGTATAGTAACCGTTTCCGGCCTTATCATTCTCTTCTGCAAACGGACCTGAACCGTAAGCCGGATGCAAAAAGGGTGCATCCTTGGTGGTGTGCCCGCGTCTTCCTCCGATACCCGTCAACTCGGGAAGCGTGGGAATTTCCAGGCGCCAGCCTTCATCCTCTGTCAGGTGCAGATGGAAGGTGTTGATCTTGTAAAATGAAAGTATATCCAATAATTTAAATACCGTTTTCTTATTAAAAAAATGACGCGAAACATCAAAATGCATTCCCCGATAGGCAAAACGCGGTGCATCTTTTATCCGGCAAACCGGAACAGAAATTTCCGGCGTCACTCCTGAAGCTGTTTTTGCCGGCAAAAGGGCGATCAGGCTCTGAATTCCATAAAACACCCCTGCCTGTCCGGCACTGCGTATGATTATTTCACCTTGCTGATCAATCGTAAGCAGGTAATCTTCCGCCCCTGATGTTTTTTGGAGATCTTTATCCAAAATCAGTTTGATCTGTGTACCGGAAACAGGCTTTGGCTCATTTAAATTTGCATTAATTCCTGTCGATTGACTGATCAGTTTTTCAAGGTATTCTCCCTCGTTTATGAGTTCTTTGGGAAAAGAAATATTGATTTTTGGCCCCAACATCGTTTTTGTACCTGTGGAGAAAAACTCTTTTGGAGTGGGTACCAGCGGGATCAGCAATGAATCCGGCAACTCAGTGATTTCCTTATATTTTTCGTAAAGCACTTCAGCTGAAAGATTGGGGTGATGATCACCCAGATGCTTGGTGGTTTGCTCTGCCTGATCAAAAGGCAACACTTCATAATGTACTACTTCCCGGATCTCTGTCTTTGTATTTTTGCCTGCAAATACAAAATACAATCCTGCCGGAGCATCAGAAATATTCACCCACCAATGACTGCATTCATAGATCACCTCAATTTTCCCTCCGGGTTCCAGTATAAACCCTTTCTCAGGGATCATTCTGAACCAATCCCCCGAAATTCGTTCCATTTTTACCGGTTGGGAGCAAAAGGTGTTCAAAACTTCACGTGGCGACTGATTGAAATAGAGTTCCCAGTTTTGATCATCCATCGCTTTCTTTCCCTTGTTTTCAATGATAAACCTTGCTTTTACCCCGGGTGTTTCCTTATAAGTGTTACTCATCACTTCCCAGGAAATATAAATGTCTTTAATATCCGGGTAAAAACCTTTTTGACAGGCTGTCAACATCATAAAAACCACCCCTGAAAGAAGTAATAAGTTTAGAATAGACCTTTTCATATACCAGACCTTTTTAATACCATCAATTGCAGTGATCACCCATTATCAGTCAAAACAAGTGCTCTGCCTTCACTAATATGCAGTTCAAATTAAAGGCTTAAAGGTACAAATTAAATCTTTAGCAGAAAATGAATTTGATCTTTCGTCCTGATTTGAAACAGACGCTATAGATCTGCATGATCCTATTCTTTTATTTTCACCTGACGGACAGATAAACCCGATCTTCCGGGAAACGATATACAAAGAAGTTTGCTTATCATTTATTCCAAAATTATTGTGAATAAAAAAATAAAATTTTAGAGTCAATAGTATTTATTGTGATTTACGAATTATAATTTTGTGCCTTGATCTTTGAATCAAAATAATATGATCGATACCATTTTAACATTGATAAAGCCAACGGATCATCCAAGCGTTACACAATCCCTGATCGTGGTGATGCTGGTGGTGGCAGTTGGCATTTTTATGGGTAACCTAAAGATCAGGAAGATCTCTTTTGGTATGTCTGCCATTATGTTTTCCGGATTGATTCTCGGGCATTACGGTTATACGGTGGAGCACAACACGCTGGAGTTTTTGAGGGATTTTGGTTTGATCCTGTTTGTATACGGGATCGGGATCCAGGTTGGGGTATCATTTTTCTCCTCTCTGAAGAACGACGGATTAAAATTCAACTTACTGGCGGTTTTTACCACCTTACTCGGCGGTCTGGTTGCAGTGATCATTTTCGCAGTCAGCGGTCAATCAATTGAAAACGTGGTGGGTATGATGTCCGGTGCAGTCACCAATACGCCCGGACTGGGAGCTGCCAAATCTGTTCTGGTCGAATTTCAGCAGCAGTTTCCCGATAAAAAATTCGCAGATCCGGCTGTTGCCTATGCTATAACTTATCCTTTTGGAGTTTTTGGCATCATCGCCATTATGATCATCGCGAAAAAATACCTTAGAATAGACCTTAAAAAAGAACAGGAAGCCTATGTTCAGGAATCTGCCTCTGCCCAGAAAGTTCCGGTCGTGATGAAATGCAGGATCACGAATGAAGAACCGGTGGGAAAGACTTTAAAAGATATTATCAATATGTTCGGAAAAGACAAAGTGATCTTTTCTCGTTTGAAACGCACAGGGTCCACACAGGTGATCTCTCCGTCTGCGGACACTGTGCTGGAATATCTGGACGTATTGATGATGGTTGGCTATAAAGATGATCTTGATCTCGTGATCACATACCTGGGAAGAGAGTCATCAGACACTATGGTTGAAAAGGAGGAAGGAATTGTGGCCAAGACCCTGATCGTGACCAATAACAGTTCTGTGCACAAAACACTGGAGGAACTGGATTTGTATAACAGATACGACCTTAAGGTTACGCGTATTTTCAGATCCGGAAAAGAGCTGTTGGCACACCCTGGGTTATCCTTGTTTTTTGGAGACAAAATAGCTGTTGTTGGCAACAAATGGTCTGTTCAGCAGGCTGAAAAAATGATTGGCAACTCTGAAAAAAAACTGCTTGAACCAGACTTTTTCTCGATTTTTGGCGGTTTGATCCTGGGTATAATTGTCGGATCCATTCCGGTGCTCATCCCTTCCTTTCCTGTTCCCGTAAAACTGGGATTTGCCGCAGGACCGCTCCTGGTGGCACTTTTTTTGAGCAGGTACGGTGGAATTGGAATGATACACACCTACATCAACCATGGTGCAATACATTTCATGAAAGATATGGGCATCTCACTGTTTTTTGCAACGGTGGGTATTTATGCCGGTAAGGATTTTTATGAAAATTTCATCAGGTACAACGGCTGGGAATGGATTGGATATGGCGCTTTGATCACTTTCATACCACTGATCTTTATGCTCATTATAGGCAGATATGTGATGAAGATCAATTTTTTGAAACTGGTGGGTATCATGAGTGCCACGTACACTGATCCGGCCGCACTTTCTTTCAGCAATCAGTATTTCAATTCTGATATACCCACTCAATCCTATGTCACGGTATATCCGACAGCCACCATCATGAGAATTCTGATAGCGCAACTGTTGATTTTGATTTTGGCTTCGGGTATGGTATAACCTTTAAAAGGTTCACGAACAAGATAATTCAGGAAAAAGTCAAATATTGGGGTTATAATCGGTAAATTTATATATACATTTACCGATTATACCCCAAAATATTTAATTTTTGAATACATGATCAAATTATGACAGCAGTTTTACAGGGCATACTTTTGCAAACCAGAAATATGAAAAAAGACGAAATTTGCTGATTGCTATTAACAGAAAGCTTAGCAGAAATGCTTTACTTCAGCCTTTTCCCTTCTTCCATGATCAGATCATAGAAATAACCTGAACCAAAGTCTTTCTTGTGGGCTATTTTACCTTCAAAAGCGACATTTTCTCCAACCATTACCACCTCATTGGTTGTAATGGTCAGATCCTGATCATTGCCCTTTTCACGGATATGAACCCAGTTTCTACCCATGATGCCATTGTTGACTTTTACCACTTCGCCGGCAACTTTGATTGTCTTGCCATTGTATTTTGACATCTTGCTGAACAATTCTGCCAATTTTACAGCACCTTCAATCTTCAATGCAGGTACATTGTTTTTCGCCTGAGTAGTTGCTTCAGGGCTTGCAGGCATGTTGCCTGACGGATGTTGCTGACTGTCAATCACTTGAGGGACAAGGTAAATGGTGTCGAATGTTCTGTTGAAATCCTGACTTTCAAAATTCAACTTCATCAATCCTCCGCGATACATATATTTTTTCCCTTTCTCCGCACTCATTTTAGCTGTCGCAATCCAAAAATTTCTTGACCCCTCAGATACATTCATATAAGTATAACGGTCAGTGTGAAGGACTTCATTTGCCTGAACCTGATGCACTTCCTGATCATTGGCGGGTGAAGCCATTCCCTCGTTCTGAGACTGCGCTTGTGGGCCAGGCTGGTTAACAGCTTCAGGAGTCACCAGTTTGGGCTTGCTGTCACAAGAAACAAGCGTGACAAAAATCAGGGCTATTGTGAAATATTTGATCATATTGAATTAGTTTTTAAAACGCTGGACAAAAGTAATATAATATCGATGAAAATCTGTTGAGTTTTTGTCTAATGTTGCTTCATAACTCAGCATCAGACTAGTTCTTTTAAACAGATTGAAACTGATATTTGTTCCGGCAATATGCTGAATAAGGGGCGTTTCCGAATAACTGAACAGATAATTCACATTCCTGTAAGTCAATTCCAGGTTCAGTTTTCCTTTTGCAAGACTATTGGATATCCTTCCGCCCAGGATCGTTCCGGTAAAATAACCTGATTGAATGTAATTGCCTGTAAAACCGACTGATGACTGAATCAACGGAAGCCTGTTGATGTGGACGTTCAAGACATAATTGGTGGTTGGTTTGCTCCCCTCGCCCTGAAATCTTAAAAAGGTGGAGGCATTGACCGAAATATTTTTTAAGGGACTGAAATTGGCCTGAAATCTCAAACCATGTCTTGTTTCCTGTGCCAATAACTGTTCCACCAAAGTCTGATATGATTCGTAGTATATCACATTTCTGCGATTGTCATACGAAGTGGATAAACTCAGATTTTTAGCAATTCGATATCTTGCGGACAGGTACAGGCTGGTGAGTCTGAACTGTCCTGATGACAGGCTGTCAACTTTTGAATAAAGGTCGAGTTCGGAAGAAAAAAACAAGTTGAGACGCTTAAAAAGTGTACTGTTATGCTGGATGTATAAAAATCTTCTGTCTGTATGGAAATCATTCATTTGTTCAGCAACAGCCAATGTTGTTGAAGCAAAACCGTTTTTAAATTCATCCTTTCTGACAATGTATGCGCCAAACTGTGGGAGCGAAAAGCTGAATGAGAAATCAGTAAAATCAGGACGTGTTCCGATAAATGTACCCAGGGTAAAACGTTTGATACTGTACTCTGCCTGTAAACCATCTATCGCACCAATATTAGCCACATGTTGATTCATTTTCCTACCAAACCATACGCTGTATTTTTCTCCCGGAGCATACTGAACAGCCATTGTAAAGACCTTCAGATCGTTGAACAGGTCCTGTTCAAGCTGATCAATCCCATAACGTCGTCTGAATGTCAGATATGTCTGGGTGGAAAATGCAGATTGCCTGATATTGGCCATATTGAAAGAAAATCCGGCTCTGACGCGTTGAAAATTCTCCTGATTTGAAAAAATATCTGAGTTGGTGGATAAACTCAACCGGCCTGAGATCAACTCCTTTCTGGATGGGTTTTTTGTCAATTCCACATTGACGGTGTCCGGAGTTAGTCCCGGAACGATCACTGACTTGATTTGTAAGGAGTCTGCTTTCCGGGTGTCATTTTCAGCTATAGATAAAGGAACACTTTTTTTGAAAATCACTTTGTCTCCTTCATTCAACACAAGATTTCCTATATTTTCTGTAACACATGAAGTGCTGGATTTTTGTTTAACCACAAGACATTTGTGATAGATTGACCCGTCAAATACATCCAGAGTGTCTCCTGCTTCAATCCATTCCGTAGTTTCAAATTTTACATAAATATTTTTACTGCTTTTGAAAGAAACCACGCCCTCCAAAATCATACTTTCCGTTTGCCCGAATATCAGGAACGGTGCGAAAAACAAGATTGCTACAAATAGTCTCTTCAACATAATGATTTAAAAATCAATCACTTCCATCAGGGTGACAGGCATAGCAGGCATTGCTTTCATATACATAACCATTGACTTCATCATGATCATTATCCACTTCTCCCTGATTGCTGTGCTCGTGACAATTTATACAACTGAAAATGGAATAATTGCCGGAATTGATATGACAATCAGAACAAAGATCCCATTCACCCTCATGTTTTCCGGAATAGATCGGAAAATACATATTGTCATGGTCAAAAGTCGACGGCGTCCAACTGTTTTGACTGTGGCAACTTGTGCAATCCGTTGGAAATTGGGCGGCTTGATGATTTGGATTCGTAGTGTTATTATAATCAGCTGCATGACATCCAAAACAGGTATTTGGCGTACTATTGTAATTTCCTCCGTGACAACTCACACAATCCAACCCTGTATGTGCACCTTCCAAAACATAAAAATCGTTATGTATCGGAAATTGCGCCGGGTTCCATTGTGGTTCGGTCGTATGACACATTGCACAATCCATGGGCAATCCGAGCGCATTGTGATTCGGATTGGTTGTTGCCATATAGTCGGAAGTATGACAGTCGCTGCACAAATTTGGAGTGTTGGAATAATTGCCATTGTGGCACAGATTGCAGTTATTGGCTACCAGAGCATGTCCACCCGTTAAGGGCCAGAAATTGTTATGATCAAAAGTAGATGGAGTCCAGGCCGTTTGCGAATGGCAGCTGGCGCAATCTACAGGAAATTGTTCAACAGCGTGGTTCGGATCAGTTGTTGCGGAATAATCATCACTGTGACACCCAAAACAGGTATTCGGCGTGTTGTTGTAATTTCCATTATGACAAGCTGCGCAATCCAACCCTGTATGTGCTCCCTCTATTACATAAAAGCTGTTGTGGTCAGGCATCAAAGCCGGTTCCCAGCCGGGGTTCGTCGTATGACAAACAGCGCAATCGTTGGAAAAACCAAGATTAACATGGTTGGGATTTTCAGCACCATTATAATGAGTCTGATGGCATTCCTGACAGGTGTTTGGCGTGTTACTGTAAGATCCCTGATGACATAAAGCACAATCTTCCGCGATCAAGGCATGTCCGCCGGTCAAAGGATATACGGAATTATGGTCAAAACTTGCAGGAGTCCATGTGTTCTGACTATGGCAGATCGTACAGTCATTCGGGTAAGCCCCGGCCTGATGATCCGGGTCTGTTGTATTGTTATAATTATCCGCATGGCAACCAAAACAGGTATTTGGTGTGTTGTTGTAATTTCCATTATGACAAGCTGCACAATCCAGTCCTGTATGTGCTCCCTCTATAAGATAAAAGCTGTTGTGGTCAGGCATCAAAGCCGGTTCCCATCCGGGGTTCGTCGTATGACAAACAGCGCAATCGTTGGAAAAACCAAGATTAACATGGTTGGGATTTTCAGCACCATTATAATGAGTCTGATGGCATTCCTGACAGGTGTTTGGCGTGTTACTGTAAGATCCCTGATGACATAAAGCACAATCTTCCGCGATCAAGGCATGTCCGCCGGTCAAAGGATATACGGAATTATGGTCAAAACTTGCAGGAGTCCATGTGTTCTGACTATGGCAGATCGTACAGTCATTCGGGTAAGCCCCGGCCTGATGATCCGGGTCTGTTGTATTGTTATAATTATCCGCATGGCAACCAAAACAGGTATTTGGTGTGTTGTTGTAATTTCCATTATGACAAGCTGCACAATCAAGGGTGGTGTGTGCGCCTTCGATCAGGTAGATTGAGTTATGGTCTGGCATTAAAGCGGGTTCCCAGCCCGGATCAGTCGTATGACAACTTGTACAATCTGTGGAAAAACCAAGCGCATTATGGTTGGGATTCATCGTGTTGTTGAAATCCGCCTGGTGGCAATCCTGGCAATTGTTGGGTGTGTTATTGTAATTTCCGTTGTGACAAAGTGTACATTCCTGAGCCACGGCAGCATGCCCTCCGGTCAGGGGGTAAACAACGTCATGGTCAAAACTGGATGGGGTCCAGGCATTCTGTTCATGACAAAGAGCACAATCGGTTGGAAATGCATTGACTCCGTGATTTGGATTGCTGGTATTGTTAAAGTCTGTCTGATGGCAGCCAATACAGGTATTTGGTGTGTTGGTGTAGTTGCCTGCGTGACAAGCTGCACAATCATTGGCTATTGAAGTATGAGCCCCCAAAATAGGATAAAATTCATTATGCATGCTGAAACTGGCAGGACTCCAGCCGGGATTGGTGGTATGACAGGAAGTACAATCAGTGCTCATCCCCAAAGTAACATGCGACGGATTAATGCTTTGGTCAAAATCATTCTGGTGACAGGCAACGCATTCAGAATTTGTTCCGGAAAAACCCCCTGAATGGCAACTGATACAATCTACTCCACTATGCCCGCCGGATAAGAGAAATCCGGTGCTCCCATGGTCAAACACATCGTCTGCTTCCCCGGTCGGATGACAGGCAAGGCAGGCAGCATCGCTGTAGAAATAACCCTGTACTTCTTCATGTTCTTCATTAGTTTCCGGATTTGTATGGCAATTGATACAGGTGAATTGCCCAAAATCTCCGGGATTATTGTGGCAATCCATACATTGATCCCATTCGCCCTTATGTTTTCCACTGTAAATCGGAAAATATTGGCCGTCATGGTTGAATGTGGAAGGAGTCCAGGCATTTTCACTATGGCAGGAGGCGCAATCATCAGGAAACTGCAGTAATACGTGGTTCGGGTCGGTCGTTGCGTTAAAATCAGCTGCATGACAAGCATTACAGGTGTTTGGGGTATTGGTGTAATTTCCATTATGGCAGGCTGCACAATCATTTGCAATGACTGCATGAGCACCATTTAAGGAATAAAACTGGTTATGCACCTCAAAACGGGCCGGATTCCATCCAGGCTGAGTGGTATGACACATGGCGCAATCCGTGCTCAGGTTCAATGCTGTATGAGAGGGATTCTGACTCAGGTTGTAATCAATTGTGTGACAGGAAGCGCAATCGGGCGATGTGCCTTCATAACCGGAAGCGTGACAACTGGCACAATCCACTCCGCTATGACCACCTGTTAGGAGAAAACCTGTTGTACTATGATCAAAAACTGCATCTGCATCTCCTGAAGGATGGCAAGCCAGGCAGGCATTATCCGTATAAACATACCCGGACACTCCTTCATGTTCCTCATTGGTCTCAGGATTTTGGTGACAACTGATGCATGTAAATTGTTTGAAATCTCCGGCTACCTGATGACAGTCCTGACATTGATCCCATTCTCCTTTATGCTTTCCGCTGTAGATCGGGAAGTAAAGTCCATCGTGCTCGAAAGTGGAAGGCACCCATGCATTCTCACTGTGACAGCTCGCACAGTCCTGCGGGAATAATGCAGTTTTGTGATCCGGATCTGTGGTTGAATTATAATTTTCACTATGACATCCGTAACAACTGTTGGGTGTATTGTTGTAATCACCATTGTGACAAGCAGCACAATCATTGGCAATGGCTGCGTGTTTACCGTTCAGCGCATAGAAATCATTATGAATTTCGAAAGTTGCCGGTTTCCAGTCTGGCTGAGTGGTGTGGCACTGAGCACAATCAGTTGGTAAGCCCAGGTTTGGATGAGACGGATTTACACTTGCATCATAATCGTCCTGGTGACAGGAATTACATGCCGTAGAAGTACCTTTATAACCATTGGTATGGCATTCCTGACAGTTGACTGTCGTATGAGCACCTGTCAGTGGAAATCCGGTAGTATTGTGATTAAAAATACTGCCCTCATTTCCTGTCGGATGACAGGCCAGACAAGCTCCGCTATCGTAATGATATCCAGCTACTTCATCATGTTCATGATCTGTTTCGGGCTTTTTGTGGCAACTTGTGCAGGTAAATATTGCATAGTTGGAAGGATTATCATGACATTCGGTACAATTATCCCATTTCCCTTTGTGTTTTCCGCTGTAAATCGGAAAAAACAGCTCATCATGTTCTTTGAATACAGCTGGATTCCAGTCCGGATCCGTGGTGTGACAGGTTTTACAATCCGTTTGAATACCGCTTAATTTATGATTTGGATTGACCGTATTATCATAATCAGCCTGGTGACAACTCACGCAGTCATTTGAAATGATCCTGTAGTTCTCATTTTTATGACATGCAGCGCAATCCGTGATGTTATGTCCTTTTTCCAGGGGGAAAAAGCTGTGGTTGACGCCATTGCTTTTCCAGTCGTGCGAAAAAAGGTCATGACAATCCGAACAATTATCAGAAAATCCACTCAAACTGTGATTTGGCCTGGTGGTCATCTGATAATCTGATAAATGGCAACTTACGCAATTTATATCCAGCGGATCGAATAGATTATTGGCCACATTTTGGTGGCATTCACTGCAGTTCACTTTTTTGTGTACACCTATCAGGGGAAAATTGGTTCTTTCGTGTACCTCATAAATATTGGTCACTATCCAACTGCTGGAATTATGACACCTTGCGCAATCGTTGCCTACTGTTTTCTGATGAATATCCCGGTGACAGGAATTGCAATCCGGACTTGCTTCATCAAATATCAGGCTCGAATGACAAAGTCTGCAATCCAGTTCTTTATGCTGACCTTTTAAGGAAAACCGGGTAATATCATGTGAAAAAGCTGCATTCTTTCTGTCGAATGACCAGTTTTCCGGAGAATGGCATGAAGCACAGTCAATGACCAGCCTTTCCCCGTGAGGAGACTGACCCCAAAGAGCCGATCCGAAAATGAGGATCAGAATTATTTGTGACAATCTGCGCATGCCAGTTTACCTGTTTTATAAATCACCAGTTCTTTACCATTTCTTACCTCCTTATGATGACATTTCTCACAAGAAAGCTGCATATGAGCTCCTTCAAGTTTGAAAGCTGCATTATCGTGATTGAAATTGCTGCGATCCCATTTTTCAAAGCCGTGACAACGCTTACAATCCGTTTTCCCATCCACTTCAAACTGAACATCGTGGACATTCTGATGACAAGATATGCAGCTATTATCAGAAAACTTAAATTTTTGGGCAACTAATCGACCATTATTGTATTCAAAATGACAATTCCGGCATGCGGTGGTCTTATGTTTGCCTTCCAGTCTGAAGCCGGTTTGGTCGTGATCAAAACTAAGCTTTTGCCACGTTTCATTATCATGACAGTGTCTGCAATCGTTTTCAGGCAAATACTTTTCATCCATATATCCTTCATGAATATTCTGGTGACAGTCTGCACAGGCAGAGCCTATATTACGGAAAGTCCATTTGTCCGTTTTTTTATGACAGGCAACACAGGGAGTGGCCATGTGCGCTCCGCTCAGCGGGAAAGCTGTCTGATCATGCCTTTCAAAATCAAAATTGCTCTCACTGAAACCTACAGTTGAATGACATGAAGCGCAATCCTGGTCCGGTGAACCTGCAAATTCTCCGCGATGATAATCCTCATGACAGTCTGCACAGCGGTTATGTACCAATGGTTCAGTCATTTTCTTTCCGGAGTGACATTTTTTACAATCCACTGACCGGTGTTTGTTTTCCAATACAAAACCGGTCAGATCATGGTTAAATGAATCAAATCCGGTCCTGATCCTGAAACTGTTCTGATCATGGCAATCTGCACATGAATTACCGAATTTATTTTCGTGTTCATCATGATGGCAAAGTGTACAATTGATGGGCTGAATATTTTCGAATTCCTTATAACTGCCCCTGGTACCCGGACGGTTGTCGTGACAGGATTTGCAATCGGTGATTCTGTGTTTTCCCTTCAATTCAAAACCTGTAAGACTGTGGTTGAATCCTGAATTGGTGTTGAGTTGACTGAAAGAAACCTCATTGTGGCAAGTCTTACAATTTTGCCCGAATTCACCATCATGTGGATCCTGATGGCAGGAGTTACAGTTTTTGAAAGGAATTCCGGCAAATTTCTGGAATTCCTTTCCTGCTTTCACTTCTTTTTTATGGCAGGAAGCACAATCAACTTTTTTATGAGCGCCCCTGAGCGGAAAATCAGTTTTGCCGTGATCAAAGAGTGAAGCAGGTTTAAAGCCTTTATAATCATGGCATTTGGCACAATCGTTTGAAAGGGTTTTCTGATGGTAATCCTCGTGGCAGCTCAGGCATTTCTGATCCAAACCAAGGAAAGTCCGTTTTAATTTTTTAATCGAGGGATCCTGAATATGCTGATCTTTATGACATTTGGCACAATCCTCGATCCTGTGTTTGTCTTTGAGTTCATAGCCCGTCAATTTGTGATTGAAGGCTTTTTTATCAAAACGGATCATTTCAAAGTTCACTCCATGATGATCGCTGTGGCAACTGATGCAGGATTTCCCTTTTATCTCTTTTGAAGCATGATAACCTTTATTTTGGGAAATCCTCGCCCGGAGTTCCTTATGGCAGTCAAGGCATTTTTTTTCAGAGACTTTCTCGCCCAGTTCGTGGCATTTGGTACAATTGCTCAAGCCTTCAAGATGTGCATGTGGTTTGGCTAATTTACCGGGAGATAATTGCCCTGATACAGCAATACTTTGGAGCAAAATGATGGAAAAGACCCAAGATTTATGAAAAAAAACAATATTTGATTTTTTATGCTTCAATTTATTTTTTGTGAGACAATAAAGTATAATTAAACCTTTTGGAAATTTGTATCCCGGCCTTTTCCAAAAACTGTGTCGGGAGCTCTCCTCCGGCAAAAATAAAAACTAAATCATTTTTAAGCGTAATTTTTTCGGTTGACTTTAATTCTATGTAAACTTCAGTTGAGGTGATTTCTTTTAGGTTTGATTCCAAAATTACGTCAATTGTCTTGTTTTCTCTGGCATTTTCAATATTTGCCAGGTTTTTGGGTTTTAATCTGCTGAAATGCTCGCTTCGGTAAGAAAGGGTCACGCTGTTTTGCTCTGAAAGCAACAATGCACTTTCAACAGCGGAGTCACCACCGCCAACGACCAAAATATTTTTACCTGTGATCAATTCAGGTTCGAGCACTTTATAAGCTACTTTTTCCAACCCTTCACCCTTCACTCCAAGTTTTCTCGGAGTGCCTCTTCTTCCAATAGCGATCAGTACCCTGTGTCCCGTATATGTGGTATCCTTATTTGTATTCAAAACAAAATAATCATTGTCCAGCTCGATACTTTCCACTTTACAGTTTTCAACGATCTGCAACTGGTTTTTTTGAATGGCATCATTCCAGATATCCAGCAATTCCTTTTTGCTGGTCTGGAAAAGTTTCAGTTTACCGTAACCCGGCAATTCCATCGGGTTGGTCATCACCACTTTTGCCCGTGGAAAATTATAAACTGTACCACCCAGGGTATCCTGTTCAAGGGTAATAGCTTTCAATCCGGATTTTTTTGCCTGCAAAGAAGCCGAAATTCCTGCAGGCCCGGCACCGATGATGATCAGGTCATAATCAGCCTTATGTTTTTTTTCTATGGTTTTGAATATATTTTCCACAGCTTTCCGGCCCTGATCCACACTGTTTTTGATCAGACCCATGCCACCCAATTCCCCTGCAATGTACATTCCCCGGATATTCGTTTCATAATTATGATTTACATGAGGCAGGTCGACGCCCCGCTTTTCAGTTCCGATACGCAAGGTGATCGCTTCGACAGGACAGGCATGAAAGCAGGCCCCGTGACCCACGCACCTCGAAGCATTGATGAGCGTCGCCCGTCCGTTCCTGATGCCGATGATCTCCTCTTCAGGACAGGCCAACACACACGCACCTGATCGTATACAGGAATTCGGATCGATATAGGGATATAATGAAACAGGCTCATGTATTCCTTCTTCCTTTGCTTTATCAATCTTTTCCTGGGAAGTTTTTGATTCTTTCGCCAGTTTCCTGATGTAAATCCATACGATCAGCCCGCAAATCAGGGCTACTATACCATAAATGATGATTGACTCCATTAAAAAATCCAATTATATCCAAGCAATAATGCAACTGTGACGTGGACCACCATGATGATCAGCATGATCAAAGCAAAAGGCAGGTGAGCGATATGCCAATAACGGAACAGCCTTTGCATCAATTCCAAACGATGGATTTTCCGGTTTAGTGCAGCTTCCCGTGAAAATTGATGTATGATTTCTTTTCTTGTTGTGCCTGGTATGTTATACGATTTTAATTTCCCGGTAATTTTCCGGATATGTTTTTTTTCCTGAAAATACCGTGCAATAAACCCGTTATTGGTTGTTTTGAGATCACTTTGATCCATCAGATCATCATATGCACCCAAAGGTAATATGGTTTTTATTAAGGTCTGTATCTGATCTTTTTCTTCGCGTATCTCATTCAGGCTCAATTCCCTTCCCTGGATCGTCCGGGGTATCTGCAGGTAAATGAAACGGCCGATCACACCACTTAATACTACAGCAACCATGCTCCAGAAGCTGATAGAAACAATTCCACCAAGTTTGAAAGCAGTATGGAACAGGATCATGATCGAACCCAGGGTACAAAGGAAAATATGAAACTCAAGCCAGTGTTTCAATATCCAGATACGGGACAGAATTTTCATCCTTTTCCTTGCCATATAACCAAAAACCCCGATCACGATCAATAAAGTCCCTATAATACCTAATCCATGCCCATAAAGGCCATTTGGCTTTAACAGTTGATGGTCGGGGTGGTAAAAACGTTCTTCCAGTGAGGTCGTATAATAGGAGAGTCCGATATAAAACAGGTAAACCGTGATACTGAGGGTGATGGCGGCCATGATGAAAATATAAGCTGTATGGAGGTACCTGTTCATATCTTTTTTTATGCAAGATAAGGAAATTTTTCAAAGGTGGATTCTTCTGTTTACAGGAAAATAACCGGGAAATTCAACGCCAAAATTTACAGAATTCGTTTGTTTCCAATAAAATAATGTAAATATTTTGCATAAAAATGAACTTATGCAAGGGAATCCGGACCGATAAATTCATCCACCTGATCCGGACAACTGGCATCGGATATTAAAATAATTGTAAAACAAAAAAAATATATCGGCATCATGTAAGCATATTGTCTGATAAAGGAGTTCGTTTCAATTAACTCTTTTCAGACCTACCTTCTCATAAATTTTTTTCAGCAACTCAGGTATTCGTGCCTTTACACGCTTATGATAAACAATTGAATATCGACGTTTTTTAAAGTTTTTTACATTTACCTTTTTAATCTGCCTGATCCGATATCATTGTCAATTCATACTCCGCCAGATAATCTTTCAGGTATTCTACACTTACCTTCCATGCCTCCGCAGCCACCAATTTATCCTGAGCCATTAATGAGATATTCGGATCTTCCTTGTTCAGGTAAAAGTACTTTCCGGAAACACCTTCCAGGTCATCACTCAATGCAGCATAAAGTGCGCTTTGAGCCCCTGTTTTTGCTTCAGGGACTCCTTCCCAATCACGGAACCCCATTTTGTCAAACAAGGATGATCTGACATATCCGGGGTGAACGGTATTTACTGTGATGCCCGAATTTTTGAGCCTGTTGGTCAATTCAAGGCTGAAAAGAATATTCAGCAATTTGGATTGGGAATAGGAAGCTATTCCATTATAGGGTGTTTTTCTAAACTCCAGGTCTTCCAGGTTAAGGATATCTCTTCGATGTGCCCCCGAGGATGTGTTGACAATTCTCGATTTGGCTGTATTGGATAGCATCGGAAAGAGCGAAAGAGTCAATAACATCGGACTCAGATGATTGACCTGTAAATTGGTTTCAATTCCATTGACTGTTTCCTGAAATCCCATTTCCCATGTCCCTGCATTATTGATCAATATATCCAGTTTTTCATAATTCGCCTCAATGTTCCCGGCAAATTCCTTCACACTTTCAAAGTTTCCAAAATCAGCCTGAAAGAAATCAAGCGAAGTATTCTTCGTATCATGTATCAATGCTGCTTTAACTTTTTCAGCTTTATCCATATTCCTTGCGCCGGAAATCACCCGATGCCCAAGCCTTAATAATTCCCGGGCAATTTCCATTCCCACACCGGAAGTTGCTCCTGTAACTATGATTGTCTTCATATTATTTTTCCAGGTATGCCCATACAAAATTTGGATGATGTCCATTCATACGGACCATTTTGACCCAAAGCAAGGTCATATGTTCCAGGTGTAAAGCCTGGTTTAAGGCTCCGGTGTCTTTCGGAAAAAATCCCAATTCAGTGAGCAGACCTGAAACTTCTCTTTTAGCTTTCACGTCATTTCCGGCAATGAGCATGACCGGTTTTACGTTGTAGGCAGGAAATGAGTTGTCTGCAAAATTTTCAAAACCATAAATGTTAAAAGCCTTGACCACGTGTGCATCAGTAGCCCATTCCTGTACGGCCTCCGCACCGGATCTTTCACTTTTCAGCCCGTGTGATATGCCTGCACCTACCGGATTGGTACAATCCACTAAAGTTTTCCCATTAAAAGAAAGTCCTTTCAATACTGTCTGGTTAACCCCAAAAGGTGTTGCCAGAAAGATCAGGTCGTTCTTATCAATCATTTCCTGTATTCTGGCAACGGTAAATCCTGGATTTTGATCCAAGGCTTTTTTCAAACTTTTTGAGTTGACATCATCACTGCCTACCATAATTTCATGCCCAAGTTTTTGCAGTCTGTGCGCAATTGAAAATCCAACGTTCCCAATGCCTATAAATCCTATTTTCATTTTTATATAGTTTGTTTTTTGTTTTCTGAAAAAATAAAATATACCGGAATAGCGAAGAAAACCAAGAATGCCAGATATGGATGAATAAATCCAATGGCGACACCCAGCAGATACATCACCGGACCGAAAAGCAAAGACATTTTTGTACCTTTTCTAAATTGTTCCATATTTACCTCCTCGCCCAATACAAATTTATGTCGCAATGCATAAAATCGCATAAGGGTGAAACAAAGAGCCATCATAGACATGACAACCCCGTAAAATACCACTGCGGTCTGATTTTCAGGGTAATCACCCAAAACTGCAGTTGGAAATGGAATAAATGTACACCACAACAGCAAAAACGCATTCCACCAAAAGATCCCGGTGTCCAGCATTTTGAACTGACTGAATATTTTATGATGATTGACCCAGATCACGGCAATCGTAAAAAAACTGATGATCCAGCCGATAAATTTGGGCAATAATCCTAAAAGTGCTTTCAATAACTCTTGGGAAGAATTGTATTCATGAATATGCGGTACTTTGATCTCAAGTACCAAAAGTGTAATAATGATGGCAAAGATTCCGTCTGAAAATGCCTCTACCCTGCTTTTACTGAAACTATAGTTCATCCTGATAATTTTAAAATTCATACCTTGAAAATACGCCAGCATTTGATTTATGATCAAAAGTATTATTTCCGGTTTGTGAAAGATCAGATCCCAAGCCAAATTGTATGCGATTTTTCTTCAACCCAATCCGAAATCGCTGGTAAAACTGGAAAAATGCCGGATCAGGCCTGTAATTATTTAAAGATTCAATTTGAACAAAAAGGTTCAGCCTGGCTGATATTGCCGGTGTATAGCGAAAGAGGAAATAATAATCTATGGAAGTTTCCATGCTGGTTTCAGCAACAAGCCAACTGAAAAAAGTCAAATGCGGATTCATATAAACATATTGAATGCCAGCCTTGGGATAAATCCCGGAATTGAAAATCTGTGTGATCATTACCGGTGCAAAGCCTTTTAATTTTGGGTGGATATATGAAATTGCCTCTGTAAAACCAAACTGGGGAAGTTTGTTGGAGGCTGACATTTCATAATCCAGGCTCACCCTGTTACGGTTGAAGAATAGTACCCTTGAAGGAGTATCATCTTTGTGCCCGAAATACTTAAAAAACATAATGTCCAAGGTTGTTTTTTCATTTCCTGCATATACCTCCACCGGGATTTGTGCAGCGACAGTACCCCCGCAAAGGGATACTGTCACCAATATAAAAATCAGATACCTGCTCATTTTCCGGAAAGCATTTCAACCACCATTCTGGCTGCAGCTTTGCCTGAATTTTGCTGTTGCCCGGTAATCAGGTTTCCGTCAGCAATCGCAAAGGCAGCAAAAGCATCAGCAACTTTAAACGTAGTGTCCGATATTTTCCTGGCTTCATCTTCAATCCGGTATGGCTGGATTTTCAAACCTACAGCCTTATCGGCAAAGTCTTCTTCTGAATTGGCAAAGCCAGTCCAGGTTTTACCCTTGACCAAAAGTTCACCATTCGATTTTTTAGCTTCCAACAACAAAGTAGTGGAATGGCAGACTGCAGCCGAAGGTTTTCCCTCCTCGTAAAAACTTACAAAAAGTTTTTGCAGTTCCTTATTACCTTTAAATGTATACATTGGAGCCTGCCCGCCAACAAGGAAAATCGCATCATAATCGTTTAGTCTGACATCAGAAAGCTTTTTAGTGTTTTCAAGCATTTTCCAAAACCAATCCTGTTGCATATAACCAAGGGTAATGACATCATGAGCGGAATAACCACTGGGATCCCTGGGATCTGAATAACTATCCATTTCAATTTTTCCACCCTGAGTGGAACCCAAAACAATTTCATAACCTGCCTCCTGAAATATGCGCATCGGGTGAGTAAGTTCAGCTGCCCAAAATCCGATCGGCCAACCTGTCTGCCCTGAAACGGCAGGACTGCTGGCAATCATCAGAATTTTCCCCTTAGAGGGAGATCCATGAAAATGTACATAATGTTGTTTTTCTACCACATTGCTATTTTTACTTCCCGTTTGTGCAAGTGACGCTAAAGTGGTAATAGCGACCATCGTGAATGTGAATAAATACTTTTTCATTGTTTAATTATTTAATTTTTTGGCAAAACTATATTTAAATGGTATTTTTGCAATTATATTTACTGAAATGGTAGATACACACTAATTAGAAAGTATATTGATAATAAGACACTTAAGGAATGCCGGAATTTATATTTCACAATAAATTGTATTACAACTCCGTCGAATTTGTTATGGACAGGATTGGTGGTACATGGAAAATGCCCATACTCTGGAGGCTAAGGGATAAAACTATGCGATACGGGGAACTCAAAAAGACCATGCCAAAGGTCACACATAAAATGCTGACAAGTTCTTTACGTGAACTGGAAGAAGATGGATTTATCCACAGGGAAGTTTATGCGGTTGTACCACCTAAAGTGGAATATTCCCTTACCATTCGAGGCAAAAATACCATACCGGTCATCGGTGACTTAAGGCAATATGGTTTCAAATTGATGCAGGAATATGGAATAGATGTCAGTGGTGAGGATATAAAAATTTAAGTAACATCTGTTCGGTTCTTTTTCCGGTATAAGCTTTTGAAAATAATGGAAAATCCCTTGAAATTTTTACCATCACTTTGCACAATATGTCACTACGATGTAGTCAATAAAGCAATTTCCGGTTGGATCATAAAAAACTACAATATTGGGGAATATACCAAACGTTTTCTTTAAGGTCAATCCCGCCTTTCATTTCTTCCTGAACCACCCTGTCAATGATGTGGATGCCTTTCATGGCCATATTTTCAAAATTGTCCACTCCTCCATGATCAAATCCAACCCGCGTTCTGTGGATGTCAAAACGGTTGGAAAACTTTCTGTTGAAAGCCTTTTCAACACCCTTCTTGCCGATCATAAACCCGATCAATCCGCCCCAGGTAGCGGTGGGATTGTCCGAATCCCAACCGGCAAGTGTTCCGATCTTAATGGTCTCCTTCAGGTCGCCACCCCCGTAAAAAAGACTGACCAGGCTGGCGGCAAAGTTGATCCCGGCAGCAAAACAGCCATTGCAATACAGGTTCCTGGCGGTCAGATCATAACCGTCCATTTGTTCAACCTGGTAACGCTGATACACTGAATCCCTTGCCTGTTCCCACGGAATTCCTTCTTCGTATTTTGATTTTACGAATTCATACATTTTGTGTGCATAAGAGCTTTCCGGTAAGGTTTGTTTAGCCTGTTCGGCAATCCAAAAGATCTGTTCTTTTATCGGTAATACCGGATCCACTGCCGAAGCAAGAGAAAACATGGACACATAAAATTCTGAGATCCACTGACTGTTTTCCCTGGCCGTATTTTGAATGGGTAAAAGCGCCATTTTCAGGGCAATATCGGGCCGCGCAGGAGCATAAAGGCCAAAAATCTCGGTAGTAAGCTGAGCGTCGATCATTTCGTATTCGGGATTATGCTTTGGATCGCCTGTAGACGGTGGTATTGCACCCGCCTTCATCAGGTCAAAAGCTTTCTGGTTGGACACCCAAAGATAATTTTCTTCTTCATGCCTGATATGCTTCAGCCATCCGTTGCGGATCTGTTCTCCGCTCAAAATGGAAGTCTTCTGTTTTAACAAAAGTTCCTGGTAAATGTATTCAATATCGGTATCGTCATCAGAACCCCAGATGCTGTCCTGCCCGGCAAATACAAAATCAATGTTTGGAGAAAGGTTGCTGGGAATGCCCTGTGCCCAGATACTGGGCAAATCGGGCTTTCCCCAATCTTCACGTGTGTAAAAATCTCCGGTTTTGATCTCCCCGATATTTCCGATCTTATCCATTTCAGTCACCAGCCCGGTCCAGTTGGCTATACAGCTACCCAGCCAGAAGCCCTGGAGCTTTTCATAATATATTTTTCTGTCTAAAATCCGGTCCGAACGATCCGGTTTGTATGCCAGGTAAACAAGATTTGGATTTTTATCGATCAATATTACGCTTGAACAGCTCATGCTCAATGTGATCAGGCAGAGATATACTGTGATGAGGGAAAAAGATCTGTTCACCATGATGTTTTATAAGGGTTAATAACCTATCCGGACGTTGATGATATAATAATTTGCCCGTTTCCATTCATAAATGAAAACTACAGCATACATATATGCAAATATACAGAACGGGAAAGTATTCGTTTACAACAGACACATTCTTTCCGGAAATGATCAGAATGTATTGTGTATTTTTTCACCTAAGCCAACACCGGAATTTTCTGTTAATACAGATTTTTTAATTCAGCCTGCTCCTGAACCCATTGTATATACCTCTTTTTCTTGAAATCGAACCATTGCTGCCGGTATTCACCGGAATTGTCAATGTGCCATTTAAAGTTTTGAAAAGGCTTTGGTCTGTTCAGTGCGTTTATCAATTTGTCCTGCAATCGTGCATCATCAACCGTCTCAGCAAAATCGACCATTATCCTGAAAGAATCATGAGAATCAAATCCTTCGAATTCGACATAATCAGCCTGGTTATTTTCAATTTCATTAGTTACATCCTCCCATAATTCTTCGTCTGCATCAATCCAGCTGTCAAAATTGAGTATTGTTTTGATCTCACCGGTTTTGAGGTTGTAGAAACACCGCATCCCGCAATCCAGGTCTTCAGCTATGTCTTCAAGTTGCGCTTTTTTCAGTTTTAACATGTCAGCAATTTCTTGAGTTGATCATCAAATCCAAATGAGTTTGTTAAAGAGAATCAAATTTTATAGCATTTCAATAACTCGTAAAGTTACTCATTTGAAACGAAATCCACCGGTTTTCGCAGATTTTAACATAAGGTTTGGGAAAAATGTTCAGGCCTGACAGAAAGTACAGATTTCATTGTTTCTGAGTGATATCCAGACACAAAAGTTTATAAGATCACTCATTTTCATATTTGGACCTCAAAAGCGATAAACAGCTCACCATTTTCAGCCCCCTTTTTGAACATCTGCTTACAGCTTGATCAGTTTTCGAGTATAGATCTGAAGTCCCTCTTTTACCGAAATAAAATACAAACCGCTTTGCAGGTTAGCAATATCAATTACACTTTTGTTTTGTACGCTAAGGACCAGTTGACCTGTGGCATTTGTAATGTCAATCCGGGCATCGGCTCCTGAAGGCAAAACAATATTCACTTCAGTATTTGCAGGATTCGGGAAGATTGAAATGGCTTGTTTATTCCATCTGGTTCCATCAACAGCAGATGTATTGCACATCACATCATTGAGTTTTTCCCATATACGGTTACACAATTGTACAGACACTTCACCTCCGGTCGCCTGGTTGCCCATTCTGACGACAACTAAACCCAAGCTTTTTGAAATACTCAGAATTTGTCCGTTTTTACCAAGGGCTGCAAACATATCTTGCGGAGCAGCAGGAGCAAAGGAGCCTGGAAAAACAATTTGAGATGTTGGAAGCATAAAAGATGATTTACCGTTCAGCCACCACAAATAGCCATAAGAAAGATTCAGATTTTGTGACGTGTTCGTCATTTGGTGGATGTATGCAGTATCATGCAGCAAAGTATCCGTATTCCAGATACCATTATTTTGTATCAACAGTCCGAAACGAGCCATACTTCTGACTTTGCTGAAGAACACATTGTTGTAATCTACATAAGCCCAGACGCCGGTCATTCCAGTCTTTGATTTAAGTCTGGTATTTGTGTAGGTGTTGATCGGTAAGCCAGTTGCTGTTGTCAAAACCCTTTCCAAAAGTGTATACGGCGCATTGTGATAAGCCCACCGGGTGCCAGCGTCAGCCAGGTAGTTCAAACAAGTATCAATGGTGCAATGATTGTCCGGAACTCCATCGTCAAGCCCGGAAGTCATGGTCAACTGATTCCAAATACTGATTTTTTCTTCCTGGGTTGGGGTACAACTGGTCCAGCCATGTCCCAGATATTGTAAAGATGGATCGTTGAGGGATAAATAATTTTCTTCCTGTGCTTTGCCGGTTAAAAAGGCAGTGATCGTTTTTCCCGCCGATGCCCAATACCACAAACTGTCTTGTGTAAATGTGCCAAAGTATTTTTCTAAAACGATTTTCCCGTCTTTAAGTACAATAAAACCTTTTGTGTCTTGCTCTTGCAAATATTCAAATAAATTGTCAATTTCATCTATGCACCAACCCAGTGAAGTAGGAGATATGGTGTCCCAGGTCTCAGTAACGCTTAATGGGGGAAAGTAAAGGCTTTGAGCTTTCGTTGATGTTAAAAAACCTGTAAAGCCCAAAAATATTGAAAAAAGGAGTAATTTTTTCATTTTTTAAAATCTGATATTTAGACTTGATCCTAGTTTAAAAGTTTAATCATTGCTTTGCTCCAATTCTTTCTTACCGGCAATTCAATTGAATGAATTTCCCGTGCACTGAATTTAAATCCCTGACTGATCTTAAATAGTGAACCATAGTTTTAGAGTAAATTATGATCATTTGACGACCAAATGGATCAAATCCTGTCACAAGATAGCCAAAAATTGCCTTCATCAGTAACTCCGGTTTTTTACTCAAGACAAACCAAATCAATCATGTTTTGATCCTTATTTTCATCTTCTGTCAAAACTACCCATACAAAGCCTTCTTCCAGCCTGAAAAGTCCGGAAAACCTGCTTCCGTTTCTGAGATTCTGAAGGAAAATTTCTGCCCAGTCTCCTTGTCTGATATCGCTGATCTGCTTCAATTCAAGGTCTTTCGGCGGAATGCTCAATCCGCTCAGACTAGCCTTCATGACGCTTTCCTTGGCGCTCCAAAGCAAAGTAAAAAAAGCATCCTGATCCAACATACTATGATAATGCGCCCCAAATGATCTCCGCTCGCTGTTTGTAAAATAATCCCGGATGAAGGATTCATTCCGGTTTTCCACTTTTTCGAGATCACATCCCAACTGCATATCCTCCTTTACGAGAACACAAAATGCCCTGCCATGGCTGTGACTGATGGAAAGCCTGGATGAAACCGGATGTTCCCTGTAATAAACCAATGGTTCTCTGTTAGGGCCTTTTCGTATCTCTATATCGTTCAAGGCAGCGTCAGGAAACAGTACCTGTTGTAGCAGCAGTTTGGAAGTCCATCTGCCGAGCAACCAGTCATTTCTCCTTTTTTCGAACTTTAAGGTTTCGTGATATTCGATTTCAAGAGGATGCAACCATTCCAAGTGAATAGGAACATCCTCCTGATCTCTTTTAAAACCATAAATGGTCATTTGTTTTTTATTTGCCAGCCAGTTGTCTGAAAGGTTCCAACAAGGCATCATCCGTTTGTGTCGGAAATTCAGCGGTGGTGTAACCATCCAGTTCAAGGTAGATCAAACCCTGATCATCTGCGATCATTGCATGATAACCTGTATCCGTTTTGTCCACCAATGCAAACAATTTCTTTTTACCGTCCCATTGCCTGAACAAGCTGAACGAACGCACACCCGCCGGCAATCCCATGATGCCCTCCAAACCCAGTTGGTGCACACCGGCAGTCTGGAAACAATGTTCGATCAACCGCGGCATAAAAAATACAGATCTGTTTTCCGGGGTATGATTCGGTGGCAGATTTTCCGCGAAAACACCGATCATCTGTTCCCCTTTCATCCAGATCTCATCGATCACCTGGTAAGCAGGTCCGTGGAAATATACCTTGTAAATATCTTCTGCCTTCAGCACAAATGCTTTGGCTGCTTTTTTCAACAGCTTCTTATCGATACTATCAGGGTTGGTCACCGCATCTTTGCCCAGCAAAACCTCAGACCGGAAATGGATCGTCTTCTGCGCTTCATCCTGACCGACAAGTTTTCTCAAACCAAACAGTTCGCAATGTGCCTTGATGTTTTTCCCGGCTGCACTGAAACGAACAGTTACGAAAACTTCCCTCGGTTCTGATTTATAAAACTTGAACGGAGCAAGGAATGATACATTCTGAACAGCCTGGACATGCAACTCTGGCAAAAACGCTCCTGCAGTTGCTGCCATCGCTTCAATACCCATTACCCCTGGTAAAACCGGGATCTGATTGATCTGATGGTCAAACAAAAAGCCTTGTTTGGCCGGTTCCAGGTTGACCGCAACTGTAAATCCACCGTACAAACCCATTTCACTTACCTTATCCATCATGATGTGATCTTTCAGCAAAACAGCAGCTTTTTGCACATCAATTCCTCCCTGCGGGTCAAATTCCTTCAGCATCAGACCAAGACTTTGAGCCACAACCACTTCCACCGTTTCATCAGAAGCCATCAGTTCTTTCCGGATAAACGGAATTCCTGATTCAGGCGGCAACATATCTATTCCGGCCTGTTTCATGACCATCGGGATTGAACCCCTGACAGCCATACCGATTCCGCCCCATGCCGTCCAGTCAAGCGCAATTCCTCTTGTTCCCTTTCGGTTGTTTTTGAATGAGGAAACGCTTTTGCACAGTAAGTCATTGGCCGAGCTGTAATCCACTTGCCCGCCATTGCCAAAACGACCTGCTATAGAGCTGAAGACCACAGCAGCCCCGAGAGGAAAATCACCCAGCGCAGACAAAATATTATACCAACCATCTGCTTTTACATCAAAAACAAGATTGAACTCGTCACGACTCTTGTCCTTCAGTAATTTGCTGATCTCCAGACCGCCTGCATGTAACAAAACATCCAGTTTCTTTTCATTTTGCATGATCATTTTCACTGCTGCATGAACCGCATCATGATCAAGTAAGTTGACAGCAAAATAATGAACCGTTCCGCCAGCCTGCTCTATCGCTCTGATCGCGCTGAAAGCTGCGTGCTTTCTTTCAATGCCTGCCAGCATTTTATCGATCTTTACCGGAGTGGCCTTTTCACCTGCCTTGCTCAGACGATCAAAAAGATCTTTTTTCAATCCTTCCTTATCTGTCTCAAACCAAAGGATATCCTTGTCGTCTTTATCCGGCTCAGGAGTAAGATCCATCAGGTAAAACTTACCTCCATTGGCCGCAGCCAGGTCCGTCGTGATGGCAGAAACAATACTTCCCGCCGCACCGGTGATCAGGTATACTGTATCTTTCCCGAGCGCAATTCCTTCATTGCCGGTCAACTGCGGCCTTTCTTCCAGGCCTATCGTCCATCTCCTGTCATTCTGATAACCAACTTCCACCACGCCATTGTCAAATAAGGTTTCCTGTATCAAAATGTCTGCCATGGCAGTAGCTTTTCCTGAAGGTCCAAAATCGACAAGCTTAACCAGACTATCCGGATTTTCCCTTTTATAGGCTTTGGTAAAACCACTGACCGCACCGCCTGAAGACGCCAGCGCACCTTTCGGGTCATATCCGAAATGTCCGCCCAAACGCGTTGCAGAAACCAGGAAAACATCTTTTTGACCCGATAATTCCAATTGCCTCATGGTCTCATACAAGAGTTTGATCCGGCTATGTGTGGTCATTTTCCATACTTCATAGCTCATTTTTGTGATGTCCTCCTCTTTATCCAGCGCTGAGCACCAGTAAACACCATGAATGTTTCCCGTCTCAACCCATGCTTTGATGCGGCCATCGAGTTCGTCAAAATCAGGATTGTCCGCAATCGCCAAAACTTCAACTTTTAAGGATTTCAGTTTTCTGATCAAAGCATCCGCCACTTTTCCTTCGTCTGTTTTGACGATGATTCGTTTCCCGTTCAGGTCGATACCCGTAGATTTACAAAGCTCCAACACAGGGCGTAAAACCGGAACCGGCACTCTTCTGGGAATAAGCGATACTGCATTCAGATCACCCGCCTGAAGGGCAGTTGATGCTTTTTCTGTGGTTTCACCTGGCTGCTCAGTCTTTTCAATCGACGTGACAGCTGCCTGTGGGCTCCTCTCCATGACAAAACCAATGATATGGTTGAGTGTCGGATAATTGGACAATTCTATGGAATCATCAGCTGGTATCTTGTACAAACCCCGGATCTCAGCAAATAATTCTGCCTGTTTCACCGTATCTATACCGAGATCCGCTTCCAGATCAAGGTCCAGGTCCAGCATATCAGCAGGATATCCTGTCTTTTCAGAGATCAGTTGCATAATATCCTGAGCTATTTTCCCCCTTCCGGAAGCGGTTTGTGAAGTAGCAGGAGTGGTTGACTGTGTCTCAACCGGTCTGGCAGCTGCCGTGACCGCATCTGTTGTCAGACCGGGTTTTAAATCGGGTCTTTTTGAATATACAAATCCCAGAATATGATTCAATGTCGGGAATTCGGACAAAGCGATGCTGTCATCCTGCGGAATATTAAATAACCCTCGAATGTCAGCGAACAATTCTGCCTGTTTGACCGTGTCAATACCGAGATCTGCTTCCAGATCCAGGTCCAGATCCAGCATATCCGGCGGATAACCCGTTTTTTGGGCGATCAGCTGGAGAATGTCTTCCACTACCTGGCTTTTTCCGCTTGCCAGAGCTACATTTTCCGTGGTTTTATCCGCGAAAACAGGTGCAGAAGTGGCTGCCGTCTGAACCGGAGCAGCAGTGGCCTGCGCTCTCAATTCCGGTTTTTTGGAATACACAAATTCCAGGATATGGTTCAGTGTCGGAAACTCGGACAATGCAATGCTGTCATCCTGAGGGATATCGAACAAACCTCTGATATCGGCAAACAACTCTGCCTGTTTGACCGTATCAATTCCGAGGTCGGCTTCCAGATCCAGGTCCAGATCCAGCATATCCGGCGGATAACCCGTTTTTTGGGCGATCAGCTGGAGAATGTCTTCCACTACCTGGCTTTTTCCGCTTGCCAGAGCTACATTTTCCGTGGTTTTATCCGCGAAAACAGGTGCAGAAGTGGCTGCCGTCTGAACCGGAGCAGCAGTGGCCTGCGCTCTCAATTCCGGTTTTTTGGAATACACAAATTCCAGGATATGGTTCAGTGTCGGAAACTCGGACAATGCAATGCTGTCATCCTGAGGGATATCGAACAAACCTCTGATATCGGCAAACAACTCTGCCTGTTTGACCGTATCAATTCCGAGGTCGGCTTCCAGATCCAGGTCCAGATCCAGCATATCCGGCGGATAACCCGTTTTTTGGGCGATCAGCTGGAGAATGTCTTCCACTACCTGGCTTTTTCCGCTTGCCAGAGCTACATTTTCCGTGGTTTTATCCGCGAAAACAGGTGCAGAAGTGGCTGCCGTCTGAACCGGAGCAGCAGTGGCCTGCGCTCTCAATTCCGGTTTTTTGGAATACACAAATTCCAGGATATGGTTCAGTGTCGGAAACTCGGACAATGCAATGCTGTCATCCTGAGGGATATCGAACAAACCTCTGATATCGGCAAACAACTCTGCCTGTTTGACCGTATCAATTCCGAGGTCGGCTTCCAGATCAAGGTCGAGATCCAGCATTTCAACAGGATAACCTGTTTTTTCTGCGATCAGTGCCATGATTTTTGCAGTGACTTCATTGCTGGCAGGCTGTTGACTTACATTGGTTGCAGTTGTTGGGACAGCTTGCCCGGCAAAGGATTTCTGTTGTGCCAGTTCAGGCTTTTTATTGTATACAAAATTGATAATATGCTGCAAAGTAGAAAACTCGGACAATACAATGCTATCATCCTGTGGTATATCAAATAAACCCCGAATTTCTGCAAACAACTCTGCCTGTTTGACCGTATCAATTCCGAGATCAGCTTCCAGATCCAGGTCAACTGCCAGCATATCTGCCGAATATCCGGTTTTTTCACTGACGAGCTGTAAAATTCGTTCTTTTACCGGATCTGACACGGAAGGCACCTGGGCGGCAGGAACTTCTGCTTCCCGGATAATGGGTTTTGCTGGTGCTGCCATAGCTTCGGGAATAATTTCTTCCTTTTTGCCATTGGTCATTGGCACAAAAGGATCAGAGACCCGGAGTGTTCTCTTATAAATTTCAATTTCCGGATCCGGCTTGCCTGTGATGGATTGTAGCCAGTTTTTCCACTTATGTTCATCTGTGATCCGGTAACGGAATCCTAGTTCACCGGGAGATTTTCTTTTATTATCCTGAGTCGGGAACCAACGGTACAATACAATGCTGATCTGTGAGCCAAACCCTGCAGCCAGCCGCAAAGCATAATTTACATTATAACTGCCACCTTTGGATAAGTTGAGGTTTCCGAGTTCCGGGTCAACTTCTTTAAAGTTGGCTACCGGAGGAACGATCCCTGTTTCGAGGATCTTGACGGCGATGGTGTCTTCAATTCCAACTCCCATCGGGTGTCCTGTAAAACCCTTTGTGTTGGAGATGACGATATCATTGGCTTTATCCCTGAAAACATAACGCAGGGCTTCTATTTCTGCAGAGGCGCTTCCGCCGCGAGCCGGTGTATAGGTTTCATGAGAAACAAATACCATTTGTTTGGCGATATCGAATCGGTTGATATTCCATCTATTTTCTGCATCGATGATCAGCTTTTCCATGACAAATTTAATATGGCTGACGTCGAGACGTGTTCCGTGAAAAGCGCTGTTGGCAAAGATAGAACCCATCATTTGGGCAATGGGTGAAATGCCTCTTTTTTGAGCGATCTCCTTACTTTCGATGACCAGAGAAGCGCCTCCCATGCCGATCAGCATGCCGTGTCTTCTGTTGTCAAAAGGCAAAGCAGCATCTTCCACCCTGGCGTCAGTTGCAGCTGCGCCGGTTGCCAAAAATCCTGCTGCATACCATGGCAGCATATTATCGCTCGTGATGTCATCCGCACTGATGACAATGACCCTGTTGCATCTTCCTGCATTGATCCAGTCGCTGGCCATTCCGGCAGCTTGTGTAAGGCTGGCACAGGCAGCATTCATGGAAGAATTGGGGCCTCTGGCACCAATATATTCAGCAAACTGAGCGTGTCCCATCGACAGTACCCTGAAAAGGAATCTTCTGTTAAATACATATGGATTATTTTCCAAATCAGTTCGTAAAACCAGTATTTGCTGTACAACCTGGTTCAGAAGATCGGTTGTTCCGGGCAAACTGACCAGTTTTTTCCTGATATTTTCCAGTAAGGCCAGTTTTTCCTTTACTGCCTGGTCATCCTTAAAGCGCTGAATTTCATCCAGAAATGCATCATAACCGGGAAAAGCGGACGCAAAAATAATCCCTGTGTCATCCCTCATATCTTCGGGCAGCAACCACCGATCCGGCAGTTTTGTGCCGGTAGATGTGGTCTTGTAATTCATAACTAAGGGAATACCTGCATCTCTCATGGCATCCAGACCGGCTCCTATCGCCAATGCTGAAACCGCATCCAGCGCAGCCATTCTCTCTTCCGGGAAATCAAAATCGCGGACGATATCCAGATCAATCCTTCTGGCAGCCAGTTTGATCACCTCATCAACACCTTGAATGGTCTCAAATCGTGGTCCGTTAGATCCTGTTTTTACCAATCGGGTAATATTCTTCTGGACCATTTTACGTTGGAGTTCATCGGGTATCCAACGGATGAATTGATCGCCGCGAAGTATTTTTTCTACATTTTCGTCAGAAAACACCCTTTCAACACCAGGTAATCCCAAAGAAGCGCCTGTGATCCAGATCTCTTTTTCTTCAAAACCTCCTGCTCCAGGATGTATTTTGTTTTCCGCTTTTTCCAGGAAATCAACAAACATTTTTCCCAATTCCAGATACCTGGCTTCCTTGTCAAATGAAGGAATTTCTGTTCTGGCAGTATCCTGAACCTTTATGTTACTTGCCAGCGAAACAGGTGCTTGTACAACTTTTGCCTCTGGTGAAATTGCAGGTTGCGCTTTTATTTCATCATTCCTTCCATTACCAAGTCCTGCAGCGTAAAGACCGCACAATGCCTGGTTGAAA
Source organism: uncultured Saprospiraceae bacterium (assembly GCA_964594045.1). Classification (GTDB taxonomy): domain Bacteria; phylum Bacteroidota; class Bacteroidia; order Chitinophagales; family Saprospiraceae; genus UBA2365. Next base: position 39,889 of record CAZQKR010000003.1, on the reverse strand, counting down.
GACTCATATTCACCGGTTTTGGGGTGATTGGTAAACAGGTTGGTCACACCTTCCAGATTTTCCGTAATATCCCGCACAAAACCGTTCAGCGCTTTTTTGGGACCCATTTCCACAAAAATCCTTGCACCTTTTTGATATAGATTATTGATTCCTTTCACAAATTGTACCGGAGAAGCCACCTGTTTTGACAGCAGGTCAAGCATTTCTTCTTTTGACCAGTTGTCTGTCGGGTAAAATTCGCCCGTTACGTTGGAAATGATTGGAATAACTGGCTTTTTGAGGTTAAAATCGCTGAGTACTTCTCTAAGTGGTCCACTGGCAGGCGCAACAATATCAGTATGGAATGCATGGCTAACTGGCAAAGAACTCACGTGGTAACCGGCAGCTTTTGCCAGTATCATGGCGTTTTCAACGGCTTCTGTTGCTCCGCCGATCACCGATTGTCCGTAGCTGTTGATATTTGCGATGACCACATAACCGTCTACCTGCTTTAAAATACTTTCTATCTGTTCAGGAGAGGCAAATACTGCTGCCATTTTTCCCTTGTCGGTCACGTTGACTTTTGCCATCTGATGCCCCCTTGCGCTGACCGCCAGCAAAGCGTCTTTGAAGTCCAGAGCGCCTGAAGCAACCAATGCGCCGTATTCACCTAGACTGTGCCCGATGACCATATCGGCATCTATACCATATTCTTTCATCAGTCGGTAAAGGGCAACATCTGCGCAAAGCATGGCCGGTTGGGTGATTTCCGTTTGCATCAGATCATGCTCTGCTTTAGCCACTTTGGATTTGTCAGATCCATCTACAAAAATGTATTCACTCAACGGTTTTCCCAACAAAGGTGTCATGATCTCGTCTGCCTCCCTGAAAGTTTCCCTGACGATGGCTTCTGTATCCTTTAATTCCTTAAGCATATTCACATACTGGGAACCCTGCCCGGTAAAGAGGTATGCCGCTTTACCTGGTTTACCTTCACCGAAGAAAATACCCTTGGCATTCAATACCTTCCAGGAACTTTTGTTGTCCGCTTTCAAAGCGTTGATACACCGGGTCAGTTTGTCGCCCAATTCTTCCGGGGTTTTGAAATCAATACATATTCTTATATTGCTCTGCAGATCTCTTTGCAGTGGAGCTTCCCGTTCGGGAGCCCAACCTGTTTTTACTTTTAACAGGTCCTTTTCCAATGCGGCCAATAAACCGGCTGTATTCCCGGCTCCGGTTACATAAGCTCCGCGCAAAGGTTTTTTCAATTCCTGACCGGATAGCCCGGACTGAGGAATATCTGCAATAAAATGTAAAGTTTTGTCATCGTGTTTGATCCTGCCGGGCACATATTCTTCCAGAACGACATGGAAATTGGTTCCTCCAAAACCAAAAGCGCTGATACCACTGCGCCTGACTTCCTGTCCGTTCAGTTCCCATGGCTGCAGGGTGGTGTTCACTTTAAAAGGTACTTTGTTGAAATCCACATTGGGGTTGGGGGCAAAGAAGTTCAGAGATGGTGGCAGTACCTTTTCATATAAAGCCATCACAGCTTTCATCATTCCGGCTGATCCTGCACCGCCTTTGAGGTGCCCGACATTGGATTTGACAGAGCCAAGTGCAATGGAACCCACAGGCATGTTGTAGGGTTTGAAAACTTCAGCGAGACTTTGTAATTCCGAAGCGTCACCCACAGTGGTTGAAGTACCGTGACCTTCAATTAAACCAACGCTTGCCGGAGAAATGCCTATTCGTTCATAAGCTCTTTTTACTGCAAGGATCTGACCCTTTGGATTTGGGGCGGTAATGCCTTTACCTTTACCATCGCTGGAACCGCCGATTGACCTGAAAACAGCATAGATCTTATCTCCGTCCCTTTCAGCATCCTCCAACCTTTTCATGATAAAAATGGTACAGCCTTCACCCATCACAAAACCGTCGGCACCTTCAGAATACGGGCGCGAATCCCTGGCAGACAGTGCACCGATCTTACAGAACTTGATGAAAGTGGATGGACTCATATTGGCATCCGTTCCACCGGTCACCACAAGATCGTAGTCATGAGCCAGCAATCCGTTCACAGCAGAAGAAATGCCGGCGAGAGCTGATGCACAGGCAGCGTCAGTTGTATAGTTCATACCTCTGAAATCCCACAAAGCAGCGATCCTGCCTGCTGCAATATTGGAAAGTTCTCCGGGCATGGTGTCTTCCGTGATCGGCACAAAATGAGGACTCAGCCCTGCATTTGCTGCTTCAATGATCTCTTTTCTGACATTTGCAGGCAATGACCTGAAACCTTCGGCATTGTTGAGGGCATCTGCGAATTCAGGAAATAAGGCCCTTCCGGCGGAATAAAGATGCTGGTCGCCTCCCATTGCATTCCCAAGGATGACCGCTGTTCGCTCACGGTCAAAATTCTTGTTTTCAAAGTCAAAATCCAGCAGCGCTTCACGTGTTGCAGTGATGGCATATTTCTGGGTCAGATCCATCAAATCACTCACTTTGGGGGGAATTGGAAGCCGCCATTTGATCGGATCAAATTCGAATTCCTTTACCCATCCGCCTATGGTGGAGTACGCTTTGTCCGGCGCTTTTCTGTCTTCGTCATAGTAAAGTGATTTTTTCCACCTGTTTTCCGGAACGTCAGAAATGCTGTAAACACCCTTTTTTATATTATCCCAAAATTTGGGCAAGGTCGGTGCATCCGGCATGACAGCGCCAACACCTACTATAGCAACCGCTTTGTTAAAGTGATTTGACATATAAATCGATTAAAAAATGATTAAAAATGCTATCCGGGGAACTCATTTTCCTTTGTAAATAATATCTTTCATCAGGTCCATATCTGAAATCAATCCCGTCTGGGCCAGATATATTTTAGAAAAATTCATTTTTTGTTCAAACTGTTGAATTTCTCCATAGCTCAGTTCATCAGCACCTAAAATCCATTTTAGTCCGTCCTGTGCAATTTTACCGGCTGCATCTCTGGCATAGATCCGGGACATGACAGCTAGTTCTGAGGGCTCAAAGCGGTTATTGGCTTTTTCAGGCAATCTACCTTCTTTGGCCCGGGCTGCTCTTTTTGCAAAGGTAGCAGCTGTTTCCGCAAAAGCGATCAATTCCCCGATCCGGAACTGGATATGCTGATTCCGTGTCAGACGACGAAACCGTGCCCGCTCCAATAAGTCTGCCAAGGCGTGTAAACCCAAAGCAGCAACATCAGCACCCAAATCATTGTATTTTTGATGCAAAACCTCCATTTCCTTAGCCATATCATGATAATATGCACCCTGGGTTTTGAGGTGGAATTGCCAGCGATCCCTGCAAATGGTCATTTCCATGATCTCGGATGTTCCTTCATAGATGGTTGTGATCCGCACATCGCGCTTGAATTTTTCAACCATATATTCCCGGGTGTATCCATATCCGCCCAATGCCTGTATGGAAGCATCTGCTGCTGCATTGCCAAATTCCGTAGCCATATATTTGGCGATTGCGCCTTCTGTATTGAGGTTATCTTCCAGATCACTATCGATCCGCTCTGCAGTTTCTTCGATATAAGCTCTGGCTGCTTCCAGTCTGACAACGTGTGGAACGATCAGTTTGTGCGTATATCCTTGTTTTTCTGACAATGGAGTACCCCTGGTGATCCTGTCCACAGAATAAGGAATAGCCCTGTCAAGCGCAGCCCATCCGGCACCCAAACCGAAAGCTGCCACCATCAGTCGCGTGTAACCAAAAACGAGCTGAGCCTGGAATAGTCCTTTACCTTCTTCTTCCCCAACCAGATTTTCAACCGGAACATATACATTTTCCAGGGATAGGGCTGCCGTATTGCTCGCTCTGATACCGTGTTTATCTTCAGGTTTACCAAAACTGAAGCCTTCTGCGCCTTTCTCCAGTACAAACCAGGTCGGTCCTGCCTCCGTTTTTGCTAAAATGGTATACATATCAGCGTATCCGCCGTTGCTGATCCATTGTTTGCTGCCTGAAATGCGGTAACCGGTGATCTTGCCGTCTTCCATCACCGGAACAGCCACCGTTCTCAATGCACCCAGATCACTTCCGGCATCCGGCTCGGTTGCACCATAAGCAAGGATAAGGCCTTCCACAGCGATGCGGGTCAACCAGTTTTTCTTTTGCTCATAGGTGGCTCCGAAAACGATCGGGTCTGAACCCAGGAAAGTCGCAAAAACACCGGTTGCCACACCAAGATCCACAGCGGCAAGGGTTTCACATACGCGATAAGAATCAAAGGCTCCGCCTCCCATTCCCTGAAATTCTTCAGGAATGAAGATCAGGTGGATACCTAAACCATCTCCACACATCATCCGCACATCGTTGATCGGATATTCGTCATTGTGGTCCAACTCCAGAAGTTTGCTTTCCTTCAGATTTTCTGCTGCAAAATCCTTGATAGCACCAACGATCATATCCAGTTCATCCTTTTGAATACCCTTTGCCATACATTGTTATTTTAGAATTAAGTAATAAGCTTTAAAAAAGCTGCTAATATAGGGAAAACTGTTGATCGGGCAAACAGGCGCTTGTAGATCAGAAATATATGATCAGAATGTATATTTATGAGCGTTTGATAAACAGTCATTTTATGCCAAATTTAATTTGGGAATCACAGGAATTATTTATTAAACCCGGAGTATAATTTCTAAAATAACTGATTATATGAGTAATAATAGGGAAATTACTGATATTTCCATTTTTGCTGGAAGCACAGTCATTATCCGGTTCATTGTGGATGAAAATGAAAAAAAAGTGAATGGACTCAACTTCACCGCATATAACTCAATTCTGAAAATAAAACAGAAAACCTCTGCTATTCAATTATTTCACCGTTGATGTTCTGTTCCTCTGCGGCATCTTCTTCAGGAACCTCTTCAGCTTGAGATGCTGCTTCTTCCATTCTTTGTTTTTCCATGCGCCTTTTGGCCCAATCCTTCAGAATGTCATCTACTGATCTTCCGCTTTCACCAAATGTCCTGATCTCACCTTCCTGAGTGAATTCATTTTCAGGCTGTTCCGGCTCAAATCCATCCATTTCGCCCATCCATGGTTCATTGATGGATTGGATCAGCAGGTCCAGGTCGCGATAACCGTACCTGATAATGGAATCCCTGATCTGCGGTTCCTGCATCAAGGCCTGCAGCATTTGAGGAGAAAATGGCAACTTCCCCGGGCAATTGAACATTCCTGCAATTTCGGGGCTTTCCTCAAACCTCAGCGTGCCGAGCTCCCTGTGTTTTCGGTCGTTTAATATAGACCTCCAAAATTCTCCTACGATAGGCAATGCAGTGGCCGAACCCTGTCCCAGACTCATCCATCTGAATCTGACGGATGGACTTGGCCCGCCAACCCAGGCTCCGGTTACGATCCGTGGATTGTAAGCGATGAACCAACCGTCTGACTGATTCTGTGAAGTACCGGTTTTACCTGCAAACTCATATGCACCCGGCCCCAGGTGCGCATAACGAAAACCTCTGGCCGTTCCCTGATCGACCACGGTTCTCAGCATTTTGGTCAATATGGCTGCTTCTTCCTCTGTTAAAGCGCGTAAATCAGCTTCCCGGGATAAGCTTCGGCGGGACTCTTTTTCATGATCGTAAATAATATTACCATCTTTATCTTTAACTGTCAAAACAGCTATCGGTTCAGGCCTGATCCCTTTGTTGGCTATGGTACCGAATACCTTGACCATTTCATAAAGGGACAGATCAGCTGAACCTAACGAAATTCCCCATTCAAAAGGCATTGGTGATGTTACACCCATCTTCCTTGCAAGGTTAATTGCGGTCTGAATACCTACTTTTTCAATCATCTGGGCAGCTATGGTGTTGATGGAATAGGTAAGCCCGCCGGTCATACTGACATAACCCCCATACACACCGTCCGAATTACTTGGTGTCCAGTCATCTATAGTATGTATTTCATTTTTAAAATAATCGCAGGGCTTAACGCTATCCTGCAATGCGGCTGCATAAACAACCGGTTTGAAAGTTGATCCGACCTGCCTTCTGGTCAAAACATGGTCGTACTGAAAATATTTGAAATTGATCCCGCCAACCCATGATTTAATTTGTCCGTTGGTGTGATCCATTGCCAGAAATCCGCTGTTGAGTGTTAAAAAGTAATGCATGATACTGTCAACAGGAGACATCATCGTGTCCACATCCTCGCCTCCGTTTTTCCAGGAAAACACTGTCATATTAACCGGTGTTTTGAAGACCCTTGCGATGATGGAATCAGGGATTGATTCATCTTTCATTTTCAGGTATCTCTCGCTACGCGTTAGCTGTTCTTTCAGCCATTTGTCATTTTGCCAGGGTTTTTCATCAGTAAAACCTCGCCAATGTTCATCAAATCTATCCTGCAGGGTATTCAATTGTTTTTTGACAGCTTCTTCTGCATATTCCTGCATCCTGCTATCCAGGGTTGTATAGATCTTCAGTCCGTCCCGGTAAAGATTGTAGTTGGACCCATCCTTTTTCCGCAGGTTTTTCAGGATATCCGGCATCACCTTTATGCGCAAATACTCCTTGAAATAAGCGGCTTTGCCCTGTATGTGCTCATCTGTGGTGTATCTTCGTGCGCCAACAGGTTTATCCTTGATTTTTTCAAATTCTTCACGTGAAAGCCTACCGTTTTTAATATGTCTTGTAACGGTGGCCAATGCATCATCATTAAAAACGAAGTCACTGTTTTCTACCATTTTGGATAAAACAAGATTTCTCCGTTTTTTAGAATTATCCGGATTTCGGACAGGATCCAGCGCAGTTGTGGCTTTCAGCATGCCGATGAGCGTAGCAGATTCTGCAGCATTCAGCTCTTTGGCTTTTTTATTATAAAAATATTTGGCTCCCACATGAATTCCGAAACGATCGCCGCCAAAAGGCACAGTATTTAAATAAAGAGATAATAACTCTTCCTTATTGTAAATATTTTCGAGCTTGATGGAAATAACATTTTCCCGTATTTTATTGATCAGAAGACTGATACCCGGAATCCAGTAATTTCTTCTCGGGTACAGGTTTTTTGCCAATTGTTGCGAAAGGGTTGATCCGCCTCCGAGCTGACGGGAATTGGTGGCAATTCCCTTGAAAACCCTCATCCAGGATCTCAGATCAATACCGCTGTGTTCAAAAAATCTTTTATCTTCAACTGCCAGAAGCGCTGTAATCACAAAGGGTGAAATGTTCTCAAGGGCGATTTCTGTCCGGTCTTCTATGTAAAAACGCCCGATCAGGACAGAATCTGCGGTATAGATCTCGGTGGTAGTCGCATTCTGAATGTTTTTCAACTCTTTCCGGGAAGGCATATGCCCGAAAATGCCGATCCATGAAAAAAAGATGAGTGTGAAGAGAAAATAAATGCCGTATCTGCCTATATCATAGGTCCATTTGATCAGACCAGCCAGAAAAGGATTTACAGCCTTCAGCCTTCTGTGCCAAATCCTTATCGGTTCTGTCCAGATTTTGTACTTGTTTTTTACCGGGATCCATAACTTTTTATAATAAGGATCAAGATATTTGACCAAAAAATCATAAACAGGAGTCCAAACCGGTGCGGTCTTCTTAAGGATAAAAGTGGTGACAGTGGATACCATGGCTTTTATCCTGTATATCATTTTATCCTGAGATTTTTTGAGATTGTTTTCCATCGATGTCTAACTTCGTATTACAAATGTAAAACTTTTGCTTTTAGCACTTCAAAGTATTTTGTTACTTTAATTATTTTAATTGCCCCGGCATGCAAAATAAAAATATCTTAACGATGCCTTATAAAAAAATAATGCACAACCCAACCTTTTTATATGTAATCAGGTCTTACTGATTGTGGTTAACTGGTCTTCAATTGATCAATTACCAACTCCTCGCGGTTGACTTTTTAGAAAATTTAAAAATTAAAAAAAATGAAACATATCAATATTTATTTTGCTGCCGTCCTGTTGATGATCAGTAGTTCAGTTTTTTTTCAGTCCTGCCTCGAAGACAAATGTGAAGCAGAACGTACGTTTGTACAATATACTCCGGTTTATCTGAAACCACAGGCTTTTCGGATTGATATTCAAAAGGAACCTTCACGTGAACTGAAGCAACCCGGAAAGATCTATGTTTACCAAAACTACTTGCTGATCAATGAATTGAGGGAAGGTATCCATGTTTTTGACAACAGCGACCCCAAAAATCCTGTTGCACTTGGATTTATTGCCATTCCGGGCAATGTGGATATGGCGATCAACAATGGATTTTTATATGCAGACAGTTATGTGGATTTGCTGACCATAGATATCCGGGACATCAGTAAGCCAAAACTGATTGACAGACAGGAAGATGTTTTTTATCTTTTTGGAATTCAGGGTGAACTGGGATACCTCGTATATTATAACGAAACTGATGTAACCATAGAAGTGGATTGTAATGACGTAAGATTCAATCAGAGCTGGTTTTCAGAAAGAGGTGATATTTTTGTAGCGATGGATAATGGAGCCGGCAGCAGTAGTGGTGGTTCTGGAATAGGAGGATCCATGGCTCGTTTCACCATTTCTCAGGATCATCTTTATACCGTTGACCAAAGCACATTAAGATCCTGGAAATTATCCGTTTCCGGGGAACCATTGAATGTTGACAGTGAATTGATGGGCTGGAATATTGAAACGATCTTTCCCTATAAGGACTTGTTGTTTGTCGGTTCAACCAGCGGGATGTACATTTATAACATCAGCAACCCGTCCAACCCCTACTATGCTTCATTCTTTGGGCATGCAAATGCGTGCGATCCTGTAGTCGTTGAAAATGATATCGCATTTATTACCCTTAGAGACGGAACCCGGTGTGAAACATTTTCCAATCAACTGGATATAGTGGATATCAAGGATCCAATGAATCCTAAATTCATCAAAAGCTATCCGATGGATCACCCGCATGGATTGGCTGTCAGAAATGATGTCCTTTACCTGTGTGAAGGAGATTATGGCCTTAAAGTATTTGGTGTGGCAGATCTTGAGCAAATTGATAAAAACCTGCTTTTCAGTTACAGGGAATTGAACGGTTATGATGTGATTTCACTTAAAAATGACCTTTTGTTGTTGATCGGCACAACCGGATTTTATCAGTTTGACAGCAAGGATCCAAAAGATCTGAAACTTTTAAGCCATATTGCTGTGGCCAGGTGATCCGAAAGCATTGGATCTAAATTTAATCATGACCATATAAAAGATAAAGATGAGAAGGTTGTTGTACATATTGTGTTTTATCGGAATGGCTCTTGGCTCAAGTGCCCAGCAAAATGATTTTATTTCCATCGTTTATCTGAAAGACGGGAGCGTACTTGAAGGGAAAATGATTGAATTCCGGGAAAATCAATACATCAAGATGGATTTAGGTGGAAATGAAGTCACTATCAGCTACAGTTCCATCCAAAAGATAAAGCATAAAAGCCTTGCAGCCAGGTCAGGCCCTGTCTACAGCTTCAGGAACAAAGGATTGTACAATCAGACTTCATTGGGGTTTTTGCCGGGCAGAATTTCTTCCGAAACGGTAATGGGAATTGAACTGGACCATTCTTTAGGCTACTTGTTGGACAGAAGGTTAGGATTCGGGCTGAACCTGGGTATAGCCAATTATGATCAGGGAACAAACGACATTTATTATGTTTTAGCCGGGGAAGTAAGGGGATTTTTATTTGAAAAGAATTTTTCCCCCTATTATGCATTCAAGGGTGGATATGGTTTTATTCACATGGATGAAACTTTTATTGAAGCGAACGGAGGATATTATTTCAATCCGTCTTTCGGGTACAGGTTTTCAGGAAGCAGTAATGTAAGTTTTGCTTTGGAAGGGGGGTTGACTTTTCAGAAAGGATATTATAAACAGGATCTCAGCAGTTTTTGGTGGGGGGTTCCGAGAGGTTCAGATTTTGTTGAAAGAGATATTTTGTACAGAAGGTTTACCTTGAAACTAGGCATCCTGTTTTAGTTGGTTGATTTTCCATACATATAAAACTCTGCTTTTTATAAGGGTTCTGACATCGGTTGGAACCCTTTGTTGTTAAAGAAAATGGCCATGGGAACAACACTCCTCATGGCCATTTAATAAAAACATACTTATTACTTTTCACAAACTTGTTCAAACCAGTTGTATCCTTTCTTCTTCGATCACTTTACGCATGTTGATCAGGGCGTATCGCATTCTACCGAGGGCGGTGTTGATACTCACATCGGTGAGTTGGGCGATTTCTTTGAAACTCATGTCTGCATAATGTCTCAATATAACCACTTCGCGCTGTTCGTCCGGCAGCTTATCCACGATAGTCCTGACTTTCTGATGGACCTGGTTCTTGATGATGGATTGCTCAATGTTATCTTCCGGTGATTCGAGCACATCGAAGATATCAAATGTTTCAGTCGGAGATAATTTGGTCCTTCTTTTGGATTTCCTGAAATGATCCACACACATATTATAGGAGATCCTCATCGCCCATTGCAGGAATTTTCCCTGATGATTGTATTTACCTTTTTTAAGCGATTTGATGATCTTGATAAAAACATCCTGGAAGATGTCCTCTGCCATTTCCCTGTCTTTCACAAAAAGATAAATAGATGTAAAAATCTTGCTTTTGTGTCTGTCCAGTAAAATGCTGAATGAATTTTCATTGCCTTCCATGTAAGATTTGATCAGCTCCTGATCACTCATTGCCATAACATCTTTACACATAAACTTTTCAAAATTTTGTTATGTAGATGTCAGCAACTTATAGGCAATAAATTTTAAATGAAGAAAAAAACAAATTTGAAATTCAAAAATAGATCATTTTTTACAAAAGCCAAGGGATTTCCTGATTTTTTTCAATTAATTCACTTTTAAAAGTAAAAAATAAAATAACTTAAATTTTGAAATCTAAAATATTTTAAAATATAATTTTAATAATTCAATATTTATTTATTTTAATACTGCAATTTGGGTTTTGAAACAAGTAATTCGAAATAAAATATTTTTTTAATTCTTTTTGGTGAATTATTTTGGGACAAAATATTAAATTACACCAGGCCTGTAAATCCCATGAAAGCAAGTGACAACAATCCTGCAACCAGCAATGCGATGGGAACTCCCTTCATTCCTTTGGGTATATTCATCAATTCCAGATGTTCCCGGATACTGGAAAACAGGATGATGGCGAGGCCGAATCCAAGTGATATCCCTAAAGTATAAACGATGGCTTTGATGAGTGACGGATCAGGCAGATCTAAAACAACAATAGCTATCCCTAAAACAGCGCAGTTGGTGGTAATCAGGGGCAGAAACACTCCAAGTGCCCTGTATAATCCGGGGCTGACTTTTTTCAGCATGATCTCCACCATTTGAACCAATGTGGCTATTACGAGTATGAAAGTAATTGTTCTTAGATACTCGAGTCCAAGAGGAACAAGGATGTTATTGTACATCAGATAGGTCACCAGGGTTGCAAGGGTCATAACAAATACAACTGCTCCGGACATCCCGGCTGCGGTGGACAATTTTTTGGAAACACCCAAAAAAGGACAAATTCCCAAAAACTGTGTCAGCACTACATTGTTGACAAAAATTGCGGCAATGATCATTAAGATATATTCCATGGCAATTTATGATTAGTTTTTAACAAAAATTTTATTGAAAATAACGACAAGGTATGCTAATGCGATGAAGGCTCCCGGAGGTAATATAAACAGTATCATCATATTGGCTTCTGGACCGAATAGGCTGTAATCAAAAAAGGTACCATTTCCAAGGATCTCCCGAAATCCACCCAACACGGTCAAAGCAAATGCAAAACCCAGTCCCATACCCAGACCATCGATCACGGATGACCCGACATTGTTTTTTGAAGCATAGCTTTCCGCTCTTCCCAGGATAAGGCAATTCACCACGATCAGCGGGATGAAAATTCCCAGCTGTTCATAAAGAAATGGTACGTATGCTTCCAGTACCATTTCAACAATTGTGACGAAGGTGGCGATTACAACAATAAATGCCGGAATTCTGACTTTATCAGGTATAAATTTCTTTACCAGAGAAACGACCATGTTGGACATTACTAAAACAAAAGTAGTTGCAATACCCATACCAAAACCGTTGAAAGCTGATGTGGTAACACCCAATACAGGGCACATCCCCAACAGCATGACAAAAGCAGGATTTTCCTTGATAATACCTTTTGTAAAATTTTTCCAAATACTAATCTTACTCATGATTGCCTATATTTATATGTATAAAACTCAGTTTTCAATAAACCTTATTTAAAGGTTTCCTTTTCTTTCATGAAGCTGTCATAAGCCCGCTGAACAGCCTCACAATATGCTCTTGTAGTGATCGTGGCTCCGGTCAGCGCGTCCACATCTCCTCCGTCTTTGGCGGGTTTAAGCCTGAATTGCCCCGGGTTTTTTCCAATAAACTGACTGACAAAGGCCTCTGACGTTATTTTTGTTCCCAATCCCGGTGTTTCCTTTTGATCCAAAACTGCGACATTATTGATTTCCCCTTGCATATTGAATCCAACCATAAGTTTGATCAGACCATTATATCCTGAATTGGTAAAACTAGACACAGCCATACCGGTAAACATACCGTCTTTCTTACCCGGGAAAAAATAGAGGCTGTCTTTAAATCCTTCAACGGGCAAAGTCATTTGTTCTGAAAATGGATCATTGTTGACTTCAGTCAGGACAGACTTGATGGCATCAACCTGCTTTTGTCTCCTGGATTCTTCCTTCGGGCCTTTGGTCAGCTCATTCATAAAGCCCAATGAAGCGCCTGACACCAGAGCCACGATTGTAAGCGAAAGGATCATATTCAGCAAAGTGGATTCTAATTTTTTCATCTCTTTTTATTTTTCATGCAATCTTGCAATCTATAATTTTCATAAAACATGGTTATGCGCCGAATTTCTTAACTTTCATGAACCTGTCAATCATGGGTACAAAAGCATTCATGATGAGAATTGCAAAAGATACTCCTTCGGGATATGCACCAAAATAACGGATCAGCATGGTCAATAATCCGATCCCGACACCAAACAGGATTTGCCCTTTAGGACTCATCGGGCTGGTTACCAGGTCAGTTGCCATATAAAAAGCTCCAAGCATTAAACCACCTGTGATCAGATGAAAAACCGGATCGGCATACTGTGTCGGATCGATCAGCCACATGATCCCACTGAATACTGCTACACTTGCCAGTACAGAAACAGGGATATGCCATGTAATGACTTTTTTCCAAATCAGGTATAGCCCCCCAAGGATCAGCAGGACGGCAGAGATCTCTCCAATGGACCCGCCTATAAATCCGATAAACATGTCGTTGTAGTCCGGCAGGGATTTCATCAATTCTCGGACATCTGCTCCCTCACCTCTAAGTGCTTCCTTCAAAAACCCGAGAGGTGTTGCTCCTGTAGTGGCATCTGACAATTTCATCCTGTCAGCAAAAGCTTCAGGCCATTTCGTCATTTGCACGGGGAAAGAGATCAATAAAAAGACCCTGGCGACCAATGCAGGATTAAACACATTGTTACCAAGTCCACCGAATGATAGTTTGGCAACACCAATAGCGACCAATGCACCTACAATGGTCATCCATATCGGAAAGCCTGCAGGTAAATTGAGCGCCAGCAATACTCCTGTGAGCAAGGCTGATCCATCTGAGATCGTGGTAGGAACCTTCATGATGTACTTTTGTATCAGGTATTCAAATCCAATACAAAATACAATGGATACCACGCTCACGACCAAAGCACCTACTCCAAAAACATAAAAAGACAATAACAACGCAGGCATCAGGGCAATGACCACATGATACATCATGCTTTTTACCGTCTGTTCTGTCTGAATATGAGGAGAACCTGAAACAATAATATTATTTGCCATCCTTTTGTGATTTCATGAATTTATTAACATCTGATTTTCCAAGTCGTATATAGTCAAGCAGAGGCCTGCTGGATGGGCAGATAAAGCTGCAAGAGCCACACTCAATACAACTTAAAGCATTTTCATCCTTCGAACGTTCCACAAGCTTTTTATCTGCCAATGCCATCAGTAAAAATGGTTCAAGGCCCATTGGGCACACATCCACACATTTGGCACATCTGACACATGGCTGTGCAGGTCTTCTTACAGATTTTTCCTTGGGGATCAACAAAATGCCAGATGTTCCTTTGGTAACCGGAACTGTAAAGTCCTTGAGCGCCTTACCCATCATTGGCCCGCCGTTGATGATCTTTCCTGTATTTTCCGGAATACCGCCAGCGGCTTCCAGCAAATGTTCGATGGGTGTGCCGATCCGAACCCAGAAATTGGAAGGTTTAACCAGGGTTTTACCCGTCACGGTCACCACTCTTTCTATCAAAGGTTTATTCTTCTGTACTGCTTCATAAATGGCAAAGGCTGTCCCGACATTATACACTACAGCGCCCACTTCGAGGGGCAGTTTTCCGGCAGGAACTTCCTTTTTGGTAATGGCTTTGATCAACTGCTTTTCACCACCCTGGGGATATTTTACCTTGAGGGGCACAATTTCAATACCATTCATTTTCTTCACCCTGTCAGACAGCAATTTAATCGCATCCTTTTTGTTGTTTTCAATACCGATTGCTGCACGGTTGACACCCAGTGCTTTCATCAGTATTTGTACTCCGGTAATGATTTCATCGGGTTTCTCCAACATGAGTCTGTGATCAGCGGTCAGGTAGGGTTCACATTCAACACCATTGATCAGGAGTACCTCGGGTGCCTTCGCATGTTCAGGCACCATAAGTTTGATATGGGAAGGAAATGTTGCACCGCCAAGACCAACGATACCGGCATCCTGAATTTTTTTAAGGATTTCATCTTTTGATGCATAAATCTCAGTTTTAACTTCGGAGCTGAGGTCCACATCATCCACCCAATTGTCTTCCTCCACCCTGATCATCACCATCGGGTTTTTATACCCTGATGCATCGAGGAAAGTATCTACCTTCGTGACCGTTCCGGTAACCGGAGAATGTATGTTAGCCGAAATAAATCCCGAAGATTTGGCAATGATCTGTCCGGTTTTTACTTTATCATTGCGGTCAACAATAATTTTAGCCGGAGCACCAATATGCTGCGCAATGGGAATCTGAACAGTTTTTGGTAATGCTATCGTTTGAATTGCCTCTTTTTCGGACAATTTGTTGTCCGGTACGTGGAGTCCGCCTTTAGGAAAAGTCTTCAACATTGTTCAAATTTATTTTGTCTGATCATTAGTGCCCGCCTGGGCCAGAATTTCTTCAATTGTCTCTTTCCTTGGAGGAAAACCGGTCTCAATAATGGAATTGGTAGGACAAACAGGAACGCATTTCCTGCACAAAGTACACAGATCTGCATGAATGTATGCCAGGTTGTTTTCAACAGTTATTGCATCTTTCGGGCACACTTTGACACATTTGTTGCAAGCGATACATGCTACCGAACAAGCAGCTTTTGCAATGCCTGCCTTATCCTGATTCATACATGCCACATATATTTTCAGGTCTTTTTTCTTCTTTGGTCTGAGTTCAAACAAATGTTTCGGACACTCAAGAACGCAAGCATTACAAGCGGTACAATTGTCCGTGACCACCACAGGAAGATTGGTGACCGGATCCATATACAAGGCATCAAAATCACAAACAGCAACACAATCACCATGGCCGTCGCAACCGAAATCACATCCTGTGTCACCTGCAAAAGTCAGTGCAGAGATCTTACAAGATTTTGCTCCGTCATAAGCATTCACTCTTGGCCTGGCATCGCAAGAACCATTGCATTTGAGTACTGCTACAAGCGGATCTTTCTCCGCTACATCTCTACCCAGAAATCCGGAGATCCTCTTCATCACATCATTGCCCCCGACAGGGCAGAAAAGGTCAGAAATATCTTCTCTTTCCACCAGTGCTTCTGCAAAAGGTCTGCATCCGGGCAATCCACAACCTCCACAATTGGAATTGGGCAGCATTTCTTCTACCTGCCCAATTTTTGGATTTTCATATACTTTAAATTTAGAAGCAACAACAAACAAAACAAAAGCAGATATCAAACCCAGACCTGAAAGTGAACCAACAGTATATAAAATGGCATCAGTCATGATTTAATCTTTTTATGTGTAAACTAAACTCTTTATTAAAATAATTTTTTGCCAGGTAAATTACAGAATAATACAATGCCAATACTCCGATAGCGATCAGCCCTGCATAAACTTCCGATAGCACCGCTCCAGCAATAACGATAGCCAGCACCAGAATAATCAAAGGTAAGATATAAGCCCACAACAAGGCTTTAAATGCGGTTTTCATTGAAAGATGAACAGCGACCATTTCTCCGGCTTGAAAATCGTTAAGGCCTGCTTCAACAGAAAAATACTTTTCTTTCATACCTCCGGCAGAACATGATCCCTTGACGTGGCAGGTGTTACATTCTACCTGGTCAGTAATTTCAACCTCCAGCTTTCCTTCAGCATTTTCTCTGAGTACACCTTTATGAATAATCTCTTCCATTATATTTTATGTCGACCAAAATTTAATGTTAAAAAACCGATTCCTAATTCGTATAAGTTTTTTTATCTTACTTGGTTAATGATTTTGAAACACTTAAATTTAACGTTACTTTACAAAATTAAATTTGGTCAATTAACTGCAAAGTTAATTTATGTCCAAATATTTTTTAAGAATTGACAAGATTTAGCTTTCTTGATTTCACTATTTAGTTTAATTATTAATAATAGGATGTAAATAACACAAAGTGATAGTGCTCATGTTCTTAGAATTTTGGGTGATGGATTGCTTGGGTTTTCGGATGAACCAACATGGGTTTCAATCGTTTTATATATTCGGGCATGAGTTGATCAAAACAAGGTATCTGATCACGCTTGAGTAAGAAGTTATGCAAAAGATCGTTCATTTTCTATCTTTGGGCAGATCATCGAATGGAATATCTTTTAATTTAACCAGAGGACTTTAGGCAATTGCTTTAAGCCATTTCAACTCTCAGTTTAATCTTGAACAGAAGGTAGATTTTTGTTCTGAATCAGGTCTTGGTCAATAGAAAAAAACTGGAGGTTTTGTTCTGTATTTGAAATTTGTCTTAAATTATTTGTATGTTGAAGTTTTTAATGATAGCTGGTGGTACTTTATCCCTGGTAATCGGGGTCATCGGAATTTTTGTACCCGGGCTGCCTACCACTCCGTTTTTACTGTTGACTGCAGCATTATATGTCAGAAGTTCCAAACGCCTGTACAACAAGCTCATCAATACCAGGTTAATTGGTGAATATATCCGTGATTACAATGAAGCTAGGGGAATGACATTAAAGCAGAAGGTTTCATCCATTGGACTCATGTGGACAATGATAGGAATATCGACAATATTTTTTATTTCTTCAAAAATGGTCATTGCCGGGATTATTTTACTGGGAGTTGTGGGAACCCTGGTGATGGGCTGGCTGGTTCCTGGTGTCGTTAAAAAAGAAACGGGTGATCATTGTGATCAACTCTAAATATTATTTGAATTTAGCTACAATTGATCTTCGCAGTCGTTTTTGCCAAAACTGATTGGAGAAATGATTTCAACTCTGGTCCCTGGTTTTGGGTTCCCGGGAAATGCTTCTTTGGTCGTAAAGCTGGTGGTGACATTCATTTTTTTACCGAGAATTTCAAGGCGTTTTTTTGTAAGTTCCAGGCCTATTTTCAAATGGGCTTTTTTATGGCTTTTCTGTTGGGCTGACTGCACTACACCAATTCCGTTGTCCTCTATAATAATTTTGAGTTTATGCTCTTCGATCTGTGAAAAACTGATCTGAATCATCCCTCCTGATTCAATATCAGCCAGACCATGCCATATTGCATTTTCAACAATAGGTTGCAGAATCATGGCAGGTATCAAAATTTCATCTTCAACATTCTCATCAACAGAGATATTAAAGCTAAAACGGAAATTCATGCGTAATTGTTCCAACTCAAGGTAGTTTCGCAATCTTTCGATTTCTTCTTCCAGATCAATCATACTGGTTTTTGTTGCATTCAGGTTTTGCCTGATAAGCCGGGCGAACTGTGATAGATAATTACCTGCATCAGCAGCTTGATTTTTAAGGATATAGCTTTGAATGGATGCCAGAGAATTAAAAATAAAATGAGGATTCATGGTCAGGTGAAGTGCTTTTTGTTCAAGCAACAGGATCTGATGTTTTGTATTCTGTTTATTGAGAAAAGATTTTTGTTGGTAATAAATGAATAAGTAAAGGCAGATCAGAATGAAAATTGAACCAAAAACAAAAAACAATGGATGCTGGTACAGTGTGGGTCTTACTTCCAGATGATAAAGCATTTCTTCACTCCAGCCGGAGGAAGGCAACTTAACTTTAAACTTGAAAACATACTTCCCTGGTCTGAGATTCTGGTAACTGATATTTTGCTCAGATCCGGTATTCCAGGTTTTATCCAAGCCTTCAAGTTGGTATGCATATAGAACTTTTGAGGAATTATATCTTATATTCCCCAGGATAAACTGCAGTTTATTTTTCCCTTTGAGCATCGCCCCGGGCAAAAACAGGGGTTGAGGTTTATCATTTATGATGATGTTCCTGAAATAAGGGAGGGGTGGTTTGGGAAGATTTTTAGCCAGACTTTTTAAGGGGATAAACGTCAAACCATCATCGCTGGATATAATCAATTCACCCCTATCAATGAGCAAATGATGAATATTGTTGTAGGCAATATCCAGGTTTTTTAATTCGATCTTCGAACCGGGTTCCGGGATATCTGTAAACGAACAATAATAGATGTGTGAATTTGTAGCCAGGAATAAATATGGATCATTATAGCAGATATAATTGATTTGGCGTTCAAAAGGAGGGTCAAATACAGCAGAAAGGTTAAAAAGATCTATACCATTGAATAAGAAAAGACTGTCGCCACCGATATTAAATAATTCCAACTGGTTCTTGAGGTTGATGTGTTGTTTGACAATTTGGCCGGCAAATCTTTGCAGAGGTTTATACGGTATCAGCCTGCCTTTGTCAAATTTATAAATCCTCTTACCATTAATGAATAATCTGCCTTCAGCATTATGGTAGATAGAGAAAAAACGTTCTTTATTGAATTTGTATAATTTCTGACTCTCGAAAAGTTTTTCAGTATGTAATTCCAAAATCAGTGATGGATAAAATAATACCAATCCATCTTTATTATGATTTAATGAATAACTCTTTATAAACTGATTTCCATATCTGATTGGATATAATTTGACAAATTTAGCCTGAACAGATTTTTCTTTTAATATTCTAAGAACATCATTTGATTGACCCAAAATAATATCCCCATTTTTTAATTCATCAACCAAGGAGATAAAAGCATTTTTTTTATAAAAATCTGATTTGTATACCTTTTTTTCTTTTACTAAATACAACATTTCCCCATCAATTGCCCAAATTCCACCTTTGTGCCTATGCCCTGTGCTTAATATTGCTTTGTCATTAAATTCGCTTTTTGAGAAGTGATGGTGAGTGAAAACTAATAAGTTTAATCTGAATATACCGCTATTTAATGTCGAAATCCAAATGTTACCTTCATTATCCTGTATGATATTTTGGAATATTTTCCCGGGAATTTGGAATATAATTCGATTATTTTTAACACAGAATAATCCTGAATTGGTAGTTATCCAATATTTTTCATCTTTATCCTGAAAAGCATCATTAATCAGTTCATCTTTTTGTCTGAAAGTTGTATAAATTGTATCAGATATTTTCAAGGATTTATACTTTACCAGCAACCTTCTTCCAGTTTGTCTTTGTTTAACATCTGCAAAAAGTTCATTTTTGTTGCCTCCGAATACCCGTTCAATTTCATTTGATTCATCTATAGGTTTTGGAACATCCTGTAGGTTTTTGACTTGATAAATTCCTCCTGCTGCAAAATAATGATAAACATTAGCTTCAACCATCAGATATTTTATGGAGTTTGAAAAAATAGGTCGATTATTTTTATCATATCCCCCTGAAAACCATTCTGATGTTTCACTTTTTCTTACATTGTTATGTTTATCCAAAATGTATACATCCCTATTGAAATTGTCATGAAAATACAAATTTCCTTCTTTGTCCTCAACCATTTTTCTAAACACATACGGACTCTGTAAAAAGTAAAGAAATGGTGCATTATTGTCATTAAAAATTTTCCCTTGAAAATAAAAATTATATGTCCCATTAAAATTAAACATCCAGATCCTGCCCTGTGAATCTTCCTGAATATGGATCACCTCATTGGTATTCAGGCCGTCTTTAATGGTGAAGTATTTAAAATTTGTGCCGTCATATCTGGCTACTCCGGCATCAGTTGCCATCCAGATGAACTTCCTGCTGTCCTGAAAAATGCGGTAAACTGTATTTGAGGGCAGTCCGTTGGCAGTCGTAAATTGTTGAATATATGGGTTTTGTGATTTGATAATCACTATAACCATCATTTGTATCAGGAAAACCAGAAATGTTCTCTGTGCAAACAAACTCAAGTAATTATTTTAGATAAATTATGAACGACATTTTTAAATTCAATAATTTTTCTCCGGGAAACATCAAGCTTCATACCGTTCTGCATCTCAGCAAAATAACCGTGAAAACTCGAGAAACCTTTTAAATATCTCAAATTTATTAACGTAGATTTATGAATTCTGAAAAAACCCGAACCTTCAAGCATTTTGTCAAAATCGCCCAAATTCCTTGTCGCCACAACCTTCTCTCCGGAATGAAGGTGAATTGATGTATAATTGTTTCCCGCCTCGAGAAATACTATTTCTGTCAACTCTACCAGCCTGAAACCAAATTGTTCTGTCACAGTGATCCGCTCTACAAATTGCTGATCAAAATCAATCTGATTCTGAAGGTTTGCCATGGACCTTTCATAAACTTCCATGACATCAGGTTTTTCACGCCTCAACTCAAGATAATAAATAGCCTTCGTAACTGCCTCCTTCAATTCACCAGCGTTGACCGGCTTTAATAAATAGTCTACTGCATTGACTTTTAAGGCTTTCAGTGCATAATCCTGAAAAGCCGTCACAAAAATAATAGCATACTTCAGCGAATCAATACTTTTAAGAAATGTAAATCCATCCTCAGAAGGCATCGAAATATCGAGAAAAATAATATCCACTTCATGATTCTCCAATAATTTCCTGCCCCCATCTGCTGAGTTGGCCAAACCACATAAAAGGATCTCGGGACAATTGGTTTCCAAATGCACCTTCATCGCTTCCCGGATATGGTACTCGTCATCAATGACTATGGCTTTGTATTTGATCATAAAGCAAATATACTTGCTCTGAATTCATTTTTTTGAATTAAATAGTAAAATTGATCACCATATTTAATGCGCAACATCCATTTCATGTTCCAATACCGATTTAAACCTTCCTAAAAAGATTTTCACTTAAACCGGCATATTTAAAAAACAATACTGTCACAATAACTACCAAAAGGGAGATAAAAGACTGAATCCACATTACACTGTGCATACCAACCAAATCCTTGAGAAATCCGACCCAAACATTTCCAATTGCCAGCCCGGCACCAAAATGAAAACTTAAAATCAAAGCCTGGGCTGTTGTACGTAAAAATTCAGGAGTCTGCCTTTGAACATAATCTACAACCCCGATCAAAAAAAATGAAATGGTAAATCCGTGCAACAAACCAATAAAAATAGCTGTACCAGGGTCAGCCGTAAGACCATAAAGTACCATCCGGAATACAGAAACCAACATGGCAATTACAATTACTTTTTCCGGTCCGACACTTTTAAGGTATCGGATGCCTAAAAAAAACAAGGGAATTTCAAAAAAAGCCTGGACGGCAAATGCTACCCCTATCTGCTCCTGAGTTGCTCCTATTGATGTAAAATACAGATTGATAAAATAATGCAATGGGGAAACTGAAAATCCGAAAAACAAGATCAGCAAGAGCATACTCCTGAGATTAGCGTTTTTATAAAATATTCCCAGACTACTCAAATTGACCTTTTCATCCCCGGATTTACGGATTTTCCTTACACTACCCGAAACCAAAAATGCACCCAGCCAGATCAAGCCGGCAGATAATAAAAAGAGCTGTGCGCTTTTCAAAAAAGCAAGATATCCGGTCACAAAAGCCCCGGCTGCAAACCCAAAAGATCCCCATAACCGGAATTTCCCGTAAACCTGCCGGTCTCCGTTTTTTAAATATTTCAGCGTGATTCCATCAATGACCGCATTGACGGGCTGATTGAATACCGATAAAGCCAGCATCAAAATGATAAGCAACGTGTAATCAGTTGTCAATCCCAGACTAAAAATCAACATGCCTGAAATGATTGTCAAAATGAAAAGTATCAGGTAACTACCATAACGGTCGCTCAGGATACCACCTAAAGGAATGACCAAAATTGAGGTTGAAACATAAATGGAATTGATGAACCCGATTTGCAGTCCGGTAAACCCGATTTGCTCAAGATGCACATTGAAAAATGACAGCCATACAGCCAACCCGGAGTAAATCAAAAAATAGATCAACTTTATTTTTATTTGATCAGGCATATTGTTTGATCGCGTTTATTATCGAAAGGCAAAGATAATCAATGAATACCGTTCTGATCGATTTCGGAAAACTAAAATATAAATGATTGAATATCAATAAATAAAATAATAATTTAACTTTCTGATTATAAGCAACAAATTAAGCCAGCAAAATATAATTTTCATTGCTTTAAGGTTTTTTATGCAAAATCTTTTTAATGGACAAATTTTTAAGGATTGAATGAAAAATTCCATTCTGATTTGATGTTAAATCTGATTTTGTAATGATCAATTAATCATCAATCTTTCACCTCAATTTATTCAATCATGTCAAATGAATATATATTTATTGTACATTTATCAAAATTTTGAACTTATGCGTCAAATTATTCAGAATGAACGATATAAAACCCGGGTATTCTTAATACTTACCTTTGGAATAAGTTATTTGCTTGCATTTATTTTCTTTCTTTCAGGTATACCTTTCACCAGCACTTACGGTATCGTTTTAGGTGTTATTTATATGTTTATACCTGCTT
Organism: uncultured Saprospiraceae bacterium; assembly: GCA_964594045.1. GTDB lineage: Bacteria > Bacteroidota > Bacteroidia > Chitinophagales > Saprospiraceae > UBA2365. Next base: position 16,792 of record CAZQKR010000003.1, on the reverse strand, counting down.
TTTCGACACTAATAGTTGAAAAAGTAATTCATAGATCCAGTATTATCCGGTCTTTGCAAATTTCCTTTAAATTTAACCGATGGTTTATAGTTGCCTGGCTGATCCCTCCAATTTTGGCAGCACTTACTTTCCTGATCAGTTTACTTTTACCAGATGTACGTTATTCACCTGAAATGGAAGGGATGTTCACCCGTTTTTCATCGCTGATGACACCGGATCAAATAGAAGAAATGCGGAATTCCGTGGAAGAACTTCCTTTCCATCCTGTCTGGATCACTTTGGCACAAGGAATGATAGCCGGTTTGACCATCAATGCATTGGCAGGATTCGGTGAAGAACTAGGCTGGCGGGGTTTTTTGGTCAGGCAATTCAGGAACATGCATTTTTTGAAAGCCGCAATTCTGATTGGTATTATATGGGGTCTTTGGCATGCACCTATTATTCTGATGGGTCATAATTATCCGCAGCACCCTGAATTTGGTGTTGTGATGATGACATTTTGGTGTATATTACTCAGTCCTGTATTTTTATACATACTGATCAAATCAAGATCGGTAATTGCCGCCTCCATCATGCACGGCACCCTGAATGGTACCGCCGGAATAGCGATCATGTTGATAAAGGGAGGCAATGACCTCAGTGTCGGGGCAACCGGATTATCCGGATTCATCGCCTTGATGATCCTGATTGCTTTCATTTTGATCTATGATTCATTGATCAGCAAGGAAAAAATTATGTTCAACCGGTTATCTTTCCCTGAGAACACATCAATGGCTGAACCATCAGATAATATCGCCTGAAAGATACCGGAATAAATCAAAATTTTTAATCAACATAATAATCAGTACTTATGAAATCTGTAATTAATATGATCTTCATTCTGGCTTTGGCCGGTGTTGTCAACCAGCTTAAGGCAGATTCTCCATTAACTTCAACGGAATTTTCTTCCGCATATCAACATGAAAAAATGGTGGTTTATGCATCCCAGACCAATGGTATACTGACTCCGGTGATCATCAAATACCTGCTGGCTAAAAATAAGCCCATTGACGTCAAAATGGCCGTGATCAATCAGTTGGGATGGAATATCGACGGCAAAAGCAACGGTGATATCTTCCTGGCTTATCTCCTTGAAAAAAAGAAATATAAAAATCTTGAGGATTTTACTGAAAATGGAAAAGACTTTGAACTTTTGTGCTTTTCCTATTTGAAAGCAATGGACAATTATTTTGATGTTAATGAGGCGTTTTATTATGTGCAAAAAGCCGTATATAAAAATCAGCAAAGCTATACCTTTAATATCATTTACGCCCTGATCAACGCACAAAGGGAATTCGATAACGACTGGTGCGAAGTTTATCAGACCGCTGACCGTGTAAGAAAAGATCAATCCCTGAAAATGGATCTGTCCCCGGAGGCCATCCGGATCATTTTCGAATACATGGATATTTACGCTGAATACTGTCCATAAGTATTAAACAAGTGTTTCCGGACTCTTCCTTTTCAGCACTCACTTTTAACTGAAATCACTTTTTTGATTTTTTATAAAAAATTGTATTTTTGAGCAACGTTTCAACGTATTTATACGTTATATGGTTGAAAAATACGTTAAAATAAACCTATTTTTGATTAAATTGATTGAAAATGAATCATTTAACTAAAGCTGAAGAATCGTTGATGCAGTTGTTCTGGAAACACGGACCTTCAACCGTCAGCTCGATGATCAACCGGATGAAAAGTCCGAAGCCACCTCATTCAACAATTTCCAGCCTTGCCAGGATACTGGAGAAAAAGGGTTTTTTGGGACATAAGGTATATGGCAGAACTTATGAGTACTTTCCGGTCATAGCCAAACAGGAATACCGGAAAAATTCTGTATTTAAACTGGCAGCTTCTTATTTCAATGGTTCTGTTGAAGAAATGGTTTCGTTTCTCGTAAAAGAAAGAAGAATTGACCGGAAAACACTTGAAAACCTGATTGATGAACTTGAAAAAAATGAATCATGATCACTTATATTATTCACTCATCTGTTATCTGGGGTTCTTTCCTGGGACTTTATTATCTGATTTTCAGAAGACATACATTTTTTAAAGTCAACAGAGCATACCTCATTCTATCCTTGCTTGCCGGGTTGATCATTCCTTTGCTGGAAATTCCACAATTTTTACCTCAGGAAGATATTTTTACCTTTACACTTGAGCCTATTGTGATTACGGGACAGGAAGAAGGTCTGATAAACAGTGTTTTACAGGGGCAAAGTGCCTTACAAGGTTTAGAGTCATTATTGGTGACCATCTGGCTGATCATTGCTTTGATAAAAACATGGCACCTCATTTCCGGATTAGCCAAAATTCATAGGCTCATTGCTACCAATGTAATCCAAAAAGCACATGGATTTACAAAAGTTTCCCTGGATGGTGACCTTGCTCCGTTTTCTTTCCTTCACTTTATCTTTTTGAAAGAAAACAATGATGTCAATCAACTTGACTCCACCATCAGACATGAACTTGTGCATGTGCAACAGAAACACACTTTGGATATATTATTAGTTGAGATCATTAAAATAGTTTTCTGGTTCAATCCTCTTATTTATCTATTCAAAAATGCATTAGCTGAAAATCATGAATTCCTGGCAGATGAAAGTGCTTCCAAAAAATCAAAAAGAACATATTGTCAACTGCTCGTGCAAACAGCTGATCTTCAAATACATGGCTCAGCAGTCAATTCTTTTATTCAATCATCTATTCAAAATCGTATTAAAATGATGTACAAAAACAGATCCAAACCATTTTTCAGGGTGATTTACCTGTTAGCACTTCCGCTGGTATTTGCTTTGGCACTACTTGGCTTTAACTCCCGGGCTTCCGACATGGTGAAACTTCCGGTCAACAGTGTATTCATTGATCCTCAAGACACCCTTCCTGTTCCACCGCCTCCGCCGCCGCCACCACCAAAACATAAGAAAAGTGTATCTCCACCACCTCCACCACCACCTCCGCCGTCGGTACCAAAGGAAAATGAAGAGGTTTTTGAAGTGGTGGATGAAATGCCTCTTTTCCCGGGAAGCGGGGATTTTCCCGGGGCAGCAGAAAAAAAACAGGAATATTCTCTTCAAAAACTCATGGGATTTGTAGGAACTCATCTTAAATACCCGGAGGAAGCAAGGAAAAAGGGTATTCAGGGCACGGTGATCGCTCAATTTGTTGTGAAGAAGGATGGCAGCATTGGTAAACTCAAAATCATCCGGGATATCGGTGAAGGTTGTGGTGATGCGGTGATGGCTGTCCTGAAAACCATGCAGGAACTTCCTGAAAAATGGACCCCGGGCAAACAAAATGGTCAGGCTGTCCATGTGATGTACACCCTGCCTGTAAAGTTTGCACTGGATGACAAGCCAAAATCTTCCAAATAGAAAAATCCAAAATTAAAGGCGCCAGAAAGCGCCTTTAATTTTTTGAAAATAATAAAGTCATTCCTTAACCTGGAAAATCCTGCATTTTGATCCCTGCAGGCACTTCGAATCTGTCATCAGGTATATTGACATTTTCCTGTATATCAACAGCTTCCATGTCATAGAAATCATTTTTCATCTTCAGCGGAACGCCATTGTAATACCATATCTGTGTTTTCATGGCAGACTTGCCGGAAGGATCCGGCAGTTCGATGACCAGGCAGTTTTTCCCCAGTACCGCTTCCTTTCCTATGATCTTGCCACCGCTTTCCTCTATTGTTTGTCGGAATGTAGCGTCATCTTCTGCGCGGATGATCTCAGATTGATTTTCATTCAGAATACCGGACTTGCCGGCTTTGTAACCGGTTTTCTGTTCCAGGTTGATCAGCCAGGCTTCATCATTTTTGATAATGGTCAGATCACGGGATTTCATGGATTTTCCCATAATATTGTTCTCGGATTCATTTTCAATGGCAACACGGTCATTCTCCAGGTCAATCCATTGAGTGGAATTGGATACATTTTGTATATCCTTGTATTGAACTATCGTCTTGTATTGAATGATGAAAGTTTTGGCTTTTACATCTTTCATATCCTCTTTCATGGGAGCATCCGGATCCATATTACCGGAACTTTGTTTGCATCCTGACAAAACAAGTCCCAATAAAACAAGCATAATTACAGGAATACTTTTCATAATTAAAATTTTGATTAACAATACTTTAAATCTATTAATATCTCTTTTGAAATTTAATTAAAATGATTTTGATGTACCATCCGAACTATTTTATATTATATTATCCGCTTAACATCAAAACTCATCTGCAATTCATGACCTGCATCTGCACGAAAAAATCAGTTCTTTACACACCTTACTGAATACCCGGAGGCTTTGGAGGAATTTCCCCTGAGACAACGATTCCCTGTATCGAGTAATGACCGATCCCAGGCATAGGTATCATCCTTGCTTGTTCCTGTCCAAAAATAGGCGTGTGTTCCGAGTCGCATAAAGCCACCCAGGTAATACCTTTGACCTCCCGCCCTGGCGCTGAAATTGCTTGAATTGGTTGCATCTGTGTTATTTTCAGTCCAGTGTGCCGAACCTACTTCCTTCATTTTGCTCCCTTCAGGATAAGCCAGGTATGAGGTGAGTTCGCTCCATTCAACATCTGTAGGCAAATGCCATCCTTCAGGGCAGGCATTCATGGCTGCCGGCCAGTTGTACAAAACCCCCATGGTGATATATGTTTGAGGAGTCTGACCCTGATTTGTGCCGTCATCACCATAAATATAATAATGTTTGTCCGTCACTGAGCCTTCATCTGGTTTGCTGATCGAAGGTATCCAGGCCAGGTTTTCACCCATCCACACCTGCTTTCCTATTTTGATCCAGGAATAGACATGTCCGTCACGGCTGTCGGTGAAGGTACCTTGTTCCGGCAATGGATCTGCAGTTGTAAATTCTTTTGTCAATCCCCTGATACGATTACCATCAATCTTTATAAAAGCCTGAAAGAAATATTTGGTTGCAGGCTTAAGGTCGTTCACTTCTGCTTCAAAATGCCAATTTTCATCTTCATCTGGTTTTTCATCAAATTTGGCGATACAAAAACTTTCGGATTGTTGGGGTTGATCAGCAGGAAAATAATAGAATCCGGCTTCCTCAGCTTTTTTGGGACCGGGCTCTGGTTGCCCATAATACCCCTCAAACCTGCCAGAGGTTGGGGTAATGGGAATAAATTTGTCTGTTCGGACAAAATAAGTGAAAACAGGATCAAAACATCCAACATAAAAAACGAACATGAAAAAAGCCAGCGAAATCTTAATTAAAACTTTCATTTTGTACTATTTTAATCTGCTTTACAATATTTACAAGAAATACTATCTCTTTCTCCGGGCTCCCGGATACCAGCTCAGCGTCACCACACCTGTCAGATTATAGTTTCTGTCATAGGTTTCAATAAAGAGGTCTGTCAACCTGGAGTCTGGCTCCCAACTCAATGATCCATAGCTCACTCCTAAAGAGAGCTTGAACGGGTTCATCCTGATCCCCAGGTGGCCGTACAATCCATAGTCTATCTGACTGACATACAACTCGTTTTCGAGAAATTCCTCCGGGGAGAGTATAAAGAAATTTGCCGGTCGTTCTTCATTCACCACTTCATCCGGAAATGGATAACCGTAGTTCTCATATTTGATTGTATAATCTGCAACTTCCTTTCCGTTTAACCCGTAACCTGCATATCCGCCAAAACCCAGCTCAACCAGTTGGCCAATAGTGAATGTAGGCACCAGTGACAGTTCCACATACGCCAGTCTGGTTTCAATAAACCCGTCAGCGATGATCTTTCCTTCAAAAGAGGTATCCGTGGGCACATCGGTATCGGCAATAATGGCATCCATCCATTTACCCAAATCGATCTTATCCCCTTTGCCTTTATATAAGGCATTCATTTGAAGTGAAAAGATCTTTCCCATCCTCCAGTCAAATCCGATACCACCTGCCGGAACAAACCGGTAACTCAGTTGTGGTGGCGGAGCAATGCTGTTGTATTCATAGCGACAGGTGGAAAGGCCACCTCCTGCAAAAAGGCCAAACAGAAATTTACTGGTTTTATCTTTAGATCTATCAAAATTATTCGAATTGGTTTCTGTTTGTCCTTTCAAGTCATTTACAAATATCAAAAACAACAAAACACATCCGTAATATAAATATTTTTTCATAAACACAATTTTATTTGATTCATATAATAAAATCAAAACTGTAAATAATCCACTTCAAAATCCACCTTTTTGATATTTTCAATTACCAATCCACGATAGCCATCAAATGCGGGTATATTCGGATATTGAACCCCCAGGATGATTACGTATTTCCTTGGCCCATCTTCCAAAAACCCATCTAATTCAATATCTGCATTCAAATGAACAACTCCGCTAATTTTATTTCTGTCAACTGTTATCACTTTCGATTTTCCTAAAACTAATTTTCCCTTGACATCTTTTTCCTCTATAATCATAAGTTTGTACTTTTGAGGTACTTTTTCGAAATCATTTGGCTTACCTAATCCATCGGATTCCTGAATGATAATTCTGATGGCCAACGCGCCATAAGGACAAGCATCATTGATTTGAAAAACATAATTGGAAAATATTTTTTGGGAAGCTTCCCAGCTTTCATTTAACTTAAAAAAAACCATTGGAGCATTTTCGGAATTATAAAGTTTATCATAATCTCCTGACCATGATTTGGTTAATACTTTCTCATTTTTGCATTTTTCTTCATCGATTAAACCACAGGATGTTTCGTGCAGTAGGGAGATCAAAATCAACATAATTAATGCTAAATTATTGTATTTCATTTAGTTATTGTTTATTTTTTGTAAGACAATAAATGAATTAATATTTTACAGGAAAATCTGAATAATAGTTTAGTCAAAATAATGATTGATCCTATCCAACAAGGCTATTCCCAAATTACATAATTAGCTTTAAAGTCAATTTTATTTATACTTTCAATAGCCCAGTTTTCGAGTGAAGCATCACTCGAAAATGCATTTTTGCCCCAATGAGCGGAACACCTAAGAACATATTCAACAGGTCCGAAATCCAATAAACCATCCAAAATTATTTCATGCTTAAGAATTAATTCCTGGTTCGCATCTGGTTTGTCGTAAAATGAGCTTTTAGTAACAAAAGTGTAGATATCTTTTCCTTTAATATTCTCTACTTTATAAATTAATATTTTATAATAATCAGGTCTGTAAATATCTTTTTTTTCGGAAATATTTATTCTAATTGCAATCGTTCCAAATGGACAAGCCTTTGGTATTTTGAACATATTATTGGGTGTTGCTGTGTATCCAAACAGAAAGTATATATATGAATTTTCTGGGAAACGATCAAAAAATATATCACCTGATGAATTCCAGGTTTTTGTCAGAATAACTTCATTTTTGCAATGTTCTTCATCTCCAAAAAGATCACATCCTTGAAAAGTGATCAATAAAATGAACAGCGAAAAAACAAGTAACAGATTTTTGGAAAACAACCTGAGTTCATGGTGGAGTTTTGGATCATTCATAAAAGCTGAAATTGTAATAAAAAACAATATCCGCGTCAGCTATATCCACCTTCCGGGAAAAAGGTTAGACCACCAATCATTTTACTGTACAAAGTTATATCAAATAGTTTATCCTGTCAATGATTTCTTCAGTTGACAAAATAATATTTTTTGATTTATTGTCGCACTAAGACCATTTATGCCATCTTTTGATAAACAAATAATCGCTATAAATTCCAACAGCATCTGGATTTGTATTTATATTTGTCTATCAACTCCAAATAACTGTTGAATCCAAAAAATCACGCGTATCTTAAACATGAATCCAAAAAAAATCAATCGCATATATACTTTAATCATCCTCATTTCTTCTATTATATGGACTTTCCCCATTGCAGGACAGGTAGAAAATAAAATCGATGTCCGGCTTAAAAGATCTGCCCCCGGAACTGAGCAGAAAATAGTGGTCATTCTCCATGATCAGACAGATCTTTCCGGAGTTAAAACCATTGCAGGAAAAAATGCAAAGGCCAATTTTGTCTTCAAAAAATTGTTGAAAACCGCGGAAGAAAGCCAGGCCGATTTAAAAGCTTTACTCAGTTCAAAAGCGATTGATTTCAGAAGTTTTTATATTGTCAATATGATCGCCCTTAAGGCAGATATGGCTTTGATCCATGAATTGGCCACATTGCCTTATGTGAAGGAGGTATTGGAAGATGGCTCCTTCAAATTGGAGGACAGACCTGATGATGACAGAAGTGATGCCGGATACCGGTCGATCGAATGGAACATTTCCCAGATAAATGCACCTGAGGTCTGGGCCCTTGGCTATACCGGACAGGATGTAGTCATCGGAGGTCAGGATACAGGATATAAATGGGATCATGCAGCTTTGGTGGATCAATACCGCGGGAGTGCCAATAACCACAACTATTACTGGCACGATGCCATACATGAGAATGACGTCCACAATACCGGCACAAACCCCTGTGGCTATTCCATTCCTGCACCATGTGACGACCATAATCACGGCACCCATACAATGGGGACCATGGTCGGAGATGATGGAGGAAGTAATCAAATCGGAGTTGCTCCGGGTGCCAAATGGATCGGTTGCCGGAATATGGAACGCGGATGGGGAACTTTAACCACATACGTTGAGTGTTTTGAATGGTTTCTGGCGCCGTATGCTTTCGGAGATGATCCTGAAGACGGAGATCCTGACCAAATGCCCCATGTGATCGCCAACTCCTGGTCTTGCCCGCCTGATGAAGGCTGTAACCCAACCAATTTCAACATTATGGAAACTGCCCTCAATAATCTTCGTTCAGCTGGTTGTGTCATTGTGGTGTCTGCCGGAAATTCAGGCAGCAGCTGTAGCACCGTGAATACCCCTGCCCCTATATTTGAGGGAAGTTTTAGCGTGGGCGCCACGGATAACAGCGATAATATAGCCGGTTTCAGCAGTCGTGGGCCTGTTACGATTGACGGCAGCAACAGGCTTAAACCCGAAATCTCCGCACCCGGAGTTAACGTCAGGTCATCCATCAAAAATGGTGGATATGCATCATACAGCGGAACGAGTATGGCCGGACCCCATGTGGCAGGACTGGTCGCGCTGATCATTTCTGCCAATCCCAACCTGGCTGGAGACGTTGACAAAATTGAACATTTTATTGAACAGACCGCTTTGGCAAGAACTTCTACTCAAACCTGTGGATCCGTACCGGGAAATTCCATACCAAACAACGCTTTTGGCTATGGAATAATTGATGCGCTGGCCGCGGTCAACAGGGCGCTCAATGAACTCTATGTTCCGCTGATCAAGGTGGATCAGTTTGGTTACAGGCCACAGGATCAAAAAATAGCGATCCTGTCAGATCCTCAGTCTGGTTACAATGCCTCCGACAGTTATACTCCGCACTCCACAATAGTTGTCAAAGACTCAAGAACTTTTAACGTGGTCTTTTCCGGCGCTCCGGTTGCCTGGAACACCGGAGCCACTCACAGTATGAGCGGTGACAAGGTCTGGCGATTTGATTTTTCGGCTTTGACAACACCCGGAACCTACCATATTGCTGATGGCAATAACGGTCAGATCCGGTCAGAAGATTTTGAAATTCGCAATGACATTTATGATGAAGTGATGAAGACTGCCTTCAAATCCTTTTATTATCAGCGATGCGGCTCTGCCAAAATAATTCCTTATGCCCTTGAAGGATATACTGACGGAATTTGCCACAGCCAGGATGTGACTGCAAGGTTCATCAATGATGAAAACAACTCAAGCCTGTTCAAAAACATGAGCGGCGGATGGCACGATGCCGGCGACTACAATAAATACATCAATTTTGCTCATAAACCCTTGATCGACATGCTTTTTGCATACGAGATCAATCCTCAGGCATGGGCTTCAGATGATCTGGGCATTCCGGAATCCGGCAATGGAATACCTGATCTTTTGGACGAGATAAAATTTGAATTGGACTGGTTCATGAAAATGCAGGCAACGGATGGGGGCGTTCACTGTGTACTTGGAGTCAAAAACTTTGCTTCAGCGAGCCCGCCTTCTTCAGATAATGCTTTGAGATATTACGGACCTAAAACGACATCTGCTTCCTTTTCTGCAGCCGGAGTATTTGCTCTGGCAGCATTGCAATTCAAAAAAATTGGTACAGCATCCGCTCAAAATTTTGCAGTTTTACTCGAATCAAGTGCTTCAAAAGCATACACCTGGGCAAGTAATCATCCCGGAATTACCTACTACAATTCCGGGGTCGTTGCAGCAGGCGAACAGGAACTTGGAACCGGCGCTGATTATACCTATAACATCAACATGAGGCAGATGGTTGCAGCTATATACCTTTATGCTTTGACAGGAAACTCAACTTATAAAACCTTTGTAGAGAATAATTATTCTAATGCACACATGCTGCAATGGCAATTTGTCTATCCCTTTGAAAATTCAACTCAGATCAGTCTGCTTTACTACAGCTCACTGGCCGGAGTGAGCACTGCCGTCAGTAATGCAATAAAAAACGCGTTCAGGAACTCGATGGAGAATAATACAGATAATTTTCCTGCTTATCAAAATGACTTAGGTGCCTATTTAGCCTACGTAGCTCCGCAAAATATCACCTGGGGAAGCAATGAAACACAATCCAACATGGCCAATTTGTTTCAGGCTTATCATCATTTCAATCTAAACAGCCTGAACAACGAATGGGCTGAAGAGATCATGGCACATTTTGTCCATTATATACACGGTGTTAATCCCGTTGGCATCGCATATATGACCAATATGGCCGCCCTTGGTGCAGAAAATTCTGCAAATACGATCTACCATTCCTGGTTTACAGAAGGCAGTTCCCTGTGGGATGATGTTCGCACTTCAACATATGGACCCCCGCCGGGATTCATCCCAGGCGGGCCAAACCCTCATTGGGATCTGGATGATTGTTGCCCCGACAACTGCGGAAGTTCTCAAATGAACAACCTTTGTGTTACACTCGAACCGCCTGATAACCAGCCGGAATTAAAGTCATACCTTGATTGGAATACCTCCTGGCCCCAAAACTCCTGGGAAGTAACTGAAATTGGCATTTATGTTCAATCAGCCTGGTTGCTTTTGCTTTCATCATTTGTCAACTCGGCTGCTTTGCCCCATTCTGAAGAAAATATCCTGGAGGTGGCCAATGCCGATATGCTCTTCAGCTCTGCTCTGTCCGGGTTGGTTCTGACCAGTCCAAACGGAACTAATTATAAACTTAGCGTAGATGATCAGGGCCAGTTGAGCACAAGCATTGTCACTGTTTTTGCCCCCGGAAGTTCGCATCTTGAAAATTCAAGTCTGTACATTTCCGAGAACATGAAAGGACTGGTTCTTAAATCTGCCAATGGCAATCTCTGGAGACTCTATGTGGATAAATCCGGTGTTGTCCGGACTTCTTCAATCACTTTACCGCTTAATTTCAGCCTTGACCAATTGTCCGGCGATCTGATCATAGATCAAAATGAAAGAGGATTCATATTAAAGGATGAACAGGGATTCTGTTATTTTGCTTATGTGTTGGACACAGGCACTTTGTACACAAGACCGGTTATGTGTTTTGAATGATCAAATCAATTTCCAGCAGATCATTACGGGATCAATTCCCTGATGATCTGTTCCATTTTAGAGCCGCCCCAATTGACTGCGCCAATTTCCTTTATGACAATTTCTCCTTCCGGTGAAATGACAAAGGTTGTTGGAATACTGTTTGTATTAAAGGCCAAGGGACTTTGTTCCTGTGCAGCATAAACCGGAAAAGTATACTGCCTTTTTTGACTGAACTGGTTGATTTTTTCAATTGATTCATTTGAAACCAACAAAAAAACCACCTGGTCGTTATCTTTGAATTTTTCATAAAGTTTTTGAATGCCCGGCATTTCACCAACACATGGCGGACACCAGGTCGCCCATAAATTCAAAAAGATCACTTTCCCCTTGAATTCAGCAAGATTGACAAATTCATTATTTGAATCAACAAGTGTCCAGTTCATTGCTGAAGGATCTATTTTCACTGGTTCTTTCATCAGCCCGGGTTGGACTATGGAAGATTTTACCCTGTTGACAAATCCTCCGATCGCCATACGTCCCTGAGGAAACAACAGGCTTAGCAGTAAAGCCAGAAAAACGAAATCCAGTATTTTTGAAAACATGGATTTCTTTTTCCAATTTTTGATCAATGCAGACATCATTATTTCTTTTTACCGCAAAAATATTTATCTGCGCCATTCAATAATAATTATTTTTGCATTTTAGGTAAAACTTTAATCAATGCAGCCAACAGACCATTTTCTTGACCGTGCAAAAGATTGGGATGCGAAAAGCCACCGGGTTTTGAATGCACGGCAGATCGCTCAGGAGATTTTAAACCAATTCAGGTTGAGCGGAAACGAACATGTGATGGATTTTGGAGCAGGAACCGGTTTGCTGAGTTGGTTTCTGGCTGAAAACCTGGCCAGGATCACTGCAGTTGATTTTTCAGAAGCCATGCTGGAACAATTCAAAGCCAAAAACTGGCCATGCGTGGTGGATACACTCAAAACCGGGATCGAACCGGACTTTGTATATGATCATTTTGACGGGATCATATCATCCATGACGCTGCATCACATCTCAGATACACAACTGATATTTGAAAAATTTTATAAAGCGTTAAAACCCGGAGGTTTTATTGCGATCGGAGACCTGTTAAAGGAAGACGGCAGTTTTCATAGCGACAATTCCGGCGTTTTCCATTTTGGTTTTGAGGAGAAGCAAATAACTACACAACTCAAAAATGTCGGCTTTTCAAATGTCAGGTTCAAGATCGTTCACGAAATGGAAAAATCATTTGAGAATGAGCTTAAAAAATTTCCAGTATTTTTATTGACAGGAATTCGCAAAAGTTGACATACCCGGGTCAATTACAAAATAAGAACCTTCACTCATACAGATATGGGGCAAAAAAAGATAAATACGGGAAAGGAAGGAGAAAATGCTGCCGTCAGGTTTCTCATGGCCAATGGTTTTCGGATCGAAGCGGTAAACTGGCGCTTCAGGCGTGCAGAAATAGACATCATTGCGTATAAAAATCCTTTTTTGGTGTTTTGTGAAGTGAAAACCCGATCGGGAATTTCCTACGGAGATCCGGCGGAGGCGGTTGGTGAAAAAAAAATTAAACTGGTTTCAGATGCAGCCACTGCTTATATGATCGAAAAAGGCTATGACGGAGAATTCAGATTTGATATTTTGTCCGTTTTGATGAAAAACACTCGGGATTATACTATCAATCATTATGAAGATGCATTTTTCCCCGGATTACCAGAGGATTTTTAAAAAAAACCTGCTGAATTTGATGTATTTAAAGAAATAATTTTAATTTTGCCGTCCGTTTTGATTGAGCCTTGGATTTATCAGATGTTGACTGAATTTTTCGGAGGTTCATCATGAAGATTAGAAAAAACCGTGATTTTAAAAGTTATTAAGGTCGAAAATTGATATAAAATGAAAAAGGAAATACATCCCAAAGAATACAGAAAAGTTGTTTTTAAGGATTTCTCTGTCAACGAAAGTTTTCTCTCCAGCTCTTGTGCACCAACCAATGAAACCATTGTTTGGGAGGACGGTAACGAATATCCTTTGATCAAACTGGAGATCTCATCCAAGTCTCATCCGTTCTTTACAGGAAAAATGAAATTTGTAGATACTGCCGGACGTATCGATAAATTCAATAAGAAATTTGGGAAATTCAGCAAAGCAAAAGCATAAATCCCCGTTGAAGTCTTAGATTAAAAGTTCCCTTTGGGGAACTTTTTTTATTTGTCAAATTCTGTTTTGTTAGCCATTCGCTTAATCTATCTCTTTTTGATTGAATTTACCGCCGGAATTCATCCTGTATTTATGGACCAGGTTATTTCAAGATTTACGCTTTAGAACACGCTTCCTGTTTTAGAAAATTGACAGTTATTTTGGATTTTCGCCAAATCCTCTGCAATTTTACCTGCACAACATATATCCCCAGGCTTAAATATCTATGAGGAATATCATACTTTTTGAAGATGACCGGAGAAATGCATTTCTTCCTTTGAATTATACCAGGCCCGTAGCGGAATTCAGGTTGGGTATTTTAACCATTTCTGAAAAATGGGAAATCTGGCTTGCAGGAAGGGTCAGTTATATTACAACTGATTATTTATCAGATAAATATCCTATTGAAATTTCTGATGATAATTTGGTGATCAACGGATGTCTTTTACCAAACCAGGCGATAGTTCAACTGATAGAGGACCTTTCCTTTAATGAAGCTTTATTGTATAAGGAACGACTCATAGCGGTCCGACTGGATCGGAGTCAATTTGACCGACTGATCAAAAATGAACCGATTGATCATTTGAAAGGAAGTGATTTATTTGGTAAGCCCAATGTGGAAATGATCGACCATTTGTGGGATATTTTCCAAAAAAACGGATCTCAGATCAGTATTGATTTCAAATTGCTGACGTCAGGGAAAAAATCGCTGACATTGTCCGATACCAACAGAATCACAGCAGCGGGAGAAATATTTATTGAAGAAGGTGCGGTTGTGGAAGGCGCCATGATCAACCCAAAGTCCGGACCAGTTTATATTGGAAAAAATGCTGAAGTGATGGAAGGAAGTCTGATCCGCGGTCCTTTTGCGCTCTGTGAACATTCCACACTTAAAATGGGGTCAAAGATTTATGAAGGTACTACAGTTGGTCCTCATTGCAAAGTTGGTGGAGAGGTAAACAATTCGGTGATTTTTGGCTATTCAAATAAAGCACATGACGGATTTTTGGGCAATTCGGTCATTGGAGAATGGTGTAACATCGGTGCAGACACTAACAATTCAAACCTGAAAAACAACTATGCAGAAGTTAAACTTTGGAATTACCAGACTGAGCGGTTTGAATTGACAGGCACACAGTTTTGCGGACTGATCATGGGCGACCATTCTAAAGTTGGCATTAATGTCATGTTCAATACAGGGACCGTGGTAGGCTGTTGCGCCAACATTTTTGGAAGCGGATTCCCAAGAAACTTCATTCCGTCTTTCAGTTGGGGCGGTGCACACTCCTATACCACTTTTGAACTGGACAAAGCTTTTGAAGTCGCAGAAGCAGTAATGAAAAGACGGGGTAAAACACTGGATGAACCTGACAGGAAAATCCTGGCCTACCTTTTTGAAGAAAGTGCCAAATTCCGGCGTTGGGAGAAACACAAGTTTTAAGGTCCGCTTATCAGAATTTATCATACACTTCAATTCAAAATGTCGACAACTTTGATCCAATAAAAAACCACATAAGTTCCTATCTTTACAAAAGCAATGATAAATCAGCGTTTTGAGCTTAAATTTTGAACATAAAAAAATTCTGTTTATTCATTATTATTTTCCTCCGGTAGGTACCATTGGAACCATCAGGAATTATAATATGGCCCTGCAAATCTCGAAACTCTTCAGTGAGGCTTTTCTGATCACGATCAAAAACAAACCCTACCTGATGAACGAGTATATGGATACTGACTTTGTTGAAAGACATGAAGTATCCAATTATGATTACCGATGGTTGATAAACCTGTTCACGCGGGGAAAAAACGTTAAAACACGCGGGTATAAAAGATATTTGTTGACCCGGTTTATGATCCGGTTATCAGATACTTATCCTTTCAACCTCCTGATGGGAGAAGGAAGCTGGTTTTACATCCGAAATGCAGTTAAACTGGCATCTCAGTTGATTGAAAAGCAAAAAATTACCCACCTGTACTCTTCCTTCCGGCCAATTGCTGACCATGTGATCGCATCTAAATTAAAAAAGAAGTACCCTGAACTTATCTGGATCGCTGATTACAGGGATCTTCCGGTGGACTTAAACAGAAAAAACACTTTCTTCCCCGAATTGCAGGATCGCTATCACAAGCACATGGTGCAACATGCTGAATGGGTTTTAACCGTTTCCGAAGGACTGAAGAAAAAGCTGGACACATATCATCCTGAAGTGGTTTTGGTCCGCTCCGGGCTTCATCACCCGGTCATTCAGCCTGAGATAAACCCCCAAAACGATAAATTCACGCTGGTTTATACCGGTTCGATTTACAAAGAGCATCAGGATTTAAACATTTTGTTTTCTGCCTTAAAAAGTCTGATTGCAGAAAAAATGGTTGATCCTGAGAAATTTCTGGTGGTCTATGCCGGTATGGATAAATTCTGGTGGGAAAAACATTTGAGAGCACATGGTCTTGAAATGATTGGAGAAAATAAAGCGTTTCTCACATTATCAGACTCAATCCAGTTACAGCACAATAGCCATATCAACATTTTGCTGAGTTGGTCCGGCCCTTTCACTACGGGTGTTTTAACCGGTAAACTATATGAATATCTGACTGCAGGCAAACCGATCCTTTGCATTGTCAATGGAAAGAAGGATCCTGAGATAGAATCGCTTTTTGAACAACTCAAAGCCGGAGGGGTTTTTTATAATTCGGAGGAAAACCAAATAAAAGGATGGATTTTAAATTTCTATAAAATATGGGAAGAAACCGGTCAGTTATCCTTTGAAATGGATCAGCAAGCACTGAAGCAATTAAATTGGGAACTTACCACTTTTCCTGTAAAGGAGAAAATTTTAACTTCTGGTCTCTGATATCCATTTTTTATATCTGTATAATTTTTTTTATTTACTGACCTTTCGCAGTCAGAATATTTTGATAAATAAAATAAATTTTTAACGCAGA
>CAZQKR010000002.1:78326-163649 GCA_964594045.1 uncultured Saprospiraceae bacterium | reverse complement strand
GTCAGCACAGGCACTGACGTTTTCAGTCAGCACAGGCACTGACGTTTTCAGTCAGCACAGGCACTGACGTTTTCAGTCAGTACAAGCCTAAAAGGGGACTTTTAATTTGTTGATTTTCAATCGTTTCCCTTTAGCCCTGTGCTGACCTTTAGCACTGATGAAGCAAACTTATCAGCATCTTTGACGTCAGTAGGTTGGGGTAAAAAACGATTGAAAATCAACAAATTGGATTTTTTGGAGTAGATTCAAAAATTTAATAATTGAGATGTTTTTATACCCTGGATAAAGCAGTTCGGAGCATGTTTTAAGTTCAGCCTTGTGATTTCAACTGTGTCATTGTTGTCAAAAGGTTCAAATAAGTATCCTGTTGATCAAAATAAAAATATATAAAAAAGCATATGAGAAAACAGGAACTTCTATCGGAATTTTCAGATATTTTATTCACTAATTAATAGAGATTCAGGCAAAATTTATCCATTTTTGGACGTATATTTGTCCAGATGAAAATGTACAACGCTATCATACTGGATGACGATCAACATATAAGAGAGGGACTTGCCGTTCTCCTGGATCAGCATTGCAGTTCCATACATCTGACCGGTACAGTCTCAACAGGGAAAGAAGCCAGGGAGTTGTTACAAAACAATCCTGTAGACCTGATATTTTTAGATGTTTCCATGCCGGAGGAAGACGGGTTCAGCTTTTTGTCCAGTATTGAGGCATCCCGGTATGCCATTATCTTTATCACTGCTTTCCAGGAATTCGCTATTGAAGCATTTAAACACAATGCCATTGATTATCTGCTTAAACCAATTGATGAAGAAGAATTGAAAACTGCTGTTTCCAAAGCCATAGATTACCTTGAATTGCGTAGAGATAAACTGGAAATCCACCAGAATTATGAAAAATCGATCAGTCAGCTCCTGGATCAGATCAGGCATAACGGAGGTTGCATAGAGAAAATAACCGTTCCTGACCAGTTTGGTTTTCGTATTCTGGAAGTCAGGGACATGATGTATCTGGAAGCAGACAGGAATTATACCATAGTTTATTTTTCTGACAAAAATAAGTTGGTTGTTTCACGGGCATTGGGTGATTTTGAAAAAAAACTGGAAGGTTGCGGGTTTTTCAGAATTCATAAATCCATGATCATTAACCTGCGCTACCTAAAGGGATATTTCAATTTTGAGGGTTACTTTGCAGAAATGACGGACGGTTCAAAGCACATTATTTCCAGGAGAAAACTGACGGAATTCCGTGAGGCGGTCAGCAATATTTCAAACGATATCCTTTAGATGGGCTTTTGCAATAAAATCACATTGACCTTATATTTACTGGCAGTCAGCTGTGCAAATATGATCAGTCAGGATCCCAATGTGATGCGTTATACAACATCTTCAGGATTGCCTTCCAATAATGTTTATCAGGTCTACCAGGACAGTCGTAATTTCATCTGGTTTGCAACCGATGCGGGAGCAGCGCGTTTTGACGGGACGCACTTCAGATACTTTACCATAAAGGAAGGCCTGAATACCAATGAGATCATCAAAATACAGGAAGACAGCAAGGGCAGGATCTGGTTTTTCAATTTCAACGGAACGTTTAATTTTTTTGACGGAAAACAGATTCTCAACGAAACCAATGCAGCTTTTCTCAAGGATTTGAAAAGCAGCTTTTTTTTCAGGCAAATGTATGAAGATGAAAATAATACCCTGTATTTCCACTTTAACTTAAACCGGGATATTTTTACGCTGGATGCACATAACGAAGTAAAAAAACACAAATTGCCCTCTGGAAAAATCAAAAGATATGATAGTAGTAAACTGAATGAAAGTGGTTACTGTATGGGGGTGATGCAGGCTGGCGATGCCTTTTTGCTGTTTAATTCAGGGGGTGTTTTTAAAACCAAAGATCTTTCCGGAACACTCCGGTCGGTAGATACTTCCATGTACCTTAACAGGGTTTATCCCATTAGGGGAAATATCGCTTTCGCCGATGGCAACCATAATAAATTGAAAAAACAATTTATTTTTAAATTTGAGAATGAAAAGATAATCGACTCTTTTTATTTCCCCATTAGAAAGCCCGGTGAAGTGATCAATTTTATAATGGAAGATGTTACAGGAAATTATTGGATATCTTCTCATTATTCCGGTGTATATTGTTTTAAGGGAGCGCAACTAATCAGACATTTCGATATTAAAAAACCTCAAAACATACTGGATGACAAAGAAGGAAATATATGGATCAGTTCACTGGGTGAAGGTGTTTATAAATATAGCCGGTATAGTTTGCATCAAAATCACCTCCCGGCTCATTCTTTTGACGGGAATGGCATTTTCAGCATTAGCAAAAGGCAGGATGGAGGCATCTGGGCGGTTGATGGACAACGACTATTTCTGATCAAAGACAGAACAATAATCCGTTCAGACATCAATTTTGACGGATCGGGAATTGATCAGATTGCAGAATTGCATAACAAAACAATCATTCTCGGTGAGTCAAACGGATATTTGCGCGCGTTGAAGAATGTAAAAATTATAGATAATCGCATCTTGATCGTATCGATTATGACTGATAATCATAAGGTTAAGTCTTTTTCAATAAATTCTTCAAAAGATGAATTAAGTACATTTTTTACCTATTTGTTATACCGTTTTGATCAGGATAAATTATTTAGTGATGCAGGAAAACACAAGGTCATAACAGAAAGGTTTTATTTTTCCTACTTTAATGCCAGGGGTCAGCTGTTTGTCAATGGCTCAAAGATCTATCTTTTTGAAAATGGTTTACTACATCATTATGCACCCTTGTCTGCATTCAATGGCAGGATCATACGTCAGCATTTGAATCTGACGGGAGACCTGGAACTGTTCAATATAGGCGGGGACAGCCTTTATCTGTTTGATGGTGAAAAACTTCATGATCTCAGCAGGGCTTTCAGCCGGTCACCGGAACAGCAGATAAAGCAAATGTATTATCATCATCCATATCTTTTTCTTTCGGGACATTCCAGAATTTTCTATTGCCGGAACCCGGAAAATGCGCTTAAGGGAAAACAATTGGTTTTGCATACGGCAGACCTCAATTTCAGCAACATACACCAGATATTGTTTGACAACAACCAACTGGTGGTCGCCAGTGATGACGGTGTGAGTTTTCTGCCATTGGAAAGTCTGATGGCTTCAAAAAGTAATCCGCCAACACCCTATTTCAGGAGCATAGGGATCAATGACATCGAACTGACCGGCACCGATCAGCAAAAGCGCTTTTACGGTAAGTCAAAAGTCCGGTTTGTTATGGGCAATATCCATTTTGGCCCAGGAAAAGCATTGTACACCTATATGCTGGAAGGAGAAGACAAAAAATGGACTGCAGGTTCGGGGAGCAACATCATTTATTCATCGCTCCGTCCGGGCAGTTATATGTTCAGGTTCAAGGTTCGGACCGGCGAGTCGGAATGGAGCGATGAACTGGTATATGAATTCAGGATCAGGCCATTTTGGTGGCAGCATACGCTGTTTTATGTATTCATTGTTACAACGGGCATCTTCTTAATGTTTCTGGGTTTTATGCGATGGAAAAGAAATGCTTTAAGAAAACAGGAAACCGCGCACCAGATGCTGATGCTGGAGCAGAAAGCCTTGCAATCCATGATGAATCCGCATTTTATTTTCAATACGCTCGGGTCCATTCAGAATTATCTGTTTAAAAATAACCCGGCTGATGCCGCTAAATATCTGGTGAAATTTGCCCGGCTGATACGTTTAAACTTCAATTCCACCAAAACCAGCCAGGTCAGTGTAGGCGAGGAAATTGAACGACTGGGCAATTACCTTGAACTGGAGCAATTGCGGATGAACAACCGGTTTTCATTCAGTATTGAAGCAGAAGATGTTCCTGTTGAAAAAGTGATGATCCCTGCCATGATCCTTCAGCCCATTGTAGAGAACGCAGTCTGGCACGGCATATCAGGCCTGGATTCTGATGGATGTATCAACATCCGTTTCACTATCATGGAGAAAAACATCGTGCAAGTCATCATTGAGGACAATGGGATCGGTATTACAAAAGCATCCAGCCGGAGTAACCAAAAGGATTTCCATTTAAAAACAGGCATGCAATTGACAAGGAAACGCCTTGAGATCATGGAAAAGATGATGAACATCCGTACATCTATGGTGACGAAAGAAGCATTTCCAGGGGCAGAAAACCCGGGCACGAGGGTGGAGATCAAGGTTCCGTGTAGTTGTGAGGCTCAATAATTATAAATAATCAGGCATTTGAGGCTTTAATAAACTGATTTTGACCAGCAAACCTGATCTTCTCCCAACCGTTAGTTCAGGATTCACTACCATTCATCATGCGATCACTACCAATGGTACATTGACATGAGGCAGGAGGGAGCGTATTGTTTATATTTGAAGCAATTCAAATGTTAGTTTAAATTCCCGGGAAATGAAAAATGCAATTTTACTGATCATATTTTTATGCTTGTCTGTCGAAGCAGTTTGGGGACAAAATCCTTTTATAACAAGATGGGATTTGTCGATCTATGGCACTACAACGATAGGGTTCCATGCTACAGTTGCACCAGGTTTTACAGCTGCTTACACCTGGACAGAGGTCTCTGGAAGTTCCAGTGGATATGGTTACCTGGGCCCCGGAACAGTTTATCGCTATATTGATGGTCTGCCCCATGGAGCTGTTATTGAATTGCATATTGAGCCTCAACATTTACAAAGATTTTTTTTTAACCCCGGCAATCCTTATGGAAATGAATTACTGGTTGACATCCTTTCCTGGGGCGATGTGGCATGGACAAGTATGGAATCGGCATTTTATGGATGCACTAATTTGAACATCTCTGCTACCGATACTCCGGACTTATCCCTGGTACAAAATATGAAAAGCATGTTTAATAGTGCCAACGTAAATGGACCTGCCAATATTGGGGCTTGGAACACAGGTTCTGTGACCAATATGTCCTTAACTTTCTTCAATAACCAAACCTTTAATCAAGACATAGGAAACTGGAACACATCCAATGTGACAACAATGCGTAATATGTTTGAATTAGCCAGTTCTTTTAATCAGAACATAGGAAATTGGGATGTATCAAATGTAACAGATATGGCAGCAATGTTTGGTAATGCTACTTTGTTCAATCAAAATATAGGAAGTTGGAATACATCCAATGTAACAAATATGAGTTTTTTGTTTAATAACGCTACTGCATTTAACCAGCCAATTGGTAATTGGAATACTGGCAATGTAACAACCATGAAAAACATGTTCTCTAATGCTGTATCATTCAATCAACCTATTAATAATTGGAATACCTGCAATGTGACATCCATGAATAATATGTTTACTGGTGCTGTTACATTTAACCAGTCCATTGGAAACTGGACGTTAAAATCGCAGGTTGATTTATATGCAATGTTGGATAATTGCGGCATGAGCTGTGAACAATATGACAATACCCTTATCGGTTGGAGTGGCAATCCTTTAACACCTATGTACAGGACTTTAGGAGCACAAGGACTTTCTTATTGGGAAGGGCAGAATGCCAGGAACAATTTGATCTATGGTTTGGAATGGGAAATTATCGGAGATATTTTTATGGAATGTGATTATTTACCGGCAAACAATATTTTGACGTTGCTAGTAGACCCATCTGAAGCAGGCACAACAACCGGCGCCGGCCAATACACCGAAGGAACCAATATAAACATCACAGCCACCCCGAATGGGGGCTGGCAATTCATCAACTGGACAGATGAAGTTGAAAATGAGGTTAGCGATCAGGCAAGTTTTGTTTTGTCCATGCCAGCTACCAATATTACTTTGACGGCAAATTTCCTAGAATTATTGTCTAACGATCCTTTTATAACAATATGGAATCTGTCCCTTGACGCAGGTAGCGGTGCAAACCAGATTCAATTCAATGCAACTATTGCAACAGGAGATGCAGCATACACCTGGGAAACCATACCGGCAGGAACATCCGGAAGTGGGACATTGCCGGCTGGCACATCCCTATGTACGATCACAGGAATACCTGCAGGATCGACAATCAGCCTGGAAATTGAACCCCAGAATCTTCAAAGGTTTTTCATCAATAACGGGTCAGACCGCAATAGATTGGTGGATGTCACTCAATGGGGTGATGTTGTCTGGACAAGTATGCAAGACGCATTCAAGAGCTGTGAGAATTTGCAGATTAGTGCTTCGGATACACCTGATCTGACTGGTGTTCAAAGCATGAATCAAATGTTCATGTGGTGTCAGGCATTGAACAGCCCTTCAAATATTGGAGATTGGAATACCAGCAATGTGAACAATATGTCAGGGATGTTTTGTTTTGCCAGTTCCTTCAATCAGGATATCGGCAACTGGAATACTGGTAACGTGATAAGTATGGGCGAGATGTTTGTTTTTGCTACTTCTTTCAATCAGGATATCGGCAACTGGAATACTGGCAATGTGACCAATATGTCGCAATTATTTTATAATGCCACTTCCTTTAATCAAAATATCAGCAACTGGAATACGGGTAGCGTTACAAATATGGTCTATATGTTTTACAATGCTACTTCCTTCAATCAAGATATTGGAAACTGGAACACAAGCAGTGTGACCAATATGGTAGGGATGTTCGCCTACGCCTCTTCCTTCAATCAGGAGATCGGAAACTGGAATACCGGAAATGTGACTAATATGTCAGCAATGTTTTACAATGCCACCTCCTTTAACCAGGATATTGGTAACTGGAACACTGGAAATGTTACCGATCTGTCAGGGTTGTTTGATCATGCCTCTTCCTTCAATCAGGATATTGGAGCCTGGAATACTGGCAATGTGTACAATATGACATCGATGTTCTACAATGCTAATTCATTCAATCAGGATATCGGAAACTGGAACACTGGAAATGTGACCTATATGGGTGGTATGTTTAATTATGCCACTTCCTTCAATCAGAGTCTTGGAAATTGGTCGTTGAACAGTAATGTTAATTTGGACCAGATGTTTGATCTCAGCGGAATGAGCTGCGAGAATTACTCAAATACCCTAATTGGCTGGAGCAATAATCCCAATACACCAAACAACCGGGTACTAGGTGCAGGTGACCTTCAATACGGCACCAATGCCGTCACAGCCCGAAACAACCTGATCAGCAATAAGGGTTGGACCATAAGCGGTGATGATCCAAGCGGATATGATTGCTCTCAGCCTGTTTTACCCACACTTACCACAACTGCCGTTACGGGAATTACTTCAACCTCTGCAATTTCCGGCGGCAACATTACCAGCGATAGCGGAGCGGCAATTACTAACCGAGGCGTTGTGTGGAGCACTTTACAAAACCCAACAGTGGATACCAATGAAGGTATAACCAATGATGGAACCGGATCAGGTGTATTTACAAGCAATTTAACCGGACTTACCCCGGCTACCAGCTATTACGTGCGGGCATTTGCCATTAATAATGCGGGTACGGCTTATGGGGAGGAGATAGATTTCGAAGCGGACATTTGCGGCAGAGCTATAAGTTGGACCGGTGGAGCCGGACTGTGGAATGATCCACTCAAATGGAACCTGGGATTCGTGCCGGATAACTGCAATAATGTGATTGTGGCCACATCCGGTGATATCACCGTCCCGTCAGGTTTTGAAGGTTTCGCGAAAAGCATTATTAATGAAGGTCATATCACTGTCGAACAAAATGCAGTCCTTAATGTCATAGGGTGGCATGATAATGATCTGCCCGTGATAGAAACCTATCCGGTAAGTGAAATCACATTCAACAGTGCCATGTCCGGAGGATATGTTTTTAATGAAGGTAGTTCTCCGATCACTCAAAGGGGTATTGTTTGGAGTACAACAACAGCACCTGCCACAAATAATAACGAAGGGATGACCAATGACGGGGCCGGAACTGGGGTATATCAAAGCGAAATGACCGGACTTGTTCCAAATGCCACGTACTACCTGAGAGCCTATGCAACAAATGCATCAGGTACGGTATATGGTAATGAATTAGTTATTACAACTGAAACTGTCTTTATATGCGGAACGTCAACCGTAACTTTTACCTACAATGGCAGCACTGTGACGTATGGAACAGTTTTAAGCACGGGCAACAAATGCTGGCTCGACCGTAACCTGGGTGCCACCAGGGTTGCCGAAGACAGCGATGACTCACAAGCCTATGGAGATCTTTTCCAATGGGGAAGGCTGGATGACGGGCACCAGGTAAGGACTTCGTCCACCACGACTAATCTGAGTAACAGCGATGTGCCGGGGCATAATATGTTTATTATGGCTCCAAACTATCCTAACGACTGGCGTTCTCCCCAAAACCACAATCTGTGGCAGGGAGAAGGTGGCACCAACAACCCTTGTCCGGATGGATATCGTCTGCCAACACAGGCTGAATGGGATACAGAGCGTGCCAGTTGGAGCTCCAACAACACTGACGGGGCTTTTGCTTCACCGATCAAGTTACCCTTAGCGGGCCGTCGCGGAGGCTACTTCGATGACTCGGTCGACTATGATGGTTCGGAAGGCTACTACTGGAGCAGTACCGTAGATGGTCTCGATGTATGGGCCCTGACCTTCTACAGCGATGGGGCCTACACATACTACGGCTGCCGGGTGTATGGGAAGTCTGTGCGTTGCCTTAAGGTTGACTGACCGGTCTTGGCATAAACCAAGATCAAAGGTCGTAAACCGAACTTTGAAGGGAAGGCGGAGCGAAACCATAAATCAAATTGTTGGCAGGATCTCGATAGAATACAAAACCAGACATTTCTCCGGTCATTTATGCCGTATGGTAAGTAAAATATACCGTTTGTAGCCCAGGAAATACCGTGTGTACATTGGCAAGAGTAGACTGCTTTAAACTATATAGCTTTGCAGGACACCGAAAAATTCAAAATAAAATGGAAAGTGAAATAAAAAAGTATATCAATCACACAAGACTTCCAGTCAATCAGCAAAACTATCGCAGGTGGTTTCTGTATTTTATCAGATCTGGTCACATTGCTTTAATCCATTATTCTGCTTATGTAAATGCTTCCGGTCAAAAACAAACATTTTAATTATCAGTATAATTTATATTTTTTTTCAAACTTAAAATTTATAGAAATGAGATTATTATTTTATTTGTATTCCATTTGTTTTATATTATTTTTTTCAGGTTGTGAAAAAGAGGACAAGCCACTAATGGATTGGAGGGAATTAGAGCCATTTAATATAGATAATCCCCATGACATTATTGGACAGACCCATAATGAATGGATAGAGTTTTATCTTAAAGCTTGTTTATCTGGGTCAGAAATTAAAATTCTCGATCCCGTTGACGTGTTACTGCCATTAATTCTTGAAATCGATGGAATAAACCCATCAGATGAAATTGTCAAAACGAGGTATGAAACATTTAAAAAAATTCACAATAATCCAGGATCAACACAATGGCTAAATAAAATAGTGGGATATTCTGTATCAGAGCCTATTAATGAGTTTTTTCAAAAGACCACTTCTGTTATTGATAATTTGGATGAAAATAAACCAGAACTGGCAATTAGTGATTTGAAAAAAATAGCAGTTTGGATAAATACTCTAGAGTTAAGAGATGAAGAGAAGTTTATCTTATTTGGTATGAATGCGATTTCAACATATTCAACAGCATTTTGGTCAGCAGAGTATATTAATTTAGAAAATAAAAAACGAACTGATATTACTATTTTGTATGAAACAAGAGCCATAGGTCCAGGTTGGTGGGATCAATTAAAAAAATGGGCTGGTGACATAATTAAGGCTGACGTTAAAGGCGCTGGTGATGCAATTAGCGACCAGATAATTCAAGGTGGGATGGGCAACGTGACTATTGGTTGTGCGACAGGAGGAGCTGTAGTAGGTTCAATAGGGGCAGCTTTTTAGATTGAAAAAAATAGCAGAGTCCTCTTTAATTCATTCGGCGTAGGAAATCCTACGCCGATTTTTATATGATATGATACACATTTTATGTAATCATTCAGCTTAGCAGTTTTAGGGTATTTCGATACCAGGTATACAGCAAGCCAAACCCCCATCTGCATTCAGCATAAATATCATATCTCCTGAAATATGTACCTTCTCAACACTTTTACACACGTAAAAATGTTTTGTAAATACACTTTTGTCGACATAAATGAAAAATAACCCTGGATCCTCCAGGTAACGCCATCGCTGACAAAACTTTTTTCCTTAAATCCGGATCAATAAATACCTTCCTGTTTTACTCTCCATTTTATTAGAAGAAGTACAGCCTTTCATAGACTGCACGCCTGATGGGATACTGTGGAAATCCAATTGCACAATACAGGAATTCATAATTTACGAGGGTAAATCCACTTTTGTTGGTCTGAGGTTTTGCAGCTCAGGGAAAGGTGAATTTGGTTAGTCCTGGAGGTAAAACGAAAATGAAGGTGATTGGAGTATGTGTTTGTAGATTTTATACTTTAATTTTTTTGTAAAAATAATTTGTTTCAGGGAACTAAAACGAATTTTGTAATGTTATTACTTAAAAATAAATTTTTGAAAAAACAATTAAAACATATCTCAACCATCCAAACCGGACTCTTTGCAAAGCCCTCTGGCAGCGGCAATGTCGTTTATTTACAATCCAAGCATTTTGACGAAAATGGGCTGTTGCAGACGGTTCTTCACCCCGATTTGCTGGCTGAGGGAATTTCTGAAAAACACTTGCTTAAAGATGGCGATGTGTTATTTGCAGCGAAAGGAACAAAAAACTTTGCAGCCGTTTTTGAAAACCATAATGAGCCTTCTGTTGCATCGACTTCCTTTTTCGTACTTCGACTTATCGACAAAAACGTGTTACCTCAATATTTGGCATGGTTTCTTAATATCCATACAACACAAACACTTTTAAAAGGACAGGCTATCGGCACTTCCATTCCTTCTATCTCAAAACAAGTTTTAGGGAATTTGGAAATTGCTGTACCGGATATGGAAACCCAAAAGGCGATTCTGCAAATCACCAAACTCCGCAACAAGGAAAAATCTTTGAAGCAGAAAATTGAAACACTAAGAGAAAAACAAATTCAACAGCAAATAATCAACGCAATAAAATAAATATCATGGCTAAAATAACTCAGAAAGACATCAACGATGCAGTTTGGAAAGCTTGCGACACCTTTAGAGGCAGCATTGACCCAAGCGTTTACAAAGACTATGTGCTTACCATGCTATTCCTGAAATATCTCAGCGATGTGCATGACGATAAAATGGAAGGCTACTTAGCTAAATACAACGGTGATGTGGAACGTGCCAAACGTGCCATGCAACACGAACGCTTTGTTGTGCCGGAGCATAGCCATTTTAAGTTTCTGTACGATTCTCGTAATGAAGCCAACATTGGTGAACTCATCAATATTGCTTTGGCGGATTTGGAAGAAACTAATCGCCAGAAACTATATAGTGAAGACGGTGCAGGGATTTTCCAAAACATTGACTTTAACAACAGTAAGTTGGGTGAACCTAAAGACAAAAACCAACGCCTGAAAACTTTACTTATTGATTTCAAATCCGATAAACTGGATTTACGCCCTTCGCATTTGGATGGGAACGATATTATTGGTGGAGCTTATGAGTTTTTAATTGCCAACTTTGCCAGTGATGCCGGGAAAAAAGCAGGTGAATTTTTTACTCCTTCGGAGGTTTCCACACTTCTGGCAAAACTTACTAAAAGTAAACCTGGGTCTAGAATTTGTGATCCCACTTGTGGATCAGGTTCGTTACTGATTAAAGCAGGACAAGAAGTGGGTTCTGATAATTTTTCTTTATACGGACAGGAGGCGAACGGAAGCACCTGGGCTTTGGCCGTGATGAACATGTTTTTGCATGGCTTTGATAATGCTACCATCCGCTGGGGCGATACCATTCGCAACCCGAAACTCAAAGAAGGCGATACCTTGATGAAGTTTGATACGGTTGTTGCCAACCCGCCTTTCTCATTAGACAAATGGGGCAAGGTTGAAGACAAAGATGGCGAAAAAACCACCGTTAGCTTCGACCCTGAAACCGATAAATACAACCGTTTTTGGAGAGGCGTACCTCCCAAAAGCAAAGGCGACTGGGCATTTATCAGCCACATGATTGAAACGCTGAACGAACACGGAAAAGCTGGTGTTGTAGTACCACATGGCGTATTATTCCGGGGCAGCAGCGAAGGCCGCATACGCCAACGCACCATTGAAGAAAACTTGCTCGAAGCTGTAGTAGGCTTACCTGCCAACCTGTTTTTTGGCACAGGTATTCCGGCTGCTATATTGGTTTTTAACAAGCAAAAGAGTAGCAACAATGTTTTGTTCATTGATGCCAGCAAGCATTACGAAAGTGCCAAAAACCAGAACAAGCTGCGGGCTGGAGATATTGAACACATTGTAAATACCTACCGCGATTTTGCAGCCGGCAAACTGCAACCCGGTGTGGTGGAAGACAAGTTTAGCTACGTAGCCACTACTGAGGAAATACAGGAAAACGATTACAACCTGAACATCCCCCGCTATGTGGACACTTTTGAAGAAGAAGCCGAAGTGGATATTGCTGTGGTGCAAAAAGAAATTGAGCAACTGGAAGGGGAACTGGTGAACGTGCAAGAAGAAATTAAGCAATACTTAACCCAATTGGTGAGATAATGAATTCAAAAAATCAAATACCAAAAGATTGGGTAGTAAAGGAACTTAATGAAGTTGTTGATTTTCTTGATGGGAAAAGAAAGCCAATTAAAGATAGTGATAGGAGTAAAATGAAAGGTCAGTTTCCCTATTATGGTGCTTCTGGAATAATTGATTATGTCAATGACTACATTTTTGATGAGGAGTTAATTTTGTTAGGTGAAGATGGAGCAAATATTATAAACAGAAGTACACCACTTGCTTTTCGAGTTTCAGGTAAAATTTGGGTTAATAACCATGCTCATGTTCTAAAGCCAAAAAATGGATACGAAATTGGCTACTTAACCGAATTTTTGGAAAGCATTAAGTATGACAAATACAACACAGGGACTGCACAACCAAAATTGAATAAGGAAGTTTGTGGAGGAATACCAATTTTACTCCCCCCACTCCCCGAGCAAAAAGCCATAGCCCAGGTGCTGAGCACGGCAGATGCCGCCATCCACACCACCGAAAAACTCATTGCCCAAAAAGAACTCCG
Source organism: uncultured Saprospiraceae bacterium (assembly GCA_964594045.1). Taxonomy (GTDB): domain Bacteria; phylum Bacteroidota; class Bacteroidia; order Chitinophagales; family Saprospiraceae; genus UBA2365. Next base: position 150,419 of record CAZQKR010000002.1, on the reverse strand, counting down.
CAAAAAATGGCTCATGCAGCAATTGCTTACGGGGAAGAAACGGTTGAAGGGGTTTAGTGGGGAGTGGAAGGAAGTTCATATCCGTGATATTGCCAAGGAGGTTGGTATTAGAAACAAAAGCGATAAACAACTTACTGTTTTGTCTTGTACGAAATATGACGGCCTTGTCCCATCTCTCGAATACTTCGGCAGAAAGATTTTTGCTGATGATGTAAGTACTTACAAGATTGTCCCCAAAAACCATTTCGCTTATGCTACAAATCACATTGAAGAAGGTAGTATTGGATATCAAGAAAATTATGATGAGGCATTAATTAGCCCGATGTACACAGTTTTCAAAACTGATAAAACTGTAAATGATGTTTTCTTCTACAAACTTTTGAAATCACATCCATTAGTCTATCAATACCAAAATCGAATGGAAGGATCAATTGACCGTAGAGGCGGATTACGTTGGGATGGTTTTTCAATTATCAAAATTAAACTACCATCATACGAAGAACAAACAGCCATTGCTCAGGTGCTGAAAGCGGCAGATAAAGAAATCAGCCTGCTCAAAGCCAAAGCAGAGAAGTTGCGGGAGCAGAAAAAGGGGTTGATGCAGGTGTTGTTGACGGGGAAAATTAGGTTAAAAATTTAAAGGTAACTTTATATATGTATATAATGTATGTTGATGAAAGTGGTGATCCAGGTACTCATGAAAATAGTTCTCCTCATTTTATTCTTTCTGGTTTAATTATTCACCAAAGTGACTGGGATAAGTTTTTAGATAGGCTTAAAATTTTTAGAAAATCAATAAAAACTGAATATGGATTAAATCAAAGGACTGAAATTCATGCATCTGAATTGATTAGACCAAATAGAATGGAAGAGTATAAAAAAATTAGAAAATCCGATCGTATTAAAATTCTAAAACTTTATTGCGAAAATATTCCAATAATTTTTGATTCAGCCTTTATTCTAAATATATGCATAAATATTACTGAACATACTGACAAAGACATTTTCGAATTAGCATGGAGCAGATTGTTAGACAGATACAATACATTTTTAGTAAAAGATGGGAAAGATGTGGGTATAATAATAAATGATGATACAAATAGCCTTAAATTAATGCAGTTACAAAGAAAACTAAGAATTTACAATCCAGTTCCAGGTATTAAAAAAAATGCACCTTTAAGCAGCATTATTGAAGACCCATTATCTCGATCTTCACATCATTCTTATTTTATCCAAACTGCTGATGTAATCTCACATTGTCTTTATCGGAAAGAATTTCCGAAAGGAAGCCTTAAGAAATATCAATTGGAAAATGCATTTTTATATTTAAGGCCTGTTTTATTAACAAAAGCGAGTAGAAACGATGAAAACGGTATTGTCAGAAAATAAAAAACCACGGTTGTACAACCGTGGATTTTGTCGCGGCCCGATCAGGACAAGCGGTCTTGACCAAGTCGACTTAATTTTGCGATCGGGAACACCCCAATCCATTTATCTTTATCAAGGTTAATTTTAAAGAGATTGTAACCTTTTTAAATACACTATAAAAAGTGAATATGAGTACAAATATATACCTTTTTAAATATATAACAATAGTAATAACAATAAAATTTCAAAAAGTAATAATAAAAATTAAATATGCCACGCAAAGAAAGACACATAGTACCCAACTCTGAAAAAGGCGGTTGGGATTCAAAAAGAGAAAATGCAGAAAGAGCTTCCAAGCATTTTGAAACCAAGAAAGAAGCAATGGACTGGAGTAGAGAAAAAGCAAAACAGGAGAAATCCGAATTGATACCACATGGAAAAGATGGAAAGATTCAGAATCCGAATAGCTACGGAAGTGATCCCAATCCACCAAAGGACAAAAAGAGATAATAAATCAAAATCTGCACAATAAACCTGACGACTTTATTGTGCAAAAACTATATAATCATGGCATATAAAATACCACAACTCCCTTTGGATTTCGATTTAGAAACCAAAGCAATCCTAAAAAAAACGGCTGCTGCCCGCAGTGCTTTGGCAGAGATGAAAGGGTCTGCCTTGAGTATTCCAAATGAAAGTATTCTCATTAGTACACTTTCATTACAGGAAGCCAAAGACAGTTCGGCTATTGAGAACATCATTACCACGCATGATGAATTGTATCAGGGCGATTACTTGAAAAAGGAATTCAAATCCATTGCATCCAAAGAAGTACACAACTATGCAGAGGCATTGCGTTGGGGCTTTGAAACGGTTAGGCAAAAAGGTATATTGACTAACAACCACATCATCTACATGCAGGCTACATTAGAAGAAAATGATGCGGGTTTCAGAAAAGTGCCAGGTACAGAATTGAAGAATGAGCAAACAGGTGAAATCGTTTACACCCCACCGCAAACCTATGAGGAAGTCGTAGCCTACATGAGCAATCTGGAAAAATTTATCAACGATAATGAGTTGTGCGATTGGGATCCGCTGGTAAAAATGGCCATCATCCACCATCATTTTGAAAGCATCCATCCATTTTATGACGGTAATGGTAGAACGGGAAGAATTATCAATATTTTGTATTTGGTAAAAGAAGGTTTGTTGAATTTGCCTATTTTGTATTTGAGCCGCTACATCAACCAAAATAAAGGCAACTATTATCGCTTGTTGCAAAAAGTAAGAACCGAAAATGCCTGGGAGGAATGGGTGCTGTATATTTTGGATGGCGTGGAGCAAACTTCTATGCAAACCATCAAAATCATAGAAGGCATCAAAAACCTGATGCTGAAGCACAAGAAGAAAATCAGGGAGAATACGAAGTTCTACAGTCAGGATTTAATCAACAACCTGTTCAAGCACCCTTACACCAAAATTGATTTTATCATGACGGATTTAGAGGTAAGCCGCCTGACCGCCACTAAGTATCTGGACGAACTCGACCAGATTGGCATCGTGCAAAAGGTGAAGCTGGGCAGAGATAATTATTACATCAATACCGACTTGTACAACCTGCTTTCGAACGTGAACCAAATAAAACATGTATAGGAAATCGACTTTTTCTATACATATCTACAAAACATGTATAGGGTAAATTATTTAAGTAGATGCTCTACAAAATGAAAATGGGACAAAATATCAGCGAAAAAGGAGGTTCATGTAAAGAAAAATGGCAAAAACTACACATGAGCAATCTAACGTGTATAGAAAACCAAACTTTTCTATACATGAAACAAACGAAATGACAAAGTAATGGATACACCAAGTTTTAAAGAAGACCATATCAGCCAGATTCCGGCATTGCAGATGCTGGTGAATTTGGGTTATACCTATTTGAGTCCGGCAGAAGCTGACAGACAAAGAGGCGGTAAAACAACCAATGTGCTGCTGGAAGATGTGTTGAGGAAACAATTAAAGGAAATCAATAGCATAAGAGTGAGTGCTACCAAAACCAGCATTTTCACAGACGAAAATATTGAACGGGGCATTTTGGCATTGAAAAACCTGCCCATGAACGAGGGCTACATTGCCGCCAGTGAAAGAGCTTACAACCTGCTTACCTTAGGTCAGGCATTGGAGCAAAGTGTAGATGGCGACAAAAAGAGTTTTACCCTGCAATACATTGACTGGAAAAACATAGGGAACAATGTGTTTCATGTAACCGAAGAATTCAGTGTTATGCGAAGCACAAGTAAAGAGCATTACCGCCCGGATTTGGTGTTGTTCGTAAACGGTATTCCGTTTTGCATTATTGAATGTAAACGACCTGATATGAAAGAACCTTTGAAACAGGCTATAAGTCAGCATTTACGCAATCAACAAGAAGATGGTATCCGGAGTTTGTATGTGTATTCGCAATTGACTTTGAGCATTGCCACACAAGTGGCTGCTTATGCTACCAATGCCACACCTGAAAAGTTTTGGGCAAAGTGGCAGGAGAAATTTGAAGAAAGTGAAAAGATAAAAGTGTACAATGAAAAGATAAAAGAGCTTAAAAACAAACCGCTTACTAATATAGTAAAAGAGCAACTGTTTGCTGATCGTTTCAGATATGTTCGTCAATACTTTGATGCATTAGAGCAGGAAGAAATATTTCCAACTGTTCAGGATACTTATTTGTTTGGATTGTGCCGTCCTGAACGATTGATGGACATTGTTTTCAATTTCGTTTTATTCGATAATGGAGATAAAAAAGTAGCCCGATATCAGCAGTTTTTCGCCATCAAAAAATCAATGCAACGCATCAGGAATGTAGAGCATGGTAAAAGAAAAGGTGGCGTTATCTGGCACACGCAAGGAAGCGGAAAGTCATTAACGATGGTGATGTTGGCACAAGCCATTGCTTTGGAACCAAGCATTCGCAATCCTAAAATTGTATTGGTTACGGACAGAACCGATTTAGATAATCAAATTACAGGCACTTTCAGAAAATGCGGAATGTTTGTAGAAAATGCAACCACGGGTCAGCGTTTAGTAGAATTGCTCGAAAGTAAAAGTGATTCGGTAGTTACTACCATCATCAACAAATTTGTTGCAGCCGTAAAAAAAATCAGCAAGCCATTAGAAAGCTATGATATTTTTGTTTTAGTGGATGAAGGTCACAGAACACAACACGGTATTTTTAATATCGACATGCAAAAGACATTGCCCAATGCCTGTTTCATTGCCATGACCGGAACACCGCTTTTTAAAAAAGATAAAAGTACTGCTGCAAAATTTGGTGGAGTAATTGATGCCTACACCGTTGACCAGGCTGTGAGTGATAAAGCCGTTGTTCCATTGCTTTATGAAGGAAGGTTACCAATTCAAGAAGTAAATGCCAGCCCGATTGATACTTTTTTTGGAATGGTTTCTGAACCTCTAACTGAATACCAAAAAGCAGATATCAAGAAAAAGTTTGCCAGAACAGATCATTTGAATGCCGCCGAACAATTAATGCGAATGATAGCATGGGACATCAGTTATCATTTCCGCGACAATTGGCAAGGAAAAACACCTTTTAAGGGTCAATTGGTGTGTGATAAGAAAGTGAACGCAATTAAGTACAAAGAATACCTGGATGAAATTAATATTATTAGCAGCGAAGTCTTGATTTCACCTATTGACGAAAGAGAGGGAGAGGAAACAGCTTATGAAAAGTCGCCAGAAAAGGTAAACCAGTTTTGGAAACGAATGATGGATGAACATGGCAATTCAAAAAGCTACGAGAAAAACATCATCAATCGATTCAAAAACCAAAAAGACCCGGAAATCATTATTGTGGTTGATAAGCTTCTAACAGGATTTGATGAACCAAAAAACATAGTACTTTATCTGACAAGAAATTTGCAGGGGCACAAACTCTTACAAGCTATTGCAAGGGTGAACCGAATTTATCCTGATAAAGATTTTGGCTATATCATTGATTATTACGGTGTGATTGAAAATCTGGATGATGCTTTACTGCTTTACTCATCCTTTGAAGATTTTGATGATGAAGATTTGGTTGGAACACTCACCAATATTTCGGATGAAATCAAAAAACTTCCACAGAAACATTCTGACCTATGGGATATTTTCAAAACCATTGCCAATAAACGAGATGCAGAAGCATACCAACAATTATTGAAAGATGAAGCCATACGTATTTTGTTTTATGATAAGCTGGCTGCTTTTGCCAAAAGTTTGAAGTTGGCGTTGTCTTCAATTCAATTCCATAAGGAAGTTGAAGAAAAAACCATTAATCGCTATAAAGAAGATTTGACAATGTTTCTTAAGCTCCGTTTGGCGGTGGTAGAAAGATACAGCGATGAAATAGATTACAAACAATACGAAGGGCAAATTCAAAAACTGATTGACACCCACATCACCACAGAGAAGATTGAAACCATCACTGAATTGGTAAACATTTTCGATAAAGACAAATTTCAACAAGAAGTTGAAAACACTACTGGTAAAGCCGCGAAAGCGGACAAGATTGCAAGCAGAACAGCTAAGCACATTACCGAGAAGATGGATGAAGACCCTGCTTTCTACAAAAAGTTCTCGCAAATGCTGAGAGAAACCATTGCCGAATATGAAGCCAAACGAATCAACGAAGCACAATACCTGAGTAGAGTTCAGGACATCATGAACAATGTGTTGTCTCATACCGACAATGACATACCTGAGCAACTAAGTGCTAGAGATGTTGCCAAAGCATTCTACGGCTTGACTGTAGAAGCTCTTGAAGAAAAAATTCAGGACAATGTAGTTCGCAAAGAAGTTTCAACTCAAACTGCATTACAAATTGATGACCTGATTCAGCAATCGGTTTTAGACAGTTGCAAACCTATTATTGACTGGCAATACAAAACCAACATCACAGGTAAATTATTTATTGAAATTGGCGACTATTTAATTGACGAAGTAAGAGACAAATACAATGTAGACTTGTCGTTCAAGGAGATGGATAAAATTGCAGAGGATTGTATAGAAGTAGCTAAAATACGTTACAAGTAATGAAAACATCTATACAGTTTGGTAGTAGAACATTAGATTTTCGTTTGGAGTATTCTGACAGGAAATCACTTGGCATAACTGTTACACCTGAAATGGAAGTATTGGTAAAAGCTCCAACAGACACAACCATAGAAAAAGTAAAAGAGAAAGTAAGAAAAAAAGCACCTTGGATAATTAAACAACAAAGCTTCTTTCTTTCCTTTCAGCCAAAAACGCCAAACAGAAAATATATTAGTGGTGAAACGCATTTGTATTTGGGCAGACAATACCGTTTGAAAATTGAACTTGATAAAGAGGAGTCGGTAAAACTAAAAGGCAAATTCATAGAAGTAACAGCAAGCGAAAAGTCAAGAGCTAAAGATTTATTAAACGATTGGTATTTACAACATGCACGGAAAAAGTTCCATAATATCGCACAACCACTCATTGACAAGTTCAAAAAACATAAAGTCGAACCAAGTTCTATTGTTTTACGAGACATGCCGACACGTTGGGGAAGTTGCACACCAAAAGGGAAAATCATTCTAAATCCAGAATTGATTAAAGCTCCAAAAGGATGTATTGAGTATGTTATTATACACGAACTTTGTCATTTAATCCATCACGACCACACACAGAAATTTATAGATTTACAGACCAAGGAAATGAAAGACTGGGAAAAGTGGAAAATGAAATTAGAGAAATTATTAGCGTAATAAGCAAATTCAAATAACTTAAAAATCTACTCATTAACTTTTTCCTTCCGCTCAATCTCCTCCAATGCCAACCGCGCACCCTTCAATGAACGAACATTTTCCTTGATCAGGATGAGATGCTTCGGAGTTTGTTTGAGGGTCAGGCGTTGTGCTGAACCATGCGTGGTGACAAACTGGAGAATATGATTGAAAACAGGTCCTTCAAAATAGCTGGAATTTTGATTGCTGATAAAAAAGCACCTCATCTTGTTGTCTTTCAATGAAAAACGTTCAAAACCCAATTCCTTGCACTTCCATCTTATCCTCAAACCTTCAATTAAATTGTAGATCTGGTGAGGTAATTTTCCATAGCGATCCACAAGTTCAGAGATAAATTTGCTGATACCTTCTTCATTTTCCAGACGGTCCAGCACATTGTACTGATGAAGCCTTTCCTGCGTCTGACTGATGTATTCGCTCGGGATCAGCATTTCTATATCCGTGTCGACCTCCACATCCCTGATGTAAGTTTTGCCTTCGGGATTTTCTTCTGCAAATAATTCTTTGAATTCATTCTCCTTCAGCTCCATGATCGCCTCTTCCAGGATCTTCTCGTAGGTTTCATAGCCTATATCCGTGATAAAACCACTTTGCTCTGCGCCTAAAAGATTTCCCGCCCCGCGAATATCCAGGTCTCTCATGGAAATATCCAGGCCGCTTCCGAGATCTGAAAAATCCTCGAGGGTTTTCAACCGCAATTTGGCGTCCGTGGTCAATGTGCTGAGCGGAGGCGCAAAAAGATAACAGTATGCCTGCTTGTTGGACCGGCCAACCCTTCCGCGCAACTGATGCAGGTCGCTGAGCCCGAACTGGTGTGCATTGTTGATGATCATCGTATTGGCATTGGGAATGTCCAGCCCGGTTTCTATGATATTGGTACTGATCAGCACGTCGTACTTTTTATCTATAAAATCCAAAAGTGTTTTTTCGAGTTGCTTTCCTTCCATTTGACCATGCGCCATGGCAATCCGGACATCAGGCAACAGTTTTTTGATCATCACAGTGAGTTCTGCCAGGTTTTTAACCCTGTTGTGTATAAAAAACACCTGCCCGCCACGGTCAACTTCAAAATTGATCGCATCCACGATCAGATGCTCTGAAAAAACACGCCTTTCTGTATAGATCGGTTGCCTGTTGGGCGGAGCAGTCCTCAAAATCGACATATCCCTTGCACCCAAAAGAGAAAACTGCAGTGTTCTGGGTATCGGAGTGGCAGTCAGCGTCAGTGTATCCACATTCACCTTTAGACCTCTTAGTTTTTCTTTTGCGGCAACTCCGAATTTTTGTTCCTCATCCAGGATCAGCAAGCCAAGGTCTTTGAACATCGTTTTTTGGTTGAGCAATGCATGTGTTCCTATGACTATATCCACAGTTCCCTCCTTGATCTTCTTGTACAACTGCGTCTTTTCCGCTGTTGACCTGAACCGGTTGATATAATCTATAGTCACCTTAAAATCCTGCAATCGCTCTGTAAATGTCCGGTAATGCTGTAATGCCAGGATAGTGGTCGGAACCAGGATCGCGACCTGTTTTCCTCCCAGAACAGATTTGAAGGCTGCCCTGACGGCAATTTCCGTTTTACCAAAACCCACATCACCACAGATCAGCCTGTCCATCGGATAGGCTTTCTGCATATCATCCTTTACAGCTTCAGTCGCGCTGGCCTGATCAGGCGTATCTTCATACATAAAACAGGCTTCCAGCTCGGCCTGCATATAATCGTCAGCCGGAAATGAGTGTCCGATTGAATTTTTGCGTTTTGCGTAAAGCAGGATCAGATCCTGAGCGATATCCTTGATCTGCTTTTTGGTTTTAGCCTTTAGTTTTTTCCACCTGTCTGAACCGAGTTTGTCCATGACAGGCATATTCCCTTCCTTACCCGAATATTTGGAAATCTTGTGCAGGGAATTGATGCTTACCCAAAGGATATCGTTGTTTTTGTAAATGAGTTTGACCGCCTCCTGTACATTTCCGTTGATCGATATCTTTTCAAGTCCCTGGTAAACTCCGATCCCGTGGTCGATGTGCGTGATGAAATCGCCCTTTTGAAGTTCACGCAACATCCTGATATTGATGGCTTTATCCTTGGTATAACCTGTCCTCAGACTGTAGGCATGGTGTCTTTTGAAGATCTGGTGGTCTGTGTAGCAAACCACTTTAAGGTCGTGATCCACAAAACCCTCGTGGATCGAATCAGGGATGGGATTGTACTCAATCCGCGCATTCAGGTCTTCAAAAACCTGTTTAAAGCGTTTGATCTGCTTGTCATTCCCAACCCAGAGATAATTGGTGTATTCCTCTTCTGTATATGCTTCCAGATCTTCGATCAGCAATTTGAAATTGCGGTTGAAATGAGTTTGCGATTTGGCAGAGAATTGTATGGTTTGACTGATCTCAAGGCCTGTTCCCCCGGTATTACCCTGGATCAGGGTAGTGAATCCTTTGATTTGGGCGATCAGTTCGTTGGGAAGGATAAATGCCCTTTCCCTGAAAAAAATTGACAATTCTTCCTGTGTGTCTGCGGTGATCCTGTTCTCCAGCAATCTGACCCTTTCGAAGCATTCCACCAGAGAATCAGTCAGAATTTCAGGATTTTTAAGCCAGATGACCGAATTTTGAGGTAGTATCTGGAGCATGGAGACCTTGTCCTTCATGGAAAACCGGCTGTTGACATTCGGGATAATGGTCAGCTTCTCGATCGAACGGATTGAAAGCTGGGTCACCGGGTCGAACATCCGGATCGACTCCACCTCATCATCTGCCAGTTCGATCCGGTAAGGCCACTCATTGGCATAGTTGAAAACATCGATGATACCTCCTCGGATAGAAAACTGTCCGGGTTCATAAACATATTCCTCACGCTTGAAATCGTAGGAGATCATCAGGTCGATCATGGTATCCACATCCAGGGGTTCACCTTTGGCAATACGGATCTTCATGGCATCCACCATGTCCGGCTTGACAACTTTTTCAAAAAGCGCTTCAGGATAGGTGATGATGGTGAACGCCCTAGAAATGCCGGAACCGAGCCTGGAGGCGATCTCTGTCCTCAACTGAACATTTCCATGGCTGATCTCTTCAAAATTGCCCGGACGCTTGAAGGAGTCGGGTAAGAAAGCTGCCTGCTCACCTGATAAAGTTTCCAGTGTATTGAAATAATAGGCTGCTTGTTCCTTATTTTCTGCAATGAACAGCTGGATCGTGTTTGTGTGCAGGAGCAGTCCGGAAAGGGCAAAAGCATCCTGACCGCCCGCAATTCCCTCCAGGGAGAGGACCCGGGCGCCACTACTGCCGGCGGCCACCGCCAGCTCTTTGATCTTATCACTGCTTTGGTAGCGTGATATTAACTCTTCCACCATCTTCACGCGGCAAATATACGTCAGGCACAATAAAATTTTGTTTAAGTTGATCCCTGAATTTTTACCCGAAGTCTGATTTTTGTGATAAAAAATGCGGTTTATCCAGTCTACAATAGATAAATTTAAAAAAATTCATTGCTACAAATAAAGATAATATAAGAATTTAATTTTGAAATTTATCTGATAATTTTAAATAATTGATTATTTTTTTCGTTTAACAAACAATAAACAATTATTTATTCTGTTATTAAGAAAGTGTAAAAAATACACTAAACAGTATAATATTTGTTTTTTCTAACAATAAAATATTATAATTTTGTTGACTTGAATTAACAGTCCCCCTAAAAGAAATAATTATTAAGATTACACAAAAAATATAATAAATTTTTTAATATGTTAGACAAAATATTTGATCCCAAAACCGTTGCGGTAATTGGAGCTTCCAACAGGGAAGGCACAGTAGGGTATGCATTGATCAAAAACCTGATCGGTTCGGGTTTTAAGGGAACGGTATATCCGATCAACTACAAAAATAAAAGTATTTACGGAGTAAGAAGTTATGCTTCTTTAAAGGATACCAGGGACAATATTGACCTGGCGGTGATCTCAACCCCTGCGGAAACGGTTCCGGAAATCATCAAGGAATGCGGAGAATATGGAGTTGGCGGCGTAGTGGTGATCTCAGCAGGATTCCTGGAAGCGGGTGACAAAGGGAAAGGCATGGGAGAACATATCCGCGAAATGGCCAAAAAATATAACATGCGTATCATCGGCCCTAACTGTCTAGGATTCATCAAGCCCTCCATCAAACTCAATGTGAGTTTTGCCAACAAAATGGCTAAACCCGGAAAAATAGCCTTCATCTCTCAGAGTGGTGCGCTTTGCACTGCCATCCTTGACTGGTCTGTTGAGCAAAATGTTGGCTTCAGTCATTTCGTATCCATTGGTTCCATGATCGACGTTGGCTTCCATGACCTCATCGACTACTTCGGACAGGATCCCAACACCAACAGCATTGTGATCTACATGGAATCTCTTACCCATGCCAGAAAATTCATGAGTGCTGCCAGGGCTTTTGCAAGATCCAAGCCGATCATTGTACTAAAAGCCGGTAAGTCGTCTGCAGGAGCCAAAGTGGCATTGTCACACACAGGTACGCTTGCAGGTAACGATGCCGCTTTTGATGCAGCTTTCAAACGCGCAGGTATCATCTCTGTGGATACGATCGAACAGCTGTTCAATGCAGCTCAGGCGCTGGCTATGCAACCCAGACCTGAAGGTAAAAGACTGGCCATCCTGACCAATGCCGGAGGACCTGGCGTACTTGCAACTGACCATTTGATCAAATTGGGTGGCGAACTTGCAGAATTGAGCGAGCCAACCATGAAAATACTCAATGAACAACTACCTCCGATGTGGAGCCACGGAAACCCTGTGGACGTACTCGGAGATGCCGGATATGAAAGATATGGCCTCGCTGCCAAAGCGCTGATCAATGACCCGAATGTGGATGGTTTATTGGTCATTCTGACCCCACAATCCATGACCAATCCTGATGAAATCGCTCAGGAAATAGTAGAAATAGGTAAAAAATCCAGAAAACCTGTATTGGCTTCCTGGATGGGTGAAAGCGATGTAAGAGTTGGTCGCGCCATCCTGGAACAGGGAAATATCCCGGTTTACCGTGGTCCGGAAAATGCAGTGTATACCTTCATGAGTATGTTCAAATACACGAGACGTATTTCCGCCTTGTATGAAACACCGAGTACAATTCCACAACAGTTTAAGCCCAATACTCAGAAAAACAAAGAGTTGTTGCAAAGCATCATCAAGCAAAAACGATATGTGCTGACTGAAGATGAAGCAAAACGTTTGCTCGAGAATTACGAAATTCCGGTAACCAAACATGCCATTGCAACTTCTGCTAAAGATGCCGGTGAAAAGGCTGCAAACATCGGATTCCCTGTGGTCATGAAAATCGCATCCCCGGACATCACGCACAAAACGGATACCGGCGGTGTAAAATTGAATATTTCTACCAAAGAGCAGGCCATGGAAACATACAAGGAGATCATGGATGCTGCCAAAAAAGCACGTCCGGATGCCAAGATCATCGGTGTGTTGATCGAAGAGATGGTCTCTAAAAAATACGAGATCATCATCGGATCCAAAAAAGACCCTATTTTCGGACCGATCATTGTGTTCGGTATGGGTGGTGTAGCTGTTGAATTGTTCAAGGACCTCAACGTTGGCTTACCTCCGATGAACATGTCCCTGGCCAAAAGGCTGATCGAAGACACCAAGATCTATACCTTGCTGAAGGGTTACCGCGGTATGGAAGGCACTGACATCAAAACGCTTCAGTTCCTGATCTATAAATTTGCTTATCTTGTCATGGACTTTCCTGAGATCAAGGAAATTGACATCAACCCGTTCGTTGTGGACCACGAAGGCGGAATTGTGCTTGATGCAAAAGTGATCCTGGATGAAGAGATCGCTCAAAATCCGATCAAAGCGAACTCACATCTGGTGATCTCTCCGTATCCTTCAAAATATACCTATGAATTCAAACTGAAGAGTGGTAAAGATGTGATCATCAGACCGATCAGACCGGAAGACGAACCTATGGAGGAGGAAATGTTCCGCAAGTTCTCCAGGCAAACACAGTACTACAGGTTCTTTGGATACATCGGTGAGATCTCACACGAGAGACTGGTCAGATATACCCAGATCGATTATGACAGGGAAATGGCTTTGATCGCTGAAGCAGAAGAGGACGGCAAAAAGATCATGATCGGCGTGGTTCGCCTGGTGGAAGACCACAGCGGTGAAAAAGCTGAATTTGCCATTGTCGTGGAAGATACTTACCAGGGACTTGGATTGGGTAACAGGTTTACCGATATCATACTGGATATTGCCCAGGAGAGAAATCTGAAGAAAGTATACGCGAATGTTCTGCACGCCAATACGACCATGCTCCACATGTTCCGTAAAAGGAATTTCAAGATCAGAAGTATCGATCATGAAACTGCCTACGGTGAATTGTATCTCTCTCCAATAGAGGACGAAGTAAGCATTTAAACGATTCTGGTATCATAAAAAAAGGCCTGATTGTTCAGGCCTTTTTTTATGGATGGATCAGACTGTTATCAATAGTTTTAAAATTATATCCCGACTATTTTCCAATTAAAAATTCTCCAGAAAAAACTCCGCCGTTTTTGCTGATTCCCTGTATGACCATTTTGTAGTGTGGTATATTCGGGATTTTTCTGAACTGAAGCTTAAGACTCCCGTTGGCGCTCGTATGAATAGATGGCTGCCACCACACGGTTGTACTTTGGCCTGGTCCTAACTTTTCAGGCATTTGCCCGATATCAAATACGAATTCATCACTGGAGGAAAATCCTTCCACCACAAATTCATGAAATGGCTTTTCAAGCTCTTCTGATTTTTTTAAGTATGCAACAAGAACTCCGTTTGCACCTCTGGATCCGAAAAATGCTGCACTCGTGCCTTTGAACAATTCAATACGCTCAACTGTCCGGGGATCAATCCGTAAAAATTCTCCTTTACTGACTGTGATCTGATCCACGATGAAAAGCGGATCATTGCTGAAATTGATGCTTGACGGTCCTCTGAACATAATGCTGTTTCCTGATATCATCAATCCTGAAGCCCTTTGTTGCAAAAGTTGCAACATACTGCTGTAAACAACCTTATCTCCGACAACAATGGTTTGATCAGGCATCCCGTAAACCGATCCTGTTGTCTGTTTTCCGGAAGTATCCTGCTGTCTGGACTTTTTCCTGTTTTTACCAGGTTCTGTCAAGGCTTGCCTTTGTGTAAAAAAGTTTTGCTCATAGGTCAACTGCTTTTTCTCAGGAACGATCAATTCAATTTTCGGCCTGACACCTCCTATGGTCACCGGAGTTGAAATATCAATCAAAGCGCTGTCCGGTAGTTCCAGTTGAGCGAATTCAAATATTCCGTTTTCATCAGAAACAGCGTCGTAAGTATTCTTATTACCGACTCTTTGGCTCAACTGAAGCTGAATGTTCGGAGTTGGCTGGCCGTTCAGTGGATCTTTAACCATACCCCGGACCTTTATTCCATAATCATTGTACAAATCACCCTTTAGCTGCTTTCTCTTTGCAGGGTGGATTGAGTACACAGGATATGTACCTGAAATCAGGGACATATCCAGATACTTTTTTGATTCTTCCGAACCCGAAAAACCAAGCTTGGTCAGTATTTCCCGGTCCGTTGATTGTCCGGACATCAGGAACATTTGTGTATAAATGTCATAATCCTTACTGGCTGATTGAAAATCACCTGCCAATATAGAAAAGGATAATTCTCCGGTAAGCGGCAAGCCATTGATATCTGAAAGGTTCATATAGATATTGATGACTTCATCCTGCTCTATCCGGGTATTCTGTGACATCACTGTAATTTTTGGCTGGTTTTGGTGTTCAATGATCACTGCTCTGTGAGACAGGCTTTTTGCCCGGTCATCCAGTAATTCAAAAAACACGATACCCGGAGTGAATTTATCCAATGGAACACCCATGGTTTGGCGATCACCGGTCACAACCAGCTTTTGACGGTAAATCTCACTTCCTCCTTTATTCCCGGTCAGAGTGAAACCATTTCCTCGATTACCCGTTGACAGAATATCCAGGAATAATGAGTCCCCGGAGATTCTGTTCAAATGGATATTCACTCCGCTGGAAATGACAACAGGCAGATCCCTGCTGATCTTCTTTCCGTTCATTCCCTCTACAACAGCGCTGTATTTGACCAGTTGACCGGGATTTACGGAGATCAAATCATAACCATACTCGTCAGTTTGGAAAGATGCAATTTTTTTGCCCTGATCATCCTGGATGTAACCCTGATCCTGTATGCCCTTTCCAAGGCCGTCGGACAGAAATAACACCAGTCTGTTATTCGTTCCGGAAAGCAGATTACCTCCTTCAGGATGGATTTCAAGATTTATGGATGACTGTTTTCGCTCAAGGTCATCATTAAATGAAATATTCTGCTGGATCTCTTTTTTGGAAATGGAGTTGCCGTAGTCAGGATTTTGAATGTACAGGTATTTTTTAAACAGAAAATCTTCTCCGTAATGCAGCATAGAACTGGTATATGCCCTGATCAGGTAATTTCCGTCAGGCAGATCCGTATTCAGGTAGACATTTCCCCAGGCAATACCTTTTTCCAGTATGAATGTCCTGAAAAAAATTTCCCTGCCTGAAAAATCATACAGCTCCAGATAAAGATTTGCTTTTAGATCAAAAGGTAAATTGTTGACCGGGTTCAATGAATAGGCTTTGAACCAGATCGTTTCACCTGCGTTGTAATGCTGCTTGTCAAAGTGCAGGTAAAGCAAATTCCCGGTACCGGTTCCATCCTGGCTTTCAACATATTTCATCTTGTCAGAAGCCTGTCCTGTCAGTGTAATACCGGTCAGAAAAACCAACAATATGAAATAAAAGGGAAGCATCCTGAAAAAAAATAATGAATTCATGTTTTCCTGTTTTCATTAGAAATGATACGCTCCATTTCCGAAAGTGAATACAATTCGGATGGACGGGTAAAATTACGGATTTTTGTCGATATCAGCATAACAATTCAAACTGACATCAGGTTTTAGAAGATCATAAACATTTGATTTAAGACAATTTATCCGGTACCAATGAACCATGGCACCGGGAATGATGAACTGCCTGAGGGTTCATATCAGCTAAAAAAATGTCATATTTTTGCCTTCAAAAAGAAAATTAGCACAATTTACATGGAAATTGACCTGCTATCAGATCCCAAAGGACAAGTTTTCTTAGTTTTACACCGTAATTAAAGAGATTAAAATGAATATTGATCATTTTTCACCGGTTCAGCATATTCCGGATAATGCCCGGATCCCTTTCATTCAGCAATCACAGTACCTGGTCAACGGTGAGTTACATACCTGGGAAGGGCCTTTTGAAAATGTCTATTCACCGGTTTATAGTCTCCAAGAAGGTAAAATGGTGAACCATATCGGTTGTTACCCGTTGATGGACAGGGAAACTTCTCTTTTTGCGCTGAAAAGCGCTGTTGACGCATACGAAAACGGACAGGGTGAGTGGCCCGGAATGACAGTAGCGCAACGGATCAAATGCATGTTGGACTTTGTTGAACGCATGAAAGAACAAAGAGAGTCAGTTGTCCGGCTCCTGATGTGGGAAATTGCCAAGACAAGGAAGGATTCGGAAAAGGAATTTGACAGGACAGTTGAATATATTTTTGACACCATCGAGGCGCTCAAAAATATGGACAGGGATGCATCCAGGCTGACGCTCAAGCAGGGGATCATCGCACAGATCAAAAGGGCGCCTTTGGGTGTGGTGTTGTGTATGGGCCCGTTCAATTACCCACTCAATGAAACTTTTACCACGCTGATCCCGGCTTTGATCATGGGCAATACCATCATTTTCAAACCGCCAAAACTGGGTGTGCTGTTACATTCTCCTCTGTTAAATGCTTTCAGGGATTCATTTCCCAAAGGGGTGGTCAATATCGTGTATGGCGATGGTCAACAGGTCATCGCTCCGCTGATGGAATCCGGGAAAATCAACGTTCTGGCATTCATCGGATCCAGCAGGGTGGCCGATATCCTTAAAAAGCAACATCCCTATCCGCACCTGCTCAAATCAGTACTTGGCCTGGAGGCCAAAAATCCTGCGATCATTCTGGAAGATACTGATATGGAACTGACTGTCAATGAATGTATTACAGGAGCACTTTCATTCAATGGCCAGAGATGTACCGCATTGAAGATCATTTTTGTCCATGAAAAGGTATGCGATCTTTTCATAGAAAAATTTTCCAATGCAGTGGATGAACTCACTTTGGGTCTTCCCTGGGATGAACATGTCAGTCTGACGCCGCTTCCTGAAGCAGGCAAACCTGAATGGATGGCCGGCCTGGTGGAAGATGCTGTGCAAAAAGGCGCACAAATCTGCAATCAAAATGGCGGGATCATGGGCAAAACCAGCTTTTTCCCGGTTGTGCTGTCAGATGTCAACAGCGACATGCGCATATATCATGAAGAGCAATTCGGACCTGTTGTCCCGATCGTAAAATTTGCAGATGTTACTGAACCGCTGGAATATGTGATCCGGTCCAAATTCGGTCAGCAGGCCAGTATTTTCGGTGAGGATCCGGTTCTGATCTCTTCTCTGGTGGACACGCTGGTCAACCAGGTGTGCAGGGTAAATATCAACGCACAATGCCAGAGAGGTCCTGATGTTTTCCCTTTCACAGGCAGGAAAGATTCGGCTGAAGGTACGTTGTCCGTGAGTGATGCCCTAAGGGTGTTTTCCATCAGATCCATGGTGGCCTTTAAGGAAAACGACGCCAACAAAAAGATCCTTTCTGACATCCTGAATTCAAAATCGTCCAATTTTCTGACGACCGATTATATTTTATAGGCGTGCAGTTTTTGGGGGAAGGGAGGTTTTTTGTTACATTGTTCCTTTGTTCCTTTGTCTGAGCTGTTAGGGCTGTTTGAGATGTCGAACATCATGATGGAACATTGTGATTGAAAATCATAACATTCATCGTCATGATTCAAGTTGTTCAAGCTGATTTAAATGACGGCATCAGATCGCTGCTCACAGATTACAGTTACAGATTACAGTTAACAGTAATTGTTTGAGCTGTTTGAATTGTTGGAGTTGAAAAATCATGAATATCGAATCGCGAAAGTTGAGCCTCCTTCGGAAAGTCCAATGTGATTTCTGCATTTTTGTTCAAAACCTCTGAAAGTTATAAATTTCATCAGAAATTGACTCTAAATAATGGGTTTTATCCGTCAATTCTGATCAGCCTGCTTTGGTATATGCGATCGAACCATTATTTTCGCTCCTCAAAATAACTAAACATGTACAAATTATTAATTTATCGCGTTTTCATTCTGTTTTTCCCACTTTTCATATTCCAAAACGGCTTTGCCTGCACCAATTTCCTGGTCACCAAAGGCGCCACAACCGACGGATCCACACTGATCAGCTATTCTGCAGATTCCCATGTGCTGTATGGCGAGCTTTACCATTGGCCGGCAGCCAATTATCCTGAAGGGACTATGCTTAAAATATATGATTGGGACAGCGGAAAATACCTCGGCGAGATCAAACAAGCCCGTCAGACATTCAATGTCATCGGCAATATGAATGAATACCAGGTAGCTATCGGTGAAACCACCTACGGTGGTCGCGATGAATTGCGGGATAAAACCGCCATCATGGACTATGGTAGCCTCATGTATATCGCATTGCAACGCTCCAAATCTGCCCGCCAGGCGATTCAGGTCATCACTTCCCTCATGGCTGAATACGGATATTACAGTTCAGGCGAATCCTTTTCCATCGCAGATAAAAACGAAGTCTGGATCATGGAAATGATCAGCAAAGGCACATTTGAAAAAGGCGCTGTGTGGGTTGCCAGACTGGTGCCGGACGGCTATATCTCCGGGCATGCCAACCAGGCCAGGATCATGACCTTTCCCCAGAAATACAAGGACGGAGGCATTTCTTCTGACCAGGTGGACAAATGGTTTGATCCAAAAGTAAATACCATTTATGCAAAGGATGTGATCAGCTTTGCCCGTGCCCGGGGATACTACAATGGAAAAGATGAGGACTTCAGCTTTTCAGATACCTATAGCCCTGTGGATTTTGGCGCTGCCCGTTTTTGCGAAGCCCGTGTATGGACCATTTTCCGACAACTGACAACCGGTATGGATCAGTACCTGGATTATGCGGAAGGAAAAAACCTGACCAACAGAATGCCATTGTGGATCAAACCGGATAAAAAGATCAGTGCAAAGGATCTGATGGCTTTCATGCGTGACCATTACCAGGGAACACCGCTGGATATGACCGGTGATGTGATCTCCGGCCCATACAACAAACCTTACAGATGGGGGCCACTTACCTTTACGGTTGATGGTGAAAAATACTGTCACAACAGACCTGTGGCCACACAGCAAACCGGTTTTTCTTTTGTAGCTCAGAGCAGAAGCTGGTTGCCTGATCCTATCGGCGGAATTCTTTGGTTCGGTATGGATGATGCAGGAACTACTGTATATAATCCGGTTTTTTGCTCAACCTATGAAGTTCCGCAGGGTTACAGTCGCGGATACGGCAGTCAACTGGAATTTAAGGAAGATGCTGCTTTTTGGGTATTCAACCAGGTGGCTAATCTGGCATACACCCGTTACAGTCTGATCGCACCGGTCATCATTGAAAAACAGCAGGAACTGGAGAACAAATATCTTACAACTGCCGATGTGATGACGGAAGCCGCATTGAAACTATATCAGGTTGATCTTAAACTGGCCGTGGATTTTGTAAATAATTACTCTTATTCCGAATTGCAGCGGACATTGGACAGCTGGAGAAAGCTTTACGGATTTTTGTTTGCCAAATTTTTTGACGGCAATGTCAAAAAGACGGATGGTTATAAGCTGCTCAACAATGGGTATTCGGATCACATTCCACCGAGGCCGGATCAGCCGGGTTATGGTGAAGCGAGTTACAGGCAATTGATCAATACGACCGGCGATCAGCTCAAAGTGCTTGAATAGCAGAGTAGTTCATTTGGTTTGACATATGGGTCACGGCGCCGTTTTTTCTGAATGCGAGCATAAAGTATTCCAATTCTCCGCTCTTTATCTGGTGGTATGAACGGGTATCTTTGATACCTGCAAAATTGTATACCTGATTATGAAGGAAGCCGGGTACGTATCTTTTGACCAGGTCAATTCTTCTGACACAGTCGTTTGAAAGACTGCGGACAACCTGTTCGTTGATCTTTTTCTGAGCCAGCAGGGTAAATTTTGAGGAGTGGAACAAATTCCACAGTGAAGGCATTTCCTCCGCGCGTCTGAAATCAGTGATCAGAAAATATCCTCCGGGTTTGAGGATACGGTAAACATGGTCCAGGAATCTTCCCATGTCGGGATATCTGTGGGATGATTCCACATTGATGACCACGTCACAACTCTCATCCTGAATGGGCAGATCCTGAGCGTCACCCTGCAAAAAGCGCATCCCGCTGAGCTGATAATGATGGTTTCCAAAATCAGTGGCTTTTTTCTCCAGGTCGATTCCCAGAGAACTGGCAGGTGAAAATGTCCGGGTGATGTAAGACAAACCGCCACCACGTCCGCAACCGACTTCAACAATGTGTTTACCCTTCAACTCCACATCCTTCACCAAAGAGTGGTACAATTGGATCGAATATCTGTTGGGCTCATCGTGTCTGGTCAAAGGTATCCGTTCATCGGGGGCATCATAACCCCAATTGAGAAATAAAATCTCTCCATCCTTATCCACAGAGCTGATGTACCAATATAAGGCGCGAAATATAAATTTCTTGAACAAATTTTCCATAGAACAAAATTATTTTCATTAATAAGATACAAAAATCTATGCTTATGTGAATTATTTTTAACATTATTTATAACAAATGACATTTTTGGAGATTTACCGGGAATTTTAAAACGGATATGGTTTTGAACAAAAAGCAGACGAAGGCGTGAATTATACATTACATCCTTCAAAACTGTGGAAGTTTGTGTAAAAAAGCTTTATCTTTATGTCGGAAAATATAGGCATGAATTCAAAATTCAAATTTCCTGTCATCGCATTTTTGATTGTAGCTGCAATCCTCATACCTGTTCATACCCGGGTGGAAAGGCCTATGTTAATGCTGGAAAGATTGTTGCCCGGATATGGATGGATCGAAATTCTGTTGCTGGGGCTTTATGCCGGATTCATCGTATATAAAATGTTGTTTTCCGGAGATACTGCAAAATGGCGACTCAGGATTTGGATCTTGTTTTCTGTTGTTTTTTTTGGGCAGTTGATCTTTGGGCTGTCAGGACTGGATGTATTTCTGATGACCGGCACACTGCATTTTCCTATCCCTGCGGTCATTCTGGCCGGTCCTGTATACCGGCTGGAAATCGGTTTTATGCCCATACTTTTCCTCAGCACACTGATCCTTTCCGGACCTGCCTGGTGTGCGCAACTGTGTTATTTTGGTGCTTTGGACGGACTTGCATCATCCGGTAAAAAGCCCAGACCTCTGGTCAACAAGAGTAAGATCAGGTGGACCATACTATTGGTGGTGATCCTGATGGCCATAATGCTCAGGTTGTTTAATGCGGCACCGTTTTGGGTATTAGTGCTGACGGCTGCCTTTGGTATTGGAGGGTTGTTGGTCATATTTTTCCGGTCAAGGAAAAGAGGGCTGATGTCGCACTGTACCGAATATTGTCCTATCGGCGTGATGGTAAGTTACCTGAAATTCGTAAACCCTTTCAGAGTGGTCATTCAAAGTGATTGCACCTATTGCCGGTTGTGCTTTACTCATTGCCCTTATGATGCTCTTACCCTGGAGGATTTGAAGACGGGTCGTCCGGGTATCACCTGTACATACTGTGGTGATTGCATGGAGTCCTGCAAGAAGGATTTTATACAATACAAATTATTCAATTTGGAACCCGCTCTGGCCAAAAAGATCTGGTTCGTACTGACTGTATCCTTACATGCGGTATTTTTAGGATTGGCAAGAATTTAAAATCAAACATATGGAATCAAAATTTACTGACGTTGACATCACTTTCAAAGCCCGTGGCGAAAAATTTGCTTTTGTAAAGATCTTTTATTCGGCAGAGAAAAAACACTGCACTTTAAAGCTTCAAAAAGTGCTTTTTGGTGATTTTCAGATCTATGAAATACCGGTTGACAGCTTTTTTGATCTGGTCAGATTCATGGACAACTGTGTTATTCCTTTTCCTGAAAGCACTTCCTCCAAAACAGGCACTCAGTACAGCCTGGAGATCCAATCCGGTGAAAATGCAATGAGCCTGCATTGGAGATCAGAGACTCCCGGGGAAAAATGGAAGGATGTGTATGCCCTGAGGGATAAGTTGCTTGAATTAAGTAATAAATATCTCGTATAAAAGTTGCGGGCTTAATTGTGACCCTTAATAATTCAGAATTATGAAGCTATTTTTCTCGGCTGCACTGTCGGTTTTTGCCTTAACCAATTTGTTCGCTCAGCTTTTTACACCCGGATCCACTGTGCCTCCGGGAACAGACTGGCAACAGATCAACACAGATACCGTCAGGCTGGTATTTCCAAAAGGACTTGAAGATCAGGCGAACAGGATCGTCAACATGGTTCATTATCAGGCTGCAAACAACCTTCATTCGATTGGTGACCGTTTCAGGAAAACCGATATTTTTCTGCTGAACCAAACCGTTATTCCAAACGGTTATGTGACTACAGCTCCTTTCCATTCCAAATTTTACACCACTTTCCCACAGCGATCATTTTACGGCACAACAGACTGGCTGGATGTGCTTTCCATACATGAGTACAGGCACGCATTGCAATTCAGTAACACGATGCATGGTATTACCAAATGGGCCTATTTTCTGACCGGAGAAGCTGGTTGGGGTGCATTGTTTTCCCTGGCCATACCACCCTGGTTTTTTGAAGGTGATGCGGTGATGCAGGAAACTGCATTAAGCAATGCCGGCAGGGGAAGGATCCGAAGTTTCAGCGCTGAATTAAAGACAATTGCTGCGCTTGAAAAGCCATTCGGATATGAAAAAATGGTCAATGGATCCTTCCGGGACATGGTCCCCGATCATTATGTCCTTGGTTATGATATGGTCAGGCATGGCAGATCAATTTACGGTAATGATATTTGGGCTGGAATTTTCAAGGATGCAGCTGCCTACAAAGGTGGATTTTACCCGTTTTCCCGGGCTTTAAAAAGAAGGACCGGTTTAAAAACACCAAAATTCTATCGAAGTATGATGGGAAGTATTAAACCCGAAAGCCCTGCAAATGAAGTCAGCGCACAATACCAAAGTCCATTGAATACAAGTGATCCTGCATCCTATTCCAAACCCAGGTTCATGTCAAAGGATAAAGTGATGGCCATCAAGGAAACTTTTTCAAGGCCTGCCCAATTTGTCATGATAGATTTGGGTGACGGGAAGGAAACTCCTGTCATTCCTTTGGGTTTTGGAATGGGTGAATATGATGTCAATGAGCAGATTTTGGTCTGGTCAGAGATAACATTGGATCCCAGATGGTCAGACCGGAGCTATTCCAATATCTGGAAATACGAATTTTCTACGGGAAAAACCATGAGAATTACCGATAAAACCAAGTTTTTCTCACCTGCTATCAGTCCGGACCGAAAGCAGATACTGGTGGTTGAAGTGAACGAAATGATGCAGAATAAACTGATACTTCTGCATGCATCCAGCGGGAATCTGATCAGGGAAATCCATGTGGACGGTGGATTTAATTTCAGATATCCGGAATGGAACGGAAACGATGAACTTGTGGTGGTTGCCCAGAAAAACAACCGGAATGCCATTCTCAACATTGATCTGAATTCAGGTAAATACAAAGAACTGGTCCCGTTTTCCATTACATCCTTTGAAGACCTCAGCATATCAGGCGGTAAAATGTTTTTCCTGGCAAATGAAGGTAGAGAACAAGGTTTGAATCAGATGATGTCTTACGATCTGAAAACAGGTGCACTCTTTAAGATACCTTTCAAAACACCATTTCTGACTGAAATGCCGGATGCGGGACCTGATCAGGAAATCGCGCTGATAACTACTGAATTCAATCAAAAACGGATTTTAATTATCCCGCCACAGGAAGAAAAACCATTTATTGGCTTTAACAGGAACCCCAATGTATCAGCTGAAATAAAAGATGCCGCTTTGTTGTTCATCACCGACAATGAAAACGGACCTATTGTCGACCAGATTCCTCAAAAACATTTTGAGCATAAAAAATATCATGCAGGTTTGACCAAACTGGTGTTGCATAGCTGGCTTTTGATGCCGGGAGAAAGTAACGTTTCCATGGTTTTGGCCGCCAATGACAAGTTGGGCCAATATGGTTTGCAATGGACGCCGGGTTATAATTTCAATGAAAATGTTTTCTTTTCAGATATCAATATGACTTTTGGAAATTGGTTTCCACTGTTCACTTTAGGTCATAATTCATTGATAAACAGAGCCAGGCAGATAAATAATGAGGACAGTAATGATACTGTTTACTGGAATGAATCCAGGTTCTATGGAAAAGTTTATGTCCCGCTTACCTTTATCAAAAGAAATTACAGGTATGCGTTCAATCCGCAGTTAGGCTATGGTTTGTCAAACATCACTGACAATAATCCATTTGAAAGAAGTGTATTTCACACGGCTTTTATCCAGTTGCAGGCAGGAGCTACCCGTAAAAAGGCCTACCGCAGCATCAAGGCACCGTTTTCCTTTAATACGGATTGGACGATCAGTAAAACATTGAACAATGAAGACAAAATCAATTTTGCCGGAAATCTGAATGTTTTCCTTCCCGGTATAAAACCTACGCATTACATTCAATTGATCGCAGATTACAGATACGCTGATCTCCAAAATGAATATCATCCGCTGAATAACAGTTACTATGTCAGGGGATTTACTTCAAAGTTTCTTTCAGATCAGTTTTTCGGTCCGAAGATCAATTATGGTTTTCCGATATGGTATCCGGATATTGCACTGGGTCCATTTGTATATTTTAAACGAATACGGGCAAATCTGTTCTATGATATCGGATTAGAATGGGATTTTACACAGGCAGAACAATTCCGTCAGGTCCATTCAACCGGGATAGAGCTGCTGTTTGACAACCGTTATTTCCGGATGATCGATTTATCTGCCGGTATCAGAGCAGGTTATAAACCCATCAGGCTTAAAAATGATACGGAAAAGTTTTTTGTGACATTTGCTTTCGATACAAATTAGGCTTGATTTTTTAATTTATTACCCTATCTTTGCATTCCTGTTTTGACAAACAGTATTTCGGGATGTAGCTCAGCTTGGGTAGAGTACGCGTCTGGGGGGCGCGGGGTCGCTGGTTCAAGTCCAGTCATCCCGACCAATGAAAAAGGGGGTTCTGACTTTTCAGTTGACCCCTTTTTCTACATTTTAATTCCATAGAACAATAAATATATTATACTCAGTCAGGATCTACTTCCTGTATTCCTCCGGCACTTCCCCGGTCAGCGTTTCGTAGAATGCCATCAGCGCATCCAGGTCTTCTTCAGAAAGTTCCTTATTCAGCTGTATTTTGCCCATGATCCGGGTAGATTCTCTCAGATCAGCAACACTACCATCATGAAAATATGGGAATGTCTTGGTGATATTCCTCAGCGACGGAACCTTGAAGAAATTTTTATCCCCCTCCTTTTTAGTCACATCAAATTTTCCTGCATCCACTTTTTCACTCTTGGTATAATCCCAATAATCACCATATACGCCAAATTTTTGAAAAGTCCCGCCTCCTAAAGCAATACCAGAGTGGCAGGCGATACATCCACGGTCAATAAAGATCTGCAAACCTTTTTTCTCCATGTCATTGATTGCGTCGTCATTACCCTTCAGATAATCATCGAATCTGGCTGGTGTGATCAGTTTTCGCTCAAAAGCCGCAATGGCCCTGGTAAGATTGGTCCAGGTGATCGGATCCTCATCTTCAGGGAAAGCATCAGCAAATAATTTTTTGTACTGATCTACACCTTTCAGCCTGTCAACCGCTTCCTGTTCGCCGGACAAACCCATTTCAACGGGATTCAGGATCGGACCTCCTGCCTGTGCTTCCACATCGGGTTCACGGCCATCCCAGAATTGTGCAATATGCAAGGCGGCATTCAACGTCGTCGGTGAATTCCTTCCACCCAATGTGCCTTCCTTATCGCCTTCAGAAAAACGGTCATTGTCCACCCCGTAATTGTTCAGATCATGACAGGTATTGCAACTCTGCGTCTTGTTCTTGGACAATATCGGGTCAAAATACAGTGTTTTTCCTAAAAGTACCTTTTCTTCCGTGATCGGATTTTCCGGATTTTCTGCATATTCGGGCAGTTGTCCGAAAAATGCCTGGGCCTTGATCTGTAATTGAGTCAGTGCACGCGCCTCTTCCTTCTTCTCTTCCTTGCAAGCGATGATCAAGCCCGCCAGTAAAATAAAAATGAATAGTTTTTTCATGTGTATAGATTTAATTTTTTTCAACGGCTATATGGAATATTTCACAAGATCAATTCTGAAAGTGCACCAGATCTGGAATTGTGGATCTGCATATATGGTGCAACTTGTCTTGATTTTTCCGGATCAATGAAAGAGTTGAATGTAACAGGGATAAAAATACTTAATCCAGCTTGCTTTTTGCAAAATTCCGGTGCCACAGCCTGATAAAATAGGATAATTAGAATTTATCTAAACAATACAAATACTGTCCCGTCATGCATTAACCCGATTCGATCACATTTTTGTGATAAAAAAGACACAAAATGAAGATATTTCCACTTCAAACAGGAAGTTTATTTATTCACATTGCACGTATTTCTGTTGTCGTGATTGATCACGGGCCAACCCTTTTTTGCCAGTTTTGCATTTCCCTGAATTGCGCAGATTCTTGTAGGAAGATAAGAAACAGGATGATCATTAATGATCGAGTATATGACCTTTTGGTCAGATATAAGTAAAGGAGGTGCATCAAGACCACCCATTGCAAAAGACCATTCAAGTGACCCATCTTTATTGAAAGCACCCAACCTGTTCACGGACCCGGAAGAATGATAAACAATATGTAATTGTTCCTTATCATTGATCGCTCCGATCGCATTTGCATAAGAATATTCCGTTGACAGAAATGTGGAACGACTGCCCGTCAACATGTCATAGCGGTTCATTCCTCCATCATAAGGAAAATGTTGATATACCACTCCGTCAGCACCCAACCATTTATTGGAGAAACCACTCTCAGCATTCTCTGTACTGCTCCAAATGATATTACCGTTCAGTGGGTCAATTCTATGCAGCAACAAAGGTTCATCGGAAGATTTTTTGAATGTAGCCAGTAATGTCCCATCATGATCAACCAAAATATTATTTGCACTTGCATTTCCACTCCAGGAATCAATTCTCCATCTTTCATTACCAGTATTACCATCTACAGAAAAAAGCTTACCGCTTCCTGAAGCAGTAAAATAAAATATATGGCCATCTTTACCTATACTGAAATTGCTGATGACCATTCCCGCAACCACTTTAAGATTGTACCATTTCAACTGACCATCTGGTTTCAGGCAATAAATACCTCTCCAGTATACTCCGGATCCTATACTGCCAACAATGATCTCTCCTTTATTATTCAATGCCAGGGCGCCAATTTGGCCTTTGGTATAAACCGTTCCTCCGGGAATATCCGGATGTGGCAAAGTCTCAGGGACTTCCCATTTCCATTTGAATTGGCCTGTGCCCGGATCAATGGCATATAGGGTGTAATATCCGATCACATAAATGGTCCCATCGTCACCGATCATGATCTGGCTGGAAATACCGATGTGATCCAGTTCAGGAGAAATCCACTCTGTTATGCCATCTTTTTTATGGATACTCACGATCCTGCAAGGCTTCCAGTTGACCGTGGTGCCTCCTTCTGCATAGATAATTGAACCGCTATTGGCTAAAGCCAAAGATTTATTTATATGCAAAGGACCTCCACTTGACTCATGTATCCAAAGGGTGTCGCCCACTTCATGTTTGTTGAAAATGTCAGACCAGTCATCTATTTGACAACTGTTGAGTAACATCAGACAAATGAACACCATTGTGTAAGACAAGGCGCTCACAAATAATTTTTTCTTCATGTTAAATTTTTTTGTATTATTCTAAGATTCTGCGGGGATAATTCCCGTTGTTCAATGATCAGAAATGATATTGACAGATCATAAAATCCTGAGTATTTAATCAAAAGAACTCGTGCCCCTTACGTCAAACAAGCTTTAACCTTTATTTGTGGCTTCAGCAATGTACAACATTAAAATCTGAAAGTCAATTCAAAATCATAAAATATGACCTCAAAGAGGTGAGAAAACTTACTTTTCTATAGAATATGAAGGAATGTAAGAATGTTTTATTTTGAAATTTGATATAAAACACACTTTAATTCTGATTAAAGCAATTCAGATAATGGCATGTAATATGAAATTTTTAAATTGATGGTGATGAACCAAATCCGGTCTGAGATCCGGACTATCTCACCAGTTCGATGCTATATGCAAGCACATTAGTGAATAAAAAAGAATGTATGGGAACTGAATTAATAAAAGTGACAGGTAAATGTGTAAAAATGTGCCCTGATCATTTTGATTGAAAGGTTTCGATCACGGCAGATAAACCACGGTCAACCAAAGCATCTTTCATCGGTTGTAAAACATCCAACACATCTGTTTTGACCACTGCCTTACCCTTAAAATGTATGATGAGCGATAATTGTTCGGATTGTTCAAAACTATGGTTGCAGATCTCCATGAAACACTGGATGACCCAATCAAAAGTGTTGAAATCATCGTTGTAAACGATCAGTTCATTCAGCTCCTCAACACTATCCTGTAATGCTTCAGATATAGATTCTTCCGGCCTGGAAAATAGAGCGTTCTTTCCCATGTTATCAAGTTTATTGTAATAAATCCGGATACTTTTCAGTCACCCAAATGAAATTAAAGTACAAAATAATGAATTTTTATCCCTAAAATCCAATACCTCAGATGTTTTTTTAACCCTGATCTGTTTATTCAAATTTTCTGGAATAAATTTAACCCGGGCATTTAATTAAATATTTAACTCCGGGTAAATTTCAGAAAAACCTCCAAAGCCCAATCTTACTGAACCGGTAAAACTCCGGTAAATTAAATGTCTCTGTAATTTTACTGAATGTTGAAATTTTCAATATTTTTATTCGTACTTTTACCAAAAGTGGATCAGTTTTCTGTTTTACCCCAAGACGTTGGGCCTGCTAAAGTCGGATCAGAAGATTTGAATTTGTACGCAGAATTGCAGGATCTGTTTTTTTTTCGATTTTATAAAATCTTCTGTATCAACTATTACGATCAACATTTTTTGATTTTCAACACGCTTATATGTACAGAGTTATATCAATTTTCCTTTTGGCTTTCTTCACTTTATCATGTGAAGAGGAATGCCCTCCCGGTTATTACGGAGAAAACTGCGAAGACAAGGAATACGATGTTTTTCTGGGGAATTATTCCGGGTCGGTCAACTGCGGGGCAGGAAACCAGCTGATCACACTGTTGATCATACCAGAACCTCAAAATCCACCTTATAATGTTCTGATCGATCTGGAAGAATCCAGTTCCCTGGACGGATTCAAGGTAAAAGCCCGCGTATTGAAGGATACCTTGTTCGTGGACGATCAGATCCTGAAGATACTCCAGGGAACCGATACGACCCGATTCTACTTTTATGCATCTCATGGTGTATTGTCAAACGATACCACCCTGAACATGCAATTGATCCTGTCCAACGATGTAAATCCCGGCTTTAAAATTGAATGTAATTACAATTTGATCAAAAGGTAAGCAAAAGGAGAAACCTTTTTCAGTGAATGCAGTGTTCACATTATAAAAAAATACTGAAACCAATCCGGAACTGACTGGAAGCCAACCCTAAAATTATTGTAACAATACTTTCCGTACAGAGACAGCATTTGTCCTGGTATCGCTGATCTTCAACAGATAGACTCCCGGAGGAAATCTGCTGATATCTATTTTGGTCCCGTCACCAATGATCTGCAATTCCTCCAATGTTCTTCCCTGCAGATCGGTGACCTGGATGACATAATTGCCTTCCTCCAGACCTGATAAAGTTATCATACCCTTGGTCGGATTTGGAGATAGGTCAACAGATATCTCATCAGCAGCCGTTACTTCTTCATTTTTAACAGAGAAATAATCTCCGTTGGCAAAAGTATATTGCCCGAAAAGCAGGCTGTCAACAATGAAAGAACCTTTTTTATCACCCGGTATGAAGATACTTTTGGTTGCGTATGGATATTCTATCCAATCGTGCCCCGCATCCGGCCTGTAAAGTAAAATGATGTCATTTTCAGTAAAATAAACGAGTTCATGATCCAGAAAGGTCGTATCCAAACCGGTATAGCTGAATCTCGCCGTGATCCTGTCTTCCGGGTTCTTTACCCCGCCAATGTTCCAGTAATGCTTCGAAGACAGCTTCAGATCCAGATCAGTCCTTTTTATCGGATCGGGTGCACCCCAGACATGTTCTGCAAAAAACAACAACGAATCCTTCAGGCTTTCCACTTTAAAATCAAATTTGGCATTTTCATATTTGTAGTTGCCTTTGCTCTTGATCACCTGGTTGTATGAAATCTGACCGTTGTTGAGGAAATTGTGCTCATTCAATAATTGTGCAACAGGATAAAAATCCAGTTTAAGGTTCACCTCGCTGTATTCACCAGGCAATTCTATGATCCTGTGGTGCTTATTCCAGTTCTGGTCAAAAAAAGTGACCTTCATAGGGACATTTTTATGGAAATACGGCGCATAAAACAATTTTTGCCTGATGTACAGCCTGACGTCAAACTGATCGTTGTCAGGAATGATGGCCACAGAATCGATCTGAAAGGCGGACAGACCTGCCTGGTAGATCCATGCATCAAAAAAATCAGTCATGTCTTTACTCGTTGCGATACTGACCTGATCCCTGTATTGTGCAGCATTGAGATGGCTGAAAGCATAGGTTGACAATATTGATCGCTGGGCAACTTTAAACAGCGAATCACCCAAATAACTGTGTAAATTGTGGAGTACTGCAGCGCCTTTGTTATAAGTGGTTGTTCCGTAGGTATATTCCTTCGGCATCCCTGACAAGGGGCGATAGCCCTTGTCACTTCTGTGTGCTGTCTCAATAACATAATACTGATTGTCAGAGACTACTTTATTGAAAGCTTCTTCTCCTTTGAACTCCTTCACGAACAGATGGTAACCATATTCTGCATTTCCTTCTTTTATCCACATATCCGCAGAAGTAGACAATGTTGTGATGTCCCCCCACCAATGATGTGCCAGCTCATGCGACATGAGTCTCATATTATCTTCCGGATCCCCGTTCAGCCCCACGGAAGCCGGATAGGAAGTCAGAGTCGGGTGCTCCATGGCCCCTCGGTAAGTAATGACATATCCGACCCGGTTCCATTGGTAAGGACCATACCAATACTCAAAAGCATCCAGTGCTTCAGACATATAGGCCATACTGTTCATGAACTTGCCCAGATCCTGTGGCTTTGCCACGATCTCGATGGGATATTCCCTTTCAATGCCCTGGTGAAACAAAGTTCCGATCTGATAATTGGAAATGGCAACAGCAGCAAGATATGTCGGGATAGGCTTATCCATGTGATAGTGATACAATCTTTTTCCTTCTTCCAGTGTGTCAGTGGAAATATGATCTCCAACACCATAACCGACGAATCCGCCCGTGGTGGTTATGAAAAAGTCGTAAGTTGACCTTTCCACAAAATTATCAAAGCATGGAAACCATCCCCTTCCAAAATTATGTGGGAATGAAGTGATACCGATTCCCAGGTTATAGGCATAACCATCCTGAAAATCAAACCCCCCGAAACCTGACGGATCCAGGGTAGGTTTACCACCGTAAAAGATGACTACAATATTGGTGTCTCCCACAATATAAGCTGAGTCAGACCGGACAAATAAAAAAGGGCTATTGTACTCAAAATCAGCTACACTCCCATTCAGAAGGACAGAATCCACCTGCAGATCCAGTAAATCAAATGTGATGCTGTTCTGTCCTTCCATTTTAGCAGAAAAAAAGATTTCGGTGTGGGCCCGGATCATTTTGGCACCATAATTCACCTCATCCAAATGGATGGCGATATGGTGTAAATCAAAAGTATCACTGCGAAATGCGATCGACTCGACATATTGCTGTTGTTCAGGGGTAAGCAAAATATGGTGCAGATAAGGATTTTGCGATTCACCCGGAGGCAGCACAACATCCTGTGCGAAGATGTTGATACCGGAAAGGGTTAGTAGCATTACAGCGAAAATAAATTTTTGCATTTCAAAAGTTTAAAAAATGATCCAATATGCCAGAAACTGGGCTGCACAACCTAAAATGATGCCCTGTAATATTTCTGACGGTCGATGTGCATTTAAAAATAACCTTGCTGAAGCGACCAAACCGGCCATCAGCAGTACAAAGATAAGCACCAAAACTGCATGTACATGCACGGTTATTTCCTCCAAAATATGGAAGTCAAGTCCAGCAGACTGCCGGTGCAGAAAAATGATGGCGACAGCGCCCAGCAATCCACCCATACCGGTCATGTGCAGGCTGATCTTACTCATCAC
Organism: uncultured Saprospiraceae bacterium; assembly: GCA_964594045.1. GTDB lineage: Bacteria > Bacteroidota > Bacteroidia > Chitinophagales > Saprospiraceae > UBA2365. The sequence goes on along the minus strand of CAZQKR010000002.1, from coordinate 117,543 downwards.
ATTGATGATAAACGCCAATGCCGATGCCAGCACAGTTCCAAGCATGATACTCACCAGGATCAGCGGAATATCCGGCTCCTTTCTGAAATTGATGAACATCCACATGTACAAAATGAATACAACGATCATCGGGCCTATACGCTCCCTTGCGGTCTCCATTTGAAGGCTTTTGATCAGGCCCAGCATTTTCATGAGCAAAATAGCCAATCCCGGAATCACTACCGAATTCACGAAAAAATATACCATGAATATCAGTTTGCCCTCCGGCGTAAAATGACCCAGAAGCAAAGGATCAGCCAAAATCAGCAATAAAAGGATATACATCAGCGCAAACAGCGGATGGAATATCACGGAAATTATTTTAGATCCTACCTTCAACATGATGATTACCTCGATACAAAAGCGAAAATAAGAAAATTGTTGATATCAAAAGGGGAAGTGAAGAATTGAGGCATAATTTTGCTCTTTTAGCTCTTGGTACTTGAGTAGTTTGGCATAGTAAAATGCTAACAGATCACTTCTCAAGTTCAATACGAATTTCCTTTATGACTGTGTATAGCATATTTTTTGTACGATTATTCAAAAATGGCGTATTTGAGGCGTATTCAATTTCGGAGGTTTCAATAGCTATAGATTTTATATTTACCTTGGAAATTGATTACAGAATAATTATTTCCGACTTTTTCTCTGTATCCTAACAATTGATAAAGTTATTAAAATGTAAAAGCTTATGAAAAAAAAAGTATTATTTATCATTGCAACAGTAGTGATCTTCCTGCTTCCTGTTATCGGGTATAACCAGACCAGGGATACTGTTTTGATCGATTTTGGAGACAATTTCTCTCCATTGCCATGGAATAATGTATCTGACCCGGTAGGCGGTACCATTCTTAACCTGATCAATCTAAAGGAAAATGCAACTGAATACACCATTGAAGTGATTGATCCTTTCAATAACATTAATCGTAATGGAATGACCATCACTGACCCTTCCATTGATCTGCCACCCACCGTGACCGGTGACAGCTTTTTTGGAAATGTAGCTGTGTTTGGAGGTCAGTCACAGCCAACGGGTGGTATCCGTTTAAAAAACCTGAATCCCGGGCTGGACTATTTCTTTGAAATTTTCGGTTCAAGGGAAGCTGCGGACAACAGGGAAACAAAATTTGTTGCCACAGGCGCCTACTCGGATTCATCCTTTATCAATACTGCTTCGAATGTTGCAGAATTGGCAACTTTTACCATCAAACCGGATGAAAACGGGGAGATCACGATTATCGCTTCTCCTGGCCCAAACAATAACAATCCGTCTCAGTTTTATTACATGGGTGCAATCAGGATGAGTTACCCGGAACAGGACCTGCCTCCGGTGATAGTGGTCAGAGACAGCATTCTGATCGATTTTGGGGACAACCTGAGTGGAAGTCCCTGGACAGATATCATTGATCCGGTTGGAGGTATAGCTGAAAATCTGCTTACCAAAACGGGCAAACAAACCGGTTATAAACTGGCAATTACAGATGCTTTCAACAACATCAACAGGGCAGGCACATTAAGTCCGGATCCGGGAACAGGATTTCCGCCAACTGCTACTGCAGATTCATTTTTTGGAAATGTTGCAACGTTTGGAGGTCAAATTCAGCCAACAGGGGCCGTCAGTTTTTCGAACCTTAATCCTGCAGTAGAGTATACTTTTAGCATTATAGCCTCCAGAGAGGCGACAGACAATCGGGAAGCCAAATATCTGTTGCAGGGGGAAAAGCTTGATTCCGTATTTCTGGACGCATCCTCCAACAAAGATAAAGTGGCCATTGCCATGATGAAACCTGACGTTTCAGGCCAGATCACCATCACTGTTTCACCTGGTCCTAACAATAACAATAGTTCAGGATTTTACTATCTGGGAGCTATGATCATAAGTTACGAAGATAAACCGATTCCGTCTCCGTTTGATACCATTTCTCTGGATTTTGGTTCACTGCTGTCTCCTGGTCCATGGATCAACATTGAAAACTTTATCGATGCTGATCTGGAAGACCTGGTCACAGTATCTGGTGTAAACTCCGGCTTTGGACTCAGGATCACCGACGCTTTTAACGGGGTCAATACCGCTGGTACAACTGCGGCCAATCAGGAACTTGGAATCCCTCCAACTGCCTCCGGAGACAGTTTTTTTGGAAACACTGTACTTTTTGGGGGTAAAATCGAAGAGACCGGCGGTTTTGAATTATATAATCTGGATAAAGAAAAGGAATACACACTGTCAATTTTTGCATCAAGGGTTGCAACCGACAACAGGGAAGCCAAATATGAGATCATTGGCAATGAAACCAGGATTTTGTACCTGGATGCTTCATCAAATACAGAAAATGTAGTGTTTACCACACTTAAACCCGATGAAAACGGTATTATCTCTGTTACAGCCTCACCAGGTCCAAACAACAACAATGCTTCCGGATTTTACTATTTAGGGTCAATGCAGATATTTTTTAACAGAGTTTCAGCCGGTTCAGAGGAAGTCACCGTACTTAAACCGAATGGTGGCGAATATTGGCAGGCAGGCAAACAGGTTGCCATAAAATGGACAAGCAGAAACATTCCTGAAGTTACGCTGGATTATTCCGTTGACGGTGGAAATGAATGGAAGGAAATCGGAAAAACACCCGGAGCTGCCGGCACATACAACTGGACCGTTCCTGATGATCCGGGTAAACAGGCATTGATCCGGGTCAGCGGAGATCAAATCAGCGATCAAAGCGATGAATATTTCGAGATCTCCGGGGAAAGCACTACCTGCAGGATCGTTGTTTTGGGATCATCCACCGCCGAAGGTACCGGTGCCACACCAAGAGATAGTTCGTGGGTCAACAGGTATGCTGCATCCTTGGCCAACAATACGGCTTATGAAGTCATCAATCTGGGCAGAGGCGGATATACCACATTCCATATTTTACCAACAGGAACTGTGTCTCCGGGTGTTTCAATCGGAATAGATCAGGAAAGGAATATCACTAAAGCCTTGAGTTATGAGCCTTTCGCGATCATTGTCAACATGCCGTCCAACGATGCAAACAATAATTTTACTGTGGAGCAACAAATGAAAAATTTTGATCTGATCGCGCAGGCTGCCACAAATGCAGGGGCCCAAATTTTTATCGCCACAACACAACCGCGAAATTTCACAAATCCTGACCAGATCCAGATCCAAAAACAAGTAAAAGATGCTATACTGTCCAAATATGGCGATCATGCCCTGGATTTTTGGACAGGAATTGCCCAGGAAAATGGTTTCATAAATACTGCCTATGATTCCGGAGACGGCATTCACCTCAATAATGCAGGCCACAGAATTCTTTTTGAACGGGTCAGGGATACACGGATCGACACGCTGGATTGCAACTTTACAGGAACATATGATCCTATCAATCAACACATTCAGAACATAAAAATATTCCCCAATCCGAATAACGGAACATTCAACATCCGGTTAGAAAATCCAGGATCTTTAGTGAGTATTGAAGTCCTGGATATAGTTGGACGAAAAGTCTTTGACAAAAAAAATTTCGACATTGAAGCCAGCCAGATTGAAATCAGACTTTCAGATGTAGAAAAGGGCCTTTATTTCTGTGCTGTTTCGGAGCAAAGAAGCGATGGATTATATCGAAATCTCATTCCGGTTATCATACAACAATAAGACTGTTCAAAGCTACTCAGGGGAGGCACGAAAGAGCCTCCCTTATTCTTCACAAAATGGATAATTTTATATTGAAGTTGTTTAATAATTATGTTGATAGCTGAAAATGACCGACCGTTCCTGAAATGTGGATATCCGGTAGATATTCAAGGGAGGGAACACAAAGTGGTGGGTCAGCCAAAAAGTCAAGGCGAAGCTCCTTTTTGGATCGAAGATACTGACAAGCTTGCTTCGTCAGTGATGAAAATGCTGATATGCAGAGCATCGTCAGTATCGAAGATGCTGACAAGCATGCTTCGTCAGTATTCGTCAGTAATTTGTTTGCAAGCATTAAGATAAATTTGTAAACAACTTCATTTTTTAAACATGATCATTTCATGTTTGTTGAATTTATGAATAATCTAACTGAAAATACCTGTGAGCGTACAACAAAAAAAACTAACTGTTGATCAGCTAATTGAATTATTTCAGACGCTGAAAACCCGTTTTCAGAAAAATATGCACCGGCACCCTGATCTTTCCTGGGATGTCCTGCAGGCAAAAATGGAGAAAAGTCCGGAGAAAATGTGGTCGCTGTACCAGATGGAGATCACCGGAGGCGAACCTGATGTCGTAAGTTTTGAAAAGGGAAATAATGAATTTATTTTCATGGATTGTTCAACAGAAAGTCCAAGGGGCAGGCGTAGTCTGTGCTATGACAGGAAAGCGCTGGATGACAGGAAGGAATTTAAACCTGAAAACTCTGTAATGGACATGGCAGCAGAGATGGGGATCAGCCTGCTGAATGAAAAGTCATACCGGAAACTTCAGGAACTGGGTAAATTTGATACCAAAACTTCGAGTTGGATCGTCACGCCGGACGAGATCAGAAAACTCGGAGGCGCTTTGTTCATGGAGTATAGGTATGGAGCTGTTTTTGTTTTTCACAACGGGGCATCGTCTTATTATGCAGCGAGGGGATTTCGCGGATCAATACGTATTTAAAATCGGCCGGTCTGTTTATTTTTCTTTTGCATTAAATCTATTCCTGATTTTCTCTGCGGTTTTCTCTGCCAAATTCTTCAAATCATTTATTAATCCTATTGACAAATCCCCCAATAAGGTAGAAATTTGTAAGGGTATTTAATCAATTAATTTTAAGAATACCAAATTGCTTACAAATGAAAAAAATTCTGACCGTTCTGCTTGTTTTTACAAGCATTTCCCTGGCAAACCAATCTTGTCTGATCGACCCGGTCAAACAAAAATGTGATGGCTGGGAGGCCAATGATTATTTTGAAGAAACTATTGAAGCTTTACAACTTAAAGCTCAGGAATTTTTGAACAACCCGAACAAGACTACTTGTCTGGCATACAAAAATGCATACCTGGATTATCTTGATGAGCTCAAGGAGTGGAAGGTTTGTTATGATTATCATGGACTAGGTGAAGCCTATGAAACTCACCTCGAAGCAACTGAGCAAACCATCAATAACCTTGATTGTGATCAGTTCTAATTCACAATCAGGAATTTCAAAGGTTTTCCGGAGCAACAATTGTGCAATGCTTTACTGTTCAGAAAGGCCAGAAGTTGCTGTCATTCCAGATATCTTCTTTTAGTTGTTCATTGAGGTCATGAAGCATTTTCTGGTGACCGATTTCCCATTTCGCAAGGATGTCATACAATTCCTTTTCATTGGGATCGGTAGCTGCTTTTGCCCGGTCTGAATACAGTTGGACAGCTCTGGTCTCAAAATCAATGGCTGAGGAGATTGCAGCAGCTTCAAAACTGGCCGCATTGATCTCTTTTTTCAGTTGTTCAGTCAGCACTTTCAGAATGACCGCCTCTTCGGGATCTTCTTTGGGTGCATCCGGTTTGAGAAATGCGTATGTCTTTGTATAGTGAGAAAACTGTGAAGTAAGGAATTTTACATGTTCATCTTCTTCCTCGGCCATCATGCCGAATATTTTCTTTGCTGCAGGGCTGTCTGATTTCTCCGCAACATTTTTATAAAATGCTTTACCCCTCATTTCCAATAATATAGCTTCTTTCAAGATGTCTTCCGCTGTTCTTGCCATGGTTCATTTTTTTTGTTGCAACAAATTTACGAACAAAAGACTACTAAAAAAACAGAATCCGGATTTGATTTTGTTAAGTTTTAAATCCGTTTAAATTGCTCCAGCACCCAATTCGTCCTTGCAGCAGAAATTCCTGTACTCGGGCATTTGCCGACTCCTGAAAGCTCATCAACTATAGTCTGGATCAGCGGCTGCTGAATGTGTTCGGGATAAGGGATCAATATTTCTTCCCTTCCGTTTTCATCAGTTGTTAAAACAATTCCGGGGTCTCCGAAGGTTTTGAATTCTATCTGGCCATTTGAGCCAACTATTTGCATCATCTCCTTTTCGCTGACCTGCCCGGTCGTAAAACACCATAATCCATTGCCAACCACGCCATTTTCAAAAATAAAGCTTCCGGATACCAAATCTTCCACCTCATATTGCGTGGCCTGGTTGGCGGAGAAACCTGTGACTTTTATGATCTTCCCGAATAAAAAATCCAGGAAATCGAATTGATGAGAAGCCAAATCATAAAAATGGCCACCACCCGCAATCTCTGGGATCAGACGCCAGTTTTTTTTGTCCGGGGAATTCATCGGGTGGTTCAAACGCCTGAACATTTGTACATTCACGAATCTGACATCGCCAATGATTCCTGATTCTATCAAGTCTTTGATTTTCAGGAACAACGGAAGCGCCCGCCTGTAATATGCAACGAACAACGGAACACCGGCGTTTTTGCATACATCGATCATTTCCAGGGCTTCTGCATATGTGCGCGCCATGGGTTTTTCCACATATACCGGTTTTCCTGTACTTGCGGCTTTTTGGCACAATTCAGCATGTGAACCCGGAGGCGTTGCAATATAAATCGCGTTGACTTCAGGGTCCTGGATCAACTCATCCGCGTGGTTATACCATTTTTTGATCTGATGTCTTTTCGCAAAATCCTTTGCCAGTTCAAGGTTTCTCCGCATCACTGCCACGACTTCTGAACCCGGTGTTTTGTACATACCGGGAACGCTTTTAACCTCGCATACATCACCGGCGCCTATTACTCCCCATTTTATAGTATCGGTTTCCATTCTTTTCATATTAAAATCTGTTTTCAATCAATGCAATAATAGCAAAGATTATTGTGAAAACTGCGTGTGTGAATGAGGGTTCTGGTTTTTGGTTGATTATTGTTGAAAAAATCAGACTTGATCAATGCAACTTTTTCTTCATATGTATTTTTCACCAGTTCGTCATTGCGGACCTGATCTGCAATCCCGAAGTCGAATGATGGGGTTTTGGGTAACGCCCGGAATGGCAGTTCAAGTCCGAATTTGTAAATAATCATCCATGAAAGTATTGACTGAATACAGAACATCCATTTTTAAAATTTACAGGAAATTGAACTCACCCTTTTCAGTAAATGAGACAAATATGAGGAAGGATAAATACATTTGTCAGAAAAACGAATTAGTCAAATGACAATCAATTTTTCAACAATTTGAATTTTAATGGAATAATAGTCATGTTCATTTAAACGAATAACACTGTTTTTGCGTTGAAACCATAATCATGAGAACAGCTGCAGGGATCATCATCATTTTTTGCTGGGCGCTGACTTGCCTGTCAGCACAACATTTGCCCGTTCAAAACCAAAACTCCCGCGCTGACGAATTGTACCTCAAAGCCTATAAACTTCACCAATCCGGCCAGTATCCCAAAGCGAAGAAAGCATACCAACAGACCCTGAAAAAATATCCGGAACACCTCAACAGTTATCTTGGCCTTGCCGGAATTCACTATATTGAAGAGGATTGGACAACATGCCGGGATTTGCTCCAGCAGGCTGTACAGATCGATTCATTTGCGAACCCGGAAATGTATTTTTCTCTTGGACTGGTATTTGAGCATCTGCAACAATACAGGTTAGCCGTTGAACAATTCCGGATCTACACCAGGATGGAGAAAAGCAATGCGCCAAAATTGATTAAAGCCGGATCGAAAATTGAACAGCTGGAGTTTATCGCAAATTCACTGGAAAATCCGGTTCAATTTGTGCCGGTTGACCCGGGAGAAAAGATCAACTCCTCCGCCAGCGAATACTGGGCTTCGACCGATATTACAGGAAATATGCTGGTTTTTACACGAAGGATCAACGGACAGGAGGACCTGTTCATCTCCAATAAGCTTGATGGTGAATGGCAGCTTGCTCAAGCCATACAAGAGATCAATACGCCCGCGAATGAGGGTGCGCATTGCCTGAGCGCTGATGGCAAGACCCTGATCTTCACGATCTGCGACCGGAAAGACAGCTATGGCAGTTGCGATCTGTATTATTCACAGTTCAAAAACGGGAAATGGTCTTCTCCGTTCAGTATGGGCCCTAGGATCAACAGCGCTGCCTGGGACGGTCAGCCTTCATTGTCAACTGACGGTCAGACTTTGTATTTTGTCAGCACCAGGTTGGGATCGATCGGAGGCAAAGATATCTGGGTTAGCCGGAAAGGAGACAACAACCTATGGTCCATTCCAGAAAATCTAGGACCCGTGATCAATACTAAGTGTGATGAAGAAGCACCCTATTTCCATCCGGATGATAAAAGCCTTTACTTCAGTTCTACCGGCCACCTCGGAATGGGCGGCAGAGACCTCTTTTTGTCCGTAAAAACAAAAAATGGCTGGTCTGAACCCTTCAATCTGGGGTATCCGATCAATACGATCCACGATGAAGGCACTTTGATCGTTCAGGCAGATGGTCAACATGCTTTTTTCAGCAGTGACCGAAAGGACCGGGAGACCGGAAGCAATGAAAAACTCAATATTTTTGGATTTGAACTCCATGAAAGAGTCCGTGCACAAGCTGTCAGCTATGCCAAAGGAACCGTTTATCATGCTCATACCCGGCAACCGCTTCAAGTAAAAATGCTTCTTTTTGACAATGAGACGAAAACCCCGGTTCAAAATACGATCACAGATGAAGATGGCGGTTTTTTATTTGCCTTGCCTAACGGAAAAAACTATAATCTGACCATACTCGAGGAAGGCTTCCTTTTGCATTCGGAGAATTTTACCCTTACCTGGCAACATACCGGCAGTAAGCCCTGTGAACTGGAGATCTATCTGTTGCCGATTGGTTGGCCGGATAACACCACTGAGGTTCACTCCGGGCAATCGACGGTTTTGAATAATGTCTTTTTTGAATTTGGTTCCGCTAAGCTGGATATGACAACATCCGGAGTTGAACTGGAGAATTTGGTTCATTTTCTCCGTATGAATCCGGATCTGCGCATAGAAATTTCTGGGCATACCGACCATGTCGGTTCCCCTGAGCGCAATCTGATCTTATCACACGACCGTGCAAAAGCAATATATGATTATTGCATTGACCAGGGTATCGCAGAAAGCAGGATGGAATATAAGGGTTTTGGTGAAACCAGGCCTGTGGCAGACAATGACACTGAATCTGGCAGAGCGCTCAACAGGCGAACAGAATTCAGGATAATTGAGTAGCTTTGTGCACAAACGATGAATTGCCCGGGTATCCGGGATCATGCTAAATTGCTGAAAAATATGAGGATACATTCTTTGGCCAACCTGATCGCATTTCCATTTATTCTCATCACGGGGATCATCTTGTATTATTTGTTTTTTGAGGATAAAGCCTCCTGGTACGTATATATTTTTCCGCCAGTGGTCATTCTGGTCATCATTTATACTTTTTCACCCAAAATCAATTTTTGGTGGCACAAAAAATATCCACCAATCCTGGATAAAAAACTCCTGATGCTCATTGAACAAAGTTCAGCTTTTTACAGAAAGCTGGATGATATGCAGAAAAAGAAATTCCTGGACAGACTGAGCATTTTTGTACATCATAAATCATTCAGCCTGATGCGTAAGGAAAAAGAGGATTTGCCGATTGATGTTCGTACGCTGTTGGCTATCAATGCGATCACATTGACTTTTAACAAGGAAGCCTATTTTTTTGATGACTATGATTATTTCATAGCGTATAATCATCCGTTTCCAAGTCCTCAAATCCAGAAATTGCATTCTGTTGAGACTGACCATGAAGACGGAACGGTAGTTTTCAATATCCAGATGCTGTATCAGAGCATGATCATGAAGACTGGCCATTTCAATATCGGGTTAATGGCTTTTACCGATCTGTTCATGCACACTTATGCAGATACTTATTTTCCTGAATTCATCATCGATGATGAGACTGAAGCGGCTATCCTGGAAATCTCCGGAAGGAAATACACTGAAATTATTACAGATATAGGCTTTGATCCTCATGAGCCCAACCTGATCATGGTGCCTCTGTATTTCGAATATACCGATGCTTTCCGACGGGTATTACCCGGTATTTATACCAAATACCAGGAGATCTTTAGTAATTGAGATAGATCACTTCACGGAAAAATTTCAGTCCGAAGGATATTTCCAGCGTCAGGTTTTTGATCCGCCGCTCCTGTATGGTCATCAGGCTACTGGGGTTCCATGGGTTGACCACATTGCCGATAGGTGGTTGTTCATATTGCCGGCTCAGATCAGGATGTATACCTACTTCTATGAAACTCCAGACATATTTGCTGTGTTTGAATTCGATCCCGCCACCGGCAGAAACCCCGTAGTTCAGTTTTTTCACAAAAAAATCATCCGGGTAAAACGGACTGTTGTAATATTGATTGAATTGTTCAAATTTATGCAGGTTGGTCATGACAGTGTACTCGCCCCTTAATCCTATGAAATAATATGTGTTGGTTTTTTTGGAGATCTCCTGTTTTCTTTTTCCTCCAACAGCCAGGACTGCGTTGCTGAACTGGAAATTCCTGGTCGGGATCGTGATCAGATCACCTTCCAGGGTGAATTGACGTTGATTGCGGTATGCGCTTCCCCGGTTGTGCCAGCCCACCTGGGCGTACAACGAATTCAACGAGTTCTCCTTCGAATAGGATTCTATAAAAAATGCTCCGTGATAGGTAAAAATCGGAGATTGCTGAAAATTATCCCAACGCTGGAACCCGGCTGTCGGGCCCAGTTTGGGGCCGAAAAAGAAACTTTGTGCATGGACGCCCAAGCCGGCAAATATCAGTAATATGAACATAGAACCTTTCATAGATCGCTAATTTTGGCAATAAATATAAAACCTTTAGCCATGAGTCAAAAATGTGGCCGGGATTATTTACCAACTGGTGTTAAAGGCTCATCAAAAAGATATTCCGAATCGTCGTTGAATGCATCGCTTTGAGTCGCCTTGGTTTTATTTCTTCTTGAATTATCTACATAAGCCATCGATTCTTTTTCGTTTTCAGGATCTTTTTGATCCGTTTTTCCTGAGGTTTTCTTCTTCTTCTTAAAAATATTGAAAATTGAATCATCCTTTTCTTCCATTTCCCGGGAAGGCTGGGATTGGGCAATGGTCGTATCCTGTTTCCTGTCGTCCTTCTTTTTCAATGCAGGAGGAATATCTGCAATGAGATCCTGGTAGCTGTTATTGCTTTCATCAAAACGGTCGAGCTCATATTTTTCGATCATACCAATGAGCTTATTGGCATATTGAGGGTCGGTAGCATATCCGGCTTTCAGCAAGCCGTTAGCCCAGTTCACATAGTCTTTTGAGTCATATTCGTAAAGGAATGCGTATCTTTTGGCTTTTAGGAATTCAGAATGGTCGTAAAACGATTCGCCGGGATCGGTATACACCCGGAAACAACTCTCTTTTTTGTTGCCTTCCTGGCAAAACTCATCATCGTATTTGTAGTATTTTTCTCCTTGCCATGAGCTGTGGCATTTAATGCCAAAATGGTTGTTGCTGTTGACGGCGAGCTCACTTTGACCAAAATTGGATTCCAGGATTCCCTGAGCCAGTTTAATGCTGGCAGGGATGCCGGTGCGGTGCATTTCCGAGATGGCGATATCCTTGTATGTGTTGATGTAATCTTCCGCCAACTTGAGCTGTGCGTGTGCAGTTGAAAGAGCCAGCAGAAAGATCAAAACTGTTAAAAATCGCATTGGTACAATTAATTGGTTATAAATTAGTAATATACATATTACAATCAAATATAATGCCAATTTTATTACATTTTAATAGGTCGAATAGTGAACTGAAAACTTCGGTTTTTTATTATACATTTGTCTTAATCTATTATCATTCAAATAAAAACAAAGAAATGGCAGATTTAATTGACATCATCAAAGGGAGTTTGACAGACGATGTGCTGGCCCAACTTGGACAACAGGCTGGCATCGGTGACAAGAAAAAAACAAGTGCAGCAGCGGAAGGTGCTATTGGTATTTTACTGAATGCAGTACAAAAAAACGGAAGTAATTCGGGTTCTGCAAACGCATTTGCAAGCGCGTTGGACAGGGATCATGACGGAAGTATTCTGGACGATGTCATGGGTTATCTATCCGGTTCAGCCAATTTGTCCCCTAAGACAACCAATGGTGAAGGTATACTGGGTCACTTGCTGGGCAACAAAAAAAGCTCTGCAATTGATATGCTGGGCAAAAAAGCAGGATTGGACAAGCAGTCAGCCGGCAGTTTGCTCGCCAAACTGGCCCCAATCGTACTGGGCGCGCTTGGAAAGCAAAAATCTTCCGGCGGATTGGATGCAGGCGGATTACTGGAAATGCTGACCGGGTCGATCCAGAATCAGCAATCTGGTGGTAATACAATGGGATCTTTGCTGGATATTTTCCTTCAGGGACAATCAGGTAAACAAAGCAGCGGGAAAGGTCAATTGCTCAATATGGGCATGAAGATCCTGGGTGGTTTGTTTAGAAAAAAATAGTTTATGTCATTGAAATGAAAAGCATCCTGAAAAGGGTGCTTTTTTTTTGCATATCAACAAAAAGATCTGTATTGATTTGTTTAACTGCAAGTCCCTGAAATTAAGGATCTGCAATAAAGGTTTTTTCCATGGATCCAGGAGTTTTTTTAGAAACCAGATATATGGTCCTGGAGATTTGATAGAATCATGGCTTTTTTCATTTTCAATGCGTTTGATACCATCCAGAGCAAGTCGTCCGGGATAAGTTATTTTGTAATGCTGATCAGAAGGCCAACTGGATCATCATCTGAAAAATAAACAGTTTTAAGTGCATAATAATATGGTAAAAAACGCTGTTGATTAGGGCAAAAGGACAATTTTTCTTTTTTTTGCAGCAAAATACATCCATATATGCGATTTACAGGTTTATTGTACATTTTCTTTTTCTTTCTATTATCCCTGATCATCGTTGCCTGTGGCTCAAAAGAAAATAAAGGAGAAAAGGGCGATGGCAAAATTGAGGACCAGGCATTGATGGACCTGACTGAAATGATCAGGGAAGATCCCAAAAATCCTGAGCTGCTCTTTCAAAGAGCTGAATTGTATTACCAGCACGGCGCTTATGATGAAGCTTTGGACGATCTTGGCGCTGCCCAGAAAATAGATTCTCTAAAGCCGGAATATTATCACCTGCTGGCAGATGTTTATATGGATTATTACAAGTCCCATTACGCGTTGAAGACAATGGAAAAAGTGGTTTCCCTTCATCCGAAAAGAGTACCCAGTTTGTTGAAACTGGCTGAATTTCAGTATATATTAAAAAAGTACGACAAATCCATTTATACCTGTAATGAAGTTTTAGGGGTCGATAGGACAGAACCGGAAGCTTTCTTTATGCTGGGTATGAATTTCAGGGCAATGGGTGATATCGAACGGGCGAAAAACTCATTCCAGACTGCGGTAGAGTTTGATCCGCAGCTGATAGATGGCTGGCTTTTACTTGGGACCATTTACGAGTCTGAAAACGATCCCAAGGCCCTTACTTATTATGAAAGGGCTGTCCTGATGGATCCGGAAAGTGTGGAAGCCCTGCATGCAAAAGCGTATTATCTGCAAAACCATGGTAATATCCCTGAAGCGATCAGTATTTACCGCAGTATCAACGAGCTTGATCCGCAATATACGGATGCCTATCTGAATACAGGTTTGTTGTTTATGGAACAGGATTCAGCCAGACAGGCCAGAGAGTATTTCAACCTGTATGTCAAAAAAGAGCTGACCAATCCGTTAGGGTATTATTATCGCGGTATATCCAATGAAGCGCTGGGTGATCTTAAAAATGCAAAGCTGGACTATGAACAGGCTCTGAGATTGTCACCGGGTTATGAGGATGCAAAAAAAGCACTGGAAGCCATAAATACCAGTTCATCTGGAAAAAATACCGGCAAAAAGCAGAAGAATAAGGAAAAAAAATAAATGACTGATCAAGTTTGAAAAAATGGAGTGTATTAGCCCTATTATCTGTGCATCAAGATAATTCACACCAAAATATCCAAAGATCACCTTTTTAGTGTAGCGATATAATTTTCCAGGTCCGGATATTTTTTTGCAGCATCAGCAAGGCCTTTTTCCGGAATTTCCCTGCCATTGATCATGGGAATGATGGCCAGGTGGATCCCGGTCTCTTCTTCCAGCAATTCTTTGGCTTCTTTAGCGGAGGCAAATTTTGTATACAGGCCGGAGAAAATTCTATAACTATCATCCGCAGGATTTTTTTCAATCGTGCAATCCTGGATCATACTTAGATAATTGAGCTTTTCAGGTGTGTCATAGGTCATACTGTACAGGATTTTATAACTCAGGCCCTGTACCACGCTCTGATAGATCTCCCAGGTTTCGTCCTTCAGGTGATTGACCACGAAAGGTTTTTCGATGATCACGCCTGAATCACCGGGAAGGTCAAACAACTGGATATCAATCCTGTTATTAAATCGTCTTGAAGCTGATTTAAGCCTGTCGCTGACATCAGGCCTCGCCAGCGGCAGGGATGAGCCAACCGACAAAACACTTATTCTTTCCAGTGCAATTCCTTTTCCGTTTAAAAAGGTTTCTATTCCTCCGGTAATATTCAGCGTAACCATAAGATCAATGACCGGAAGGCTGCTTTTACTGCAATGCACTGTCAGCAAAATGGAAGATGAGGGATATTTGTTCATGACATCTGCAATATTGGAAAGCAATTCGCTGTTCAGTTTATTTTCAGAAGCTTCGATACCCTCAGAATAATAGATGGGTTTTAAGAATATTTTATTTGCTGCTGGCTGTGGGCGGTTCACCATTTCCATGTTACTCGTCGCAATGATCTTCTCTTCAAAACCAGCTGATTGTAAGATTGTGGAATCAGTTTTTTCCAGTGATTTAGGAGGGATTTCCTCGATAACTATGATGTCATTGTCTTCTTCTTGTTTAGCGGGAAGCTTTTTTTCCCCATGTTTATGATTCACCGGAACGGACATCTTCTGAAGATTGGCTACATCAATAAATACAAGGTCTTCGGCCGGATCCAAAAATACCTCAACCGGGTCAAAGAACGGTTTTTTGAAATAAAATCTGTACAGGTCATAACCACCAAATCCATCTGTTTTCCGGTTGGAGCTCAAAAATCCTGAAATCCCATCTTCTGAAAGAGTAAAGTGCAGATCGTTGCCAGGTGAATTCAATGGAATTCCAAGGTTGACCGGGATCGTCCAGTCAAAAAAACTGGAATTGTAGTTGGATGCGAAAACATCAAATCCTCCAATGGATTCCAAACGATTGGAACTGAAATAGAGCTGTTTTCCATCAGGAGAAAGGTCCGGGCATATTTCATCGAAAGGGGTATTCACTGCCGGACCGAGATTGACCGGGACAAACCAGCTTTCTTTTCTTATACCCGTTACAAACAGATCATATCCGCCAAAACCGGGATATGACTTACTGGCGAATAAGTAAGTGGAATCATTGACCACATACAGGTCCTGGTCTCCATTTTCAAGGTGGACAGGACTTGAAAACAAACTGACTTTTTCCAGGGGTGGTGTATCAGGATCAAATTCATTGATAAAAACACTGAACTGACCTGATTTTAAATCTTCCCTCTGAAAATAAAGTTTTTGTGCATCCTGTGAGATGGCCAGCAAAATTTCATTGTAATAATCGTGATTTGGGTTGACTGTTACCGGCCCGTCAATGCCTTCTTCTTCGACAGTGAATTGCATGATCCGGCTCTTCCTGCTGTCTGAAGTTTCGCTTTTAGTGAAATAATACCTGTTTTCAATTGCAGGGCTTTGGATCAGTCTTATTTCTGAAACGCTTGTATTGATCTGATTGCCAAGATTTTCCAGATCATTTTCTGAAGGGAGATATTGCAGATTGATAGCGCTCACGCAGCGTTTTATTTCATCTGCAATGAGTTTTCTCGCCCTGGAATTGCTATAAACCTGCGCCATATAGCTCTTGTAATATTCAATGGCATTTTCATAATCTCCTTTCAGATGGTGTGATTTTGCCAGGTAATAATGGATATCCGTTTTGGAATAACCCAGCAGGCGCGCGTTTTCAAAATCGCTTATGGCCTGGTTGAGGTCTCCGCAATGAAAATGTGCGCGACCTCTTTTCATCAGTGCATTCCTGTCTGAGAACCTGCTCAGATGAGTATCATAATACTCAATGGACTCGCAAAATTTGTCATTGTTGTAATAAACATCCGCGATTTTTTCATAAGTCTGGCCAAAAGCGGAAATGTTTGTCATCAGGATAGCTGACAATAATAATAACAACGTCCGGTGAACGGGCTTTATGATCATATTTCTATCCATCTGGCTGTTAACGATTTAGTTTTAGAGGTATTGATGCCAAATTTAAGAACCGTTATCCGTTTCAAAACGCCGTCGCATTGTTGAAACAGAAAATTTCAGTTTGCAGCGAAATTTAATCAAATTTTGCAGGTCGAATCAGATCAGTTGAAAAAAGTTGAATAAAAATTATAAATTGATCACCTGAAGATCAATTATATTGCCTGATCCACATCAAAATTTTCCAGGTATTCGCTGACCCTTTTCACAAAGGAACCGCCTAAATAACCATCCACTACCCGGTGGTCATAGGCATGGGAAAGATACATCATTTGACGGATGGCGATCACGTCGCCGGCCTCTGTTTCCATTACAACAGGTTTCTTTTTAATGGCACCCGTTGCCATGATCGCAACTTCAGGCTGGTTGATGATCGGAGTGCCGATCAGGTTGCCGAAACTACCCAGATTGGTCAAAGTATATGTTCCACCCTTGATCTCATCAGGTTTGAGCTGATTGTTCCTAGCTCTTTCTGCCAGATCATTGACCGCAGTGACCAGGCCTGCAAGGCTGAGCAAATCTGCATTTTTAATCACCGGAACGATCAGATTGCCCGAGGGCAATGCGGTTGCCATGCCGATATTGATCTGTTTTTTCACGAGTATCCTTGAACCTTCAACGGATACATTGATCATGGGGAAATCCTTGATCGCCCTGACTATTGCCTGAATAAAAATGGGCGTAAATGTCAAATTCTGACCGTATTTTTTGAGAAAAGCATCCTTGTTCTTTTGTCTCCAACGTACGATGTTGGTCACGTCTGCCTCAACGATTGAAGTGACATGAGGGGCTGTTTTTTTGGACTCCACCATATAATCGGCGATGAGCTTCCGCATCCTGTCCATTTCGATGATCTCTACATCAGCAGATCGGGAGATCACTGGTGCAGGAGCCGTTGTAAAGTTAGAAACCGGGGTTTCCACCTGTGCCTGACGGGTTTTTCCCGCACGTTTTTCTTCCAGGTATTGTAAGATATCCCTTTTGATGACACGTTGATTTTCGCCGCTTCCCAGGATGCTTTCCAATTCGGCTGAAGAAATGTTTTCTGCTTTGGCTATGCTCAGTACCAACGGAGAATAATACCTGAATGAGCTTTCTTTGTGATGAACTTCACCTGTGCCGGACGGTTGGGTTTCAGCCCTCACATTTGCCGTAACAGATGTTTCTGAATTTTGGGATGGCAAGGTTATATTCGTTTCCGGCTTTTTCTCTTCAGGAACCGATTCAGCTACCCCTGCTGCATCTGTTTCTATAATGGCCATGACCGTTCCGACCGGGACTACATCCTGCTCATTAAAAAACAGTTCCACCAGGATCCCGTCAGCCGGACAAGGGATCTCAGAGTCCACTTTATCGGTTGCGATCTCAACCAGGGTTTCGTCATAAACCACCCTGTCTCCCGGTTTTTTCAACCATTTGAGGATCGTTGCTTCAATTACACCTTCGCCCATCTGGGGCATGAACAATTCCACTTTAGCCATAGAAGTATTTCAAGTATTAATTTTCAAAAATAAAAGAATATGCTGAATTATGGTAATTATTTAGCGGATTAGCTGATCAGTCTTTTAGTCTGTAGGATTTCAGCGCGTACACTAACAAATGTCTCTGAATTTGCCATTGAAATGGAGGTTTTGACACCGGGAATACATTATAGGCTAAAAGACTATAGGCTAAAAGACTTTCAACCTTACGAATTCCGACGATGAACCCTTAAGACGATCATGACAGCAAATCAGTATTCCGACAAAATAAAATGCCTCAGCATATCCAATGCATGCATGGCAGCGCCCTCAATGTTTTTCAGACGATCCTTGGCCAGTATGATCTTTTTTACAACCGTTTTTCCGCGATTACCACATGCCAGCCAGATCGTGCCAACCGGCTTTTCATCCGTTCCGCCATCCGGTCCTGCAATTCCTGAAACAGCTACAGCAATATCCGTACCCGTTTTTTCAAGCAGTCCGGCAACCATTTCGCGGACGGTTTCTTCGCTCACTGCGCCAAAGCTTTCCAGCGTTTCCTTTTTTACATCCAGCAAATTCATTTTCAGTTCATTGGAATAGGATATGATGCTGCCGAAATAGTATGCTGAAGATCCGGGTATTTCCGTGATCTTATGGGCCAAAAATCCTCCGGTACAGCTTTCTGCTGTACTGACCGTCAACCCGTTTTTGAGCAATAATTGACCGGTGACCTCCGATAAGGACTCTTTTCCATAACCAAAGACCTGATTGCCAAGCCTTTCTTCTATCCGGTTGACGAATTCGTTCAGTTCTTTTTCCATACCCGCCTGATCGGTACCCCGAACGGTCAACCTGAGCCTGACCTGGTTGATATTGGGCAAAAATGCGATGGAGATGTGAGTTGGCATGGCATCGGTGATATCCTGTATCCGGTGCGCCAGCCGGGCTTCAAATTCACCTGCGGTCAAAATGGTTTTGCTCAGGATGATCTGCCCGTCATTCAGTGCTTTGATCAGTTCAATTCCTTCATTTTCCATGATAAAACGCATCTCATAGGGAACACCGGGCACAGAAATGATCAAAGCGTCCTTATACCTGTAAGCCATTCCCGGAGCTGTTCCCATATTGTTTTTGAGAAAGACAGTCTCTTTCGGAAAATAGCAATGCTCCCGGATCAATGGATTGGGTTCACGACCCTGACGATGGAGATAATTCAGTATCAGCTGATGCACATCCTCATTGAACACCATGGAAGAACCCAGAAAACGGCAGATGGCAGTTTTGGTGATATCATCTTTGGTAGGTCCCAGGCCTCCGCTGACAATCACGATGGAAGCTTCAGCGCAGGATTGTTCCAGTTGGTGAACGATCGCAGATTCCTCGTCGGGAATGACCAGCATTTTGGCTACTTGTATCCCGATCTCCGTCAGTTTTTCACCCAGCCAGGCTGCATTGGTATTGATCACCTGACCGATCAGCAATTCGTCCCCGATTGCGATGATGTGTGCGTTCATTGTGTTTTTTTCACAAATATACCAGCTTCATATTGTATTGATGGCAGGCAAATGGAAATATGTATTTCAGGTAACTAATTCAGCTATAAATATGCAAAAAATTTGATTTCTTGTTCAACAGGTTTTAACTTAGTATGCAGTTACAAACCGGTTGCGTGTATGAAACGCAAGGGATTGCGGGCTTCGTTCCTAACCGCCTATACAAATGCCAATACGGGGTAGAACGTTTGAATTAAACATTTAAATACCAATGTTTTATACATGATTTTACGTTTTCGTGCTTTTTTTAATTCAATGTTTTGTCAATCTTAGACTTTATTGCATAATAATTCATCTCCCAGCATGCTCGTCCTAATATTATCGCCGGATTAATTTTATGCTTAGCTCCAAACTCAAGAAATTTATCATCATTGAATGGTGTATAGAAATTAACGAATTCAGTCCATTGAGAATCTGAAATTAAAGATTTTTGAGCATAATCATCAGCCTGTAATTCATTGGTATCTTTAGCTTTTGAACCTACAATATCAATAAAACGTCCTCCCAAATCATATTTCAAGTGAAGTTCTATATGTCCAATTTCGTGCATAATAGTGAATGCAAAATTATCAATTCTTTTATGTCGGACTGATAATGCAATGGCAGGATTATTCCCACTCCAAAATGAAAATCCGTCTATCGGAGTCTTGTCAAACTTATCAAGATATATCAATTTAATACCGTAATTTTCAAGTAGTTTTTTTGTTCGGGCCTTTACATTAGAATTTTCAAAAAACACAAGATTCAGGTCTTTTATAAGCTGTTCAACTTTTGAAGCATCAAAATTCGGGACCATGATTTTATCAGATTCAAATTCGGCTATTTTACTCCACGCCAACATGTTCGTTTGATTTATCTCCAGTTTTTCTGATTTTCGATAAAACCAAAAAGTTCTGTGTTCTGCAACCGTCTTGACAAGATTCTCAATAGTATCAACCTTATAAATCTCCTTGATTTTAATTATATCCTCTTCAAGTGTGCCAATAAGGTATCCAGATTTTTTCAAATGTTTTACCGGAACATACTCTTTAATAATATTCCATGTTTCAATGAGTTCTATTCTATGGACATTTTTCTCTTTCAGCCTTGCCTTGTCAATTTCATATTGACTTTGAAATCTCATCCAATAATCAGCTGAAATCCCTAAAGATTTTTCTAATAATATTGCGAAATCAGCTGTAATAGCACGTTTCCCATTTAGAATCTCGTTTAAAAAAGTTGGTAATACGCCTAATTCATGAGCAAGTTCTTTTTGGGAAATATTTCTGGCATTTATTTCATCCCTGATAACTGTACCCGGATGGGTAGCTTCAAATGGTATCATAGTTTTTGTTGTCATGGCGTGTTTATTTGTAATGTTTACTCAATTCAATTATTGAACAAATTGTAATCATGTCTGGCTCTTCTCCTCTGATCTTGCAATAGAACTCAATTCTATATTGTTGGTTAACTCTAACAGATTCAAGACCTTCTTTATCCCCAACTAATTTTTCATAGTTTAAACTTTTAAATGGAAACAAATCCTCAATTCTATTAGCATTCCGCAATTTATCAATCGTGTTTTTATATTGCTTTGTTACTGATGGCTGGAAACGATACTTTTTATTACTCGTTTTTCCAAGTTCATATAACTCTCTTAAATAGTCTTTTTCAAAATCAATTTCCACGAAATCATTTTTTTTTACAAATATAGAACAATCTTTAAAATAATTCACTATATAAGTGAATTAAATGCCCGATAACTGCTTTTTGACATGAAACACACAACATAAATACTGCCCATTTGAACCCAGGCATTTATTTTTGTATATTCAGAAATGATCATGATTTAGTAATCATTCAAGAAAAAGTTGTGATCCAGAGATAGTCACTACATTTAATTTATTATTTGCTGTGGTGTCGTTGCACCACAGCATTCTTAACCATTAAAATGAGAAAGAATTTTTGGTATGTAATTTTCTGCTTTCAAGCTGTTTTCCTTCATAGCCAGGGAAATTTTTCGCACGTAATAAACATATTTAACCATAATGAATATGCTAATTATATACATCCATTGGAAAATGATGGTTATTTTATTTTTGGTGGTGGACTTGATCAGATCACGCCATTTCTTACAGGTAAGAACTATATTTTAAGTCATATGCTGGAGGAACAAAACATCTACTTCTTTGATTCTATTTTCTCAGAAAGAGCCGGAAATTATGAATTTAGAAATGACACATTTTATTATTTAGGCTTATACAATTTTGAACAAAGTACCAGGGATATCTGTCTTTTCAAAAGTAATCATAAAGCTGAACCCGTTTTTTTAAACAGAACAATTTATACAACAAAAGGTGATATAATCTATCCCAAAGGCATGTGTTTTGACGATCAGTTTATTTACACGATCCATCTGGAAGAATTTAAAGAAAATACTAAAAAATTTACTGTTGGCAAATTTCTTAAACTCGATTATTCGGGGAATGTGATCAGTGAAAAGCAATATGATGAATTAAATAACATTGAGAATTATCCTGTTCACAAAAATCATTATAACTATTTTCTTGATATTGATTTATTGGCAGACAGCAGTTTGTTAATGAGTTTTCTTTATAACCCCAAAGGATATGATGAGGTCGGTGCGCTCTACAAAACCGATCTGGAGGGTAATGTAATTTGGATCAGGGAATTTGACCCTGTGCGTGGCCCGAATACCTTCCCGGGAACCCTGGTGTTGCATGACAATACGTTTCTTTTTAAACATGACAGGGATTATCGGGACACCCTGACAGAACAACGTCCTTTTGAAAAACCACCCGTGCTGTACCGCATGAATGCAGACGGAACCATCTTGTGGGAGCACGTATTTGAAACCTATCCGTCTTGGCATAAAAAAAGAATTGCTGAAATGATCCAAACCAAAAATGGAGATATTGTAGGCGTGGGCTCATACTACGGGACCGATGTGTCGTCAATCGAAATTAGCTGGATCTTCCGGATGAACCTGGAAGGAGAATTGCTATGGGAAAAATTATATTTTGATGATAATTTTAGAGGTGATAGCTGGTTTAATGATGTAAAAGAAATTTCCAACGGAGATTTGATTTTGGCAGGATCCATTGACAATGATGTGAATGGTGAATGGAATAATAATGAATATAGCTGGGTATTGCGGATAGACGGAGATGGCTGTTATTATCCGGGATGCACGGCAGCTGATACCCTTCAGATCATCAAAGCCAGTTATTATGACAGTATACCGGAGTTTTGTCCCAGAGGAGCCAAATGGACATATGGTACGGTGGATGGCAGATATACCGGAGGCCTGATCTACGGCTATGAAGAAATGAGCTATACGAAGGATACCCTGATCGATCAAAAATGGTGCAAGATCATCTCCAGAAGCTATGTGGAGAAATACGGAGGATCAAAACCTGAAAATATCATCATCACACAACAGGAACAAAAAATCTATCAGTATTTCGATGATTCGTTTCATTTATTGTTTGACTTTGGGGCGATGACGGGTGATACGCTTGAGTTGGATCTTTGGAAAGACTGGTTTGGAAACGAAACTGAAAATGACGGAGCGGCAAGAGCAGGGAAATTCCTTTGCCGGATAGATTCTATGGCGGTGAAAAATTACCATAACAAAGAATTTAAGGAGTATTCCTGTACGCTGATGTGTTATGACGATCCGTTGAACCCTGATCCGGCTGCTTTAGAAGACGGCATACATTTTAAAGTGACGGATAAATTTTTCATGATCGACGGGTACTGGTTATTCAACACCTATGCCTGTTCCGATAGCTGGAAAATTTTTCACGATTTGAGATGCTATGAAGATGATGATTTTGGATTTATTCAGTTTGGAGATCCTGAAATAGCCTGTGATTCGATTTTATTGGACATCAACAATCCTGGTCTTAAACAGGATATTGTCCTGTTTCCCAATCCGGCAAATTCAAAAATTTCGCTTCTATTACCGGAACCTTCAAACTTTTCAGACTGGTCAGTACTCCACATAGATGGTAGATTGGTAAAACACGGAAAAATAGAAAACCACCAATCCATTCTACAGATATCTTCAGAAGAATTGGACAGTGGAATTTATTTGCTGAAGGTAACGGATCAAACGGGTCGGGTTCAGGTATTGAAATTTGTGAAAGACTGATATTTCATATGTAAGCTTTTCGTTTGTTTTTCTTCGGCCATAGGGAATCTTTTATAAAAAACCTTGGTTCTAAGTTGGATCGTGTAGGTAAATCAATTTAATCAAATCTCCTCGGATTTTCAGAGGAATACAAAATACAGTTATACCACGAAGTTGCACGAAGAAGGCACAAAGATCACGAAGTCAATACATTAAATTAAAAATAAAGTAAATATTTTGTGTTTAAAAAATAAAAACTTCGTGTATTTCGTGTCTGCTTCGTGTTTTTCGTGGAATTTTCTAAAAAAATCAAAACACTCGACGAAGTTTGTCAAAAATCACTTAATAAAAGACTTATATTGATCAAATTAAAATCCACACAAAACTTCATAGAGCCAAAACTTTCATTGTTTGTTGGTGTGAAATTACCCTGAAAGTTTTTTATGTCGATTCATATGTATCAGATACCCGGATAGGGAATGTGTTTTTTATGCTGAAATGCATTTATTTTCCGGATCCATGTAAATCTCAGGGCCCAACACATCTGAAATCGAACTCCGTATTCAATAGCCACGGGGTTCTTAAATCAAAAAAGCAGATCCAAAAGTCGTTCATCCCCGCATGTATTTCTCTCTTTTTTCGGTCTCAAACCGTCATTTACGACAAAATTCCGTTTTCTGACTGGATTTGATCGGATTTAATATTTACCTTTATGCGAAATATAAATTCAACTGCTGCTTTTTTAAAGTATTATTAAAATTAAATACTGAAAATTTATAAAATGGGTCTCATAGATTTTGAAATAAACCTTAAAACTCCTTTAGATAATTTTTACCATTGGGAAGCAAATACGCCCGATGCCATTTACCTCCGACAGCCTTATGGCAAAGAATGGGTCAACATCTCTTACCGCGAAGCCGGGATCATCGCCCGGAAAATGGTAGCTGCCATGCGTCAGACCGGTTTGAAAATAGGGGATAAAGTCGGGATCCTGTCAAAGAACTGCTATCATTGGATCCTTGCAGATATTTCTATCATGATGGGTGGTTTTGTGTCTGTACCTATGTATGCGACACTGGAAGGAGATGCCCTGCTGCAAGTCATCAGGAACAGCGGAATGAAACTGATCTTTGTCGGAAAACTTGAAAAATGGTCAGAAGAGACACACCCGGTTCCGGCAGACATTCATATGATCAAAACACCGCATTATAAAGGGAATGCCATTATCACCCGGGGAATGGACTGGGATGATCTGATCAGTCAGCTTGAGCCGGTCAGTGATCCTGCGGTTCCGGAATTGGATGATCTCTGGACGATCATGTATAGTTCGGGTACCACCGGTATTCCCAAAGGAGTCATGCATACCTACCGCAATCCGGCAATGGTCATCCGCATTGAACAACTGACTGATTTTATAGGGATTTACAGGGTAAAACACCAGAAATATTTTTCTTTTCTGCCACTCAATCACGTAGGAGAAAGGATCGGAACCGAGATCAATTGCCTGGCAACCGGTGGAATGATGTCTTTCGGGGAATCCATACAGAGCTTTATTTTTAACCTGCAGGCTACACAACCTACCCTGTTTTTTGCAGTGCCCAGGATATGGACCAAGTTTTATGAAGGCGTCAACAGTGTTTTGCCGGCTAAAACACTGTATTTATTGCTGCTTATTCCCATTTTGGGCGCTTTTCTACGTAAAAAGATCCGAAAAGGACTCGGTCTATTACAGGTGAAGACCGCTGCGACCGGTGCTGCCATTACCCCGGCATATCTCAAAAGATTCTATAAAAAACTGGGCATTCACCTGGTGGAAGCTTATGGCATGACGGAAGTGTGTGGTGGTATTTCATACGGCGTGGATCCGGCTACACCACACGATTCCGTGGGCAAACCATTTCCACATTGTGAAGTGAAGATCGATCCTGAAACAGGTGAAATTCTTTTAAGAGCGCCTTTTGTGATGCAGGGATATTACAATGAACCGGAACTGACCGCAAAAGTGCTGCGGGACGGCTGGATGTACAGCGGCGACCGTGGAGAAGTGGATAAAAACGGCTTTTTGAAGGTCACCGGCAGGATCAACGACGCATTTAAAACCAACAAGGGTGAATACATTGTTCCCAATAAAATGGAGGCAGAACTTGAAAAGAATGAACATGTAGGTTTTGTTTGTGTGTGCGGGCTAACCTCACCCCAACCGCTGGCATTGGTCAGTTTGTCCGAGATTGCACAAAATAAAGAACCACATGAACTTGAGTCTTCTTTGTTGAACAGCCTGGCAAAAGTCAATCTGAATGCGGCTAAGCATGAAAAAATATCCACCATAGTCATCATGAAGGAACCATGGACGGAACATTCCGGGCTGATCACGCCTACGATGAAAGTAAAAAGAAGTGTTGTGGATGAAAAATTTCAACGGTTTTATCTGAACTGGCATAAAGATCCTCAGACGATTATCTGGCATTAGACGTTCAAAAACGACACTTTGTAGATTACCGGTTATCCTGAATAAACATTTCTCGTTGAAGTGTGTTTCAATCAAAGTCTTTTGGATTGAGGCACTTCGCGTGTCTGCTATTCTCCAAAAAATGGTAGAAATTCAACTTTTTTTCAAACTGAGGAACCATGAATTCAATAAAATTCATCAATTATACAAGGAATATGATACAATCATTTTTAACCCGAATAAGTCAGACTGGAGTCAGGACATTC
This sequence comes from uncultured Saprospiraceae bacterium, assembly GCA_964594045.1. Taxonomy (GTDB): domain Bacteria; phylum Bacteroidota; class Bacteroidia; order Chitinophagales; family Saprospiraceae; genus UBA2365. The sequence continues at coordinate 91,277 of CAZQKR010000002.1, read as the reverse complement.
ATGTTATTACTGGTCATTGGGGCTTTACAGCAGGCTGTTTTTGCACAAGGTTTTGCCATCAAAGGGAAAATTGAAGATGATAAAAAAGCATCGGTGCCATTTGCCAATGTCATTTTATATGATATGTCCACCCCTCCTGTTATGGTAAAGGTTGAAGCATCAGATCTGGATGGAAATTTTCTTTTGAGCAATGTTGACAATGGAAAATACCGCTTACAGATCAGTTTCATCGGTCTGGAAGATAAAACTATGGATATTACCCTGGAAAATAAAGACCAGGATTTGGGCCTGATCGCAATGAAGCAAAGTGGTATTCAGCTGGAAACTACCGTGATCACGGCAAAAAGGGCTTTGGTTGAAGTGAAACCGGACAGGACTGTATTCAATGTGGAAGGGACCATCAATAGTGCAGGAGACAATGCTTTTGGCTTATTGAGAAAAGCTCCCGGGATCATGGTAGACAATAACAACAATGTTTCAGTGCTTGGAAGATCCGGTGTTCTGGTATATGTTGACGGTAAAAAACTGCCTTTGACCGGAGATGATCTGACCAACTACCTGGAAAGCATCAGTTCTGAGCAGATTGACAAGATCGATATCATTTCAAACCCCGGAGCAAGGTACGAGGCTCAGGGAAATGCAGGCATCATAGACATCAGGCTCAAAAGAAATAAAAACTACGGAACCAACGGGAATTTTTCCGGAGCTTACAGTCAGGGAGAATACGGACGCTACAATATCAGCGCCGGTTTGAATAACAGAACTGAAAAATTCAATCTTTTTGGGTCAGGTGGCTTCAATATCAACAATGGTTTTCTGCGGATGCTTTCCCGTAATGAACAAAACGATCTTTTCATGAATGAAAGCAACAATATTCTGAATCAAAGAAATGGCATCAACGGTAAACTGGGTGCAGACTATTACATCAACAAAAACAGTACTGTGGGATTCCTGTACTCGGGAAATGTCAGAAATGCCAATGGACAAACCTTCAACAGGGTTGAAATTTCACCTCTGGCGAACCAGAGCGCAATTGACAGTATTCTGATCGCCAATAATGAAAATGACCGTAGCAATGATGATCATGTTTTCAACATCAACTACGTCTATAACGGGAAAAACTCCAGAACGCTGAACATTGACCTGGATTATGGAATGTACAGCAATCAGGGCATATCCTATCAGCCGAATGAATATTTTGATCCAACAGAAACCGTACTCCTGTCCGGGTATTTTTCAGAGTACGAAACACCGGTGAGCATTGATATTTACACATTTAAGCTGGATTTTGAGCAGGATGCCCTGGGTGGTAAACTGGGAGCCGGGACCAAATTGTCCAGGGTCAATTCGGATAATGTGTTCAAATTTTATGAGCTCAATGACGGCAACAGGGAATTTATCGAAACCCGTTCCAACGAATTCAATTATGATGAATCCGTTTATGCAGCCTACATTAATTACAACCGGGCGCTGAGTAAAAAACTAAATCTGTCAGCCGGTTTAAGGGGTGAACTGACCGATGCCAACGGGATTTTGACCGCTTTTGATCCTTCACAGCAGGAAGATCCGGTGGATCTGTTTTATCTGCAGGTGTTTCCTACTGTTGGCCTGAGTTATAATTTGTCTATGGGCAATACGCTGAACATCAACTATGGCCGGCGGATCAACAGACCCGATTACAACGTGTTGAATCCCTTCAGGGAACAATTGAGTGAATTGTCATTTTCCAAAGGAAATCCATTCCTTCGTCCGGAAATTGTCAACAATTTCGAGATCGGATACACTATGTTTTTCAGATTTAATTTCAAATTGTCCTATAGTCGCACCAATGATCAGATCACACGGCTGATTGGCCCGGAACCATCGGATCCAAGGGCCAGCTACATCAGTTGGGACAACCTCACGATCAAGGATGTTTATGCACTGAACATGGCCTTGCCTTTCCAGTTGACTAAGTGGTGGAATGCATTTTTAAACATGAACGGATCTTTTATCAGCAACCAGGCGGATTATGGTAATGGTGCTGTGATCGATATCCAGGCTTGGTCCTACAATGTTTTTGCTCAAAATTCTTTCACACTCCCTTGGGGATTGACAGGTGAACTGAGCGGATGGTATTCAGGTCCCGGGATCTGGGGCGGTGTCTTCAGATATGAACCCAGTTGGAGTATGAATATCGGATTGCAGAAAAAGTTTTTCAAAAACGCCATGAATGTCAAATTATCCGGTGAAGACCTGTTCAATCAATCCGGCTGGAAGGGTTATTCCGCTTTCAATGGATTGGTAGGTTACGGACAAGGCAAATGGGACAGCCGCAGGGTGAGTCTGAGCGTTTCATATAGCTTCGGAAATACTGCGGTGAAATCACGCAACAGAAAAACGGGTATCGAGGAAGAAAGTAAAAGGCTTGGAGGAGAAGGCGGAGGCGGTCCGAGGTAAGCTTTTTGATAAGCATACCATTTTTATGTCTTGATGCAGAAAAGTTCTCTTCCTGATTTAATGAAAAGAGGCGAAAAGTGGATGATAAGGAATGATTGAATTTGGCCGACCCACCAAAGTTTATTCTTTCCTTTGCATTAATCCTTGATTTCGGTTCAGTCAGAGTACTTAGTCATTTTCAATTTTCAGGATTATGTTCAGGGGGCTGATTCAGGAAAGTTGAAAGGTCGGCCGTTGAAAAGTGATTCCACCTCTTTTTCAGTTTTTCACCCGCCCTTTATTATCCGAAACAAAGGAACTCCAGCCAGAATATCGCTTGCCTCCGATCTTTTTGTTGGCAAACTGGTTGTAATGGCAGACGGCAACTGCCAGGGCATCTGTGGAGTCGAAGTGTTTCTGCTGGATGTGGATCTTGAGGATCTGCCGGAGCATGGCTGCAACCTGCTCTTTGGCGGCGTTCCCATTACCTGTGATGGAGAGTTTGATCTTTTTGGGTGAATATTCATGGATCTCGAGACCCATGAGAATGGCCGCAGCGATGACGACCCCCTGTGCACGGCCAAGTTTCAGCATCGATTGGACATTTTTACCGAAAAACGGGGCTTCAATGGCCATGATTCCCGGCTTGTATTGCTCGATCAGCTCCTGGGTATTGAGGAAGATCTCTTTCAGTTTTCCCTGTTGGTCATCCAGCTTTTTGAGATTGAGCACTCCCAGGGTTTCAACTCTCAGGTCATCCTGAAATGTGTCCAGTACGGCAAATCCCATGAGGTTCGTGCCGGGGTCAATGCCTAAAATCCTTTCTTTTCTTTCGTTCACCTGGCAAAAATAAGGTATGTTTTTGTAATGGGTGGTTTAAACTTGTTTTTGTGCTATTTAACGGTCGGATTGCTGTGGTGTTTCATATTGCTGGTGTAAACAGTAGCAATAGTGGCAACAACCCGAACATCTCGAACAATTCGAACAAAAGAACAATTCGAACAAAGGAACAAAAGAACAACGAGAAGGCCTGGCAGACTTTATTTAATCCAAGTTAATTTTCAACCCACCACTCCTTTAAATTCCTTCACCATCGTCCGGTAAAGATCTGTATCCTCGAAAACAAAGCCGGCGCGGATGAGTTTATCCGCGGAAACACGGCTGCCTTCCAGCAAGAGGACGGACATTTCCCCGAAAATGAGCTTTAACAAGAAAGCCGGCACATTGGGCAGGAAAAACGGTTTTCCCAGGGCTTTGGCTACAGCGCTGTTGAACGCCCGGTTTTGTATGTGCTGCGGGGCAACTGCATTGAAGACTTCACCGGGATAGTCATTGTCCAGGACGAAATGGAAAACGTGGTGCAGATCCCTCAGGCTGATCCAGGGCATGTATTGCTTACCCGAACCGATACCGGAACCCAGGCCGAATTTTACCGGGAGCAGCATCTTAGGTAAAGCCCCTCCTTTTGTGGACAATACGATGCCGATCCGGATACGGGTCACAGGTACCTGCAGCTCGTTAAAAATCTGCTGGGCTTTTTCCCAATCCTTTACAGTTCGGCCAACAAAGTCATTTCCTGGCAGGGATTCTTCCGTGAAAATTTGCTGACGGGTATGCTGACCATAAAAACCAATAGCAGAGGCTGCAATGATCTTTTCGGGTTTGAAGCCGCTGGATTTGAGATGGTATGCGAGGCATTCGCTGGCCTGAGTTCTGCTTTCCAGAATAGCCTTTTTTCTTTGTGGTGTCCATCTTTTACCGGCGATGTTCTCTCCCGCCAGGTGAATGATGTTCTGTGCAAAATCAAAAGCCCGGTGATCGAATTCGTTGGTTGCGGGATCCCAATAAAAGGTGTTATTGCTTTTGGGATTCGGATTGCGTGTCATCACGGCTACGTCATATCCCTGGTTTTGAAGGTAAGTTTTCAGGGTTGATCCGATAAATCCGGATCCTCCTGTGATCAATATGCGTTTATTATAATTCATTAGTTCGAATTAAATGATGATGCTGATAATATTTATTGGCTCAATGTCAATTTGTTCAGGTTAATTTATACATTAAAATCTCTCCGGATTTTCAAGGAAATAAAAAAATACAGCTATTCCACTAAGTTACACGAAGAAGGCACGAAGGACTCAGAGGGAATACATTATTTTCCTTTGATGCGATCTTGAAATCATTTCAAAAGTTAAAAGCCTTTGTGGCTTTTGTGTCTGCTTTGAGCGATTTTTGAAACAGCTGATCAATGAACAAAGATCTCAAATTGATCATATATTACTTTAAAATTTAATCGGTCTGTTTGGTAAAATTGCTTAATTATCCGAGGTCCTGTAACTGAAAACTACATATTTATTGTGCAACTCATCCAGAGAGGCATTTTTGTCGCAGTCCTGAATGTGCTGATGAAAATAATGCAGTTTGTTGAAGATCGTCAGGGCATTGAGCAATTCGGATTTGTCGAGGTTGCCTATGACGATCTCTGAAACCTTGTGCATGACTTTGAACGTTTCCATTAATTCACTGATACCCAGGGGTGTGATACACACTCTTTTGGCACGTTTGTCATTTTCATCCGGTGATTCACTGATCATACCACTGTTAAGCAGTCTCCTCAATACCTCACTGCCACTGGAAATCTCGAGCAGGTGAGAGTTGATCAGCTCATTCTTCAACATGCTCCCATCCCTAAGCAGAGTTGCCAGAAATCCAAATTCCTCCAGTGTTTTTATGGAAGAACCGGATAAAGCTTTTTTGATATAAAATTTTGCGAATCGAAACAAGCCGGTAAGCAGGGTTGCAAATTCAACTTCCGGGTATACTTTAAAATTTTGATAATTGTTTAAATTAAAATCATAATGCGTGTTGGCCGGATTTTCTAAAATAGTTTTATCCCTGAGGAATAATGCAAATTCTTTAATATCTGATTTACCACCTTCATTTTCAAACTCTTGCACATAATCCAAAAGCTTTTTGATCAAATCAATATTGTCCGACATTGTAATTTATTTAAAAATTTTGTACAAAAATATACCATTATTTAAAATGACCATTATTTTTGCATAAAAAATTACGATAACGTAGTAAATTTATTAAAAATATACAAAATTAAATTAAATACGATGAACAAATATTATTTTCTGTTGTTATTTGGCGCTGCAATTTTCACGCAATGTGCCCCCGCAGCCAAAATGGGAGAAGTGGTGAATATTGTGGATCCTGCATTCACCGACCGGGAAAATGCACTCACGATCAATCTTAAACCCGGGAAAAAATTCAATCATCCCACATACGTTGTTTGGGCTGAGGACATGGAAGGCAACTATTTACGTACGATCTATATCACTGAATCCTATGCGACAGGTATTTTCGGTTACCAGATGCAGGGTGATTCCATGTGGCTCAAATCAAAAGGACCTTCCTATCAACCTGCTGCTTTACCGTACTGGACGCATAAAAAACCGGGCTTAAGATCAAAAGGCAAAGTACCAACACCGCAAAATCCTTTTGTGGACGGTTATACCGGGGCAACCCAGAAAACGGAATTCAATTTCAAAACGGCTTCATTGGATCAGTTGCCATACAGGGTATTTATGGAGGTCAATCAGCCATGGGACTGGAATGAACACTGGACCAACAACTTGTACCCGGACAGTCCGGCATACAAAAGATCAGCACAACCTTCAGTTGTATATAGCGTAACCATCGATGAAAAGGAAGGATCTTTCTGGCTGAATCCCATCGGTCATGGCGATCCGAAGGGTGAAACCGGCAGGCTGTTCACCAAATTGAAGACGATGACCACCGCACTGCAGATATTTGATACCATGGAGATCGTGGTGAAAAGCGGAAAGTAAAATTTTTTAAAAAGACAATTAAGTTAATTCAAAAAACAAAATCGATCATAAAATGTATAATTTCATAAAAATCATCATCATTCCCTTTATTGTATTGCTGACCTTTGGCCTCCAGGCTCAGAATGGTCAGGTGAAAGGCATCATACGGGATTCGGGCAACAATGAACCGCTCGCATTTGCCAATATCTTTATAGAAGGTACGCAAATTGGTGCTACCAGTGACCTGGACGGAAATTTTCTGTTCACCGGTCTTGAGCCCGGATACATTAAACTGGTTGGGTCATATCTTGGATATACCACCAAAACAAGTGAGGATATCCTCATCAGCAACAGCAATATTCCTTTTGTTGAATTGAACCTTGAACCATCCAGTCAGTTGCTCAAGGAGGTGGTGATCTCTGCGGACATTTTTGAAAAAAGAGTAGAGGCTCCGATCTCCATGCAAAGCATAGGCGTTAAGGAAATTGAAGGAAATCCGGGAAGCAACAGGGATATTTCCAGGGTTATCCAGTCATTCCCGGGTGTCGGGTCTACACCTGCATTCAGGAATGACATCATCATCCGCGGCGGCGGACCCAGCGAAAACAGGTTTTTCCTCGATGACGTAGAGATACCGGTGCTGAATCACTTTGCAACCCAGGGCGCTTCGGGAGGACCTGTGGGCATCATCAATGCTGATTTTATAAAAGAAGTGGATTTTTACTCAGGTTCTTTCCCGGCAACTAAATACAACGCCCTGAGCGGCGTTTTTGATTTCCGTCTGAAAGAAGGCAGCAAAGACAAAACAAGTTTGCAGGCCACCCTGGGAGCCAGTGAAGCAGGACTGACTCTGGATGGTCCTATCGGAAAAAACACCAGCTACATTTTTTCAGTTCGTCGTTCCTATTTGCAATTTTTGTTTTCTGCCATTGGATTGCCTTTTTTGCCGACATTCAACGATTATCAGTTGAAACTGAAAACCAATTTCAATGCAAAAAATCAGCTGACTATCATAAGTCTTGGTTCTCTGGACAATTTGAAACTGAATACTTCCATAGAAAATCCGGATGAATCACAACAGTACATTCTGAGTCAGATACCGGTCAACAATCAGTGGAGTTACACACTTGGTGCTGTTTACAAACATTTTACCAATACAGGCAGCCATACAGTTGTGCTGAGCCGCAATATGCTCAACAACGAGTTTTACAAATATCCGGACAATGATGAATCCCTGCCGAGAAGACTGGATTATGTTTCCTGGGAAGCTGAGAACAAATTCAGGTATGAACTGAATTTCAGGAAAAACAATGTCAAATATGTTTTCAGTGCCAACTCTGAATTTGCCAGATATTTCAATGATTCCCGCCAGCAGATATTCTTTAACGGACAGCCGTTTACCATTGATTATGAGTCCAGGCTCAACTTATTCAAATTCGGTTTTTCAGGTCAGGCATCAACCAGGTTCCTGGATGAAAGATTACTGGTTTCAGCAGGACTCCGCCTTGATGCAAACACTTACAATGAGGCAATGGCCAATCCATTGAAACAACTCTCACCAAGGGTATCCATGTCTTATACTCTTGTTGAGAACACGCTTCTGAACATGGGCGCCGGCCGCTATTTCCAGTTGCCTGCCTACACAACGCTGGGATTCAGGAACAATGAGAACGAACTGGTGAATATTGACAATGCGCACTACATCGGCGTTAACCAATATAACCTTGGACTTGAAAGAAGGATCACCAAGGAGATACTGGTTTCTGTTGAAGGATTCTATAAAGATTATTTCCAGTATCCGGTGGATGTTGTTACCGGGGTGAGCCTGGCCAACCAGGGTGCCGATTATTCCGGAGTGGCCGGAGTGGCCGAAGTCGCATTCACGGGCAGAGGCAGGGCTGTTGGATTTGAGGTGCTCAACAGGATCAATTTCAGGAAATTCAGCCTGCTCGGGGCCTATACCTTTGTACGCAGTGAATTTACTACGATCAACGACGTATTTGTACCTTCCTCATGGGACAGCAAACACCTGCTTACCCTGACAGCATCGAAGGAGTTCAACAAGCAATGGAGGGCCGGATTGAAATGGAGGTTTGTTGGCGGATTGCCTTACACCCCATACGATTTGGAAACTTCTTCCATCATCCCGGCATGGGATGCAAGCGGACAGCCTTATTTTGACTTTGATCAGCTGAACACATTGAGATTCAAATCCTTTCATCAGCTGGACATCAGAATAGACAAAAACTTTTTCTTCAAAAACTTCTCCTTGATGACTTATCTGGATATCCAGAACGCATATAATTTCCAGAACAAGGGGCAGGATTTTGTTGTACGGGAGCTGAATGAGGACGGGAGCTTTCAAACCACTGACAATGGAACACGCTATGTGCTCAGGTCCATTGAGAATTTTTCAGGTACAATTTTGCCAACTGTTGGTATTATGATCAAATTCTGATCATAAATAAGCTGGCAGGTAAAATATCAGAGTCGAAAACATGTTTTTCATCAAAAGTTTCCGAAATTTATTGCGTGAATGCTGGCTTTGAAGTGATTCTGAATGATCGATCCATTTCGTGAATTGCAGAAGATATGGATTGGTCGGATTCAGCGAGTTCTTCCGATGGAACGACCCTGGTGATCTTCAGGTTTTGAAGTAGATAAAGTCAGCAGTTTGATCATGATTGTTTCGGGGCTTTTGTGATATTGGCATTTTATTATTCAGGGGTGAACAACACAACATTTTTCCGGTTATAACAACACAAAATTTATTCATGATGAATGGAAAAAAGGTGATCCTTCTCGGTAGTGGATTCTCATCTTTGGCTGCAGCAGCTTATCTGGCTCAAAGTGGTTTTGACGTAACCATACTTGAGAAAAACAAGACGACCGGTGGAAGAGCAAGGCAATTGATCCGGGATGGATTTATTTTTGATATGGGACCCAGTTTTTACTGGATGCCTGATGTATTCAGCAGTTTTTTCGGTGATTTTGGAAAAAAGGTAGAAGATGTCTATCAGCTGAAAAGGCTTGATCCGGGATATCGTGTGTATTTTGGTGAACACGATTACTTTGACAATCATGCAGATTTTGAAAAGCTGAAGCAAAATTTTGAACAGCTTGAGAAAGGTGGGGGGAAAAGTCTTGAGAAATTCATTCAACATGCCGGAAGGAATTATGATATTGCCATAAAAGACCTTGTTTACAAACCTGCCCGGCATTTGTTTGAGATTGTCACCAGGGATACCATTTTTAAGCTGAACGAGTTCATCAGCACCATAAGCAGTCAGGTTCGTTCGGGGATCAAAAATTCGCGGCTTCGTACCATACTGGAATTTCCTGTGCTTTTTTTGGGCTCCAAGCCATCCGATACGCCTGCTTTTTACAATTTCATGAATTATGCAGACATCAAATTGGGTACATGGCATCCGATAGGAGGAATGTTTGCCGTGGTCAGGGCGATGGAAGATCTGGCCAGGGAACTGGGTGTGGAAATACTGACAGATCATCCAGTCAGGGAACTGGTGATCAGGGACAGAAAAGTAATTGCTGCCAGGACGGATAATGGAGATTTCAATTGTGATATTTTGCTGAGCGGGGCGGATTATCATCACACGGAAACCCTGATACCGCAGGAATTCAGACAGTATTCCGAAAAATACTGGGATACCAGGACTTTTGCTCCATCAGCGTTGATGTATTATGTGGGTTTCGACAAAAAACTCGACCATGTTGAGCATCATACCTTGTTTTTTGAGCCTTCATTTGACCAGCACGCCGAGACCATATATGATTCAAAGACCTGGCCTGCGGACCCATTGTTCTATGCGAGTTTTCCGTCAAAAACAGATCCAACCTGCAGCCCTGCCGGAAAAGAAGCCGCGGTTTTTCTCATTCCCATTGCTCCGGGCCTGAAAGGGGATGATCAGGTCATCAGGGACAAATACCTGGATATCATTGTGGAAAGGCTGGAAAAAAACACCGGGCAAAGCTTGAAAGAAAGTTTAATTTTCAGCGAGTCCTTTACGGTGAGTGATTTTGTGAGGGATTATAATTCATATAAAGGGAATGCCTATGGCTTGGCCAACATACTGATGCAAACGCACATTTTACGGCCCAGACTGAAGAGCAGGAAATTGAAAAACCTCTATTTTACAGGCCAGCTGACTGTTCCGGGACCCGGTGTTCCACCAAGTCTCATTTCCGGCAAAATTGTGAGCAAATTAATTACAGATTACGAAAAGCCATGAAACAGATTTTTGATCAGACGAGTTACGAGATCAGTAAAAAAATAACCCGGGCGTATTCCACATCATTTTCGCTGGGCATCCGCATGTTGTACAAAACGATGAGGCCTCCAATTTATGCGATCTATGGTTTTGTGAGGTACGCTGATGAGATCGTGGATACCTTCCACAATTACCATCAGGCTGAATTACTGGAGGATTTTGTAAGCAATTACAATAAGGCGCTGTTGCGGAAGATCAGTATGAACCCTGTCCTGAATGCGTTCCAGGAAGTGGTGCATAAATATGAGTTATATGAGTTGGTGGATGATTTTATCGCCTCCATGCGCCTGGATCTCACCAAAAAAGATTACAGTACATTTGACGAATATGAAAGATACATTCACGGTTCTGCCAATGTAGTCGGCCTGATGTGCCTCAAGGTTTTCCTGGAAGGCGATAACGAAAAATACAAACAGTTGGAACCTTATGCCATCAAACTGGGTTCAGCTTTTCAGAAAGTCAATTTTCTCAGGGATATCCGCAACGATATTGGCGACCTGGGCAGATCCTATTTTCCCAATCTGACAGGAACGGAATTGTCCAATGAAGCAAAAAAAGAGATCGTAAGTGATATTGAAAACGATTTCAATCAGGCTTTTATCGGTATTAAGCAATTGCCCTTCAGAGCCAGGTTTGGTGTTTATTCTGCATACAGATATTATCTGCACCTGCTGCAATTGCTCAGGAAATCAGATAGTAAGGAATTGATGCACAAGCGAATACGGGTTTCTGATCCGATGAAGTTCTACATTCTTTTTAAATCATATATCAGACATAAACTGAACATATTGTAAGAATGCTTCAACACAGGTATAAGCAAACGTAACTGTATATGTGTTAGAAGATCTGTGTTACCAGTGAGATTTGAAGGTTTGTGTTTTTGTCCAACCGGGAAAAAAGATTTTCCGGTATTTAAAGTTTGATTTATATTTTAGCGTGATCAATCCGGTGTCAGCCTGAAATGGAGCATTTCAGTTTTCTGATTATCAGGATTGTGGAAAAAAAATATTGTTGTCATATAAAAATTGGATTATGATTTATGTGTTTTATGCTTTGATAACCCTGGTCACATTTATTATTATGGAAGGTGTCACCTGGTTGACACACAAGTTTGTCATGCATGGTTTTTTGTGGTATCTGCACGAAGATCACCATCAGCCCGGCTATACTAAATTGTTTGAAAAAAATGATGCATTTTTCGTGATATTTGCGGTGCCCAGTGCCTTGCTCATGATTTATGGACTGATGCCAGAATTGAATTTCAAATTTTTTATCGGTTTGGGCATTATGTTTTACGGTTTTGCTTATTTTATGGTACATGAGGTGATCATACATCAGCGGATACGGTGGTTCAGAAATACCAAAAACCCGTATTTTGCCGGACTCAGGAAAGCCCATAAAGTGCACCACAAGTATATCGGAAAAGAAGATGGTGAGTGCTTTGGTATGTTATATGTTCCGAGAAAATACTTCATACAAAACGAGAAAAAATGAATGAATCCTTTCTTTATCTGGTGGTTGATATCGTATGTATCGGCTTGCCGTTATTGGCGAGTTTTTTTCCGCAAAATGCCTTTTATAAGGACTGGAAATTTGTTTTCCCTGCAATTTTTGCCGTGGCCATATTTTTCCTGATCTGGGATTATTTTTTCACTGCTGCCGGGATTTGGGGGTTTAACCCGGTATATCTGACAGGAATTTACCTGGCTAACCTGCCAATAGAGGAGGTGCTTTTTTTTATATGTGTTCCTTACGCATGTATTTTCACCTATTTTGCTTTACGATTCCATGTCAGGTCAGATCCTTTCAAAAAGATCAACCATTTGATCACTTTGGTCCTGGCCGTTTTACTGCTGACAGTCGGGTTGATATCCTTTGGTAAATGGTATACCAGTCTGACCTTTATTTTAGCAGGAATTTATCTGTTGATCGTATATTTCAGAAAATGGGATATGTCCTATATTTATCTATCCTACCTGGGGATCATACCATTTTTTTTACTGAGCAACGGTATCCTGACCGGAGGTTTCACTGAAGCTCCGATCGTTTGGTACAATGATGAACATAATCTGGGGTTCAGGATAGGTACTATTCCGGTTGAGGATCTTTTTTATGGTTTTCTCCTGTTCATGATGAATACTCATTTGTACAGATGGTTAAAACTGAAATACAGTTTGCGGCCATAAAAAATGAATGATATAAAAATAATTCCATTAAAAGTATTTAATTTTGTCTGCTGTTGCCTCTTTAGCTCAGCGGTAGAGCAGCACATTCGTAACGTGCAGGTCGTGGGTTCAAATCCCATGAGAGGCTCATATTTTAATTAATGATCAGCGGGAGTAGCTCAGGGGTTAGCGCATCAGCTTCCCAAGCTGAGGGTCGCGGGTCATGACGAATTTTTCAAGGAAAAA
>CAZQKR010000002.1:71915-78226 GCA_964594045.1 uncultured Saprospiraceae bacterium | reverse complement strand
ATGCGGGAGTAGCTCAGGGGTAGAGCATCAGCTTCCCAAGCTGAGGGTCGCGGGTTCGAATCCCGTTTCCCGCTCAAAGAGTAATTGTTGTAGTGCGGGTCATGACGAATTATTGAAAAAAATTGTCATGATGCTGACCATTAGCGTCAGCATTCGAATCCCGTTTCCGCTCATTTTTTACAGTTCAATACCCGTTCATCAATTCAATAGTCTTTTTTAATGTTATATTTGTTCATTGAAATTTATTGGACAAGTGAGTTTATCTTTCAAAATAGCCAGGCGGTTTTTATTCGGTAAAAAATCGGTGAATGCCATCAACATCATCACTGGTATTTCAGTGCTCGGGATCACTATCGGAGCGGCTGCGCTGGTGTTGATCCTTTCCGTTTTCAATGGTTTTGAGAGCCTGATCAGCAGCTATTTCAATGCATTCAATCCGGAGATCAAAATGTTGCCTGCAAAGGGAAAGACACTTTGGTTGGATGAGGAAAAACTAAAGCAACTTGATTCTGTTCCCGGGGTGCAACATTATTCCAAAGTACTGGAAGAAGTAGTGATGTTGCGGTATGATGATATGCAGGTTTTCGGTGTCATCAAAGGAGTGGATGACCAATACAATATCGTCAACAATATCGATTCTACGATCCGGATGGGTTCCTACAAGATCAGTGCTGACGGTTTAAATTACGGTATACTAGGCGCCGGAATTGCCGGGCAGTTGAAGCTGGTGCCTGAACACGGATTTGAATCTCTGGAAGTATATGTTCCCAAAAAGGAAGTTGCCGGACCGCTCGATCCTTTTTTCCTTCAGGTCAATATCATTCCAGCCGGTATTTTCGCAGTGCAAAGCGAGGCTGACAACAAATACCTGGTCTGCGATCTGGATGTTGTGGAGTATTTATTGCAGACAGAAGATGAATTTTCTGCCCTGGAGATCAAAACGAACGGCAATGTTGAAAAGACCATTAAGGCGCTCAAAGCGCATTTTGGAGATGATTATGTTTTTCAGAACCGCTTTCAACAGGATGAAGTCTTTTTGAAGATCATGAACATCGAAAAATGGCTGAGTTTTGCTATTGTCTGCCTCATCATATTTTTGGTTGCATTCAATCTGATCGGCAGCCTCTGGATGATCGTTCTGGATAAAAAGAAGGATATTTCTATTCTGAAAGCCATGGGTGCAACTGACGGAATGGTTAGAAAAATATTTTTGGCTGAAGGTATCTGGATTTCATCCCTGGGTATCATTTTTGGATTTGGTATCGCTTTACTGCTGTATTACCTTCAAAAAAATTTCGGTTTGATCACAGTTCCTGATGGCTTTGTCATCAGTGCATATCCGGTTGAGGTCCGTTGGGAAGATTTTGTGATCGTGGCTCTGACCGTACTAGCCATCGGATTGCTGATCTCTGTCGCTCCGGCTTACAAAGCCGGTCAGATCAAGGCATTCATCCGGGAGGAATAAATCGTGTTAGTTTACCCGGTCAAACATTTTTTTATATTTTTTCCGAACAACTCCAACAAGAATACTGTTCCTTTTGGAAATATGCATTTTGGGTAATTTTAAAACATGTTCCACATCATGATGATCTTAATTCGCCAATTGATTTTTATTATTTCTCTTGCTGTTTCTCCCTTTTTAAGTCATTTGACAGCCTGTACCAATTATCTGGTAACCAAAGGTGCATCCAAAGACGGATCAACCATGATCACCTATGCTGCGGATTCACATATCCGTTACGGAGAGTTGTATTTCAGTCCTGCCAGGAGCTGGCCTGAAGGAAGCATGGTGACTATCTATAGTAGAGGAACGGCCAAACCATTGGGACAAATCCCCCAGGTTGCCCACACGTATCAGACGGTGGGATTTATGAATGAGCATCAGGTTGCCATCGGTGAGTCAACATTTGGAGGCAGACCGGAATTAAAGGACAGTACGGGTATCATGAGCTACGGAGGCCTTATGTTCATGGCCATCCAAAGATCCAGAACTGCCAGGGAAGCGATCAGGGTGATCGCTGAACTAGTTGCCGAACACGGATATTACAGCACTGGAGAATCCTTTTCCATCGCAGATCCCCATGAGGTGTGGTATATGGAACTGATCGGCAAAGGCACAGACATGAAGCAGGATCCCAAAACTAAGAAATTCTATAATGCCAACAAAGGCGCCGTTTGGGTAGCGATCAGGATACCGGATGGATATATTTCAGCGCATGCCAATCATGCCCGGATAACCGGTTTCCCCCTTGAGAACGGAAAGACCAGCATAAGCAGCCGTAACCTGAACAGAATTAACGACCCGGCTGTTGAGGTGGTATATGCGCATGATGTGATCAGTTTTGCCCGGCAAAAATCCTATTTTGACGGGCCGGATGCCGAATTCAGTTTCAGTGATACCTACGCACCTTTGGATTTCAGCGCAGCCCGGTTCTGTGAACTCAGGGTATGGTGCATGTTCGATCAAGTAAAGGAAGGTATGGATGCATATTGGGATTATGCAACCGGGATGAATTTGAGCAATCGCATGCCGCTTTATATTAAACCGGACAGAAAACTGAGTCCGCAGGATCTGATCATGTTCAAGAGGGATTATTTGCAGGGAACAGAATTGGATATGTCCAAAGATCCGGGTGCCGGGCCTTTTGGTCTGCCCTATCGTTGGCGCGGTCTGACCTGGGAACATAAAGGTGCAACCTATTTCAACGAAAGAGCAACGGTTACTCAGCAAACCGGGTTTTCCTATGTTGCCCAGATGAGAAGCTGGCTGCCTGATCCAATCGGTGGTATTATCTGGTTTGGAGTTGATGATGCAGGCAGTACAGTACACGTACCTTTCTATTGCGGAATCAACCGGGTGCCTGAAAGCTGGAAAGAAGGCTATGGGGATATATTGACCTATAAGGATGATGCTGCATTTTGGGTTTTCAATCGTGTGGCGCATTTTGCTTACCTGTTTTATGACCGGGTAATGGGTGATGTCAGGAAAGTGCAGTCTGAATTGGAAAACCGATTCAGCATGACTGTTCCGGCTATCGATGCAGCTGCTATGGTCCTTTGGGAATCCGATCCGGCGATGGCCAGGGAGTTCCTTACAGACTATTCCTGCAATATGGGTGATCTGACCATCAAGAAATGGCGTGAACTGGGAGATTTCCTACTGGTCAAATACCTGGATGGCAATGTCAAACAGGAAAAAGATGGGACTTTCCTGAGAAATCCATACGGATATCCGCTCCAGCCTATGTTTCCGGGCTACTCCGAAAGCTGGAAGGAAAAAGTGATCGATTCAACCGGAGACAGATTTTTGTACAGGGAATAAAAGGAGTAATTTGCCCTGATTCCCGGGTATATGCAACGAACATAAAAGACTCGTTCGATATACTTTCTCTGGCTGGCAATAATGAATTTCATATATTTTATTACTATTTTATTTTTCAACCAGACCATTTTTTGTTCATGTAGCTCAAATCTTTGATTCAAACAATTATGTTTGATTGGTCTGATACTATGCTGAAGCCTTTTTATGCAGAGAAAAAATAAAAATATTGAATACAATAATCCATTTAGTCACCTGATATCAGAATTATCAGGAAGAAAACTGGTTTTTTTTGACAAACGGGTACTTAAAACAAGATGGACAACTTAATTTTGGATAAGTCAATTAACGATCTCCCGGGTTGACCGACCATTATCCGGATTTTGAACATTTTATACTTCCCTTTTCGATATTACAAAATTCATACAATTTTCTTAAATTTATATTTCTTATATATTTACAAACAGAGTTTTATTAATAAAACTCTAAAAATCAATACAATAAACAAATACAATTCAGCTGAATTGTATTCCTAATATTTTAACTGAAGGTCAATTAACCTGTTCAGTAAAACAAAGACACATGTATGAAATTTAGACTAATCTGTATTTTTTTCATTTTGGCAGCAATCGACTTACCTGCTCAATTACCGCATCCCTCACTCGTGGGTTACTGGCATAATTGGCATGATCCAAATGCACCATACATACATTTAAACCAAATAGATGATCGTTATAATATTATTGATGTCGCATTTGCCATTCCGCAGGCTGGTACTGATTATGATATGACATTTAACCCTGATGGCATTTCACAATCAACTTTTATCAGTCAAATTCAGGAACTTCAGGCATCCGGTATAAAAGTACTGATCAGTATCGGAGGTGCAACTGCACCGATAATTTTGGATGACATAAACGAAAAGAATATTTTTATCAGTTCGATGAACAGTATCATACAAACATATGGTTTCGATGGAATAGATATCGATCTGGAAGGCAGTTCGGTTACTGTTTCCGGAGGAACTATTGCAGATCCTGTTGATAATAAAATCATACATTTGATCGATGCCATTAACCAAATGATGTCTGATTATTTTAATTTGAACGGCAAAAAAATGATGTTGACCATGGCTCCCGAAACAGCATTTGTTCAGGGAGGTATAGCGGCATATGGTAGTGTTTGGGGAGCATATCTTCCGGTAATACACGCCTTGAGAGATTCACTGGATCTTTTGCATGTCCAGTTATACAATAGTGGCAGTATGTATGGTATTGATGGAAATATTTACGAACAAGGCACTGCTGATTTTATTGTTGCAATGACCGAGGCTGTCATTCATGGATTTAATACTCCCGGTGGTTTTTTCGAAGGATTACCGCCGCAAAAAGTAGCTATCGGATTGCCAGCATGTCAGAATGCGGCTGGTGGCGGATATGTCAGCCCTTCGGTTTTGAAATCAGCCGTTGATTATTTACGGGGTTTGGGACCCAAACCCGGATCCTATAGCCTGGCTCAATACGGAGGCTATCCTGATCTGCGTGGTTTGATGACATGGTCTGTCAACTGGGATGCTGTTGCATCATGTGGATCCACATACGAATTTGCCAACAGCTTTGATTATCTGTTCAAAAATGAAGGTTCATATTCATTACATTTTTTAGCTTCAGGAAGTGACACGAATCCGGATATAGACCGGGTAGTTATACCATTGGATGCCCCACACAGACCGGTAGATGTTGGTGGTGATTTCACCATCGAATTTTGGATGAAAGCATATCCCGGCGACAATCAGGCTGCAGCCTGCGATCCTTCATCCTGGTATTTTGGCAATGTAATCATAGACAGGGATGTATTCAATGACGGAGATCATGGAGATTATGGAATAGTCATTTGTGATCGGAAAATTATTTTCGGGGTTCAACGAGGCTCTTTGTCCCATGGAGGTGTGGTTGGAAATACCATCGTTGATGATGGTGCATGGCACCACATCGCAGTGACCAGAAAATCTTCAAATGGAGGCGTATGGCTGTTTGTAGATGGTATATTGGATGCCTCCAATGTTTCCAGTGCATCCACATCTGATGTAAGTTACAGAGATGGTAGGATTACAAGTTACCCTGATGATCCGACCCTGGTCTTTGGCGCAGAAAAACACGATTATCCTGGTTCGCTCTATTACAAAGGAAAGCTGGATGAATTCAGGATTTCAAACTATATAAGGTATACAGGAAACTTCACTTTGCCCGGGATGCCTTTAAATTCAGATGCCAATACGGTTGCAGGGTACCACTTTGATGAAGGAAGTGGAACTGTTTTGAATGATTTTTCTGCTGCTTCAGGTGGACCATCGAATGGAAATATACTTTATGGCGGAGATCCACTGGGTCCGAGATGGTCATATGATAATCCCTTCCAAAATTATCTGGAAGTTACGACTTTAAACAATAGCGGGACTGGTTCACTCAGGCAGGTTATTATTGATGCCCAACCTGGTTCCATTATTGTCTTTGCTCCGCATCTGAATGGTGATACTATTGAGTTGAACACTCCTGTTTCAATTGATAAATCTTTGATGATTATGGATTTAAATCCTGATAAAATCAATCTTCTAATGAATGGGAATGGTCCGGTTTTTAATATCGGGATCGATGGAAATGTTGTTGTTAATTCCGTGAAAATGACCTCTGGTACAGGTAGTATTGGGAGAGCCCTCGTCAATCAGGGTAATTTGATATTAAGGGAGGTGCTAATAACTGATACAAATCCCAATGGTGGAAATGTCATCCAAAATGCCGGAAGTTTGCAATTGCAGAAAAACACAAAGATACTGGATTGAAATTTATCTTTTCCAATCATTGAAAATGAGTTATTTTATGGTTTCCAGGAATTTATCAAAATCAGGATTTCAATAATGAAATAATGAGTTATGGACATAAAAAAGCCCAACATCTCTGTTGAGCTTCTCAGCGGTCCGGACGGGACTCGAATG
>CAZQKR010000002.1:43901-71815 GCA_964594045.1 uncultured Saprospiraceae bacterium | reverse complement strand
AAAAAAAAGCCCAACATCTCTGTTGAGCTTCTCAGCGGTCCGGACGGGACTCGAATGCTGCCGCTCCGGGTCAGCATCATGACAATTTTTCTGTGAAAAATTCGTCATGACCCGCATCTTCTATAGATAAATTTGCTAAGTCAATTTTCATACTACCCACTATGCAAAAAAAAAGCCCAACATCTCTGTTGAGCTTCTCAGCGGTCCGGACGGGACTCGAACCCGCGACCCCGTGCGTGACAGGCACGTATTCTAACCAACTGAACTACCGGACCAATATTACCTCTAATATTTTGCGGACACAAAAGTAGATATTTTTTTTAAATTGCCCAATTAAATCATATTTTTTTTACAAATAGTTTGAATTATTGCCCTGATAAATCTCATGAATTGCTAACTTCGATCTGCCTTTTAAAATTAAATTGTCAACTATGGTATTTCTCGAATTTGAAAAACCCCTGGAAAGCCTTACCGAACAGCTGGATAAATTGAAACAGGTCAGTGAAGAAGGTGATATTGACCTGGCTTCCACTATACTGGAACTGGAGAAAAAACTGGTTGAAAAAAGGAAGGAAATATATTCAAATCTGACCGGTTGGCAAAGGGTCCAACTCTCCCGACATCCTGAAAGACCATATACCTCATATTATATTGATCAGATCACTTCCAAATTTGTGGAATTGCATGGCGACCGGTTCAACAAGGACGACAGAGCCATAGTTGGAGGCATCGCACGGATCGGTAATCAATCAGTGGTGATCCTTGGGCAGCAAAAAGGCAGTACGACCAAGGAAAGGCAATATCACAATTTTGGTATGCCCAATCCCGAAGGCTACCGCAAAGCACTCAGATTGATGAAAATAGCGGAAAAATTCAATTTTCCCGTCATTACCCTGATCGATACTCCCGGTGCCTATCCCGGAATGGAGGCGGAAGAAAGGGGACAGGCTGAAGCCATAGCCAGAAATCTTTTCGAGATGGCTCAACTCAGAGTGCCCATCATTTGCTATGTGATCGGAGAAGGAGCATCAGGCGGTGCACTGGGAATAGGTGTGGGTGACCGGGTGTTTATGCTCGAAAATACCTGGTACAGCGTGATCTCACCGGAATCCTGTTCATCCATTCTCTGGAGGAGCTGGGATTATAAGGAAACAGCTGCAGAGGCTTTAAAACTGACTGCGCCACATATGCTGGAGTTTGGCCTGATCGATGAGATCATCAAAGAACCGATCGGCGGAGCGCATACCGAGCCGGAAAAGATGGCTAAAACGCTTAAAGCACATATTACCAAGCAATTGAAGGAACTTATACCTATGGACGCCGATGAACGTATTGAGCTCAGGATTTCAAAATACAGAAAAATGGGCGAGTTTGAGATTGCTGGCCAGGAAAATATGTAACATTTGTTTGAAAAGATCAAATACAGAAGCTTTGAGAAGGCAATAAAAAAACTTTTACCTTCCCGCCAGAGATCAGGGCAAAAAGAAATTCTGATCAACACTGTCCGGTCTTATTTGATTTTATTTGACGGAACTGATCCGGCTTTCAGAGATCATTTTATCCGAATTCAGGAAAATTTTCCGCCCCATTCGGTTAAATTGCTCGGATTTGTTGACTCCGATACAGATGTGGAAGGTTTCAATATGGCCTTATACAACAAAAAAGATGTCAGGTGGAATTTTACTCCCAAACAAAGCATTTTGGACCTCGTAAAATCACAGGAATGCGATATGCTGGTCCACATCAATCCCGCCCAATACCCTCATTTGCATTTTCTGGCAGTCTCAGCAAATGCTACCTTCAAAACCAGTACAGTCAGCAGGTTTCCCAACGATTTCCATCTTGAAGTCAACACCGGTGATCTCACCGATCCGGGAAAGATCCACTCCCAGATGATGACCATACTGAAAACCTTATCCACGTGATCTTCCCGCCAATTTTCTTTTAGTTCAGATTTTATATAAAAGTGTTCTTGCTTAAAAACCATTTGGAAAATTCAAAAGCAAATGATTATAAGCACTAACAGATACAAGACCGAAAGGATTAAAACGTTTAGCCAAATGGTTACAATCTTTGCTAATCAAAGGGAACTCCGCGGTTGATGATTTTACCGCTATGAATGCATAGTTTTTCGAAAAGACCGCAAAGAGCCGATTCGATATTATTAACCATATTCCAATTATAATTGGTAAAAACTAAATGATTTAAAGCACTGAAAGTTGCAAGTTGTGAATTTAATTCAGAAGACTCACTTAGTTTTCTCCTTCAATGCTGATCCTGCTTCCTTCCGAATGTCCGGAAAACTCCGGTGCATAAAACGATTGGATCATGGCAATTCCATTTGAAAAATTTCCGGAATGCGTCGCCCTCAAAGGGTATTGTATCACAAAAACGCCCCGAGGTAAATGTTCAATATAAAAATTGGTGGCGGCATCCTGACTGCTCCTGTAATATATCAACCCGCCATTCCATTCATAACCGCTGACCTGTTCCAGTGGTTCCAATGCTGAAGAGCGCTGATCCTTAAGATGTACGAAATCCATAGGTCGGTCAGTTTCAAGCCGCAGACTTACCATCAGTTTCTCCCCAGGCGTCAGCTTGGAATCCTCATTCAATTCTTCGAGCTTTTCCCCTGTTTTCGTGTCCACAACCCGATAGATCTTGCGGGAAATACTGAGCGGACTGCCATAATTTTTTGCGATCTTGTCCAGATCCTGGAAGTATTGCCAGTATCCTGCACCCCATGCGATGGATTTGTTTGGATTGACCACCTCGATTTGCTCCATACCTGCAATCACTTCATTACCCGGCCATGAGAGCTTGAAGTATCCTGTTCCAGCCTGAATATCTTCCGGGTCAACAGCTGCTGAAATGGATTTGCCATTCATGGTGACGTCCAGCAACTGACCTTCCTGAAGCAATTTCTGACTGCCCAGCAACAAAGCATGTATTGCTGCAACACTGGCTTTGGGGGTTTGCCAGATATTCGTTTGTTTGTTTTTGATCAGCCAGATCTTAAGTTGTTCTGTAACCAGATCACCTTTTCTGATCTCATCGAAGGCTTCCACCATCAAAGACTGTGTCTCAACAGGCAGTTCAAACCAATCATAACCAAAAGTTGTTTTCCAGTATCTGCCCAGTTCTTCACTGAAAACTGATCTTTCTTCCAGGGAAGCCAGAATGGATTTCGCTTTTACGGGATTGCCACTCCGGTTGAGTACCAGTGCGATCAATCCTTCAGTATAAAGCCCTTTACCCAACCAATACTGTTGACATTGATCCAGATAATAAACGGTCGCCTTTTTCAGATCATCTGACTGGTCTGTTCCCGGAAACATCGATCTCACATAAAGATAATATACCGCCAGTGACGACAAATGATCCTTTGACAGATCCCATTGATGTTTTTTGGCTGACTCCTGCAAATCTTCATACATCCGGACAAATTCGTCGTCAGCAAATTCAAGTGCACGCTGTTTTATTTCATTCAAACCACTGTTTTCAGTTGTTTTTACACCGGCTTTATCCAGTTTCCCAAGGCTTTCCAGAATGTAAAGAGTTATGAAATTGCTGCTTCTTCCTCCTGGATACCAGCTGAAACCACCGTCTCCTTCCTGCAGGGATTTCAGTTTCCGGATGATTCCCAACTGATCCTGCTGTGTCTGATTCAGGTTAAAGAATTGTGAGATATTCTTTTTTTGTGTTGCTTCATCGACTGCATCCAGTACCCAGGGTGTTTCCTGCAACAGAATGTTTTTCAATTCCTTGTTTTGTTCCAATTGACTTTTCAGAGGACTTTGATCACCTGAAATGGATGCCCATTTATCAAAAACTCTTTTGATAGCCGGATTTTGCCGGACGATCTCGGCTCCAAGTGCATTTACGAACAGCGCATTGGCCAACTGGATACTGTTGGCATCATGATCAAACCGGATATAAGGCAACGCCTGGATCACATACCAGGCTGGATGTGAAGTGAATTCCATGGTCAGTCTGTATGGTTCACCACCTGATTTCAATGATTTTTCAATGGCTTTAAATTCATACTTTTTGCGGCTGCTGCCATTGACCCACATAGGCAGGGTTTCCGTGATCAATTGTCTGTTGGACAATACAGGTAATAAACCTTCTTCTCCATCCCCGAAATTGCCTGACCTGGCAATAATACGATACTTCAGCAGACCGGGAGCTTCTTCCGGGATCGCCATACTCCAGTTTATTCTGGTCATACCTTTTGAAACCACTTCAAAGGAAATTTTTTTTGAATTTTTTACAAAAAGATCAGTCAGGTCTTTTTCAGTAACAGCATCCAGGAGTCTGAGCTCAATATCTCCTTTTGCAGTTTCTCCGATACGGTTGCTGATCAGTGTGCTGAGCAGGAGTTCATCACCAACGCGTACAAACCTGGGAATATTGGGCATGACCATAAAGTCCTTGGCGGTCACTACCTGGTTTTCGCTGATTTTATAGGCCAGTTCCTTTGAATGTGCAAAAGCCAGGAATTTCCATGTTGTGAGGGCTTCGTTCATTTTGAACCGGATCAGGATATTGCCTTCAGCATCTGTACGGAGGTGAGGGAAAAAGAAAACCGTTTCATTAAGGTTGGTGCGCAACTGTATCTCAGCAGTTTTTTGTTGTTTTTCATTCCCTTCCGGTGGTCTTCCGGTTCCGGAATCTTCGTTTTGCCTCGTTTCAGTTTTTACGGAAGAATCCCGGCTGATGACTGTTTCAGCCTCGGCTTCAGCTGCAGCAGGCGGCGGCAGCACAGATTTACTCATGACCATTCTATCTTTAGTCACAGTATAGGCATCTGCGTCGAAAGTACCACTGTAAACGGAAGGTTCCATTCCAAACCAATTGAGTGTATGAAATGATCTTTGCATGGTCGGGTAATACATTTCATTCCAGTAATAGTCTGTAAATGATCTCGTTCGTGCAGTCTCAAAGCCAAAAAACCTTGGGCTGCTATGCAGATAGTTGTTGGAATAGACCTGAGCGAACCAGTTGTGGCTCTTAATGTCATCCAGGGATGCATCATACATGGTGGCCAGCATTTCAGCAAGCACTTTATCCTGTTTTTTTCCCTTTATATTCAGTTCCCATTCTTGTTCTTCACCAGGCAACAGCCGGTTTCTGAAACGTACATATTCAATCTCCAGCTCTTTGTCTGACCAGGGAACGCGAATGGTTTCTGCTTTGGTGAAAATCCGGTTGTCATAAACATAGACAATTCTTGCATGAATATTTCCACGGTGTTTTTCCTCCAGTGAATGGCTGAAAGTCTTTTTGTTTTTGAGATATTCCCACCGGTGAATTGCAATGGATCTTTTTTCAAGCAGTTCCAGGATGATCGGTTGAGATGCAATTTTCGACCGAAGGGTTATCTCTGCCTTTTCGCCAGGTACTCCTCCTTTTACGGATAAAAAAACCGGATCCTTACCCGGGGCATCATTAGCTCCGTATACCTGAGTGAATTTTGTAATGGTTATCGGATGACCCTGATCATCCAAAAAAGTAAAGGCAATCTTGTAATTGCCGGCAGGAAGGTCCAGTTCGGTCTTTGTGGAAACGGCTGTGTCAAAAGCTTTGTCCATGATCACACTTTTTTCCGGGGCAAATTCAAGTTTGTCCTCTTCCTTATAGGCAAAATGCGGAAATAATCTTTTGAATTCCTCCCTGGCATAGATCCACAGGTCCGGAACCGGCCAAAATCTTTCCCTGAAGATCCGGCCGGGTTTATCCAACTCAATGACCTGCAATTTTCCTGAAATGTTTTGGCTCACTCCGCTCCAGTTTTTCGCAAGGATCACAATTTCCAGTTTTTCGGAAAGCTGATGATTTTCCGGAACAGACAATTCGACATTTTTGGAATTGGCTCCTGCTGTAATCACATAAGTAGCCGAATGGGTTTCTCCTGTCAAATCCACGGCATCCACCTCCAGTTCAAATCTGAATTGCGGATGAGTCCCGGGATCGATGAGATCATCATTCAGCAGTGTGAGGGGAATATTGAATTTTCCGTCAACGTCTGCATACAGGGAACCCGAAGCGATCTCCACTGCATTATTCCTGGCAGGCATTCTGCCATAATCATAGGACCACCATGGCCACCAGGCATTTCTTCTGAAACGGTAGTTTATCAGTGCATTGGTAACCGGAACATCGGCAAATTTGGTTGCTTTGCCCGTTACGACGATGCTGTCGCCCAGTTTATAGCTCTTGTCGTAAGGATCAATTGCCACAGTAAACGTAGGTCTTTTATATTCTTCAACATTGAAATATATCCTGTCCTGCGACTGGCTGCTCACCAGGTTATAGGTTCCTGGAAGCCCTGAAGAAGGCAGGTTAAAGCTACCGCTAAAACTGCCGAACTCATTCGAGCTGACGATCAGACTGGCTGTTTTTTGGTGATTGGCATCGTATAACGAAACTTCGATATTTCTGACTCCGGATAGGATCCTGGGAGGAGCATTCTGGCTTTGTTCGTACAGCACTCCTTTGAAATATATAGTCTGTCCTGGCCGGTACAGGGTTCGATCCATGAAAAATAGTACATGCCTGGTGGTTGATGGTTCATTGTATTTGAAACCGGGATAGATATTTTCGCTGACAAAAAGTTCATCGCCGGCCTCATCATTCAATTCGACGGTCATATTTCGCTGACCTTCAGTATCTTCCATCACCACATAGC
Source organism: uncultured Saprospiraceae bacterium (assembly GCA_964594045.1). GTDB lineage: Bacteria > Bacteroidota > Bacteroidia > Chitinophagales > Saprospiraceae > UBA2365. Next base: position 65,124 of record CAZQKR010000002.1, on the reverse strand, counting down.
CTTCAGTGTTGGTCTTCAGACTTTTGATCTTTTGTTTTACAGGTTGTCTGCCATCGTAAAACCGGGCAAAAAAATCAACACTGACATTGGGTTTTGGTATACCGCTTGACCTGTCAACCACATAAATGCGGCTGCTGGTTTCCATTTCTGATTGCCAGTATGCAAGATTGGATACAAAAAACGGAGAAAACTCCAATGCTGCCTTATTCCCGGAAAACTCTGGATTATCAGAAATGGCCAGAGCATAAGAGCCTTTGATAAGCATTCCGATTGAAATTTCAGTGCTGTGTTCAAGAAAATCATGTCCTCCGGGTAAAATTTGTTCCCATGAACGGATCGCCGGCAAACTGTTCACAAAGAATTCTATCTCCTTTTGTTTGAGCAAATCCATTTTTTCGTAGGCTTTCCGGTCAAAAGCCACGATTTTGAGGTATATTTTTGAAATATTTTTGTAGCTGACCAGGCTGATGATGTTTTCACCGGGCAGATTGATCATTTCTGTATTGACACTCAGAGATTTGCTTTCAATCGTGGAAAGCAGGCCCTTACATTGATCAGCTCCGTAGGACCCGGGATATTTTTCCATTGTTTTGGAGCAAATGGAGTAGGCATCTTTTATGATTTCAGCCTTAAGAGCATTATCCGGCTGGTCTGTTGCCCTGGTGTAGAAAAGATGGCTGGCTATCAGGTACCAGGCCTCGGCACTTTCTTTCAATTCAGGAAAATCTTCAGTGATTTTGTATAAGGCATCCAGATAGAGCCTGGACCCATCGTTGCCTTTGTAATGCTGATTCACAAAAATCAGTCTTTGAATCTCCGTTTCTGCCAGTTTATCATTTTCCCCGGATGCAAGGTAAGTTTTGGTTAAATCCTGGAGGATGAGCAACACTTGTTTTTCATTGGAATCATTCTGTCCGGCGATGTCCAGCCGCATAAAAGTATTTGCATCTCCAAACAACCCCGGATCCTTCATCACATATCGGTCAGCTGATTGAGGAATGAAATATTTGTCATTGCGGAAGTAATCCATTGCCCTGTAGGCCAGCAGTTCATAGAGGTTGTTGTGTTCGATCTTTCTGTTCTGTCCGGGTAAAATCAGTTCACTCAGATCCTGCAGAGGTATTTGTTTAGTGTAAGGATCGGACAGTGAGGCAAGAAAGAGGTTGGCTGATCTTTCCGTAAATTGCTGTGCAGCCCATTCCCTGATGTCGGTTTGGGTATTGTCAATGGGTGCTTTTCTTTGGTTGATTTTCCAGAGATTCTGCATAAGGTATCCGTCATAAAGTTCAGCCAGGATACTTTGCAGGATAGATTTTTCGGGTTGGGCGGCTGAGGCTGACTCTGCTTCAAACAGATCCAGGGCTTTTTTATAGCCGTCTTCTTCCAGTTCGGACGTATATTTAGCCCGGTACAGGAGTGATTTGATCATTTCCAGGGAAATGCTGCGGGCTTTTGCAGCCTGGTAAATCTCTTCCGCCAGCAGATTGGCTGATTTATACAGGCCTTGTTCCTCGAAAGAAGAGATCTTCTCCCAGGACTTTTCAAAATTGTACGGCTCCATTTGATTTTTATTTAGATTTTTATTGGTATTGCATGCCCAAAGCAGCGTAAGTCCGGCGAGAAAAAGAAATAAATGTTTCATTTTTATATTTTTTGATCATCATTTTTGAATTCATCGTATCAATATGTCATGCATTAAATTACGACAGATGTATTGCCTATGAATTAATTCCAATGTGATGAATGATTTAATTTTCACAAAACAATAACGGCAATAAAGCTAAAACAATTTTATTTTGTATAGATTCATTTACTGAAATTTTAGGATGCATGGTTTAAGGCTGATTATATTAAAATCGAAATTGTTTCAATGATATTGGTTGCTGAAAATGACCTACCGCTCCTGAAAAGTGAGAATGAGGTGGATTTTCAGGGGAGGGAACACGTAGTGGAGGGTTGGCCAGACAATCAAGGCACAGCTCTTTTTTGGATCATATATAGTGATTGAAAATGCTGACAAGCCTGCTTCGTAAGTGCAAGCCCTTCCTGACAAGTGCCGATATACAAAGCATCGTCAGCATTCGTCAGTAATTTGATTGCAGGCATTAAGATACATTTTTAGACAACGACTCCTTCAAACATCAGAAAAATATCCTTTTTTGAGTGAATTTTTTAAAAAACATTCAAAAACTGTGATTTTTTTGACAATGCTGCGAATAATAGCATGAATATTTTAAGCCAAAAACTTGAAATTGAAAGTAAAGAAAGAAAGTGTGATGTCAACAGACCAAGAAGAATTATTCATGGAACTACTGGAGTCTAACAAAAGAATTTTGTTCAAGATCATCAATTCCTATTGCCGGCAACCGGAGGAAAGAAAAGACCTGGAACAGGAAATTTTAGTACAGCTCTGGAATTCTATAGACAAATACGATCCTGATTATAAATATGCTACCTGGATGTACCGTATTGCATTGAATGTGGCCATTTCACATTACAGAAAAAATATAAAAATTCAATCAAAAAATACATCTTACAGTGAAGACTCATTGTGCTTCATCAAATATGAGGAGTATGATGCTGAACCTGATGATCGTTTAAAATTATTGCAACAGTATATCGAGCGGCTGGATGAATTGAATAAAGCGCTGATGCTCTTGTATCTGGACGGGAAAAAACACGAAGAAATAGCCGAAATTTTAGGCATTTCCAAAACCAATGTGGCTACCAGGATCAGCAGATCAATAATAAAATTAAAAAAAGAATTTCAAAATATTTTATGACATGGAAACAATCGAATTTCAACAGCTAATGGCTGCATACAATACTAAACTGGATGAATTGTTACAATTGAATAAAGAATCAGTACTGAAACGAATCCAGATCAAAAAAGCGCGAAAAAAGACATCTTCATTAATGGTTTACAGTATTTTGGAGCTTTTATTTTTCGGATTTATTGTATTTTTTATATGTGACTTTTTGGCAAAAAACTGGAATCTGGCACACTTTGCTGTCAGCGGGCTGATTGTGCTTATTTTTGCCATCATTGCACTGACTGGCAGTATCGGGCAACTTGTACTGATCAGTCAGATTGATTACTCCGGGTCGATCCTTGAAATCAGAAAAAAAATTGAACGGGTAAATGTACACGGGTTCCTTTTCCTAAAACTGGTATTCCTTTCAATACCGGTCTGGTGGGCTTATACCATCGTGGGTATCTACCTGATTTCAGGTCTCGACATTTATCCTCATTTAGCGCCTGATTTTGTCATCAGGTACTTGATATTCAATTTATTGTTGACAATACCATTGATTTGGGTAATGCTAAAATTATCACATAAAAATCTTCATATCCTCTGGGTAAGAAAAACAATAGATTTTTTCACCTCCTCCAAAACCAAAAAGGCGCTGGATTTTCTGAAAGAAATTGAAAATTTTGAAAGGCAGGATATAGCCTGATGACGTTGGTGCTTAAAACGTTGTCTGGTGTACACAGACAAATCATTGAAATCCAATAGTTTCAACTTTTCATCAGGCTGAAAAAAAGCGCGAACCGATAGTTGCTGTGCCTTATACAGGCAAAACAACAATAGATGTTGCTGTGACTTGTATTATACAATAATCCTACCTGAAAACCACATGATGGGAGGAGTGGATTTTTAGCATTAGTCTTTCTCTCTGAAAATGGACAATACCCCGCCTTCTTCACCGCCCATAAATGTAACGGAGACCTTGCCTTTGGTGCCCATCACGCTACCACCCTGATCATTAACGATGACCACGTTGGTTTGGAATCCGGCGGCTTTGAGCAGCTGTTCGTATTCCCGAACTGCTTCCTTGGGGATATTGATGTAATTCAAGGTCCATCCAAAACCGTCATTTTGATCGGTGGTCAACCCGCCGTTGAGTTTTCCGGAAGGAAACTCAGGAACGTCGGAAGGGATGTCCCTGGGCCAGGATTTTATCTCTGAAGAGTATTGTGTGCTGCCCATGTCTGTGGTGATGGTCGTTGATTGGTCTCCGATATTGACATCCATCTTTTGACCGGTTTCTTTCTCATAAGCGTTTTCCATCATGCTTTCCGCATTTTCCTTTGCATTGTTTTTACAGGAAGACAGTGAGAAAATGGCTGCTATGATCAACAAAATGGTCGATGAAGATGGTTTGATCAGACTTCTGATATACATGATTATGTTTTTTGTTTTAAAATAAGGAGATGTCAGTTTAGGACCCGCTATTACCAGGCATTGCAAATCTACACACTAAGTTCAGCATTGTCAAGTTAGGAAAGAAATTTTAGGTGAATATTTACAAGGTTCCTTGCTTTACCTGTCCGGTCCGGCTGATGTGTGTTTCAAGATTTGTGATCATCTCATCAGCTTCATTGTAAAGGCTTTCATCACCCTGAGGATTGATCCCTGCAAACAGGGCACGTTCACATTTTTCCAGGATAAGGCTGAATTGCATACAAAGGCTATCCGGAACCAGTTTTTCCCGCAAAGCAGATTCTATCCTGGATTTGGAAAGATCCAGCGTCTGAATACCAAATTTGTCCGCAGCATAGCTCAGTAAGGCTTCAGAAACAGATTTGTAAAAAGCCTGATGGCGGCCTGCACTGAGATCAGATCTGGCTTTTGAAAGCCTTTTTTTGGCTTCTTTTGACGCTTTTTGGCTTTTCCTGATGAAAGGATCAATCAAACTGGCTTTATCCAGTCTTTTTTTGTACCAGAATATGCCCGGTATGGCTGAAATAAGCAAACCAAGCATGATCCAGAAAAATGCTGATCCGGCAAATGAATTTGCAGGATCGCTGAGCCCGCTTTCGTTGATCAGTTGAAGATCATCCTGATTTCCGGAGTCTCCCGGATCTCCCCTTTTTTCCGTGATCGCTTTTTTACCCATGGTCACTGAAACCGGGTACGAAGGAGAACTCAAAGTGATGTATTGCTTTTTCCCCGGATCAAAATAATCATAGTTGATCTGAATGGATTTTTCACCTGTTTGCAACGGGACCAATAAATATTCGAATGTTTTCGAACCGATGATGTAACCGTCACGGACAAAATCCTGTTTGGATATTTCAGTCGGGTCATACACTTCAAACTCATCGCCGAAATCCAGCTTGGGTGCCTGAATGTATTTTGACAGACCATTTCCGGTAATGGTCAATTGAACAGAAACAGCATCGTCGGTGGTGACTACCCCGGGCGAAACTTCAGTAGAAATGCTGAAATCCCCGACACCTCCGGTGAATGATCCCGAAGGATGCTCAGGTAATGGCAACACATTCAAAACGAGCGTATTGGTCGCAATTGCAATAGGTTTTGATCCACCGAAAAGGCCGAAAGGATCATCATTTTCTGCAAGGCCAAGGGTCAATTGAAGCGGATCAATGGTGGTCTTTCCGGGTTTTTGTGGTATAAGGGCAAAAGTTTTAAGCACTTCGGTTGCATATTCCTTACCTCCGATAACTTTTCTGCCTGAAGTCTGCATTATCTCGGTTTCCTGTGCCAAAATACCTTCAAAATCAGGCAGCGCAAGTACATTATATCCACTGATCCTTTTTCTGGTGTACAAAACATAATGGAGCAAAACCTGCTGTCCAAAGTAAACATTTTGCTCAGCCAGTTCCGCTTTCACAAAAACATCCTTTCCAGGGTCACCGGAGCTGCTTCCTTTTGCGGATTTGAGTACCTCAACAGTTAATGGTTTACTTTTGAAAGTCTTTTTTCCGATACGGATTTTTGCTGATCCGATGACGAGTTTACCGGCAGTTTCGGGAATGAGGGTATACCCGTAGGATTCCTTTTGGGAGCGTTGTCCGTTGATGATGCTGACCTGAGAAGACCGGTTTGGGCCTGAAAGTATTTTAAATCCCTTGAAATCCGGAGGCACAAAATCATCCGGTGAAGCGTTTTCAATGACAAATTCCACATTGAAATAGCTGCCCAGTATAACTTCATCTGCATTGCAGACCGCATAAAATTTTCCCTGGCCAAGTGTAAAATTGGCTATCAGCAAGGCAAACGCCCAAAAGATCATGCGGGTATACCACGTCATTCTGTTCAGGTTTAAATTTTGCGTCTTTTCTCTTTCAACGGATCTGCTTTCCGGGGTTTGGATTGCCAGATATCCGGCAAAGAACCTCCGCGATCTTCATCAAAATTGCCATGATTCATCACGCCATCCGGATTCGGATAGATAAAAACGATCAGCGGTTCAGTCTCCAGCGTATTGTTTTTGGTCTTGAAAGTGGCCGGTTGAATATAAAGCTTTCCTTCCCTTTCCGGTCTCAACCGATAAGTGTAACTCGCTTTTTGAGTGACATTTCCGTTGACCATGCTGAATGAAGAACTGGTATTCGGGCCACTTATGACATCAAACCCTTCAAAATCAGGTGCCTTAAAATCACCGCCAGCGTTTTCAATCGTAAAACGAACTTCAAAGGTGTTGCCCATCAAAACTGAGTCTGAGCTCACTTCCACCTTAAAAACAATTTCCTGTGCTTTGATTTCGAAAGCAGCAGTCATCAAAAGAAAAAATATGAAATACTTCATCTCTCAACAGTTTTTAGTTTACCAATTTTTTTTGCTTTTTATATCACGTCCTTTGCGGACTTTTTTCTGTGCATTTTTGTCCTCTTGTTCGATCAGATCCAGGAGTTTATTCAACTCATTTTTGTCCAGCTCGGATTTTTTGTCTTCGGAACGTTCGTTATCCTGATTTTGATCATCGCCGGAAGGTTCGTTGCCTTGATTTTGCTGATCATTATTTTTTTGATCCTTTTTTTCCTGTTCCTGATTTTCCGGTTGTCTTTCCCGGTTATTATCCTGGTCTTTGTTTTTGTCGTTTTCTTTATTTTTTTGTTGCTGCTGTTCCTGGTTTTGTTTTCTGAGCATCTCCTTTGCAAGGCCCAGATTTTTCCGGGCGTTCTGATGGTCAGGCAAGTTTTTCAGAGCCTGTTTGTAGGCATCAATACTTTCAGTGTATTTTTCCTGTTTGAAAAGGCTGTTGCCCAGATTATAGCTTGCTTTGCCCTTCAGCTGACTGTCTTTTGAAGTCTGAATGGATTTTTGGTATTGTTCGGCCGCTTCATCATAACGTTCCTGCTGATACAAAGAGTTTCCGAGATTATAATGAGTTCGCGGATCTTCCTTTTTCCCGAGGGAATTGCGAAAACTTTTTTCCGCTTCAGGATAGCGTTCCTGAAGGTAGTTTTTCTGCGCATCACGGAATTCCCTGCTACCGGATTGAGCGAAAACGGTCATTGTATAACTTAAAAAAAGCAATATAATTAGATTTTTAAACATTGAAATATAATGATTTACGAAATACGATTTACGAGGTACGATTAAGGGAATACGATTATTATTAAAATTACTAAGTTAGATCTCCTAAGGTTTTTAATGAGCCGACTGTTATTGATAAAAGTTCATTTCCTTCACTCTTCATTATGTTTAAACTGATTTTATTTGTAAATTTATATACATAATATTAGTTCAATTTCTATTGTAAATAATTTCTAAATTTTAACAAAAACTGATCGTTACTTTTTTCATATCCTGAATAGTACCTCGTAAATCGTACCTTGTAAATCATACTGATTTCTTTTTCTCCGGCCACAAATACTCAGCAACCAACAACAAAAGGGCTAAAATCAAAAAGAAGCCAAAATAGGATTCAAACGCCGTAAAGGACCTTTGCTCCATTTCCCTTTTTTCCAGCTTCTCGAGTTGTGCAGTCAGCTTCTCCACCAATTGTTCACCTTCCACCACATTATAGTATTCACCTTTACCGGCTGCTGCCAGTTCCCGCAACAACCCTTCGTTCACCCTGCTTTTGACAAATTTTCCATCTTCATCTTTTTTATATACAGGAGCATTGGCATATTGACTTTCAGGTACGAAACCGCCTTCCCCGGAGCCTACACCGATCGTAAAAACCAGCATTCCCTCTTCATAAACCATTTTGGCTTTGCTGACTGCCTCACTGTCATGGTCTTCACCATCCGTCACTACGATGATGGCACGCTGATGTTTTTCTTCATCCCTGAATGATCTTTGCGCAATTTCAAAAGATTCCCCGATCGCCGTTCCCTGATGGATGATCTGATCAGGATGTGCGGATTTAAGCGTCAATAATACCGCTGCATAATCTGTTGTCAGCGGAACCTGGATAAAAGCATCGCCTGCGAACAGAATCAAGCCGATCCTGTTCCCCTTCAAGGCGTCCACCAGGCTTTCCACCATTTTTTTTGCCCTTTCCAGCCGGTTAGGCGGCAGATCTTCCACCATCATGCTTTGGGAAATGTCGAGCGCAATATAAATATCCGAACTGCTCACGGTGATCTTTTCCCGTTTACCGGACCATTGAGGATTGGCAAGTGCCAGAATTAAGCAGGCAGAAGATATGGTCAAAAGCAAAAATCGGAATCGAACCCTGCTTTTTTTCCATCCGGGGATCATTCGCCTGACCAGACTTTCCTCTGCAACCGAAAATTTCAGCTTTTTGCTGTAAATTTGACAGGCCTCGAACATAAGCACCATCAACGGGATCAGCAAAAGGAAATACAAATAATATGGATGCTCAAATCTGAACATATTTATGGTACCGTTTTTAACCAGCTGTTTCTCAATATGATTTCAAGCAACAATAATCCCAGAGCCCAAATGACAAAAATGCCAAATTCTTCACTATACCGTTTGAAAACCCGGACTTCAATCTCCGTTTTTTCGAGTTGGTCTATCTCATTGTAAACCTCATTCAGTTCATCTTCGTTTTGCGCCCTGAAGTACTTGCCTCCCGTTTCATCAGCCATTTTGCGGAGCAGATCTTCATCGATCTCCACCCGGACATAATCGTAGAAAAATCCTCCTGCGGGGTGCCTTGCCACGGGAGACAGCGCCAGACCTTCTGTTCCGACGCCAATGGTATACACTCTGACCCCAAACTCTTTTGCCAGTTCTATGGCAACTACCGGATCTACAAATCCGCGATTGTTCACTCCGTCGGTCAAAATGATGGCCACTTTGCTTTTTGCCTCTGCATCTTTAAGGCGGTTGACGGCTGAACTCAGGCCATTGCCAAGGGCTGTGCCGTCTTCCAGGATACCGGGTTGAATATCTTCAATAAAGTTCCTGAGCATTTCCCTGTCTGTAGTGAGTGGACAAACCGTAAAAGCTTCACCTGAAAAAACCGTCAGACCGATCCGGTCATAAGCTCTTTTTTCCACAAAATCTGTTGCAACCTTTCTGGCAGCCTGCAAACGGTCGGGATCAAAATCCTTTGCCAGCATACTCAGGGAAACATCCAGCACCATCATGATGTCAATGCCTTCTGCTTTCACCTGTTCTTCCTTCAGACTGAGTTGGGGACGTGCCAAAGCCAGAACGATCAGGGTGAAAATGACCATCCTCAAAACGGGCAATAATCGGTATGTCCGAAGCCTCCAACTGCTGACCTTTCCCAATCCTTCCAGCGCCGGTAAAGGGAAAAACAGCTCAAATGATTTCAGTTTTTTGTGTCTTAAATAAAGTATCAGGGGTATCAGACCTGCCAGTACCAGGAACCAGGGTTCCTTGAAATGGATATGTTGAAGCCAGCTGATCATTTATCCTGGTCGTTTTTGGATGGAACAAATTTTGTCAATTCAACAAATTCTTTAGCTTTTTGGAGCGCATAAAGATGCACCTCCTGAGAAGGTTCAGCTTTGGCAAATTTTACCAGGTCTGCAACCGATAAAATTTCCTGCAACAGGTTTCTGGCCGGATCATTCAGGAATTTTGACCGCAGGGTTTTTAAAATTTCATCGCTGGTGTTTTCCAGGGCAGGGATTTTGAATCTCACTTCCAGATAGCTTCTGAGGATCCGGCTGAGTTCTGAATAAAACAACTTGGTTTTCCCCTGCAGATGATAAGCTGAGGAAGCCAGTTTTTCCAGTTGTGTGAGCGCGATTTCATGCGGAGGTATTTCCTGTTCAACCGGAAATTGCAGGTTGATCTCAGCCGGAGGTCGATTTTTAAACCAATCAACCACGGTGATGATCAGCACAATAATACTGAATATCAGTAATATATATCTTAAATACAGCAAGGGGAAAGTCCTTTTAATGATCGGGTCGATCGGTGCAAGTTGGCTCGGTTCCCCGACTGAAGCCCCATTGATGAATACGATCTTTGCCACATTGGTTTCAGGAAAATAGGGAATGATTTTTCCGGATCCGTCTTCGTACTGCAATTCAGTGATCATTATTCTGAATAAGCCGGGATCCCAAATTTTCAACACCAGTTGGTTTCTGAAAACTCCTTTTGGGGAATCATCTGCCCAGGCGAGTTCTTTTTCCGTGAACGTTGTTTTCTGGTGGCTGGTCCAAAGTCCTTGATCTGAAATGTCAAAATCTGTCTCCTCTGCTTCACTGAAAATGCTGTCTTCAGGAAAAAGGTAATTCATGACACCCAATGAATCCAGGACGGAAAACCGGATCAATTTTAACCTTGACTGCTGATCTTCGAAACGGATGGTCAGTTCAACGGGTATATTTTCACCTATTTCAAAACTGTCTTTTTCAGCGGTTATGGCGATGGTGACCTGCCCGGTCAAACCGGCCGGCATCAGGAACAAAACTGCAAGCACAAATTGGATAACGATCTTTTTCACCTGATCCTGTTTTTGAAAAATGATCTCAAAATGCTGACATAATCATCCGTCACCTTAACTTCCATGGTATCCAGACCGGTAAGGTGGAAAGTTTTTTTGACCTGGTTTCTTCTGTCGGCAAAATATTTTTCATAGCCGGACCTGAGTTCTGGTGAGGAAGTGTCTATGATCTTTTGTTGGCCTGACTCCATATCGGTTACTTTCATCAGCCCGGCGTCAGGCAGTTTTTGCTCTGCCAGATCATACAGGTGAATGCCAATGATATCATGTTTTTTGGCAGCAAGACTCAACTCAGTCTCATAATCACCGGTAATAAAATCTGAGATTACAAAAACAATGCTTCTCTTTTTCAAAACATTGTTCAGGTACTTCAAAGCGATACTCAGATCCGTTCCTTTACCTATTGTATCCATGTAAACAATTTCGCGGAGTATCCTGAGTATGTGCGATTTGCCTTTTTTGGGCGGAATGTATTTTTCGATCACATCACTGAACAGGATGGCACCGACTTTGTCATTGTTTGATATGGCAGAAAACGCCAAAACTCCGCTGATCTCTGCACAGATATCACTTTTAAAACTGTGTTGGGTACCAAAAAAAGAAGATCTGCTGACGTCGATGAGTAGAATTACGCTCAGTTCGCGTTCTTCTTCAAAGACCTTGACGTATGTATCACCGGTCCGGGCTGTCACATTCCAGTCGATATTTTTGGTATCATCTCCGAATGCATATAGCCTGTTTTCCGCAAAAGACATACCCATTCCTTTAAAGGCGCTGTGATAATCACCTGAAAAAAGGTTTTTACTCAGTCCTTTTGCCCTGATCTCTATTCTTCGGATCCTGCGCAATATGTCGATTGCTTCTGCCATGCCTTATTTAACGAATATTTTTTTAAATTTACTCTTGGATTTCAGTTGGCCTGTCAGCTCAGAAGCAGGTATCCAAATTTCCTGTTGACCGAAAATCGTATCAAAATCAGTGGTGTAAACCAGGCCTCTCTCGTCAAAATTCAGGTGTGGGAATGTGCATTGGCTCAATTTATTTTTCAACATCAGGTCTTTGGTTTCCAGTAATTTCTGACTGGCCGATTTTTTGTATTTTTCAATGAAAAACCTGTAATCAAAGTCTTTTTTGAACTGATCAGGAAAGTTGACAGGTATTCCTGTTTCCAGATCGTAATTGAAGGGAAGACTGGTTACCATTGGAGACCAGCTTTTCTGTATGGTCCATTTGCCGCTGATCAAAAGATCGTCCCAGTAAAAGATCTCGAACCAGGCAAAAGCGAATAATTCTTGTCTTTGTGCCACTGCCAGTTCAGGCTGTGGACCTTTTACATCCAGTTCCTTTTTTAATGTATTCATGACTGAATCCAGGGTATTTTGCACAACCAACGACATGGTCAGACCTGATAAAACCGGATATTCCAGGGCAATACTGTACTTTGAGGTGAGTTCTGTTTTGAGCCGGGTTTCCCTGGTACTTGTCTTCAACGGAGCAATGGCAAGTACTTTAGCTTTTTCTGTAGTAAAAAACCCGGAAAGTCCGTTTTTGTCGATAGTGGCATTCAAACTGCTTTTGCCGTATGTGCTCAATTGCTTGAAATTCAATTGGATATCCGAACAGGATGCATTCAGGCAAACCATATCTGAATCGATAGCAGTGCGGTTTTTCAGATTCCTGACATTTATACGGTTCAGTCCGTTTCTGTTTGCCAGAGTGGTGAGCAAAAGTTCAGTTTTTTCAATTTTCACTTCATAGCTGATCAACTGCCTGTAAAAGTCCTTTTTAACATCAGGTGTCCAAAGATCATCATATAGGAATGTTTCTTTCTGCATGGTCTGGGCCTGATTGCTCCAGATCGCTTTATAGTGATCGTCTTCCTTTACAATTTGCCAAAAACCTGATTTTTCACCGTCATCGTTGAATTCCAGCAGAAGCATTTCTGTATCTTCAGTCCAGCCGCCTTCCAGCTTGAAGGACAGGCTGTCTTCCGGAAAATACACATGACCTTCCCATAGGTCTGCATCTCTTTGCAAATAAAGTTGGATATAATGCTGATCATCAAAATAGCCCACCAGCATCAGCGCATCACCCGGATTGAGGTGGCTGTGGGTATAATCGATTTTTTTGTTGTTTTCCTGAGCAAAAATATGCTGGTTCCAGCCAACCAAAGTCAGGATCAAAACAGCAGTATACATCCTTGTACTGATTCCCCCGAACAGTGATCTTAAACCGAACCAAAATGAGAAGTTGTCCATTTTTTCATATTTTACTATGTCATATAAGGAGTTTTTTCATCAGGGTACCTCAATTTTGTTGATGATTTTTGTGATGATCTCTTCCTGTGAAATGTTTTCGGCTTCAGCTTCATAGCTTAGCCCGATCCTGTGTCTCAGTACATCTTTACAAATATTTCTGATATCTTCGGGTATTACGTATGCGCGTTGTCTCATATAGGCAAATGCCTTTGCGATAAAACTCATCGAGATGCTTGCTCTGGGTGAAGCGCCATAAGCGATCAGCGGTCTGAGTTCAGCCAGGCCGATCTGTTCAGGATACCTCGTTGCAAAAACTATATCAAGGATATAATTGTGAATTTTTTCATCCATGTAGATCTTCCGTACTGTTTCGCGTGCCCTCATGATATCGGAAATGTCAACCACTTTATTGATCTTTTGACTGGTTTCTCCGGAAATACTGCGCCTGATGATCTCTTTTTCCTCTTCTCTCTGAGGATATTCGATTTTGACCTTCAGCATAAACCGGTCTACCTGGGCTTCCGGTAAAGGATAGGTACCTTCCTGTTCGATAGGGTTTTGTGTGGCCAGAACCAGGAAAGGTTCTTCGAGTTGGTAGCTGGTTGATCCGATGCTTACCTGCCTTTCCTGCATGGCCTCCAAAAGAGCACTCTGCACTTTTGCCGGAGCCCGGTTGATCTCATCCGCCAGTATAAAATTGGCAAAAACCGGTCCTTTGCTGACAAAAAAATCAGCCTTTGCCGGATTATAAACCATAGTTCCGACAATGTCCGAAGGAAGCAGATCGGGCGTAAACTGGATCCTGTGGAATTTGACGTCCATGGCGGAAGCCAGCGTGCTGATCGCCAATGTTTTGGCAAGTCCCGGCAGTCCTTCCAGCAGTACATGGCCGTTGGCCAGCAAGCCCAGCATGAGCCGCTCGATCATGTATTCCTGCCCGACTATCACCCTGGAAGTTTCTGTCAGAATTTTTTGGACAAAAACACTTTCGTCTTTTACTTCCCGGCTAAGTTGTTCGATGTCAAAAGAATGATCCATATATATTAATGATTTGTTTAAGAAATTCAAGGGTGGATCATGGTATAGTAACAAGCTATATTTAACGATTCTGATAGAAAGACATTGCCTGATCAGGATATTTTTTAAATCTTAATGGCCTTTTCTGACTGCAAAAAACGGAAAAAGATTTTAAAAAAGAGTAATTTTTTTCGGCTCTAAATAGATTTGTATGGGATGAATAGTCATTTTGAGAAATGAATAAAGGATGATCATTTAGTAAATTATAGTATTGAGTCTCCTCCGGAAAAACTAATTTGATGGTTTTCAAACGCTTTTGCCTTAATCCCTAAGGAAAAATGATTGAAAACCAACAAATTAAAAGTTTACTTTAAGGGGGATTTTATACGGAAAGACTTTTCGGAGCGAGCTCATAGTTCATGCATGACTATTTTTAATTTCTTACTTTTTACTTAATCCAAAATTAGCAAAAAATCAAGTTTTATGCGCGTATGTCTCAGTTTTCTTGTTTGATCGGAAGCTGGAAAACGAACGATTGTAAAGTTGAGAGTCTTCTACACAGGCTTGACAGGTCATTCCATGCTTGAACCTTCATTCCGGACTTGATCGGAAAACTCAATCGTTCGACCATGGGATTGTTATCAGGTCCGCAACGACAATATGGTAATATCAGTTTATTCTGATTGCTGCACATTTCTCACACCCGGGCATGCATGCTTTTTTAACCGGGGTATGGTTTACTCAGGTTCATTGCCGGCTTAAAGCTGTTTAGTCATAACCGGCTGAACTGAATTGGATCGTCCGGTTAATTCCGACGTTTACAAAATCATTTAGCTCTATTCTAAAGTCAGTATTATGCTGACTAATGATGAATCATGACGTCAGTTTAACTCAATTCCGGCGCGTCATTCACTATCGGCTGTAATGAAACATTTTCTATTGCACAGGTGTTTGGGTATCCTGCATAAATTTATGGGTTGCTCATGTTGATTTTTTTAAGATCACGGTTGGATTTTTACCCGCTCAGATCAACAAAGGGCCAAAAAAATTGCCATATTTGTAAATAGAAAAATTAGTTCAGTTAATATTGCTTTTTACACCTGATTTTTCGTTGTAGGAATAGACATAAAATTTTTCTAACACAAATTAACCTGACAACATGTTGCATAGTATTTTCCGGATCAGTTTATTGATCACAGGGTTTATTTCAATGTTTTTGAACAATGGTAACAGCCAGTTGATTACCGGCAAATTAAGTTCAACTGAAGCCAGAAGGCATATTCAAACGCTGGAGAAGGGAGCTTTGATCGTGCCATTGTTTAAGCAGTTGAACAGACAGGCTACTATCAGGGAGATGATCGGCCGTGCTGAAACAGATGAAAAAACAAGGGAAAAACTCCGTAATCAGCTTAGAAAGGACAGCCTTTCCTTTGAAGGATTCAATCAGATGATTTGTAATTATTTTACCGAATACTACCGGTTTTCAAAAGTATATTTCATATATGATCATCAGTTGAAACTGTTCAATCCACGGGACATGGTTTTTGTTGATCCTTCAGGGATGCTGCCGGATCCTTCCATACCATATGAAGGTGAAGCTTATTATTTCCTTCAGTATTTTTCTTATGCTTCACCGGCAACTTCCCCGGGTGAGGTGCATTTTTTTTATATTGCGGATCAGCAAAAAAACAGGTTGAACAGTCCCTTTCCTTTCAGCCCCGGAAGAAAAAACAGTTTCATTCGCAGATTCAGGCAGTTGATTGGTATGGAACCTGCATTTGAAGAGCAAATAAAGATACTCACCATAAAATTAAATGAGCAACTTGTACGTTATTCGCAAGGATGATGTTTTAAGCGAAAAATCCGGAATAAATTAAATTTCATCATCCCGGATAATTTCATTATTGAGTGAATTTTAATTTAACATAGTTTACATTTGCATCCCAAAATAAAAAAAACAGTTTTTATGTCATATCTTTTTACATCCGAATCAGTTTCCGAGGGACACCCAGACAAAATAGCCGATCAGATCTCCGATGCATTGCTGGACCATTTTCTTGCATTTGACGCTGAGTCCAGGACTGCCATTGAGACACTTGTAACCACGGGGCAGGTTATTCTTGCAGGCGAAGTGAAATCCAAATGTTATCTGGATATCCATCAGATTTCGAGGGACACGATCAATTCCATCGGATATACAGATCCGAGATTGATGTTTGAAGGTAAATCATGCGGAGTGTTATCTGCCATCCATGAGCAATCGGGCGATATTGCCCGGGGAGTGGAAAAGGAAAATCCTGAAGATCAGGGTGCCGGTGACCAGGGCATGATGTTTGGCTATGCATGCAACGAAACGGCACAATACATGCCACTGCCCATTGCGATATCACATAAAATTTTGAAGGAGCTGGCATGGATGCGAAAGGAAGGCACGCAAATGACCTATCTGAGGCCTGATTCAAAATCACAGGTGACAGTTGAATATGATGACAATAATAAGCCGGTACGAATTGACACGATCATTGTGTCTACACAGCACGATGAATTTGCCAGTGATGAAGAAATGCATTCTATCATCACGAATGATATCATCAATATCATTATTCCAAAGGTGAAAAGGGCGCTTAAACCTGAAATCCAGGCTTTATTTGACCATGAAAAGCCCATCAAATTTCTTATTAATCCGACCGGCAAATTTGTCATCGGAGGTCCTCACGGAGATGCAGGCGTAACTGGCAGGAAGATCATTGCGGATACTTATGGTGGCAAGGGAGGACACGGAGGTGGTGCTTTTTCCGGGAAAGATCCCTCGAAAGTTGACCGTTCAGCTTCTTATGCTTTAAGACATATTGCAAAAAATATGGTAGCTGCCGGAGTTTGTGAAGAAGTGTTGATACAGATTTCCTATGCTATTGGTGTTGCAAAACCGGTGAGTTTGTATGTGAATACCTATGGTACTTCAAAAGTAAACCTGAATGATGGGGAAATTGCCAGAAAAATATTGGAGAATTTCGATCTCAGGCCATATTCAATAGTAAGGCACCTTCGTTTAAAACAACCCATTTACAGGGAATCCGCTGCTTACGGACACTTTGGAAGACAACCCAAAATTGTGACCAAAGAATTCATGGACGGATCAGGTAATAAGAAAAAAATGGAGGTTGAATTATTTACCTGGGAGAAACTGGACCTGGTTGACAGGTTGAAAAAGGCATTTGAACTCGATTGAAAAAACCTAAAGGCCAATGTACCTATGTGGTAAAAAAACCATTCACCACATAGAAACACAGGAACATAGGTTCACAAAGAAACAGAAAAAACTATGTACCTATGTGGTAAAAAAACCTATTTACCACATAGAAACATAGGAACATAGGTTCACATAGAAATATTAAAAACTATGTGCCTATGTGGTAAAAAAAACTATTCACCACATAGAAACACAGGAACATAGGTTCACAAAGAAACAGAAAAAACTATGTACCTATGTGGTAACAAAACCATTCACCACATAGAAGCATTGGAACATAGGCTCACATAGAAATATTAAAAACTATGTGCCTATGTGGTAAAAAAACTATTCACCACATAGAAACATAGGAACATAGGTTCACAAAGAAACAGAAAAAACTATGTTTCTATGTGGTAAAAAAACCATTCACCACATAGAAACATAGGAACATAGGTTCACATAGAAATATTAAAAACTATGTGCCTATGTGGTAAAAAAGCCATTCACCACATAGAAACATAGGAACCACATAGGATGGGTGAAAAAACTACATGTCTATGTAGGGAAAAACCTATCACATTCCTCCTGATTTGGAGAAATATCTATTAAATGATCTTCAGGCTGAGGTCAAGTATTCCCGCAGAGTGAGTGACCGCGCCGGTAGAGATGTAGTCCACTCCGGTCAACGCGATCTTTCTGACATTTTGAAGATGGATGCCGCCTGATGCTTCCGTTTCGAACCTGCCGGCAACGGTTTCGACAGCTTCTTTCAACAGCGGTATTTCAAAATTATCCAGCATGATCCGGGTAATACCACCTACTTCCAGCACTTCCTGCAACTCTACAAGATTTCTTACCTCAATCGTGATCCCAAGATTCATGTGGTTGGCATTGAGGTATTGGTGAACGCTATCGATCGCTTTAGGGATTCCGCCAGCTGCATCGATATGGTTGTCCTTGATCATGATCCAGTCGTACAATCCGGTCCTGTAATTGTGACAACCTCCGATCTTTACCGCCCATTTCTCCAAAGGTCTGAGTAAAGGTGTCGTTTTGCGTGTGTCAAGTATCTTAACTGGCAGGTCATTCACTTCAAAAGCAAATCTGCTGCTCATGGAAGCAATGCCGCTCATTCTTTGCATGGTGTTGAGGATCAGCCTTTCAACCATCAGTAAACTGCGTGTGTTGCAACTGACTTCAAAAGCGATGTCACCATAGATCACCGGTTTACCATCAGTAAAATACGTGTCAAAAGTCGACCTGGGATCTACCTCAAAGAAGATCATTTTTGCCAGGTCCACTCCGGCTATCAAACCATGATCCTTCACGATCAGGGCTGCCTTGGTTCTGGAATCCGGGTCAATACAGGCATTTGAAGTATGGTCACCATTGCCAACATCTTCCTTTAAACCATTTTCAATGAACCATTTCAAATAGGTTTCTGATAATTCAAACATAACCAGCTTTTCTGTTTAAATACTTTTATACAAAATCATTACATCCTTTAAAAAAATGCGATTTCTGCAATAATTATCCCAATTTTGCTGCGAAGATACAATAATTCAGATTGAAGTGCATTGAAACAAGAGGCCGGAGTGTCTGAAAAAATGATTTCTTTTTAAAATACGGTTTTTAGGATAAGTTGAAAATAAGATGAAGAAAGTTCTGTTTGGTTTATGCTTAGTATTTGTGGTTTTGTCCTGCAAAAATGAAGATAAAAATGAAATCAGGAGCCAGTTCGGCGATCTTGAAGTGATCCGGTTTGAAGAAGAGTTGATGGCTCTGGATACTGCAGCAGTTGAATCTCAGTTTGACCAGTGGAAACAGAAATATCCGGCATTCACTGAAGTATTTTTTCAAAATGTTTTTCCCATTGAACCGGGCGGGAATTTTTATAATGGATTGAAAGCATTCACACAGGACACTGTGATCAGGAATTTTTATCAACTGGTAAAGGACAATTACGGTGATTTCAGCAATGAAGCCAAAGCATTGGATCAGGCTTTTGATCAGGCTTTGGTTTGGTTTCCGGCTGCAAAAAAGCCCCGTATCTATACCTACATATCTGCATTTGCGATGCAGCGGTTCATTTTTGAGGACACAGACAAAGATGGTATTGGGATAGGCCTGGACATGTTCCTTGGTGAGGATTTTGATTATACACTGCTTGAATCCGGGGAAAACGTATTTTCCCGTTATCTCACCAGGACGTATGATCAGCAACACCTCGTTAAAAAAGTGATGGAATCCTGGATTGAGGATCAGATGGGTCTGCAGAAGGGCAATCGTGCGATCGACTATATGTTGTACAATGGAAGGAAACTGTATTTGCTGAAACAGGTTTTGCCTGATGTTCAGGACAGTATTTTGATGGAATATACCGGGAAGCAGGTCGAATACCTGGATAAAAATCAAAAGGAATTATGGGCTTTTTACCTGGAAGAACAACTCTTTTATACAACGGACAATTACAAGATCAAAAGACTGGTGTTTCCGGCGCCAAACTCCACAGCTCTTAGAATGCCACCCGAAACACCGGGACAAACAGGCAATTACCTGGGGTTGAAAATCGTGGAAAGCTTTATGAAAAGAAATCCTGAGACCGGAATAGACCAATTGTTGTCCATCGATGCACAAAACCTGCTGGAACAGTCGAAATTCAAGCCGACAAACCGGTAGGGATTTTTATTGATTGCAGCATTTAAAGTCTGGCCGGCGTTATAAGGTATATACGGTAATTGTCAAAAATCTTTCCATTATTTGGCATTTTCGTTTTTTTTTTTTTTTTCTTTGGTAGGTTTTATGATTCCCAAAGGAATATTTTGCACAATTTAAAACAAAACATGTTGAACCTAAAAATCATCCTGAAAAAGATCCTGACCTTCCTGCATATTGATGCCACCAAAAATATGCAATATGACAGGTTGACCAGAAAGGTCCTGAAGACGGTATTGCGCAGAGATTCTAACTGCATAGATATTGGTTCACACCGTGGTGAAGTGCTGGAAATGTTCCTGGAATACGCATGTGAGGGAAAGCATTTTGCTTTTGAGCCTTTACCCATTCTGTATACTGAACTGACTGCAAAATTTACACCAAAAGCCATAATTTCTTCTCTGGCTTTATCCGATATCAAGGGGGAAACCAATTTTAAATATGTGAAAAATGCACCTGCTTACAGTGGCTTGCAAACCAGGAAATATGATATCAGGCATCCGGTTGTGGAAGACATTACCGTGCATGTTAGCACCCTGGATGATGTTATCCCTGAGGATTTGCGTCTTGATCTGGTGAAAATTGATGTGGAAGGCGCTGAATTTCATGTTTTAAAAGGAGGCAGAAGCTTGCTGAAAAAATGGAAACCGTTGATCATTTTTGAGTGTGGTTTGGGTGCGAGCGATTACTATAAAACAGATCCGGGTACATTATTTGATTTTATTTGCGGGGAACTGGATATGAAGCTCTATACATTACCTGCCTATGCCAATGGTAAAGAAGTGCTTAGCCACGGGCAATTCATAGATATTTACCGGAGTAATTCTGAATATTATTTTGTGGCGGCAAAATGAGGGGATTTGATTGGCAAATCTGAATTTGGTATCATAAATACAGTAGGCAATGAATGCACAAATAAAAACGAATTACTCCAATACTATATGGTAAAATAGAAGTTGGTTACCTTCGCAATCCCTTGGATAATAGAGCAATACCCTCGCTGCCCCCGGCCCCTGAAGGGGAGGAGCAGCCCACCAATGGATTGATTCGTAAAGTGTAATGAATAAATAGTGATTATAAGTTGCCCTCGCTGCCCCCGGCCCCTGAAGGGGAGGAGCAGCCCACTCATGCTTTGATTCGTAAAGTGTTATGAATAAATAGTGATTATAAGTTGCCCTCGCTACCCCCGGCCCCTGAAGGGGAGAAGCAGCCCATTCATGCTTTGATCTGGAAAGCGTAAAAATGAATAATGTTAAAAATTTGCCCTCGCTGCCCCCGACCCCTGAAGGTGAGAAGCAGCCCACCAATGGATTGATTCGTAAAGTGTAATGAATAAATAGTGATT
>CAZQKR010000002.1:0-43801 GCA_964594045.1 uncultured Saprospiraceae bacterium | reverse complement strand
CCCACCAATGGATTGATTCGTAAAGTGTAATGAATAAATAGTGATTATAAGTTGCCCTCGCTGCCCCCGGCCCCTGAAGGGGAGAAGCAGCCCACCAATGGATTGATTCGTAAAGTGTAATGAATAAATAGTGATTATAAGTTGCACTCGCTGCCCCCGGCCCCTGAAGGGGAGGAGCAGCCCACCAATGGATTGATCTGGAAAGCGTAAAAATGAATAGTGTTAAAAATTTGCCCTCGCTGCCCCCGGCCCCTGAAGGGGAGAAGCAGCCCACCAATGCATGATATCCGTAAAAATTGAGGGACAATATTCATTATTTTCCTTTTGAGATGTTCGCCTCAAAAGTTGGTACAGTTCACCCGATGGATTTAAGAAGGCAGGTTTTTTATAAACATGACTTTGAAAATGCGTAGAATAAATAATGGTCACGGGTAAGGTCGATGATGTGGGGGAGGAGTTCCCCCTTGAGGGGGTCAGGGGGTAGCAATGGTAAATGTCATCCATATACCATTAATGAGTCAACTATATCTACCTTCATCACCCGTATTTTCCTTATTTTTGTTTTGTCAAAATTGTTCTGTCAGTGATTGTTCACTGACAGATAAATGCTTTCAAACCGGAGCAGCAACATGCAAAAATGAATATACAGACCGCTTTAAAACAATTGGCATCCCAACTGGAAGGTGATGTATTTACTGATGAAGTGCAACGAATTTTGTATTCCACAGATGCATCTTCTTACCGGGAAAAGCCTCTGGCTGTTGTGATACCAAAACATGCCGGCGACATCAAAAAGATTATCCGATTTGCGAAAGAACATAATACCTCGATCATTCCCCGTGGTGGTGGAACTTCCCTCGCCGGTCAGGTGACAGGGCCGGGTATCGTCGTGGACATCTCAAAATACATGAACCGGATACTTGAATTCAATCCGGAAGAACGCTGGGTTTGGGTGGAACCTGGTGTGATACCGGCAGAACTCAATCAATATCTTGCACCGTATGGGCTGCAATACGGCCCGGAAACTTCCACTGCCAACCGGTGTTGTATCGGCGGCATGCTGGGCAATAATTCCTGCGGGCTGCATTCCATCATTTACGGTGCTGCCAGAGATCATATCCTGGAAGTGGATGCCATCCTTTCGGATAGTTCAGAAACTCGGTTCAAATCACTCAGTCCAGATGAGTTTGAAGAAAAATGCCTTGGCGATGACCAGTCGCTGGAAACCCGGATTTATCAGAATATCAAAAACATCCTGTCAGATCAGACCAATCAAAAAGAGATCAGGACGCAATTTCCCGATCCTAAAGTAACGCGCAGGAATATGGGTTATGCCCTGGATGTTTTGCTGGATAGTGAACTATTTACTCCGGGAGGCCAGCCATTCAATTTTTGCAAACTCCTTGCCGGTTCGGAAGGTACCCTGGCCTTCACTACCCGCATGAAACTCAACCTGATCCCGCTTCCACTCCCTTACGTCGGGCTGGTTTGTGCGCATTTTGAGACGCTGGAACAATCCCTGCACGCCAATCTCATTGCCCTGAAACATCAACCGGGCGCTGTGGAATTGATGGACGATGTGATCCTGAATTGCACCAAAGAAAATATCGAACAAAACAAAAACCGTTTTTTTGTTGAAGGTGATCCGGGTGCCATACTAATGATCGAATTTGCCTGTGAAACGGAGGAAGCACTGCAGGAGAAAGCCGGAAAGATGGAAAAAGAAATGCGCGCACAAGGATTGGGGTATGCATTTCCGCTTGTGACCGGCAAGGATCAGATACGACGCGTTTGGGCTTTGAGGACTGCGGGTCTGGGTGTTTTAGCCAATATTCCGGGCGAAAGGAAAGGGGTGCCAGGGGCGGAAGATACGGCTGTTCCACCGGAAAGTTTGCCGGAATATGTGGCTGATTTTAAGGTGCTTTTGGAAAAATATGGATTGTCAAGTATTTATTATGCGCATATCGGTGCCGGAGAGATCCATTTCAGGCCATTGCTCAATTTCAGGGATCCGGAAGATGTGCGGATCTTTAACGAGCTGATGTTTGACCTGGCAGCTTTGGTAAAAAAATATAAGGGATCGCTCAGCGGTGAACACGGCGACGGAAGGGTAAGAGGTGCATTTATACCTTTTATGTTGGGTGAACACAATTACCAGTTGTTCCGGCAGTTGAAATACACCTGGGATCCGGATCAAATTTTTAACCCCGGGAAGATCGTGGATACACCACCCATTACAGAGTTTTTGCGGGTTGAACCGGGTAAAAAGGCACCGGAATATGATACTGTCTTTGATTTTTCAGCCACCCAGGGCTTTTTCAGGAGTATAGAAAAATGCAATGGTTCGGGTGATTGCCGTAAGACACAAGCCATCGGGGGAACGATGTGTCCCACTTATATGGCAACGCGCGATGAGGATAAAACCACTCGCGGAAGGGCTAATCTTTTGCGCGAATTGCTTTCCGGGGGAGAAAAAGGAAAGGGATTTGCAAGAGAAGAGATCTATAAGATCCTCGATTTGTGTATTTCATGTAAGGCCTGCAAGTCCGAATGTCCTTCCAATGTTGATATGGCCAAAATCAAAGCGGAGTTTTTGCAGCATTATTACGATGTCCGGGGTATTCCGCTCAGAACCAGGTTGATCGCATGTTTGCCCAGGCTGGAGAAACTGGCAATGTTGGTAAGACCGGTTGCCAATTGGGCGATGTCAACGGCAATATTCAAAAAAAGTATCGGGTTCGCCGTGGAAAGGTCTTTGCCACCATTGGCTAAAGTGAGTCTGAAAACCTGGTTCCGAAAAGAAGGCAGCGATCGGATGCCTGATACAAAAGACAGGCAAGTATGGCTTTTTATTGATGAATTCAGCAATTTTCATGATACAGATCTGGGGATCAAAGCCATCCGTTTATTGACCCGAATGGGTTACCAGGTAAGGGTTCCGAAACATAAAGAGAGCGGCCGGACATGGCTGTCCAAGGGATTGATCAGGACTGCAGCTCAAATCGCCAGGGAAAATGTCCTGTTGCTCAAAGATATCGTGGATAAAAACAGGCCCTTAGTCGGGATTGAGCCCTCTGCCATCCTGGCATTCAGGGATGAATACCCTGAACTGGCAGGCGCAGTGCTTCGTCCGGAGGCAAAAAAACTGGCAAAAAATGCCTTGCTTTTTGAAGAGTTTTTTGTTCGTGAAGCTGAGCAGGGTCATATAGATGCGAATTTATTTACCAGGGAAGCGAAAGAGATCCTGTTGCATGGGCATTGCCAGCAAAAGGCGATTGCTTCTACAGTGTCAACGAAACAGATGTTGGCATTCCCGGAGAATTACATGGTGGAAGAGATCCCGTCCGGTTGTTGCGGTATGGCAGGTTCTTTCGGGTATGAGGCTGAGCACTATGAATTGTCGATGAAGATCGGAGAATTGGTATTGTTCCCGGCAGTGCGGAAGGCCGGTGACCAGGTACTGGTTGCTGCTCCCGGAACATCCTGTCGTCACCAGGTAAAAGACGGAACAGGTCGTCAGGCGTTGCATCCTGTGGAGATCATGTATGAAGCGCTGGTTGATTAATGGAATTTAACTAAGCATTTTATAGTCTTGTATAAAAATTGTCTTGAAGTATCCAGGGCTCAGGTCTTATAGTCGGATGCTTTTAAGATGACCGTTTTTTCTCACATGCAATGTTGTTCGGGTCATTGGAAGCTGGTATCGAAAACTGTAACCGAGCTGTCCGAAAACATTATCTGTTCATCCTGGCAATGAGTACAAATACAAAACGTATCTTTAACCACTTAATGAATTATAAAAAAATGCCTCTAATTATGGTCAGAACAGCAATCCGTATCATCTTTTTTACGCTTTTGTGCTTACAAAGTTTGAATGTAAAAGCCCAATGCTGCCAGTATAAGTTAACAATGCGCGACACTTATGGGGATGGCTGGAATGGTGCAACCATTGAGGTTTTGGTAAACAGGCTTTCACAGGGAACATATAGTGCATTAAATTTCGGGAACATGGTTGAATTTTCAGTTTGTTCCGGTGATACCCTGGATCTGATCTATAAAAGTGGAATGTATGAAGAAGAAAATTATTTCATACTGCAGGATTCTTCATGGAATTTGCTTTTTCGGGCCGGGCCCAACCCGGATACCGGACTTGTTTTTTCCACCATCGGAGATTGCAATACAAGCCCGCTGATAGGTAGTCATCCTTGTTTAGCATTTCAAATTGATTCGGTTCAGTGCGTTTTTGTTGACAATACCGGGTTTCCCGGATCCGGACTTTCACCAAATTGCTCTTCCTTCGGAGGTGGAGATATCTGGTTTAAAATGGAAATACCTCCTTCCGGTAGTTTGAGTATTGAAACCTTTAGCGGAAGTATAGACGATACAGGGATTGCAGCATGGACCGGCGATGGTTGTCCGGAGGTCCGTATTATTGGTTGTGATGATGACGGTGGAACCGGATATTTGTCATATCTCCTGCTGTACGACCTGGTTCCCGGTAATACCTTATACATCCAGGCCTGGAAATATGGTGGCGGTGGAGGAACATTTGAAATGTGTATCAAGGATCTGGGAAAAGTAATTCTGGAGAACTCGGAATTGCCCATCGTTATGATCAATACGCTTGGACAGACCATTATTGATGAGGAAAAAGTGAATTGTGAGATGGAAATTAAATACAATGGGCCAGGGACATTCACTTCCATAAACGATGCATCGAATGTATACAGCGGGCGCATCGGGATTGAAATCCGCGGTGCTTCCTCTTCAGGTTATCCGCAACGCCCTTATGGTATTGAGACACGTGATGAAAACGGGGAAAACCTGAATGTGTCCATTCTGGGAATGCCCCCGGAAAATGATTGGGTATTGATTTCCAACTACAATGACCGATCCTTGTTGAAAAACATACTGGCTTATAAGCTTTTTGGAGAAATGGGGAATTACAGTCCTCGGGCGCAACTGTGTGAAGTGCTGATTGACAGTTCCTACCGCGGTATTTATATGATAGGAGAGAAAATAAAAAGAGACAAAAACCGGGTAGACATTGCCAATTTACAGGAAGTGGATATTGCGGGAGATGAGCTGACCGGAGGTTATATTCTTCAGCAAAATTACTGGAATGAAAACAACAGTTTTCAATCCAATTATTCGCCCATCGACCATCCGGATTTTGATATACACTTCCTGTATGAGTATCCTGATGAGTTTGCCATCCGACCTGCTCAAAAAACATACATCGCCGGGTACATTGACAGCCTCGAAACTGCGCTGTACGGTCCGGATTTTGCTCACCCGGTATCCGGGTACCGGAAATACCTGGACGTAAAATCCTTTATTGATTATTTTCTTGTAAATGAGGTGTCAAGAAATGCCGATGGGTTTAAAAAGAGTGTGTTTTATCATAAAGACAAATACTCAAAGGGTGGTAAACTGAAAGCCGGACCTGTCTGGGATTTTGACTGGGCATGGAAAAATCTGGATACCGGATGTCATCTTTATGCAGGTTATTCTGGGGCTGGATGGGCGCATCACAACAACGATTGCCCGACAGACAATTACTCAACCGGTTGGTATATACGATTATTGCAGGATAGTACATTTGCCAACGAACTCAGGTGTGCATATGAGGATTACAGACGAACTATACTGGATACAGCCTATCTTTTTGCCTACATAGACGGTATGGAGCAACTTGTTGAAAATGCGAAGGAACGACATTTTCAGAAATGGCCGATACTTGGGAAAAGCGGTCCTGCGCCCGATTATGGAGATGTGGCGACTACCTATCATGCAGAATTGGATTCCCTGAAAAACTGGATCCAACTCAGGTTGAAATGGCTGGATGCGAACATTCCCGGAGTATGTCGAACGACATATGTAACGGAAACCAACCTGTCCGATCAACTGGCTTGTTCTCCAAACCCGGCAAGCAGCTATATCATGGTGGATTATTTCCTGCCATCAGCGATGCATGTATCTGTAAAGTTGTATGATCATTTGGGTTCCGGAGTGTTAACAATGGATGCAGGAACACAAAGTTCCGGAGACCATTCGCTGAAGCTTGAAACCGGGCATCTTCCTCCGGGTATGTACATTCTGAAATTTAGAAGAGGGGAGGAAATGGTCTCTAAAAAAATAGTGATAACGGAATGATCGTTTTTGCCCGGGTTGAAGTAACCAAATAATCATAATTGTTCCAAAGCAAAAACAAATAACACTGAGTTTCAGAAACGGGGGAATCAACTGTAAAGGAAATATCCGGGCCTTCAATAAAGATGGATGGCCATTTAAATAATGTTATAAAATATTACTCTCCATAAACCAACGACCATAATAAATGACAACTTCCAGATATACCGGGAAATTAGGAGAATTGATTGAAAAAGCTGAACACGGATGTGGATCAGATGTGGATTATATGATGAGACATATAACAATGGATGCACCTCTGGTATTGACCAAGTTTGTTGACTTTGCTTTAAGTCTTATAGAAAACCCTGATGGTATTAAGCGCATAGAACACTATTTATTTAATGGCACGCCAATACAACGCAACTATGCATCCTTGTTTTTTAACAGGCGGTTGGATTTCGACATTGTCCTGAAAGCTTATAAAGAAGGACGAATAGATGAAATTCAGGCGTTTGCAAGGTGAAGACAGATACGTGCCCTGAAAATGTAATAACCAGGTCGTTCATTAACCTATGGTATATTTTTGCTGTTCCACGAAATCCGGGCATTTTTAAGGTATGGGCTGGACAGTAAACATTTCACTTACTGCAAGATAGTGATCTCTGTTCCATTTAAATAAAAAACCCGTTCCGGCTCACCAGGAGCGGAACGGGCCTTTCAATCAGTGTCTATTAACCTAAATTAAAATTTCAATCCCTTGATCAGTTTATACTGGTTAGAATGGATACCGTATTCTGATTTAACGTAGGATTTAATACGCAGAACACGGTCTCTGAGGTCGTCGAACAGCAACAAACGAGCATTGGCTTTCTCTTTGACCTGCTGGACCAGCACGGCCAGGTCATTGTTCATTGCATTCATCCGGGCAGATCTTTCCTTTAATGCAGCTATTTTGATCTTTTCATTGGACGGATCATACCCGTTGAAAGAAACCAATGCTGCGATGACGTCATTGAA
Organism: uncultured Saprospiraceae bacterium; assembly: GCA_964594045.1. Lineage (GTDB taxonomy): Bacteria > Bacteroidota > Bacteroidia > Chitinophagales > Saprospiraceae > UBA2365. The sequence continues at coordinate 36,649 of CAZQKR010000002.1, read as the reverse complement.
TATCTGGATCATCGAACCGTAAGACAATTGCGCAGTACTGTGTGCTTTGTCCGCATCCGGGTTTGTCGGATCAACCGGATCCTTAGACAGTTTGACTGATCTCATTTTGGAAATGAAGCTACCCACAGACCTGGCTTCGGCTGATCTCCTGCCGAAGCGGGCTTCCACTGCAGCCCTGACCGGTACGAGGATCTTTTCAAGGGAGTCGGGGTTTTTCCTGTAGGCTGCCCTGCGCTTTTCAACCAATACTCTGTACGTTTCCTTTAAATTTGAAACGTTAAAGTTGGCTTCGGAAATAGAGGTGACCAGTGCGGTGAAGTTTTCTACATTTTCTTCAAGCCTGGGTGGATTGTAGTTTGGAAATCCGGGAAAAAAGCTCACAATATCCTGAGCCCTTCTCAAACGAGCTCCAAACGTGTTGTCTGAAATAGATGCCATTAAACAAAATTTAATAGGTGATAAATAAGATTTACACGTCAAAGAAAAGTATTTGACGGGATAATGCCAAAAAATATTTCAGGAAATTTTTCCTGATCCGTACCAAAACCATGCCCCGCGAAAAAGCTTTTGTGTCCATATACTGAGCCAACGGTAGTATCTGGTGAGGGAACGGTATGTTCTGGCTATTTAACGGTTTTTTGGTTTCATGAAAAAAAATTTCGGGTCATTAGAAAAAAATGGCAGGTGAGCAATAAATAATGGCAAGTGAGTAATAACAAATGGCAGGTCATAAAGTGTAATTAGCTGGTGAGAAAATAAAAATAGCAGGTCAAGGTGTGAAAATGGCAGGTCATGAAGTGAAATTAGCGGGTCAGAAACTAAAAGTATCAGGTCAAAAGCTAAAAGTGGCAGGTCATGAAGTGAAAATGGCAGGTCATGAAGTAAAAGTATCAGTTGAGCATACAGACATGTTGGGTGAAAGAATGAAACTGATAAAAATGCACAGTGATTTTAAGGTTTGGATGTTCAGATTGTTCGGGTGAGAATTTCTCCGTGAAATTTAGCTATGGAAATCTGAATTTCAGAATCTATAAATGCATATCTTTCATAAAACCGACCGGCAAATAACTTTTTCTTTTTGCATCTGCGGTGTAGGACAATAAATGAATACTCGAAATTTTGTTTCCAAAGTTTGATTTTTTTTGAAGACACATGCAAGTGATAAAAAAAGGGGGAAAGCTTATTGAAAATTATTGAAATGCGCATGGATTATATATGTCCGTTGTGACTAAAAACAAGGTATCTACACCCCAAAATAACAATCAAACATTCATAAATTAGCAAACAGACCTACGACAAAAAGCCACCACTCAAAATGGCACATCAAGTTTTTGCCGACAAACAATCCAATGATCAAAAAACCAAAAGAACCAATTTTTTGCCAACACTTTGACACTGTTTCCTCCGAATAACTTATCTTAACCGACTGAAAAGAAAATCGGATTTGTAGATGATATTAAAAGAATTGAAACCACAAAAGGCGCTGAACAAAGCCTTTTTGAAAGTAAAACCCAACAGGACTGAAATTGAAAGATTCAAGACCAATCTTATTACATTACTCGACAGAACCAATGACTTTGAAAGCGAAGAGTTTCATAAAAATCTGATCAGAGATTTTTTACATAAAACATATTACGAACCAACCCATTTTATAAATACCAAAGGTCGGTATGACCTTGTAATTCACAACGGACCAAATGCAGACTCCACAGTAGGCGTCATCATTGAAGCGAAAAAGCCAACCAACAAAACCGAAATACCAATGGTATTTGCGAACACCAAAATATTTGAACAAACCGGTGAGCAAATGATCACAACCAGAAGGCTGAATTCAAAAGCGTTTCAGGAATTGGTGTTGTATTATCTCAGAGAAAGAATTACACATAAAAACCTGGAAGTAAAACATTTGGTGGCGACCAACATCAACGAATGGTTCATTTTTGACGAACATTTGTTTGAAAGATTATTTGCGCAAAATAAATGGTTTGTCAGGCAGTTTGAAAACTTTGAAGCAAGCAGGAAATCAACAGATGTATTTTACAAAGAGATTGCAGAACCCTATATTGACAGCATTTCTTCTGAGATTGAATTTACTTACATCAACATTCGGGACTTTCAAAAACCGATACGCAATGCCGACAAAGCTGACGATAATTCGCTGATCGCTTTATTCAAATTGCTGTCCCCTGAGCATCTGTTAAAACTTCCGTTCATCAATGACAGCAACAGCCTTGACAAGCGTTTTTACAGCGAGTTGTTGCACATTATCGGTTTAACAGAAACCAAAGAAGGCAGTAAAAAACTGATTGAGCGAAACAAACCAGGTGAGCGGAACTCGGGAACCATTCTTGAAGATGCCATCATTCAGCTGGACAGTCTGGATAAGATCAGGCGACTTGAAAAACCAAGCCAATTTGGCAATACACAGGAAGAAAGACTTTTTAATGTTGCACTCGAGCTTTCCATCACCTGGATAAACAGAATTTTGTTTCTGAAGTTGTTGGAAGCCCAACTCCTCACTTATCACAAAGGCGACAAATCATATTCGTTTCTCAGTTTTGACAAAATCAACAACTATGACGATTTGAACAGCTTATTTTTTCAGGTGTTGGCACGGAAGTATGACGAGCGAAACGAAGATGTAAAAAAGGCTTTTGAGAAAGTTCCTTATCTCAATTCATCGCTCTTTGAGCCAACAGACATTGAGCAGGTTACTTTATTTATCAGCAACCTGAAAGACGATAAAACCATTCCGTTTTTTTCACAAACCGTGCTGAAAGACCAGCAAGGGAAAAAGCGGACCGGCCATATTTCCACACTTCAATACTTGTTTGAGTTTTTAGATGCTTACGACTTTGGAGCCGAAGGCGGTTCTGCAATTCAGGAGGACAATAAAACACTGATCAATGCTTCGGTGCTTGGCTTGATTTTCGAGAAAATAAATGGCTATAAAGACGGTTCGTTTTTCACCCCTGGTTTCATCACCATGTATATGTGCCGTGAGACGATCCGTAAGGCCGTAGTGGAGAAGTTTAATGAATATTGTATTTCTCCCCTCTCGAGAGGGGCCGGGGGTGTGTCAACTCCCCTCTTGAGAGGGGCCGGGGGTGTGTCTTCTCACACAGAGGATACTTTTGACGGACACCTCCCTAACCCTCCTCAAGGAGGGAAACACCTCCCTAACCCTCCTCAAGGAGGGAAACACCTCCCTGACCCTCCTCAAGGAGGGAGTGCTCCCCTCTTGAGAGGGGCCGGGGGTGTGTCATCTCCCCTCTCAAAAAGAATCGATGATGAGTCCAAACGCACCATCATCCCCTACAACCCCAAATTGAAAGAATTAGCCCGCGCCTTAAGAAATAACAGTACCAAATCTGAGATCATCCTCTGGAATCGGTTGAAAGGAAAATATGCCGGGAAATATGATTTTCATCGTCAAAAGCCTTTGGATGAATATATTGCTGATTTCTTTTGCCATGAATTGAGCCTGGTGATTGAGGTCGATGGAAGTTCGCATAATCTGGAGGAGGTTCAGGCAAAAGATAAGGTGAAAGAGGCAAGATTCAATGAATTGGGATTGAATGTTTTGAGGTTTTCTGACGATAATGTCTTTCATGATCTGGATGGTGTTTTAGAGATCATCTGGCTTTATGTGCAGGGTTTTGAAAAGGGGGATCTGTCGGAGTTGGTGTTTGAGGGGAGTCCGTTGAATGCTTATATGGGTAAAGAGGAAAACACACCCCCGGCCCCTCTCGAGAGGGGAGTAGAGACACTCGCGGCAATGGAGGAAAACACACCCCCGACCCCTCTCAAGAGGGGAGAGGAGGGACAATATTTATTCAGAACGATTGATGATATTTATGAGCAGATCGGTGAAGGGAGATTGATTTCGAGGAAAAAGGCTAATGAGATCATCAACAGTCTTAAAATATGTGATCCTGCGGTGGGTTCAGGACATTTCCTGGTGTCGGCGCTTAACGAGATCATTGCGATAAAAAATGACTTGAAAGTATTGGAGGATAGGGATGGGAAGTCATTACACAGGTATGAGATTGAAGTGGTAAATGATGAGCTGATTGTTACAGACGAAGATGGTGAACTTTTTGAATACAAACCAGGCAACAAAGAAAGTCAGCGAATACAGGAAACGCTTTTCCACGAAAAGCAAACCATTATTGAAAACTGCCTTTTCGGGGTGGACATCAATACCAATTCGGTTAAAATCTGCCGTTTGCGTTTGTGGATTGAGCTTTTGAAGAATGCTTATTATAAACACCTCCCTAGCCCTCCTCAAGGCGGGAAAGAGAAACACCTCCCTGACCCTCCTCAAGGAGGGAGTGCCCCCCTCTCGAGAGGGGCCGGGGGTGTGTCATCTCCCCTCTCGAGAGGGGCCGGGGGTGTGTTAGAAACCCTTCCAAACATCGACATCAACATCAAATGCGGAAACTCTTTAGTAAGCCGTTTTGCCATAGATGCTGACCTCAGAGAAGCCTTGAAAAAAAGCAAATGGACGATCGACCAATACCGGATAGCTGTGAAAACTTACCAAAACGCTGAAAACAAGGAACAGAAAAGAGAAATGGAACAGCTGATTGCCGACATAAAATCGGATTTCAGAAGTGAAATATCGCATAACGATGTGAAAGTAAAGAAGCTGCGCAAACTTTCAGGAGAACTTTTCCAGTTGACCAATCAGCAACGACTTTTTGAAATGAGCCCAAAGGAAAAAGCCGATTGGAACAAAAAAGTGCAACAACTGACCGAAGAAATCAAGAAAATAGAAACCGAGATTGAAGAAATAAAAGCCAACAAAATCTTTGAAAATGCCTTTGAATGGCGTTTTGAATTTCCCGAAGTGCTGAATGATGAGGGCGATTTTGTGGGATTTGATGTGGTAATTGGGAATCCGCCTTATGGTGTTAAGCTAATTGATATAGAAAAGGAATATCTGAAAAATAGGTTTACAGCAACTCGTGGCGAAGTAGAGATTTACACGTTCTTTATTGAACTTGCAATGGCTGATTTATTAAAGCAAAATGGCATATTTTCATACATTACAACAAACACAATTTATTATCTGGACAAGTTTTCACATATTAGAAAGAAAGCATTCTTAGGAAACAGAATAATTTCTCTTTTAGAGTTAGAAAAACAAGTTTTTGCAGATGCACCAGACATTGTTCCTGCAATATACGTTTTGCAAAAAATTGCAATTGATAACAACGTAATAAAACTTTATAAATCCACTGAAACAAAACGAGTTTATGACTTAGTTGAATTTGAAGGATTTAAAGTTAATAGCATTGAGCAAAATAAATTTGAAACGAAAACTGACTTTGTTTTCAGTCTTTCAACAAATAAAGAAAAAGAAAATTTATTAAAAAGAATTTCACAATTGGACCCGGTTAATAAATCATTCAAAGTAGTCTATGGAATAAAAACTGGCGATAATGAAAGATTTATTTCAAAGGAAGCTAACGGAACTGAAAATTGGAAAAAGTGTGCTTCGTCAGCAAAGAACATAAAGAAATATACGATTGATTGGCAAGGCGACTATTTAAACGTTTGTAAGGATTTAGCAGGTTTAAATAATATAAACTATGAACAGCCAAAAATTCTGGTTCAATATATTAGAAAATTGAGTATGCCTGTTAGATTAGTTTGTGCACTCGACGTTAATGGAGAATATTATCCATTAAACAATTTTTCATTTATTATTTCTGAAAATGCAAATTCTTTACGTTCACTTTTAGGAATTTTCAACTCACGGCTTATGAATTGGTATTTTTCAAATTGCTTCGTGGACTATAATATAAAACCTAAATATATTGAACAACTGCCATTGCCAACAAATATTAATTCACATGAATTAGAAGCAAAGGTTGCAGAAATCATTACTTTAAAAGCTAAAGACAAGGAAATAGATACATCAGATTTAGAAAACCAAATAGACCATTTGGTTTACCAACTTTACGGCTTGACCGAAGAAGAAATAAAAATCATTGAAAACAATTAAACCGACAGAAATGCCAACGCTTCAAAGCCACACACATTGCCAGGCCGCACCAGCCAACCCTAAAACCAAAACCTGGCAAGGAGTGTGTTCGCACTATCGGACAACCGGGAGACAACTATGAACAATGACAATAGAGTTGAAGCTGATATGCGTATGGGTGTCAATAGGGATGCGGTGGATAAATTCAGATTTTCAACCTGGCTTTTATGCGGGGTCGGCAGTTTTAATCTACGAATTACAGCACGAATGCAAAGCGCTAAAAAACCCTACTATAAAATAAGTAATCAAAATTGATCAATCAAAAATAAAAGATATGTTTACAATAGAACAAATTGAATCAGCCCACAGTAAAGTTACATCAGGCGCTGAATTTCCAAAATACATCCAGGAAATTAAAGAGATCGGAGTAACTGCATTTGAAACCTGGGTAAAAGACAGCCATACCGAATATTTCGGAAAAAATGCTTTTCAGACAAGTTCAAAACCTAAATATGAAGAATTGACTATCGCTGATAAAAGCGATAAAGAAAAATTTGTTCAATATTTGAAAATTCACCAAAAAGGTGAGACTGACTATTTTACTTTTTGTAAACATTGTGCTGAAACCGGCATTGAAAAATGGATAGTAAACCTTGAAAAAATGACCTGCATTTACTACGACAAAGCAGGAAATGAAATTTTAGTCGAAATGGTACCCTCTGTGAAATAACAACCAAAAGCTAGCAAGCTATTGCCAAAAACAGGATCTCAGTATATGAGGCTGTTAAAAAATGTATCTTTTTGCCTGCAAACAAATTACTGATGAATGCTGACGATGCTTTGCATATCAGCATCTGCGATACTGACGAAGCAAGCTTGTCAGCATTTATAATACTGACGATGCTTTGCATATCAGCATCTCAGATCAAAAAAGCGGTTCGCCCTGACTTTCCCGGCCATCCCATCACGTCGTGGTTAATCCCTTGAATATCTACCGGATATTCACCCTACAGGATCGATCAGTTATTTTCGCGATGACCATAATTTTAAACATGTTCAATGTATTTTTAACAACTGCATTTTATTAAAAACCTTATTATCTAATGTATAAATAGTTAAATTTGGTAAAAAAAATCAAATGACTATTTCAAAGAAGTTACTCATTCTATGCTTCATAAGCTGTTTTTTCTTTTCAGCAAAAGCACAGGACAAACAACAAACAATACAAGATACCAGCATAACCGGTTTATCTTTCAGAAGTATTGGTCCTGCATTTATGTCAGGAAGAATTGCCGATATTGTCATAGATCCAAACAACCAAAATGTCTGGTATGTGGCGGTTGGTTCCGGAGGTGTCTGGAAAACAGAAAATTCAGGGACAACCTGGCAACCCTTAACCGATAACGAATCCTTTTATTCAACAGGATGTATTACGCTAGACCCTGGTAATTCTTCAACAGTCTGGCTGGGAACCGGTGAAAATGTGGGTGGAAGACATGTAGGAATAGGACATGGTGTGTATGTGAGCTATGATGGTGGCAAAAGCTGGAAAAACAAAGGTTTGAAAAAATCGGAACACATCTCTAAAATTATTGTGAATCCTAAAAATCCCGATGAGGTTTGGGTGGCTTCCCAGGGACCACTCTGGAGTTCAGGCGGAGAACGTGGTTTGTACAAAACGAACGATGGCGGGACTACCTGGAAACTGGTTCTGAGCAGTAACGAATGGACAGGTGTGACCGATCTGGTCATGGATCCCGGGAATGAAAAAATATTATATGCTGCAACCTGGCAACGTCACAGAACCGTAGCGGCTTATGTGGGTGGCGGAGAAGGAACAGCAATTTATAAAAGTACCGATGGAGGAGAAAGCTGGAATCAATTAAAAACGGGTTTACCAAAATCAGAAATGGGTAAAATAGGCTTAGCCATTTCGCCAATTGATCCGGATGTTTTGTATGCAGCGATCGAATTGGATCGAAGAAAAGGAGCGATCTATCGTTCGGATGATCAAGGTGCAAGCTGGACAAAAATGTCTGACGTGGTTTCAGGCGGTACCGGCCCCCATTACTACCAGGAATTAGTGGCATCTCCACATGTATTTGATAAAATTTATTTGATGGATGTGCTTGTACAGGTTTCTGATGATGGCGGTAAAACGTTTTACAGAATGAATGAAAACAATAAACATGTCGATAATCATTCCTTGACTTTCAAAGCCAATGATCCCGATTATTTGATGGTTGGAACCGATGGAGGAATATACGAATCGTTTGATGATACCAAAACATGGAAATTTGTAAATAATTTGCCTGTCACCCAGTTTTATAAAGTGGCTGTAGATAATGCCAAACCTTTTTACAATGTATTTGGAGGAACTCAGGACAATAGTTCGCAGGGAGGTCCGTCAAGAACCATCAGAACAGATGGAATTACCAATTCGGACTGGTTTGTATTGTTGGGTGGAGATGGTCATCAACCTGCTACAGAACCCGGAAATCCGGATATTGTGTATGCCCAATCCCAGCAGGGAAATTTACATCGCGTGGATAGAACTACCGGAGAAGCTGTTTTTATTAAACCACAGGAAGGCATTGATGAACCTTACGAACGCAATAATTGGGATTCGCCTGTCCTGGTCAGCAATCACGATCCAAAACGTCTTTATTTTGGTACGCAACGGGTTTGGAGATCAGACGACAGAGGAGATAGCTGGACTCCTGTTTCGAAAGATTTGACTAAAAATGAAGAGCGGATCTCTTTACCCATAATGGGAAAACTGAAAAGCTGGGATGCTGCATGGGATCTTTGGGCTATGTCAACTTATAATACCATCACTTCACTCTCAGAATCTCCTCTCGATGAAAATATATTATATGCCGGAACGGATGATGGCATTATCCAATACACTAAAAATGGAGGAAGTACCTGGACAAAAGTTTTGGTTTCCAGTTTGCCAAAAGTGCCTGCAACAGCTTTTGTAAATGATATTAAAGCCGATTTGCATGATGCCAACACAGTTTATGTAGCTCTGGATAATCATAAATATGGTGATTATAAACCGTATTTATTAAAAAGTACCAATGGTGGAACAACCTGGCACCCTATTATAAAAGGTTTACCTGAAAATACTTTAGTCTGGAGAATTGTACAGGATCATATCAATCCGGATTTAATGTTTTTGGCAACGGAATATGGAATTTATATGTCTCTGGATCAGGGAGAAGAATGGGTAAAGTTTTCAGAAGGATTGCCAACTATTTCGTTTCGGGATTTGGTGATACAAAAAATTGAAAGTGATCTGGTGGCAGCTTCTTTTGGGCGTGGTATTTACATTTTAGACGATTACAGCCCTTTGCGGGCAATAAAAAAAACATCTCCGGAGAATCTAATATTTTTCAAACCCAGAAAGGCTTTGCAATACAGACCCGTAAGTGACGGTACTTCGACCCAGGGAGAAAGTTATTACAGAGCTCCCAATCCGGATTTTGGTGCTTTGTTTACCTATTATTTGCCCGCTGATTTTAAAAGTTTGAAGGATATTCGTCAGAAAAAAGAGAAAGCATTAAAGAAAGAAAATAAAGATATTCCGTTTCCGGGTTGGGATATTTTGGATCAGGAAAAAAATGAGCAAAATGCATGGGTAGTTTTAGTCATCACAGACAGTAAGGGTAATTTTGTAACACGAATTCATGCTCCTTACAAAAAAGGTTTCAACAGAGTCTCCTGGAATTTAAGACTACCTCTTGTAACGTCTGTTTCCAGTGATAAAATCAGCGATAATCCATTTGAATCCCGTTCCGGTACTTTTGCCGCTGCAGGAACTTACACAGTAACTATGTATGCCAATGTGAAAGGAGAAATAACACCTTTATCGCAACCACAAACTTTTGAAGTGGAGACGATCAAGGAAAATGTACTGAAAAATCCGATGCAAAATTCGGTTGACACCTATCTTGAAAGTTTGAAATCTTTCAAAATGGAATTCGATATTACTATAAGTAATTTTGAAAAAGCGTCAAAAAAGCTGGTTGCATTAGAAAAAGCGACATTATATGTGGCAAAGGAGCCGGGTGAGATAGAAAAAGAGATCAGTGATTTAAAGATCAGGATGCAATCTCTTGAACAAAAACTAAACGGAAATGCTTCAAAAAGAGAAATAGGAGAGAAAGATGTAAAATCTGTTTCTGATAGATTGTCGGTTGCACAAAGAGGTTTTAGTACCACTTATGGTCCCACAAAAATGCACATGGAAAGTCTGGATATGGCTATAGCGCACTTTAGTAAATTGAAACCTGCCATATATGCTTTTACAACGGTGGATATTCCTGCCCTGGAAAAGAAATTACTGGATGCTGGTGTGCCACCAATATTAGATTAAGACTACAATTATGTTAATGAAGTTGTCTTAAAATGTATCTTAAGGCTTGCTAACAAATTACTGACGAAAACTGACGATACTTAGTATGTCAGCACTTGTCAGGCAAGCTTATCAGCACTAAAAAGCATTGAAAGTACTGACGAATCTAGCTTGTACTGGAGCGTAAAAAAAACTTGAATAAAAACTGATATGATCACACAAAAAATAACACCTTGTCTTTGGGTTGACAAAGATGCAAAAGCAGTAGTTGACTATTATCTTTCTATTTTCAAGGATGGTAAAATGACAGAATATCACCGATATGAGAATTCTGAGGAAGCAAGAGAACTGGGTGGTCAGGACTACTTTGAAACAGCGGTTATGGTAATTGCCGGTCTAGAGTTCAGTATTTTAGCTGCTGGCCCATTCTTCAAGTTTAATGAATCAATTTCGTTTGTTATTAATTGTATAGACCAGTCAGAGGTTGATTACTATTGGGATGCTTTGACCGCAAACGGGGGAGAAGAGAGTGCTTGTGGGTGGTGTAAAGACAAATATGGTTTATCATGGCAGATTGTTCCCGTTGAATATTTTGAACTTATCAACAGCGATGACCCTAAAGTCAGAGAAAAGGCGATGAAGAATACAATGAAACAGAAAAAGTTAATTCTTTCAGAACTAAAATGAAATTGTAACCTTACGAAACCTTTGGGTAGTTGTAAAACACTGGAGGTAATTTTGACAAAAATCAAAAAATAGAGATTAAAAATGTACCTGATAGATAAACCATATGTTTCCGGTTTTTTGATCGACACCATAAAAGAAAATAACTATCCGATAGTTGCAATAAAATCGGCTAAAGAATTGGTACGGGATACTTCCTTAAATTGGATGAGCGAAGAAGAAGCCATAGCAAGCTTAAAAGATAACCCTTCTCAACCGATATATTCCAATTCCGAAAATGCCCTTGCTTGGATTTATGAGCACATTGGGGAAAGTGAATTGTCAAAACAGATCAATATCCTCAAAGACAAGGCAGCATTCAGGGAGCAGATCAAAGCCATATTTCCGGATTTTAAGTTCCGGAAAATCAAGATTGAAAACATTCGGGATATAGCTATTGACGAATGGTCATTTCCATTCGTCATTAAACCGTCCGTTGGTTTCTTAAGTCTTGGCGTCTATGTCGTAAAAGATGAAAACGACTGGATTAAGGCAAAAGAGGAAATAATGTCGCAAAATTCTATAAATATTTTTCCCAAAAATGTACTTGACACTGCCTGTTTTATTCTTGAGGAATTTATTCAGGGCGAAGAATATGCCATCGATTATTATCATAATGAAAGGGGCGAGGTGGTCTTATTAAATGTATTACATCACCTTTTTTCATCCGCCACAGATACAAGGGACAGAGTTTATTCAACTTCTAAATCCATTGTCAACCAACATAAAGCTGAATTGGAACAGTTTTTAGGCAAAATTGGTAAAAAACTCAATTTGACCAATTTTCCGGCTCATGCAGAGGTAAGAATTGATCAAAACGGTAAAATCGTTCCCATTGAAATCAACCCGCTCCGTTTTGGAGGTTGGTGTACTACAGGTGACCTGGCGGGAATTGCTTTGGGGCTTAATCCCTATAAATACTATTTTGAAAATGCCAGCCCCGATTGGGAAACTATTTTCCGGGACAAGGAAAATAAAATATTCAGCGTCATGGTTTTAGATAACAATTCAGGAATTAAACCTGCTGATATTGCTGAATTTGATTATAAAGCACTTGCTGATGATTTTGAAAAGCCCTTATCAATCAGACAAGTAGATTTTCACAGATATCCGTTATTCGGCTTTGTTTTCGCAGAAACTGATTCCACAAATGAAAAGGAGCTATACGATATTCTCCATTCAGATTTGAGAAAATATATTACTGTCAGAAAATAAAAACTACTGCCATTAATTCATAAACATAATAAAGGTTCATCCGTTGAATTTGAAGCAAATATCAAATAATAACCGGTGTAGTTAATGGATGGGAAAGGCCTTGATTTCCCGATTACGCTTATAAACAGTCGATCACATTCATTGCAGAAAAAAGACTTTTGATTAAAAATAGTAAATATGAAAAACAGAAAAGTAATAGTTTTTGGAGCGACTGGCAAAACGGGTCAACAAATTTGCCAGAAATTGAGTGTAAATGATATTCAGCATTTTGCTTTTGTAAGACAGGGTTCTGAAGAAAAAATTAAAACACAAACTACAAAATTGATCTTTGGCAACGTGCTTGACAAAGACGATATAGAACCAGCATTTATGGCTAATCATTTTACCGATGTTGTAATAGCTTTGGGGAGTAGAGATTTGAGAAAATCCGATATCCGGTCAAAAGGGACGAAAAACATTATTGATGTATTGAACAAACTTTCAGCAACCTGTAAAATCCATGTGGTAAGCGCATTAGGTGTTGGCGAAAGCTGGACACAGTTAAATTGGTTCTCCAAACTGATCTGTAAAGTACTCATCAGTAATGCGATGAAAGACCATGAACTTCAGGAAGAAACTATTGTGAACAGTGGTTTTGAATTTCATATCATCAGACCTGTGGGGTTAACCGACGGCCTGGCAACCGGTAAAATAATCATTCAAAACTCAGGAATCTTGCCCAACAATACTATATCAAGATCCGATGCAGCTCAGTATCTGGTAGATAGCTTATTGTCTGATCAGTCAGGATTCAGCTCTATTTGCAAAGAATAAAAAAGATGATACAGACAGTAGCTGTTGGGTATAAATTTTGGAATAGCTGAATGTCATCGTCCTTAATTTTTTCCCGGGTAAAAAAAGAAATAGGGACAGATTGAATAACAGCGAACCGTTAGCAAGGTTTTGCCAAAAACAGGATCTCAGTGTATATAATAAATTATTTATAAACGCCGGATAGACGTATTGATCAGCAATAATGTTTAAGCTTTTGTATACGGTCAAATCCAAACTATTATCTTTAACCAATAGAAATGAAAAATGCTGAAATGAAACAACCCTAAAAACCCAGAAATGACCAAAAGGACAATACTCGGTTTTTTATTATGTGCAATAGCGTTATTTACCTTTGCCCAATACCCGGCAATAAATGCCCATAGACCCAGGATTTATACCGACTCAACAAGAATTGCCTGGCTTAAGGCCAATATTCTGGTTTCGGGTGAATGTCAAACCACATTCAATAACATAGTATATGCCTACAACAACTGGTGGATCAATGACCCGCAGCTTTATGTTTTAGGTTCAGATTCTACCCTTTGGACCTGGGACTGGAACTCGCCATGGGCAGGGAATCAATCAGAATTATCCGTCTTGATCTTCAAATTGACCAACGACCCGATTGAATTGAAAAGATGCCGTTTTATTGCCCGGCAATTGATACATAAAATTAATTCATCGGATTTTGAAACAATGGACTGGTATCCCAAAGAAGATCTGTTACGTCAAATGAGTTCAAGTGGCGATTTGTTGCTTGACTGGTGTTATGATGATTTCCCAAAAACCCTGAGAGATTCATTGGCCCAATCGCTTTACAGCATGAACCGGGAATTTATGAACACCTATATTTTATCAGGAGCCGGGAACAGTTATGTGTCCAGTCACAATACCTGGAACACTATTTTTTGTAATCAAAATGTGCTGACCTTATATGATGCTTCAGGATTGACCGGTCTCCAGAAAGACACGGTCGTCCAATGGTATCAGGCCATCTATGACAAATTGATGGACGGATTCATTCCGGTTTGGTCATATTACCGGGACGATGATGGCGGGTGGAACTGGGGCGCAGCCTATGCGATGTGGTCGCTGGTGGATCAGTTCCAACTTTTCGAAAATATGCGTATCGCAACCGATAAGAATTTTTATTCAGATCTGCCGTGGGTCCGGAACAGTATCAATCAATATGTGTATTTTATTCAACCCAATAATAAATGTATTCATCTGGGAGACGGTGAAACAAGGCTGGCAGGCGATCGCGTTATGTATCTGCATGCCCGGATATTCAATGATCCGCGTAGCTTGTGGATGGCTCAGTATTATTCCCAACCGGCTTTTACCGGTAATACCATGGATAAATTCACAAAACTGTTGTACAAGGATTTTAACATGCCTGTGGTTGCTCACCATAATAGTCCATTTAACTGGTGGACTGATAAGGTGGGACTTTCTGTAAGCCGTTCTTCATGGGACGCAGATGCTGCTATGATCACTTTTTTTAATTCTCCCAGCAAACGGGCTGCCCATGAACACCGGGACAATAATTCTTTTACCATTTTCAAACATGCTCCGCTGCTCATTGATGCCGGATATTATGATACTTATGGGGGTAGCCATTACAATAACTATTATCAGCGGACAATTGCCCACAACACTATTTGCGTATATGATTCTACTGAAAATTATACCTGTTTTGGAAAGCCTGCTTCAAATGATGGCGGTCAGATTGAATCCATTGCGCTTTCGAATTACAACGATATTTTCAAACCACAGAATCAAAGAGGAAAGTGGATTCAATATGCTGCGGGCAATAACTATACGTACCATATTTCAGATGCTCAGTTATCCTACGATCCAGATAAGCTAAAATTGTTTCGCAGGAGATTATTATATCTTAATCCTGACAAGGTAATAGTGCTGGACCATGTTCACCTGGAAAATACTTTGACAAAACAAAGAGACATTAAATGGGTTGGGCATTTTGTAAACCAGCCGGTTATGAGTGGAAGTATCTTGAGTACAGAGGTTGCGGGGCATATTGTAACTTACAGTGGCAAGGATTATGCAGCGACCAATGGGAACGGAAATCTTGCGATCCGTACTTTATTGCCCGACAGTACCACCACCACATTGATTGGCGGAATTGGCTTTGAATACTGGGTGGATGGGGTGAATTATCCTCCTTTGGTCAACCCCGACACCAGTTTCTACTCACCGGGAAAGTGGAGAATTGAAGTAAGACCCCAAACCATTTCCGATACGGTTGTTTATTTACATACCCTAAGCATTGGGGATCATACCGTTGGTTCAGTTGCGGGTGGTGTAGCAATGAAAAACAGTCAATCGGTGGGAACTGACTGGGAAGATACCCTCTATTTCTTTTCAGGTGACGGAGACACCGGAAAGGTGTATCATTTTTATAGCCGGGTAAAGGGCGGCAGAACCATTGGAATTTTTGCGGCAGATTTGGCCTTCGGATCATACTTCGTCAAAGTTAATGAAAAAATAGTTTCTACTATTCATACAGATCATAATGGCATTTTGCAAACTTCATTAACACTCATGTCAGGAGATCATTTGATAGAAATCGTGAAAGACCTTACTTCAATCAAAGATCAACTGAGTGTAGACAGCACAATACTCCTTTACCCAAACCCGGCACAAACAGCATTGAATGTTGATATCAGGACAGATGCAGAGCTGATCGAAATCGAAATTTACAATTCCCTTGGACAAATAATGCAAAAAAATGAAAATACCACGAAATTGGATGTTTCATCATTCAACAAAGGCGTTTACCTGGTCAAGGTCAACCTGGACGGAAAATATTATGTAAAAAAATTCATAAAGGAATAAAACAATCTATTTTGGTGTTTTCTCCATATTTGAACCATTTAACCCTATCTTGCCCGGGTTGATTTTATTCAATGGAAATTGACCACTCTTTCCTCCGAAATTTCCATATCTTTATACTTCAAAACATAAAAAAATGATCATACCAGCAAAAGACCGTTATCAAAAAATGATATACAACCGTTGCGGACGAAGCGGGTTGAGGTTGCCTGCTATTTCTCTGGGATTGTGGCATAATTTCGGAGGAGTGGATGACTTTGAGACCTCTGCGAAAATGATACACCGAGCTTTCGATGCCGGCGTCACACATTTTGATCTGGCCAACAATTACGGTCCGCCTCCCGGGTCTGCAGAAGAAAACTTCGGAAGAATTCTTAAACGGGATCTCAGCGCTTACCGGGATGAAATGATCATCTCCACCAAAGCCGGATATTATATGTGGGAAGGTCCGTATGGTGAATGGGGTTCAAGAAAATATATGCTTTCCAGTTTGGATCAAAGCCTTAAAAGACTGGGGCTGGATTATGTAGATATCTTCTATTCCCACAGACCGGATCCGGATACCCCGCTGGAAGAAACCATGGCTGCACTGGACACAGCGGTCAAACTGGGTAAAGCACTGTATGCGGGTATTTCAAATTATCCGGCAGACAAGGCACTCGAAGCATCCCGAATACTCAGAAGCATGGGCACACCCTGCCTGATCCACCAACCGAGATATTCCATGCTGGACAGATGGGTCGAAAAAGATCTGCTCAATGTACTCGAAGATGAGGGCATAGGCTGTATCGCATTTTCACCATTGGCCCAGGGATTGCTGACAGACCGATATCTCAAGGGAGTTCCGAACGGGTCAAGGGCTTCGAAACCACATGGATTCCTGAAAAAGGAACAGATCACAACTGAAATGTTGTCTGTCATCCAATCCCTGGACCAGATCGCCTCATCCAGATCGCAGAGCCTGGCTCAAATGGCGATCGCATGGCTGCTCAGGGATCACCGGGTGACTTCGGTTTTGGTCGGGGCGAGTTCTGTGGAACAGCTCAACAACAACCTGAAGGCATTGGATCACCTTGATTTTACTGGTGACGAACTGGAAGCCATCGAAGGGATCCTCGGAAAAAAATAAGCTGATTTTTCCACAGATTTTCACAAATTAGTACGGATTTCGACAGATGTTTATACCTATATACTCTGTTTGCATCTGAGATTTTTATTAGAGAAAAAAATTGATCCTTCCGATGTGAGAGACAATTCTTTGATAAAATTTGGTATACATTTGCACACTTAAATGCCATGAACATGGAAAATGTCAAGCATCAGGAAGAAAATCAGGCAACAGTGGATATTTCCACATTGTCTGTCTGGCAACAGATCAAAGGAGCCATCACCGGCACCGAAGCGGATTATACCAAAATAGATCTGAATAAAGCCATTTTACTGCTGGCCATTCCGATGGTGCTTGAACTGGTGCTGGAATCCACCTTTGCACTGGCAGATATTTATTTTGTCAGTCAACTGGGTGCATCAGCTGTGGCAACCGTCGGGCTGACTGAGAGTTTTTTGTACCTGCTATATAGTTTATCCATGGGTATGTCCATCGCTGTTACCGCTATTATCGCCAGGAGAGTAGGGCAAAAAATGCAGGACAAGGCTGCCATCACGGCTGTTCAGGCCATCATACTGGGCTTTTTGTTTTCCATTCCATTTTCCCTGGCAGGATTATTTTTTTCCAAAGACCTGCTGAGACTGATGGGCGCAGACGACTGGGTCTTGGAAGAAGGTTACAGGTATACGCAATGGATGCTCGGCGGAAATGTGGTGATCGTTTTGTTGTTTGTCATCAATGCCATTTTCCGGGGCGCGGGTGATGCGGCTATTGCCATGCGTATCCTGTTCATATCCAATGGTATCAATATCATTTTGGATCCCTTGTTCATTTTTGGTTATGGTCCCGTTCCGGCTATGGGTATCGAGGGTGCAGCCATTGCCACTAATATCGGCCGCGGAGTGGGTGTGCTGGTGCAGTTCTGGTTGCTGATAAAAGGAGGAAAACATATACGGATCTTTGCCCGTCACATATACTGGAAAGGTAGAGTCATCCTCAAAATTCTGAAGACATCCGTTGGCGGGATCGGGCAGATGCTTGTGGGCATGATGTCATGGCTGTTCATCACCTGGATCTTTGCGCAGTTGGGCAGCGAGGTGGTGGCCGGAGCGACGATCACGATCCGGATCATCATGTTTTCTATGATGCCTGCATGGGGCATGTCCAATGCGGCAGCTACGCTGGTCGGGCAGAACCTGGGTGCGGGAGACCCTGCACGGGCAGAATCTTCTGTGTGGAAGATCGGTGTTTACAACATGATCTTTTTATTGCTGGTTTCAATGGTATTTTTCTTTTTCAATGAAGATATCGTCCGGTTGCTCTCTGATGAACCGGGAGTGGTAAAAGTGGGGGCCAAATGGCTGCAGATCATTTCCTATTCGTATATCGTTTATGGCTGGTGGATGGTGGCTGTGCAGGCATTCAATGGCGCAGGTGACACACGGACACCAACGTGGATCAATATCATATTCTTCTGGCTGATACAGATCCCTTTGGCCTGGTTGCTGGGTATCCATCAGGATTTTGCCTACACAGGTGTATTCTGGGCGGTATTCGTTTCTGAAACATCGGTCGGCCTCTTCACCCTGTGGCTGTTCACCAGGGGCAAATGGAAGACGGTGAGTGTTTAGAATAGCAGGTTTTACAGTGATCAGTAATCTGTAAACAGTGATCAGTGTGTAAATGTAAATGCCTGAATAATTTTCAAAGATTTGTTTTTGCTTTAAAACTTGAGCTTCCCTCGAAAAGCCAAATTTGTGGCTTATCAATGCAGAACTTATCGGGCAGGTCAGAAAAGAATGAGTGGCACTTCAGAATACTGCGTGCATTATTTAAAATTCTTTATCTGGCTGCCGTTTTTGATCCAAAAACCTGACTATTCAGGTAGTGAATTCAGTTGTAATGATACAAGTGCAGACGGAGCTGATGTTTGCCTTTCTGTTCGAACAAACGAAGAACGCTTAAACGCAGATTCCAATTCTTCAAGGATATCCTGAGGATTGGTCACAGGCATTTTATCGTCAAATAATTCATATTCAAGCATTTCTGCTTTTTTCTTTTTCCCGATGACTGGAAGCCTGGACCTGTTGGAAGTCCTGATGTATTTCCCATGATCATCGAGTACGATCAGTTTGGGCACAAAGCATCCTTTTCTGCCGATGAATTTTTCCATGATGGCTTCAGCTTCGGCCAACTCCTCCGGGGTTGTTCGCCCCAGGGATTCATATTTCATGATCAGCCTTTCATCCCAGGTAAACACCGTTGCATCTTTAGGTGAAAGGGATTCTTCATTGAATTTTCCAATATTCATCGTGTCATGGCCGGAAGGCATCAGCAGGACTTTACCGCCACCTCCTTCTATATTGGCAGCATAACGCGGCATGGTTACACCTGAAATCCAACCCTGCAGCTGCCTGATGTACAATTTTCCATTCTGTACAGGTGCAATGAAGTGAACAATGCCCTTTTCTTTATGGCATTGGAGCAGATAGTATGGATGTACGCCGATCCAGAACATCCTCCTCAAAGTTTCCGCCAGGGTTTTGTAATTGGTATTCACATGATTGAGCAGTACGGTTTGATTTCTGATGGTATATCCGTGCATATTGATCCGTTTCACAGCCCTGGCCAGATTGGACGTAATTTCCTGATAATGGTTGATATGTGTCATGAAGTAGACATATTTCTCAACTCCTGAGTTATATTTATTGGCTGAAATCCGGATCAGTTCAAGCAATTCATCAGTGATCGCCATAGGCAGTACCACAGGTACCCGGGTCGCGATACGTATACTTCTCAGATGATCAATTCTGCTCAGTTGCTCCAGAACATAACGGAGTCTGTTTGTGCTGACCATCAGTGCATCTCCTCCTGTCACCAGCACTTCATTGATATTTTTATTATATCCGATATAAAAGAGGCCTTTGTCAATCTCCGTTTTATTGACTTCCACCGAACCATCCAGCGATTTAGTTCTCTGACAATGTACGCAATAGGAAGCACAGTTCGTATTTTGACCCACAAAAAGCGCTACGCGATTGGGATAGCGTTGATAGGCAGCGCCAAAACTCCTGGAGCCTTCGCTCATGGCTGCCTCGGCTCCCGTGTCCGGAAACAGCAGATTGGCAGGAGTCGGAACGCTTTGCCAGAATATCGGATCCAACCTGTTTTCCTGGTTTTCTCCAGGCAACATCTGTGGTCTGAATGGGTTTTCCTGTATCAGAGAAGCGTAATAAGGGGTAATACGCAAAGCGTCTTTGCCCATTTTTTCCAAAGTGTCCAGGGTGCGGCTGATTTCCCTGCACTGATGCTCATTAAGCCTGATCACCTGCCGCAACTGCTCAACACTGCGAATGGAATTTTTCAATTGCCACGAAGGATCATTCCACTGCTCTTCACTGATGTTTTGCCAAATAGGAATTTCATTGAATTTTCTTGGTTCATAATACACTTTAAAGTTATCTGTCATTTTTATTTGGTTTGAAAGATTAAACAATCACCACCCATGATGGAAAATACCCTGGAATACCCTCTAAGTATGGCCTGAATCATGTGTGCTATCCGAATTCATTGAACATTTTCTTTTTGCAGAACGGCAAAATCAAAATTGCTCAGGGCAATTATGCTTTCAGAAAAACTAAAATATGCCCTGTTTTGGCGCCAAAGCTCAAACAAATGCTGAAATAAACTTCGGTATCAACCTGAATATGGTTAAAAAGAAGACCGCTTCAACGGTATTCAAAAATTACTGTTCAGTAATTTACGGTATTTCAGTCATGGTTGATCCGATCCAATTAAAGGTACTGTATCAATTATTCCGGATCACTGTTCAATTCCACTTAGTGTGGAAAAAATGCAAGTAGCATTACAAGATTGGCGCAGATTCAATAAACGCTCAAAGTTCAGAACTCTTCCGTCTATTCCGGTCTTAATGACCATCCGGTACATGGTGTAAATGACAAATATAGGCATTTTTTTGCCCTTTTTCAAGACCGAAGCACAAAACCGCATGTCAAAACTGCATCCCATGATTATATGTAGCTAATATTCAATTAATTGCAAATTGGTCATTTTTTTTATTTTTTTTCTGATTTTCCGTGCACTGCAATAATTTTCCTGATATTGAAGTCAACTCAGCTATAGTTTTGCAGTTTATAGCCAAGTCGTTGTAAATCCTGCAGATATTCATTTGTTTCGAAAGATTTGCTACATTTGCATCCTTAAATTTCAAAGATATGTACAGAACGCACACGAATGGCGAATTGAGGATTGGCGACACCGGTAAAGAAGTTGTACTGAGTGGTTGGGTTCAGTCCGGAAGGGATTTCGGAGGACTTACTTTTGTTGACCTGCGAGATCGGTACGGGATCACACAACTGGTTTTCAGTATGGATGAAAACGCTGAACTATGTTCACTCGCAAGGACGCTCGGCAGGGAATATGTTGTCAGGGTGACCGGCATTGTAAGGGAAAGAAGTAATAAGAACCCGAACAGGGCAACCGGGGACATAGAGATCGATGTCCGCGAAATGACCATCCTGAATGCATCCAAAACGCCTCCGTTTACGATAGAAAATGAGTCAGACGGTGGTGATGACATCCGGATGAAATACCGTTATCTCGATATCCGCAGGGATCCGGTTAAGGAAAATATCATTTTCCGGAGCAAATGCGGTATTGAAACCAGAAAATACCTGGACGGCCAGGGATTTATCGAAATTGAAACCCCTTTCCTGATCAAAAGCACACCTGAAGGTGCAAGGGACTTTGTGGTGCCCAGCCGTATGAACCCCGGTCAGTTCTATGCCTTGCCGCAAAGCCCGCAAACCTTTAAACAGCTGCTGATGGTAGCCGGTATGGATAAATATTTCCAGATCGTGAAATGCTTCCGTGATGAAGACCTGAGAGCAGACAGGCAACCGGAATTTACACAGATAGACTGCGAAATGGCATTTATCACACGGGAGGATATTCTGAATACCTTTGAAGGCCTGACCAGACATCTGTTCAAGTCCCTGCTGAATGTTGAACTGGGTGATTTCCCGAGGATGTCCTATGATGAAGCGCTGGAAAAATACGGTTCAGACAAGCCTGACCTCCGTTTTGATATGCAGTTTACCTACCTGACAGATCTAGCGAAAGGAAAGGATTTTTCAGTTTTTGATACAGCCGAAACCATCGTTGGTATCTGCGTGCCAGGCCAGGCTGACAATATGTCCAACAAAGACATCAAAACCCTGACTGAATGGATGCAGCGTCCTCAGATCGGTGCAAAAGGTGTCATTTATGTCAAGTTTGAGCACGACGGAACCATCAGGAGTTCGGTGGGCAAATTCTTCGACGATTCAGCCCTGTTGGAGTGGAAGGCCAGATTCGGTGCTCAGGATGGAGATGTATTGTTCATTCTGGCCGGTGAAACCGAAAAAACCAGGAAGCAGTTGAGCGAACTCCGTCTCGAAATGGGCAGAAGGATGGGATTGATGAAGCCGGGTGAATTCAAACCGCTTTGGGTGCTTGATTTTCCTCTGCTTGAATGGGATGAAGAAACACAACGCTTTTTTGCGATGCACCATCCTTTCACTTCTCCCAAGCGGGATTATGTGGATCAGATGAAATCCGGTGATTTTGAAACCCTGAAACGTCTGAAGGCAGACGCTTATGACCTGGTGATCAACGGCAACGAGATAGGAGGTGGTTCCATCAGGATACATGATCGTGATCTGCAATCCAAAAACTTTGATCTACTTGGATTTACCAAGGAAGAAGCACAGGAGCAGTTCGGATTCCTGATGGGCGCTTTTGAGTATGGTGCGCCGCCTCACGGAGGCATTGCATTTGGTTTTGACCGGCTTTGCGCAGTGATGAACAACCAGACATCGATCCGGGATTTCATCGCCTTTCCGAAAAACAACCAGGGCCGGGATGTGATGATCGATGCACCGGCAAAGATCGATGATACGCAGCTGGATGAATTGCATTTGAGACTGAAAGTTTAATGTTGAGTCTTCTCCGAAAAGTCTTTGCCCCCTAAATCCCCCTAAAAGGGGACTTTTAATTTGTTGATTTTCAATCGTTTCCCTTTAGGGTTTGGGGCAAAAAACGATTGAAAATCAACAAATTGGACTTTTCGGAGCAGACTCAATGTTCAGATGTTCAGATGATCTGATGTTCAAATGATCTGATGTTCAAATGATCTGATGTTTTGATTGTTCAGTTGCTTTTAATAGAAAAGTTCAGAATCCGGAAAATAAATCAAGGAACGAAGAATAAACGGACAAAATCATTTAAACAATTTTCAAGCTTTTTCGTTAAATTATTAAAATTTAAACCTTTATGATCAATAAAATCTTTATGGTAATTATTTCTTTGATGGTTTTCGGGTCGGGAAATCAAGGATTTAGTCAAAATAATCCACTGCTGTCTGAATTCGATACCCCATTTGGTGCACCTCCATTCAGCGAGATCAGAGAGGAACACTATTTGCCGGCTTTTCTGGAAGGTATGAAAGAAAAAGAAGCTGATATTGAGGCTATTATCAATAATCCGGCCAAACCGGATTTTATGAATACCATAGTCGCCTATGACAGATCTGGCCAGTTGCTTTCCCGCATCAGCCCTGTTTTTTATGGCCTGAACGGGGCAAACACCAACCCTAAAATGCAATCCATTGCTCGTGAACTGACGCCTTTGATGTCGGCTCACAGCAATAAGATCAGGTTCAACCAGGCACTTTTCAGCCGGATCAAGGCAGTTTATGATAACCGCATGAATTTGAAGCTGAACAATGAGCAAATGCGTGTTGTGGAAAAGGTATACGATGACTTTGCACGGAATGGTGCAGCTTTGCCGGAGGCACAACGGGCAGAATTGCAGGCACTCAACGAACGAATGTCCATGATATCCCTGAACCTCAACCAAAACCTGCTGGCGGAGAATAATGGCTTTAAACTGATCCTCGAAAACAAGGATGACCTTGCCGGACTTCCGGACGACATCATTCATGCAGCTGCTGAAGAGGCTAAAAAGGCAGGACATGAGGGCAAATGGGTGTTCACACTGGCAAAACCAAGCTGGATACCATTTCTGCAGTTTTCTGAACGCCGCGATCTCAGGGAAAAACTGTACAAAGCCTATATCAACAGAGGCAATAATGATAATGATAACGATAATAAAAAGCTCTTCCTGGAATTGATGGAACTGAGACGGAAAATGGCTCAGCTGCTTGGTTTTGAAGATTATGCTGATTATGCCATATCTGATAATATGGCCAAATCCACCCAGAATGTCTACGATTTTCTCTACAGGATATGGGCTCCGGCTTTGGAAAGAGCAACTGAGGAGCGCAACGAAATGCAGGAGATCATCAATAAAGAAGGGGGTGATTTTGAATTGGAGTCCTGGGATTGGTGGTATTATGCTGAAAAGATCCGTCTTGCAAAGTACAATATGGATGAAGAAGAGATCAAACCATATTTTACCCTGGATAATGTACGTAAAGGGATTTTTAGCCTTTCCGGTAAATTATTCGGGCTTCAGTTTATTGAAAGACCGGATGTTCCGGCTTACCATGAAGAAGTGGAAACCTGGGAACTGATCGACATGGATGGCAGCAGCCTGGGTATTTTATATATTGATGCACACCCTCGGCCGGGGAAACGCAGCGGTGCATGGTGTGGAACCTACAGGAGCGGATATTATGACGAAAAAGGCAATAAGGTATTGCCCATTGTGACCATTGTGATGAATTTTACGCGTCCCGTTGGAGACAAGCCTGCCATGTTGAGCTGGGATGAGACACGGACTTACTTCCATGAATTCGGACATGCATTGCACAATTTCTTTGCAGACGGGCATTACAGAAGGACAAGCAGGTCTGTTCCGAGGGATTTTGTTGAATTGCCCTCACAGGTCCTTGAGAATTGGGTTGGAGAACCTGAATTATTGAAAGAATATGCACTCCATTATGAAACAGGAGAAGTCATACCGGATGAATTGGTTAAAAAACTGATGAATGCAAGGCATTTCAACGCCGGATTTGACAATGCGGAATATATTGCTGCAGCCATACTCGACCTGGAATGGCATACCGTTCCGTTAGGGGAAAATGTGGATGTAAACAAATTTGAACAGGAAGTGATGGAGAGGATCGGGTTGATCCAACAGATCGTTCCGAGATACACCACAACGAATTTTGGCCATATTTTCGGAGGCGGATATGCTGCGGGTTATTATGTTTACCGGTGGGCAGGTGTGCTGGATGCAGATGCATTTGCTGCTTTCAGGGAGTCAGGTGACCTGTTCAACCAGGAGCTTTCAGCAAAATTCAGAAAATACATACTTGCTGGAAATGCCTATTGGGAAGGAATGGAAGCCTACACCAATTTTAGGGGTAAAGAACCGGATATTGAAGCTTTCCTGATCCAGAGTGGATTGAAATAAAAGTAAAAAACCGCTCTTGCAGCGGTTTTTTTTTGCTTATAATTCAAATTGAAGAGGTAAACCCCTGGCATACCATTCCACAATGCCATATTTTAAATTGATCACCGAAGGATATCCGTTTTCTACCAGGAACTCCCCTGTGATGCGACTTCTGTGGCCCGTCCTGCAATAAAGTAATATTGTAACTGCCGGATCAAGTTGCAAAAGTTTTTCAGCAAAACCGTTTTCGTAAAAATCCAGCAACTGAGCTCCGTCGATATGAGCCTGTACATACTCAGGCGCAGTTCTGACATCCAGAAGTATTCCGTTCCCGGATTGTATCAGTTCAAAAAACTCTTCGCTGCTGACATGGCTCAGCTCAGTCTTTTCAATGTCGTTTTTCATGGCAAAACAGGGCTGTTATTTTGTAAAAATACAAATAAACTGAAGTTAAAAGGAATTGTATCGTCACAAGTATTTGATTCCAAAGTATATACTTCCACTGGGAGCAAAATTAAACATAAAGGGCTGAATCGGTTCAGTCTCATTAAAAATTTTTCTAAATATCAGGACTACATCGCATAATTCAACATAATGAACCAACTCAAACTGCTCATTAACCGCCAAACTCCACCCATCTTCATAAAATCAAACCATGATCAATATTACGGAAATAAATATCGTTAATTATTGCATTGGAAGGATAATATAATTAAAATAATAAATGAATAGAAATTATATATTTATATTTACTTAGATACAAAATAGAATTGTATTTTGAATTTCAGGTTGATGCTAAATGCCGTAATTTTAAATTATTTGACACATAAGATAGTTTTGGATTTTTAACTATGTAATCGCAAAGAAAACCCTTATATTTGCGCGACTTTTGGCCAGGCATAGGGTATTTTATACACTAAGCATGTGATCTGAGGCAGAAGTAATGAACTAAAGGCTATGGATTTTCGGGGTAAATTGATGTTGAAAGTTCTGATGAGGCATAGCTGCAATTATAAACAAAAAAAATTGACACATGAAAAGAGTTTATACATTCGGCAATAAGCAGGCCGAAGGTGATGCCAGTATGAAAAATTTGCTGGGAGGTAAAGGAGCCAATCTGGCTGAGATGAATCTGGTCGGTATTCCGGTCCCACCCGGATTTACGATCACAACAGAAGTTTGTACAGAATACAATGAAGTAGGCCGTGAAGAAACCGTCAGAAGATTAAAGGATGAAGTGGAAGCTGCTGTTAAGTATGTGGAAACGATCATGGGTTCCAAATACGGTGATAACCAAAATCCTTTGCTCTTATCCGTTCGTTCAGGTGCAAGGGCTTCCATGCCGGGTATGATGAATACAGTTCTGAACCTGGGTTTGAATCCTGATGCAGTGGAAGGTCTGATTAAAAAGACCAATAACCCGAGGTTCGCATGGGATTCATACAGAAGGTTTGTTCAGATGTACGGGGATGTCGTTTTGGGAATGGAACCTGCATCCAAGGAGGATATCGATCCTTTTGAGGAGATCATGGAGCATTTGAAAGAAGAAAGAGGCATTAAGCTGGATACGGAATTTTCTGTAGAGGACCTGAAGCTTTTGGTTGAAAGATTCAAGAATGCAGTTAAAACCAAAACAGGAAAAGATTTCCCTGATGATCCGTGGGAACAACTTTGGGGTGGTGTGATCGCTGTTTTCAACAGCTGGAATACACCCAGAGCCGTATATTACAGGAAAATGAATAAAATCCCGGCTGACTGGGGTACTGCCGTAAACGTTCAGGCCATGGTTTATGGTAATATGGGTAATACCAGTGCAACCGGAGTGGCATTCACAAGAGATGCTGCAACAGGAGAGAATATTTTTAACGGTGAGTACCTGGTGAATGCACAGGGTGAAGACGTGGTTTCCGGTGTGAGGACGCCTCAGCAGATCACCAAAGAGGGTTCATTGAGATGGGCAGTGCTGGCTCAGGTTTCAGAGGAAGACAGAAAGCAAAACTATCCTTCACTGGAAGAACTCATGCCAGAGCAGTACAGGGAATTGAACGACATACAGAAGAAATTGGAAATGCATTATAAAGATATGCAGGACATAGAGTTTACCATTCAAGAGGGCAAACTTTGGATGCTTCAGACCAGGAATGGTAAGAGAACAGGAGCTGCGATGATCAAGATCGCGATCGATATGGTCAAGGAAGGCCTTATTGATGAAAAAGAAGCTTTGCTGAGACAAACTCCGGAAAAACTGGATGAACTCTTGCACCCTGTTTTTGATAAAACAGCCATTAAGGATGCAAAAGTCATAGCCAATGGTTTACCAGCTTCTCCGGGAGCCGCAACGGGTAGAATCGTGTTTTTCGCAGATGATGCCACAGCATGGAAAGAAAAGGGAGAAAATGTGATCCTGGTCAGACTGGAGACATCTCCTGAAGACCTTGCAGGTATGGACGCTGCAAACGGTATCCTTACGGCAAAAGGTGGTATGACTTCCCACGCGGCTGTGGTGGCAAGAGGTATGGGCAAATGTTGTGTATCCGGTGCAGGCAGCCTGAGGATCGATTATAAGGCCAGAACACTTGTTTCCGGAGAATTCAGCTTAAAGGAAGGGGACTGGATCTCATTGAACGGATCAACAGGGGACGTTTACGCCGGCAAGATCAAAACAATCGATCCTGCAGTGAGCGGAGACTTTGCTGAATTGATGTCAATGGCTGACAAACATGCTACGATGTATGTCAGAACCAATGCTGATACACCAAAGGATGCTTCAGTTGCAAGAGATTTTGGCGCCAGGGGTATCGGATTGTGCAGAACAGAACACATGTTTTTCGAAGGCGAAAAGATCGTTGCCATGAGGGAAATGATCCTTGCAGAAGATGAAGCAGGAAGAAGAAAAGCACTGGAAAAATTATTGCCCATGCAGCGTACAGACTTCGAAGGAATTTTTGAAGCGATGCACGATCTGCCGGTAACTGTCAGGTTGCTGGATCCTCCTTTGCACGAATTTGTTCCTCATGACGATAAAGGCCAACAGGAAATGGCTCACGTGATGGGCGTGAATGTGAACGTGATCAAACATAAAGTTGAAGATCTGTCAGAATTCAACCCGATGTTGGGACACAGGGGCTGCCGTTTGGGTAACACTTATCCTGAGATCACCGAAATGCAAACCAGGGCGATCATCGAGGCTGCATTGAATCTCAAGAAAAGAGGCGTTAACGCTTTGCCTGAGATCATGATCCCGTTGACCGGAACATTGGAAGAAATGAAGATGCAGGAAGGTATTGTCAGGGATACGATCGCAAAAGTTTTCAGCGAAAGAAAAGATGAAGTGAGCTTCATGGTAGGTACGATGATCGAAATTCCAAGAGCTGCTTTGATCGCGGAAAAGATCGCTGAGTCTGCTGAGTTTTTCTCATTCGGAACCAATGACCTGACCCAAATGACTTTCGGATACTCTAGGGACGATGCCGGAAAATTCCTCCCTGTTTATTTACAGAAAGGTATATTGAAAAATGATCCTTTTGAGGTTTTGGATCAGGAAGGTGTAGGCCAACTGGTAGAGATGGCATGTAAAAAAGGTAAACAAACAAGGCCAAATATAAAATTGGGTATTTGTGGTGAACATGGAGGAGAACCCAGTTCAGTTGAATTCTGTTACAGAGCAGGATTGAACTATGTGAGCTGCTCACCTTTCAGGGTGCCGATCGCCAGACTGGCAGCTGCTCAGGCAGCACTTAGATAATAATTCTATATAACTCAATCAACAGACAGCCCGCTTTTTGCGGGCTGTTTTTATTTAATAGCTGTCTGTGTCCTGTACAGATCAAAATGATGCCTTTTTGGCATAGTTTTAAAGGGCTTCGATTTATCTAACAATAACAGTCAGACTATCGCACAACACAGGATGCAGATCCATCGGGGCGAACAAGGATTAACGAATGAAGATTTTGGATGCATTCAAATACCTGAATAAAAAGTAGTTCATGGGTGTTCTTAAATAACTTTAAGCTTTGGTTGCTCCCCCGTCCGGGTTGGTTAAATTAAATATCATAATTCCACCTGTCAAAAGAAATAATACACTGGGTGATCTATGGTAAACTGACACCAATAATTAATTTTGTCTGAATAAATTCAAAATCATGGTTCGGTATATCATAGTATTGATCATTTTCTCCCTGGTGATCATTTCTTGTAAGGAATATTCGACAAAAAATAACGCAGAAGACCAGGCAGAAAAAGCGGAAGAAGGTTCCGTTCCGGTAAAAGGTGCTCAGCAGGAATTTTTGGCAAAATTTTCTGCATTTTGCGGAAAAAAATTTGAAGGAAAAGAGCAATTCAGGAGCAGGCATGGCCAGAGTATGGCAGCAAAAAAAATGAATATCAGGTTTAGGGTATGTGATCCGGATAAAGTGGTGATTGACTTTTTAGTAGACCAGGACCCGCCCATCTCTTGGATCCTTGCAGTAGAGAACCTGCAGTTGAAATTGATGCATGAACACTTGGACGCATCCGGTGAACTCGTTACAGGTTCGATGTATGGAGGCGTTGCGAATGACCAGGGAACTGCATTCCTACAGTATTTTCCGGCAGATGAATACACCGGTAAATTAATGCAGGGAGCTTCAGAAAACATCTGGATACTCACCTTTGCGGAAGATCTAAGCTGGTTTTCATATCGTTTGAACCGGGGCAATGAGCCAAGACTTGAGTTTCGATTTGATCTTACCAGGCCCATGGATCGGTGATCTCTTTTCAGCCTGCAAACCCTTCCAATAAAAATCGATCCCGATCGGGCAATTGCTAAAGTCTGAAAACCCAGACCATGTTGATTTCATTTTCCGGGAAATCATAGTATCCTTTACCTCTGTATTCTTGTTTATCAAACCCGTAACCATTGTTCCCATCCTTTAAATTGGATCAATTAACGTTTTCCAAAAATGCCGGGAAAGCGGATGTAAAAGTAAATACTGTTCAAAAAACTCTTTCCAGTCAGTTTTGAAGAAATCATTTTAACTACGTACATCAATAAGTTCAAATGGCCATCAATGTCTGTTTATTAACCATCTGAACGATTACGGTACAATCCCCCCGGATTAAAATTTAACGAGTAATTATGTTAACGGAAAGCCGACCTTCGGACAATTGGTTGATTGGATTGATAATACATTAAAAAAACTATTTATTATAAAAATAATATTTATAAATAATTTATAATTATTGATATAAATATTAAAAATATAAATATATGAAAAATATTGTTTTATAAGTAAGGGTGAAATAAAAAATCGGTGTCTTTGATAATTAGAAGACTGATAGAATTCATGAAGGCACATTTTATCAGTTGGTTATTATATATCTTTTGACATTTGTAAAAGACATTACGGAAACAACCGGAGAATAAACTGACTTCAGGCTACAATGCTGATACTTTTATTAATGATCCTGTTCTTGCCCCAGAAAATAATTTTGCTTCCGTGCTCATTGTCAGGAAAAATAGTTATGGACGAAGATTTCAAAAAAAATACTTTTTTTTATTTTGTTTTAAGCGGGGAAGAAAATAGAATAAGTTCTATTTTACATATATAAAAAATTGAAAAATAGGTGTCAATAATTGCAATTTTTTTATATGCTGAAAATATAGGAAAATTGATCAGGGTAAGGATTAAAACAATTGTCATTCATTAATGCTTTTGAATTGACAGGCATTGATTTCTTGATTAAATTTGTAAAACCTTGCTATGTCAATGGCTTTTTTTCGAGTCAGGGTGCTGATCATTTTAAAAGTTTTAGTAGCACTGTTTTTAGGACAAATTGCCATAGTAAATATTTATAAATCGCAGTTGCAGTATCTGAAACATAAAATTTTGTGACTAAGGCATTTTGATCTATTAAGATGTGACTAAGAAATGACGAAATCAAACAAATTTTTAGTTCATCATTCTTGAATTGATTGACAATTTTGAACAGAATCACTTACCTGGGCTGACGGTTCTGGTGTATTGAATATCAAAATAAAAACTATTTATACTCACAAGTAAGTGATTTTTATAGAGTTCGAAGATCTATCCTAGTTGATTTATAATGCTGGGCATTTTTGATACTATATTTTTATTAACATTTTATCAGTAAAGAAAACGACATCGAAAGATCTGATCAACTTTAATCTGGTTGATCAGATCTGATCTGACTTTAACAATACATTTGGTTATTAAGGTCCTCAAAATGGAAAACTGAGGCAAGAAAGGTGGTAATCTGTCTTTTTGAATTATAATGAATTTGCTTTTCTTGTCTATGCGAAAAAAGCTTTTAACCTTAATAACAATGTTTATGAAAAATTTTACACTTTTCTCACTGAGAATCAATTTGAATTCCCTTTTAAAAAATTATGGGAATAATCTCTTTTCATCATCTTTTTATGCAATAATGTTTGTTGGCATGGTAATCATGCCGGGAATTACTTTTTCTCAGCAAGATTGTTGCGATTATGGTGATAAAGTCAAATCAGCGACATTTACCTATACTGGTGAAGATTGTTCTGCTTCTGATAACAATCAGGGCCTTATCGGGGGAAAATGGGATTGTTCAGGTGATCCCGGGGATGATCCTCAGGTATATATTGTGGTCAATGATCAAAGTGGGACAAATATCGGGGGTACTATATATTTTCAGGGCAATGTAAATATTAACAGCAATTTCGTTGCCACTGCTCCATCCCAAATGGCTAATTCAACCTATTTTCATATCTTTAATCAACAGGGTGGCACTCAAATCCAATTGGTTAAAATCCATTTTTCCTGCTCAGCGCCAATAGTAATGGGAGATCAGTTTGGTTCGATCATTATCCAGAATGCTACTTTTGTGAATGGATACCAATGTGGCCCTCCGGATCCTTGTGATTCGTTTCAGCCTACCATCACAGGAACCAATGGAATCTGTTCGGATAATATTGTTCCAACTACTCTTTCGGTTACCGGAGGGGTTTCATGGTTATGGAATACAGGTGAGACAACTTCTTCAATCGAAGTGATACCCGCTCAGACAACAACTTATACAGTAACTGTTACGAATAATGATAATTGTGTAGAGGTATTATCCAAAACTATCCAGGTTTTAGAATGTACCGGGCAGATCTGTTTTGTTGGTAATAACAATGTGAGTGCTACAGCCAACTGGTTCATTACTTTTACGCAGGATCCGGCAAATGACAGAGTCACAATCAGGGCGACGCTTTCCAAAAACTTTGTTGATAATACTTATGGAGTCAATGCAATTGGTTGGCCAAATGGACATACATTCGGTAACCTTACCGGTTCTGACCACCTTATTCTGTCAATGCTGGATGGGGATAATGTGAAAAAGTTAGAAGTAAAAATGGACTATATTACTGCAAGTGGTGCCGCACCATCGGGATATGATTGCCTGGGAATTTGGGGTGGAGATGGAGGTATGTTATTTGGAAGTTCATCTGATGTTTTAAGTGTAACGAGTTCAATGGACAAAAATTTTAATGAATACGGCTATGTACTCACAACCGATTCACCTGCATCAGATGCCAACTATACCCCAAATCCCACATATCCAAACTGGATTTATGATGTTTGGTATGAAATAGATGTTAAGTTATCCGCTTTTGGTACATCAGGCTTTGGTACTGTCGGAATAACCGGAGTTCATGCCAGCCCGAGCAAAACAGGGAATAACTCTGAAGAAGTAGAACCTGGTCCATGTTGTGAACTTGATGTTACCATTCAGGGAGATGATTTGTTTTGTCAGGTAGAAAGTACAACTTTTACAGCAACCTATACTTCTACTGAAATACTCTACCTTGAACCCAGTGCAGATACCTATCTTAAACAAGCGAGCCCAACACATAATTTCGGTACGTGCGATAGATTATATTCAGGATCAAACAGTTCAAGCAAAAACAGGAGTCTCCTTAAATTTAATTTGTCAACAATTCCTGCAAATGCAACCAATATTACTGCAACCTTAAAATTGTCAAAAACCGGGGGAAACAATACATTTACAGATATTGGACTTTACAAAGTTAATTCGGCGTGGTCTGAGGGCACTGGTGGGTGTTCAGGATCATCCGGTGTGACAGCCAATTGGAATCAAAGGCAAACTTCAACCTCATGGGCAACCTCAGGAGGTGATTTTAATAGCACTCCGGAATCAATTGTTTCTGTTGGGAATAATGCTGATTATACCTGGAATATAACAAATCTGGTCAATGACTGGTTTTCAGGAACAGTGTCTAATCACGGATTAATGATTAAGAAAGTTACCGAAGGTGTTTCCGATGAGAAATACTTTGGAAGCAGTGAAAAGACTGATATAAATTTAAGACCGTTACTTACAATTAGTTACACTGTGCCTTCTAATGGAGCAAATGCAGATTATAAATGGAGCACAGGAGCAACTACTCAATCAATAAATGTCCAACCAACTGCAACAACTACCTACAGTGTAACAGTTACAGAGCAGGATGGATGCAAGGGAACTGATGAAATTACTGTTTCAGTTTATCCCCACCCGATTGTTACACTGGGACCGGACATTACATTATGTAACGGTGATGAATACACCATAAATAGTACGGTTACGGGCATTCCTACCTGTGGCACTCCGGGGACCTCAGATTGCAGCAATCCGATAGTGAATTCAGGCGGATATATTTCCAATTTGGATGCAGCAACTATTTGTGGCGACAATGATGGTGCAAAATTGTGGACTCAGGGCGGAAACGGAACATCCTATATTACGTATGATCTTGGTTCCTCTCTTCCGGCAGGTACGCTGATCAAAGTGAGGGTTAAACTGGAACACTGCGCTAATACCTCATCTTCAATGTCTGATATGAAAATAAGGTTTTCTGATTCTCCGAATTCAGGATTTACTGACCTGGTAACTTCAAAGACATTTTCACATACTACTTATCAGACGTATTCATATACGCTTGGGACTGCAGCAAGGTATATCAGAGTTCAGGATAATGGTAAATGTGCTTTCAGGGTTGACTATTTGGAATATGTGACACCAGATACATACAATAACAGCGTAACTTACCTTTGGTCAGGTCCCGGTATTGTTGGTTCAAATACTGGTCCATCAGTTGTAGTTAACCAGGGTGGCACTTATACACTTGTGGTTACGGATTGCTATGGTTGCCAGGGAAGTGACCAGATTGTCATTACCATTCATGATAATGTCATAGCAAATGTAAATGATGCTGAAGTTTGTTCAGGAAGTTCAGTTACACTCACTGCCGATTACGTTGCTGGCGCTACCTATGAATGGACCCAACAGGGAAACAATACCATTATATCAACTTCCCGTACTCTTACAGTCTCTCCAACTTCGAATACAATTTTTATATTAACAGTACGGATTAACGGATGTCAGGACTCAGACGATGCTTTGGTAACAGTCCATCCAAAACCGGGACTTACTGCATCTTCCAACAGCCCGGTATGTGCAGGATACACCATCAACCTGAGCAGTACAGCCAGTGGTGGCACATCACCATATACCTACAGCTGGTCAGGTCCCGGCGGATATACATCCACAGCCCAGAACCCAACCAGGACGAATGCGACGGTTGCGATGAGCGGAGCTTACAGCGTCACGGTAACGGATGCAAAAGGCTGTACAGCGGTTGCCAGCACTTCAGTCACGGTCAATCCGAACCCGACCGTTACTGCATCTTCCAACAGCCCGGTATGTGCAGGATACACCATCAACCTGAGCAGCACGGCCAGCGGCGGCACAGCACCATATACCTACAGCTGGTCAGGTCCGGGTGGATATACATCTACAGCCCAAAACCCAACCAGGACGAATGCGACGGTTGCGATGAGCGGAGCTTACAGCGTCACGGTAACGGATGCAAAAGGCTGTACAGCGGTTGCCAGCACTTCAGTTACAGTCAATCCGAACCCGACCGTTACTGCGACGTCCAACAGCCCTGTTTGCGCAGGGTATACCATTAACCTGAGCAGCACTGCCAGCGGCGGCACATCGCCATACACCTATAACTGGTCAGGTCCCGGAGGATATACATCCACAGCACAAAACCCAACCAGGACGAATGCGACGGTTGCAATGAGCGGAGCTTACAGTGTCACGGTAACGGATGCAAAAGGCTGTACAGCAGTTGCCAGCACTTCAGTCACGGTCAATCCGAACCCGACCGTTACTGCATCTTCCAACAGCCCGGTATGTGCAGGATACACCATCAACCTGAGCAGCACTGCCAGCGGCGGCACATCGCCATACACCTATAACTGGTCAGGTCCCGGAGGATATACATCCACAGCACAAAACCCAACCAGGACGAATGCGACGGTTGCAATGAGCGGAGCTTACAGTGTCACGGTAACGGATGCAAAAGGCTGTACAGCGGTTGCCAGCACTTCAGTTACAGTCAATCCGAACCCGACCGTTACTGCGACGTCCAACAGCCCTGTTTGCGCAGGGTATACCATCAACCTGAGCAGTACAGCCAGCGGCGGCACATCACCATATACCTACAGCTGGAGTGGTCCCGGCGGATATACATCCACAGCACAAAACCCAACCAGGACGAATGCAACAGTTACGATGAGCGGAACTTACAGCGTCACGGTAACGGATGCAAAAGGCTGCATTGGAACTGCCTCAACAATAGTTAATGTATACCCCAACCTTGTAGTAACAGCATCATCCAATAGCCCTTTATGTGAAAGCTATACACTTAACCTGATCAGTGCAGTAAGCGGTGGGACTCCTCCATACACCTATAATTGGTCTGGCCCTGGCGGATATTCTTCAAATGTAGCCAATCCATTCCGTTTAAACGCAACATTGGGAATGAGTGGAACATATAACGTTACAGTCACTGATGCCTATGGGTGTTATGGTACAGCACAGACGTCAGTTACAGTCAATCCGAACCCTACGGTTACGGCAACATCCAACAGCCCTGTTTGTGCAGGATACACCATTAACCTGAGCAGTTCGGCCAGCGGCGGCACATCACCCTATACCTTCAGCTGGAGTGGTCCTGGCGGATATACATCCACAGCCCAGAACCCAACCAGGACGAATGCGACGGTTGCGATGGGTGGCACCTACAGCGTCACGGTAACGGATGCAAAAGGCTGTTCCGCAGTGGCAAGCA
>CAZQKR010000001.1:0-179829 GCA_964594045.1 uncultured Saprospiraceae bacterium | reverse complement strand
AGCATCCGCGTCATCCGCGTTGCCAACTGTATTTTTCGAATGTGGATTACGAGGAAAGTTGCATGTCTAATGTGGGAGTCACCCCGAATTTTCAAATTTTCAAATTATCAAATTTTCAAATTGTTCCTTCTACCAATCTCTCTGATTTCTAAACATAGATCCGCGCTGCGCAGCATCCGCGTCATCCGCGTTGCCAACTGTATTTTTTCCATTTAAGTAAAGACTTTAATGTGGTTTAGTTTTTTGTATAAAACTGATATGATACAACATTTTTATGCAAAATCAAAAATTGTGAACGTAATTCTTTAGTTTTTGAAGATGGTGAAGTACATTTATGATAACATTCCAAATCAAGTATTTTAAGCCAAATAATTGTCGTATTTCTGTAGCAATTAATTCATTTTCAACCTCATTATTTGTAGTTGATTGGTTTGTTCAGACAATATTCATGAGTGAAAAATCTTTTGTTTGCTGATGTGGAACTTTATGGAGTGGTATAAACGATAAAATGTTACAAATGGAATTTGCCTTATGAAACTAACTTCATTTACCATGCTAAGGATACTGTTTATATTTCTGATTTCATCATCACTTTTTTCTGTTTATTCACAAATATCTGACTGCACTGCTTTTGACACAACTCAATGTTATTATCAGATCTCATTTCCATTATCACAAATTGGTATAGAAAAGAAGTGGGAACATGATAAGCGCGTTGTTAACTTAGGATTGGTGGTTACAGATTTGGATAATGATTGTATTCCAGAGTTGTTGTGCACTGAATTGAACTCTACAGATCTTAGCTTATTGAATATTCCAAATCCGATTTCAAACAGGAAAATAAAAGTTGCATTCAATGATTCAAATCACACAGGAATGACAGTAGGGGATATTGATTATGATGGAAATCCGGAAATCATTGTGGAAGCGGAGTATAATTGGAATCCAATAAATCTTAAAAATAAACTTGTATGCTATGATATTGATGGAAATATAAAATGGATATCAGACAAATCCATGGTATACTATGGTGCTATAAATAATACAGGCACTCCTGCATTAGCTGATTTTAATCGTGATGGTATCCCTGAAGTGTATATATTCAATGAGATTTACAATGCCCAGACAGGGGTAAGACTTGCGGATGGCGGAAATAATGTTTTGGACGGTGGTATCAATGGTGATGGTGTGGATCATGCCAACCCTTCGGTTACCATTGCAGCACAACTTGATGATGACACTACTGATCTTGAACTGGCAGCAGGCTATACCATTTATAAAGTGGATATTCAGAATTTGAACGGAACTGCCGGAAATACTATGACACCAAACAACATCCTGATCAATGGGGAATACAGGGATGGCTATACTTCAGTAGCTGATATTAATCTGGATGGTACGCTGGATGTTCTGGTTATAAATCCAAGTAATCCAGCATTCATTTATGTTTATACAATGAAAACTGGTACATTAGACCTTATTGCAAAAACACAATTTTCATACAATGATGGAGGTCAATTTTTAACATTGGTTCCAGCAATTGGAAACATTGATGGTAGTTTGTTCTCATCAATTGTATTTCATCTTGGTTACAATTTATATTGTTTCAAATATGATGGAACTGATTCTTTGAATTTAATTTGGTCCATTCCAACCATATATCATACTGGTGAAAGTCATATGTTTGATTTTAACGGTGATGGTATTCTGGAGATCATCTATAAAGATGCTGATTCATTGCGGATACTCAGCGGTATAACGAATCCACCTACACTAATTTCAAAGATTTCGTGTCCAAGTTTTATTAACAGAACACCCATTAGAATAGCCGATCTATACAATTCAGGTCAATCTCACATTTGTACTATCTGTGGTAAAGCCGGCTTTGAAAAACTAACCGTCTTTGGCGCCCCCGACAGTCTCCCGGGATGGGCGCCCACAAGGAATATGTGGAATCAGTACAATTACCATGGACTCAATATCAACGACGATCTCACTGTGCCTCAGTATATGAAGAATAATGCCACTTACCAAAACGGGCATTATAACAACTTCTTTGTACAACAAACCCTGCCGGGAGTCAAAGGCAGCACTGCCATCGAAGCGCCCAATCTCTCCGCTGCCATCAACTGTGTCCGTTTTGATCCGGTTAGCGGGGTTTATACCGTCAGCTTTGACCTGTACAATGCATCCGACGCATCCAAAACAGCCCCGGATCAGATACCTGTCTCCTTCTATGACGGAGATCCGGAATCCGGCGGACAACTGCTTGGTACCTACCTGACCACGCAAACCGTCGCTCCGGGAGATACGCTGCAACAGCTGAGCCATTCTTTCACTGCCTCAGGACTGAGTCAGGTGGTGATCGTCGTGAATACGGACAAAACCGGCGGTCAGCCCTTCACGGATGAGGATTTCAGTATCAGGGAATGCGATTTTACAGACAACTTTTACATTAGCCTGGATCTTCCTGCCATAGATACGGTGCAGGCGAACATCTGCGAAGGTGATTTGTATACTTTTTACGGGACCATCCTGAGTTCGCCCGGAACTTACTATCATACCCTGACCGGCCAATCGGGTTGCGACAGCCTCATCACCGTGCTCCAACTGACTGTGTCCGGTACATTCGTGGTGGAAACTTCTGTTACGGCGTGCGACGGATATCAATGGCGCAATTTTTATGAGACCATGTCCGGCATGTATGTTCAGGTCGTTGAAAATCCTCATGCCTGCGACAGCCTGTTTATCCTGCATCTTAAGATCAATCATTCCTTTACTGCCACAGAATCAGCATCTGCCTGTGACAGCTACACCTGGCAGGGAAATACCTATACGGAGTCTGGTACATATACCTATACGGATCAAACCATCCACGGTTGCGACAGTATCCTGACCCTGCAGCTGACCATACATCCGTCAGAATGGGTTACGCTGCAACACACTGCCTGCGACAGCTATACCTGGAATGCTCAGACCTATACTCTAAGCGGTGTCTATACCTTTCAGACGATCAGCAGTATGGGTTGTGACAGCATCGTCCAACTCGATCTGACCATTGTGAACCAACTTGAGCACCATGATGATATTTCAGTGTGTGCGGGTGATTCAGTGTTCATTTTTGACAGCTGGATACAGGAAGCCGGAGACATCAGCCAGACATTTACTGCGCAATCCGGTTGCGACAGCATCCAAACCTACCATGTCACCATCATCGACCTGCCCCAAAGAGAAGCATCCGCTACTGTCTGTGCAGGAGACAGCGTGTTCCTATATGATCGGTGGTTTTCTGTACCCGATACCTACCATCTCCAATTGCCAAATGCATCAGGATGTGACAGTCTGATCCATCTGGAGATATCTGAGCTTCCGGTCAGTGAGCGCCAGGAGGATTATTATTTGTGCCGGGGAGATACAGGTGTGGTATTTGGAACGATGGTGACGGATGCAGGGATGATCACCACTGAACTGACCGCAAGTACGGGTTGTGACAGCATCATTTATACGCAGGTTCATCTGTTGGAAAATGCGGCTGAGCAGCTGAGTGTTTTGTTGTGTCCGGGAGATTCCATATTGATCGATGGTCGGTGGTATGCTGCGGATGATGAAGTATCGCAGGTATTTGTGGCTGCCAATGGTTGCGATTCTACGCTGACCACCCGGATCAGGATGATCGGAGAACCGTCCGAGCCACAGATGGACATCGACTGTGCGAACAGGATCATCCGGTTGTCGGTGGATGCTTCGGAGGATTGGCTGGTGATGTGGGACAATGGAACAAGTGGCAGTGAGGCAATGTACCGGGACAGCACAGGGGCAACGGTAAACCTGCATGCAATACCGGGTTGTGACCGGCAATTTAAGCTTGATCTGCCGGTGATACCGGAAATGAGTTTGTATGTATTTCCCGGAGATACGGTAGTGAGGGTGAACGAACAGATCACGATAGATCTGGGTTTGGATGCAGGTGAATGGACGGTGGAATGGTTGCCTGCTTCGGTGGTAGATTGCAGCACATGTGCACGGGTCAATATATCAGCGCAAAGCAATACGGATATCGCGGTTCGGCTGACACATGAAAGCGGATGTGTATATGACATTGGTTTTAAGTTGAGCATCATCCGGCCAAATCTGTTATTACCCAATGTATTCAGTCCCAACGGAGATGAGCTGAACGATACATGGAAAGCTGTACTGCCATCGGATCACCAACTGATCAGTTGTGAAATATTTGATCGCTGGGGCAATTTATTATTCTCTGTACAACAAAATAATACGGTGGAATGGGATGGCACTGTTAAAGGTCAAAGCCTGATGCCGGGAGTCTATGTTTTTGTGATGGAGTATCTGGATGGAGAAGGAAAGAAGCAGCTATTGAGCAGTGAGATCACTTTGTTGAGGTAGGGGTGTAGTGAATTTTCAAATGATCTGATTTTCAAATGATCTGATTTTCAAATTTTCAAATTTCCACATCAATCGATTATTCAATCAATGATTATTTTTTTGGTTCCCGCAGATCGCGCAGATCAGCGCAGACATTAGCAATATGATAGATTGAAAAAAGATCAGCGAAAATCTGCGAAACATCAGCGAAAATCTGCGGGAAAATCTTCATCACACCCGGGTCAATTTTCAAATTTCCAAATTTTCTAATCCTCAAATTTTCAAATTCTCAATTAGATCATTTCCCAAAGAGTCCATTCGCAAGCCTCATCCATTTTCGCTTATGATCAATCAACAAAAGAAAGTTTTTTTATATCTTTTATTTCTTTATTTTTGATGCTTTGAAAATTGGAAAATAAACCACTGAAAAATTAGATGGTACTGGAAAAAGATATTTTATACAGACGGACAATTTCGGGCTTATTGTTCGGGATCATCGTGCTGGCACTATTGCTGGCTCATCCTTTCACCCGTCACCTCTTTATCTGGCTCGTAGCCATGTTATGCAGTTTTGAGTACCTGGGCGCACAAACCAGACATACCATCCCAAAATTCCGATTGGCTGTTTATGCTTTCATCTTCGGACCTTTACCTGCAATG
This sequence comes from uncultured Saprospiraceae bacterium, assembly GCA_964594045.1. Taxonomy (GTDB): domain Bacteria; phylum Bacteroidota; class Bacteroidia; order Chitinophagales; family Saprospiraceae; genus UBA2365. The sequence continues at coordinate 174,786 of CAZQKR010000001.1, read as the reverse complement.
TTCAATTATTTTGGCGTGGTGTCCTTTGATCCATTGCTGCACCTGGTGCTGATCGCTGTCTTATATTTCACCTACCTGATGGGAGGATTGTTCTTTGAGCAAAAACCTTCCACGATCGTATGGATCCAGGTCATGACCTGTTTTTTCTATATCGGAATGCCGGTTTTGCTGCTGAGTCAATATATGCTTGACCATGGCCCTGATCATATTTTGCTGCAAATCGTATTGCTCATTTGGGTTACGGATTCTTTTGCCTACCTGACTGGTTCAAAATGGGGCAGAAGACCACTTTTCAGCAGGATCTCTCCAAAGAAAACCATTGAAGGAACCCTGGGCGCATTGCTTGCGGCCATTGTAACAGGGATCATTTTTTATTATGTATGGTCAGATGGCCCAATGTTATATTACATCGGTTTTGCATTGATCGTGTGGTTTTTTGGTATATGGGGAGACCTGGTTGCATCCAGGATCAAAAGGATCAATCAGATCAAGGATTTCGGTACTTTGATGCCCGGTCACGGAGGTGCTCTGGATCGATTCGATGCCTTTATCTTTGTGATCCCTTTTGTGCTGCTTTACCAGATTTACTTTTTTTAACCATGCCGATCTGAAAGTCTTTGATCCCTTTTATTGCTTCACTCTGGCAAGCTTATTACCTTTGCATCCGGTTAAGACAGAATTGCACAAAACTTTCCGCTTTGCGGTTAAATGTATCATTAAATGAATAAAAAACCTTTGATTTTGGTGACCAATGATGACGGGATCGTCGCCCCCGGTATCAGGGCATTGGTTGAAGTCGCTTCGAAATTCGGTGAAGTGGTCGTCATAGCACCGAACAGCCCTCAATCGGGCCAGGGCCATGCCGTTACCATCATGGATCCGATCAGACTGAATAAAGTCAGCGTTTTTCCCGGCATTGAATCGTGGGAATGCTCCGGAACTCCGGTCGATTGTGTCAAATTGGCCACCAATGTCGTGCTGAAAGGAAGGAAAATCGATTTTTGCCTCTCCGGGATCAATCACGGCAGCAACGCATCCATCAACATCATCTATTCCGGAACGATGTCCGCTGCCATGGAGGCCAGCCTCGAAGGTATCATGTCTCTGGGTATTTCACTGCTTGACTACGGCCAGAATGCTGATTTTTCTGCTTCCCGGGTCATCGTGGAGAAGATCCTCCGCAACCTGGTGGAGAAAAACGGCAGCAAACCTTATCTGCTCAATGTCAACATCCCTAATCTGCCCATCGGACAGATCCGCGGGATCAAAACCTGCAGACAGGCTCAGGGCAACTGGGAAGAGGAATTCATGGAGGCGAAAGATCCGCGCAACCAACCCTATTACTGGCTGACCGGCAAATTTGTGAATTATGATATGGGCGAAGACACAGATCTTTGGGCACTCGAAAATCATTACGTGTCCATAGTGCCTTCCCATCACGATCTCACAAATTACCGCGCATTGGAGCACCTTGGCTTTTTTGATGAGGTGGACATCCATGAATGATGTCAGTGTCAAATATTTATTTTACTAATTTTGTCAGGTAATAAGTCCGGTAAATTAAAATTACTTTCAGACTAATTATCTAAACAGCTAAAAGACTACCAATGAAGATAAATGTTAATCTGTTGATCGGTATCGGACTCGGAATAGCTGTTCCGATCGTCGGGTATGCACTTGTCATGATGCTATTCGAGCAATTGACCAATGCAGGCCTGATGCGTGATCCTGTATCAGATCTGGGCATTTTGAAACGCATGCGTACCATGGGTGTTCTGGCCATCGCAACCAACCTGATCCCTTTCCACCTCTATAACCGCAAAAGGAATTTTCAGGCTTCAAGAGGTGTATTGCTCAGTACGATGATCTATGCAGGTATCTGGGTCGTGTATTTTTGGGACAGTATTATGATGTAGGCTTATGACGCCCAGGCGACTGTATTTTATCGCAGGTGAAGCTTCAGGCGACCTGTATGCATCACGCCTGATCGGATCTATTTCCCGGATGGAACCTGGAACAGAATTCTATGGTTTTGGCGGTCAAAAAATGGAAGCAGCCGGTTGTCAATTGAGCAAAAACATTGCCCAACTGGAAATGATCGGTTTTGTGGAAGTGGCTAAAAAACTTCCCCGGGTTCTGGATAATTTCAGGACGGCAAAAAAGGATCTGAACAGTCTGCGACCTGATGCATTAATATTGATCGACTACCCGGGATTTAACTTAAGGATGGCTGAATGGGCTTCGAAGAAAGGCATCCGGGTATTTTATTACATCGCACCGCAGGTCTGGGCATGGAAAGAAAAACGTGTTCACCAGATGCGAAAATATATAGATCAGCTTTTTGTTATTTTACCATTCGAGTACGCCTATTTTAAGCATAAAGGCCTGCAAAATGTGCATTTTTACGGGCATCCGCTTTATGAGGAAGTAAACAGCCATGTTGCTGATGTGCACTTCAAAGTCCGTAATGGTCTGGAAGGCAAAAGACTGGTTGCCGTTTTACCGGGAAGCCGTAAAAACGAGCTGAATTTGTTTTTGCCTATGCTCAGGGAAGTGATCATTTCAATGCCGGAGATCCATTTTGTTATTGCTACTATGCAAAAGCTGGAAAAAAAAATCTATTCACCGGTTGCTGATCTGCCAAATGCCACCCTGATCTCAGGCCAGACCTATGATATCCTCCGGCAATGCGATGCAGGTTTGATCAAGTCCGGTACTTCGACGCTGGAAGCAGCCCTGTTTGGTCTTCCACAGGTGGTTTTTTATAAATTGAATCCGTTTTCCGCCTGGTTGATCCGCCAATTCATCAAAATTCCTTTTGTTGCACTGCCCAATCTGATCATGGGAAAGCAGATCGTTCCGGAATTGCTTCAGTCTGAATGCACTCCCCAAAATTTAGTCAGCCATCTGAAACAATTGTTTTCCGATGAAATCAAAAACCAAATGTGTTCCGACTATGATAAATTGCGCAACCTGCTTCAACACGATCAAAATGTCTCGGATCTGATCGCCGCCCAAATGATCAAATCCCTCCAACAAACTCCGGAGGAGTTTAATATTAGTAGCCCGGGTTAAAACCCCGGGAAATATTGGCGGCCCGGGTCCAAGCCCAGGGAAATTTGTATAACCCGGGGGTTCAAGCTGAGGTTCAATTGTTCCGGTTTCAGCCCGGGATTGGTTTCTCAGCATTTCAACATAGCAATGGATTTGTATAAAATTCATGCAACATAGAATTTTTTTTATCGTATGTTTGTTAGATGATCAGATATTGGATTTGAACACAAAAAACCGTTTGAAATGAAAATTAACATCATTCTGGAGGATATCACCAAACTGAAAATGGATGCCATTGTCAACGCAGCAAATAATCAACTGGCGGGTGGCGGTGGCGTGGATGGTGCAATTCACCGCGCAGGAGGCGCAACCATTCTGGAAGAGTGCAGACGCATCGGTTTTTGTGAAACAGGGAAGGCCGTTTACACTAATGCTGGTACTTTGCCCTCCAAATATCTGATTCACACTGTGGGTCCGATCTGGAATGAACATCCTGCACTTTTGGCGGATCTGTTGTTATCCCTCAGTTACCGGAATTCGCTGATCCTGGCAGAATATTTATCCTGCAATACCATAGCATTCCCCAACATCAGTACTGGTGTGTATGGATTTCCAAAGGATCGTGCAGCTGAATTGGTGCGGGAGGTCATTGAAAACTACCAGCCTAAAATCCTGGCGAAACTGACTTTTTGCTGTTATGATCAGGAAAATTATGATATTTATAATGAGGTGTTTAAGTCGTATCAGTTCAACAATTAGTTGAAGTGAATTTATTGTCCTATAAGTCAAAGTTGATACCCGTTAATGCATGTCTCGTGCTTTAGTTCCGGAATTTCAAAAAATAAGCTATTTTTGTAATGATTTGGAGATATTTCCAATGAACAGAATAATTCGTTGCAATGAAAATAGCAGTCTTTCCGGGATCCTTCGATCCGATCACCCTGGGTCATGTGGAAATTGTCAAGCGTGTGTTACCTCTTTTTGACCAGGTGATCATCGCCATTGGCATCAATAACTCCAAAAAGAGCCTGTTTTCAGAAGCCCAACGACTCGAATGGATCAATGCTGTTTTTGCAAATGAACCTAAAGTAAAAACAGCCACATTCAACGGACTGACAGTGGATTACTGTAAAAGTATCAATGCAAAATTCATCGTCAGGGGATTGAGAAGCGCTTCCGACTTTGAATATGAAAAAACCATTGCACAGCTCAACTTTGTCCTCGGAGGAGATATTGAAACCCTGTTCATGATCAGCCGCCCGGTGTACTCCCACATTTCCTCCACGATCGTGAAAGAGATCATCCGGGTCAACGGCGATGTCAGTGCTTTTGTTCCGCCTGAAGTAAAATTGTATAACCCTGCCTGACGTCAGCTAAATACTAATTGAATTAAAAATTCATTACATTCACTTTCAGCTGATCTATAACTTGACCATTTTGAACGAATATGTTTTTCCTCCGCATTTGAAAATTAAAAAATACATCCCGGATGGCAGACTTTCACCATTCCATGTGATCAGGTTTTCTCCAGACAACAGCTTAGTCAGGTCAAATGCGTGCACAAGCATGCCGGAAGTCGTATAGATAGCCAGTTCTTTAACTTCAGTCGGATCCCAGCAGATGAGTTTGATGGTCAGTTGATCGATGAAAGGATTTGGGTATGCAGTCAGGACAATTTCATTTAGCTGATATTCATCTTCGACGGCCACCAGTTCAGTCTCGTCCACACAATTCTGGCAGAAAAATGTAGAGTCTTCCAGACAAAGGAAAGCCGTGTACAAGGATAAGACCCGGTCAGAAATGCTTTGATAAATGATGTTGTTGACCACGTCATTGGAAGTAGCATTCTTTTCCATGTCCCGTATCAGTTGTCCTGTCCAGATCTGCATGGATGTCGAGTCCCCGTCTTTTGCAAAATCTTCCTCTACCTGAGTTTCAATGGAAAAGAAATTGTTTTCATAATTTCCAGAAATCTCAATCGTGAAAGGGAAAAGTCCGTGAAATTTTCCCACCTGAACGATCATATCATTCAGGTAAGTATGGTTTTCGTTCCCGCTAATATTGTACCTGCTGTAACAAAATCCTTCTTCCAGGTCAGTATGCAGATCAAAAGTATTGATCACACCGCTCAAATGAGCAAAACCTTTCCCGATGATTTGAGAAAGGGAAAACCCGTCCAGCAACCTGAAGTAGGCGCTTCCTGTCAACCGGGATAAATTCGTATAAAGGTATTCATTGCCCGTGAAATATTGATTGTTGAAATAATAATAAGGCAGACTAATGGATTGATAATCTGCTATGTGCACCTGGATTTTGCCATCTGCCAATGCGATGAGATCCTTGATGAGTGTGTTTGCAACACTATATTCGCCGTAGTTGTCAGAATTGGAGATCAGCAGTATTTTCCCATTGTCGCCATGCTTTTTGATAAAATCGATACCGTTGCCCAACAAGGAAGGCAGATTGCTGTATGAAGAAAGTGGATCGTTCAATGTAGTAAATGCGGTTTGAATATTGTTTTCCGTTGCCGCAATCCATTGTTCACTGTACCGGATGATGTTCAGATTGGAGAAAATGAGGTTGAACGAATCCAACGGATTCAGATAATTCAGCATTTGCGATTTGATGGAATTCAGCAGTTCTTCCCGGGAAATGTTCGAATTGGAGGCATCATAATCGATCAACACCGCAACTTTACGTCTTGATCCGGCTTCCAGAAAATAATTTGGATTTATGACCAGCTGGTAGATGCCATCGGCTTCCTCCCGGTATCGGGACAAAAAAATACCGTTTTTCATCGGACTCGCAAAACTGATCCTGGCCTCACTGTGCAGTTGATCCGATGCGATCGCGGTTTTAAGATATTGTCCCAATTCTGGATGGATTTCATCGCTGAACTCCAGCAGATCATCATTCAGCATCACAACAGGGTTTTTCCAGGTCTGATCAGGCCAGGTAAAGATATAGAATTGCGAAGGCAAATTATAGGATGTGCGGACAATCTCCACCGGGAGTTCAGTTTCCACACTGTTTTTTTGCCATTTTGCCGGCATCAGATAGGTGATCTTGACCTTTCTCTGTCCTGAACCAACCATTGGGAAAACCCGGAGTTCATAATTCGTGGCTGATTTTTTGGTGAGGATGGATGGGTCCTGACGCCTTTTGACGATGCCCTCATAAATGGATGAAGCTGACCACCTATCAAGAATTTCTGCCCTGACAATATCTTCACCGATCCACAACCATGAATCGATCAGTATAGCTTCTTCCGGAAGATCAAAATTCATCACAACTTCCAATGAGTCATTTGTATGTCCCCAGGGTGTATCCTTGGCGGAAAATGTCAGGTACAATCCAAACTCCATATAAACCCCTTTGGGATGGATGGAAAGTGATGCTTCCTCGATGGTGCCCGGATAAGTGTACCAGGAGTTACGCGGGTCGCTGACCATAAGTGAGCTCCAAGCGGACAAATGGAAGATCTGAAGCAGAAATAAAGGTAACAGGTAAAATTTTTTCATGACTCGATTTTTCAATTAGTTATGGCTAAAAATATACAGCACAATTGAAAACAGAATTTGGTCAAATTCAGCCTTGAAAGTTGGTATTTGGCTATATCCTGTTAAGATAGTGATTCATTGATAAAACGTATTCGAATTCCGATTGTGATTTAATTATGACTTTTTTTTACCCCATTTTTGAATTGGCTATTCAGGGTCCGCATTTTTCGTAGTCTTGTTAATTTTAAACCTGGTGAGTAAAAAGATGTCTGAGTAACGCACAATTTGTTGTCACCTGGCAACATGGCATTCATCCATGATTTTCAGATCCGGTTTCGATCAATATTTTATATTACTATATCAATCCAGGTATTTAAGCATTGCTTCAACAGGGAAAGGTTTTCCATGTCCGGGATAGACAATTTGAGCACCGGCAGAAATCACTTTTCTCCAGCTTGCTTTAATGGTCTCTATATGCTCTGCATAAACCGGGAGCGAAGGTTTTAGCGTAAAGGGCATCCGGTTGTGCGCAAGACATCCTGCAAAAAGTTCACCTGATTCCAGAAGCACGCTGATGGAACCTGGGGTATGACCAGGTGTGTGGATGATCCTGCCATGAATACCAAAAGGGCTGAGATCAAAATCATCATCATCCAGGATGATATCAGCTTTCATCGCCGGAAATGCAGCCATTTTTCTGATCAAGGGCAACATGATCATACGGGAGATTTTCCCCCATGTGCCTACGCCTTTTGGCCAGTTGAATTTACCCGTTTCCAGCAATGTATGGTCTGAAATGTGTATGGCAACTTTAGCACCGGAAAACTCTTTGAGGTATTTTGCAGCGCCGACATGATCAAAATCTCCATGCGTCAAAATGATCAGTTTGATCTCAGCAGGGTTAATTTTTAACTTTTTCACCTGTTGAATAATATTGGATTTGTTGATGGAAAAACCTGCATCAACCATGATCATCCCACTTTCCTGAATAATGTAACAAGTAGTGATCAAAGAGGTGATTGGATGAATTTTGACAGACATAAAAATTCGATTTAAATGATTTCACTAAGGTTGAGTTTTTTAACAGTTTATCCGGTTAAAATGTATGCTTTAAGTTGTTTGAATGCAACTTTTGCCATCCTTGCCAGATCATATTCAATACTTCATTAAAACAGCTTTACCAATGGTATTTTTTTGCCCTGTATATTTTTCCTTGTTGATGATCAGATTAAATATATTAAGGATCAATAATTTATAAAACTCTATTTATAAGTTGTTTAACCTAAAAATTATTAAGATCCAATTGCCGCAAATGCATTTTTTTGTTGCGCAATTATAATTTATTACTTTTGCCGCCTGAACATCCAAAGCTTACATCTGTTCTTAAAATGTAATTTTTTCTTTAAAATTAAATCATATTTCACATTATGTCAAATGGATATTACAGAATACCGCCTCCCGTCAATGAGCCCATCCTGGAATACAGGCCCGGTTCGCCGGAAAGAAAAGAGCTCAAGCAAATGCTCGAAAAAATGAGCCATGAAATATGGGAAGTTCCGATGATCATCAATGGAAAAGAAGTCAGAACAGACCATGTTGAAGATATTTATATGCCCCATGACCTGAGTCATAAGATCGGTTATTTTTATGAAGGAGATGCTACCCATGTGGAGAGCGCCATTGAGGCTGCTCTGTCAGCCAAAGCTGACTGGGAAGCCATGCCATGGGAAGACAGGGCTGCCATTTTCATGAAGGCTGGTGAGTTATTGGCCGGTCCATACAGGGCAAAAATGAATGCCGCAGTTATGCTGGGACAATCCAAAAATGTTTTCCAGGCAGAGATAGATGGTGTGGCTGAACTGGTGGATTTTTACCGCTTCAATATCCATTTTATGGCGGAGATCTATAAAGTGCAACCGATCAGTGCACACAATCGGTGGAACCGGACCGAATACCGTCCGCTGGAAGGCTTTGTCTTTGCGCTTTCTCCGTTCAATTTTACGTCCATCGCCGGTAATCTTTCCGGAGCACCTGCATTGATGGGCAATACGATCGTCTGGAAACCTGCCCGAACCCAATTGTATTCTGCCAAAGTCATTATGGAAGTGCTCGAAGAAGCCGGAATACCCCCGGGTGTCATCAATATGATCAATGTAAGCGGACGCATTGCCGGAGATATTATTTTCAATCACAGGGAATTTGCAGGATTACATTTTACGGGTTCTGCTGAAACCTTTCAGAATTTGTATGAAGTGATCGCCAGAAATTTACCCAAATACAGAAGCTTTCCCAGAATAGTAGGGGAGACCGGCGGTAAGGACTTTGTGATGGTCCACTCATCCGCCAAGCCGGTTCAGGTATCCACTACGCTAAGTCGTGGTGCATTTGAATACCAGGGTCAAAAATGTTCTGCTGCTTCCAGAGCCTATATCCCGGAGAGCATCTGGCCCGAAGTCAGACAATTGCTTTCTGATGACCTCAATTCATTTAAAATGGGCGATGTAAGGGATTTCAGGAATTTTATCAATGCAGTTATTGACGTAAAAGCTTTTGACAGTATCTCATGGTATATCGACCAGGCAAGGAATTCAGATGTGGCTGAGATCATCATGGGCGGCAAATGCGATAAATCCAAAGGTTACTTTATTGAGCCAACTGTGATCCTGACCAAAGATCCGCAATTCATCACCATGCGCGAAGAGATCTTTGGACCGGTGCTGACCATCTATGTGTACAAGGATGAAGATTATGGAGAAACGCTCAAGCTGGTGGATAATACTTCACCATTCGCTCTGACCGGCGCAATTCTTGCGCATGACCGGATCGCTGTGGTCCAGGCATTTGAAGCATTGAGACATTCTGCAGGTAATTTCTATATCAATGATAAACCCACTGGTGCTGTCGTTGGCCAACAGCCTTTTGGCGGGGCAAGATCATCAGGAACCAATGACAAGGCCGGATCTGCCATGAACCTGTACAGGTGGGTTTCTCCCAGAACGATCAAGGAAACCTTCGTTACACCGGAAAATTACCGGTATCCATTTATGGAAGAGGCATAAAAATATATTGAGGAGGTGACAACTGTCATCTCCTCAATATTTATTAACTCGCGGATATTGTGCAATTTGTAACTTCCTGGAAGCCTTTGTGGTCAAACTGCTTTTAGTTCGAAAAGCAAACTAAGAGAACACAGGCGTTTTAAGTTTTATTTGAAAACCACACTTTTTTCAAAATTTGATAATTGTTTAGGTATTTAGCTGATTAGTATGTTAGTCTGTTACTCTGTGATATTTGAGCGCATACATTAACCAAAAAAAATACTAAAATTACTCTTGAAATTAAAGTTTTGACCCAAGCCATCAATTTAAGCTAAAAGACTAAAAGACTCCCAATCTAAACAAACAGATAGTTTTTATTAAATTTGCTAAAAAGATGACATGATCACACATACGGAAGCTTTACAAATAGTATTGAATACGGATTTTACCACCGGAACTGAAACCATTCCGGTGGCAGAAAGTGTTCATCGTGTTCTGGCTGAAGATGTCATTTCCGGGATCACCATGCCGCCGTTCAACAAAAGTATGGTAGACGGCTTTGCCATACATAAAAAAGATATAACCGGCGAATTGATCATAGACGGTGTTATCTCAGCAGGTGAAGCTGAAAACCTTCTGCTCCGGGAGGGACATTGCATGAAAATAATGACCGGTGCGCCCGTTCCAAAGGGTGCAGATATGGTGGTGATGGTTGAAGATGTTGACGTTCAGGGAAATATGATCCGAATTCTGAATCAAAGATCCTCTGTAAATATCTCTCCTAAGGGAGAAGACATCCTCGAGGGTGATCTGGTCCTGAGCCGCGGAACGCTCATCAAGGCTTTTCACAGTGGCATTCTGGCCACACTCGGACTTGATCAGGTAAAAGTCTATCAAAAACCATCTGTCGGGATCATCGTAACCGGAAATGAGATCATCGAACCCGGCAACAAGCTGGAGCAAGGACAGATCTATAATTGCAATGCCACGCAACTCATCAGTCTTTGCCGCTCGATGGACCTGGAAGCTGAATATCATGGCATTGTGGAAGATACCTACAAATCTACCGAGGACGCGATCCGTCATGCACTGGCAAAACATGATGTGCTGATCATCACCGGTGGCGTTTCCATGGGCGAACTGGATTATGTAGCGCCTGCCATCAAAAATTCGGGATTGAATGTTTGTTTTGACAGCATAGCTGCACAACCCGGAAGGCCATTGGTTTTTGCACGGAGTGAAAAGAAATTTTGTTTTGGCATGCCCGGGAATCCGGTTTCCGGACTCGTGTTATTTGAAACGATAGTCAAACCTATGTTGTACCGGATCATGGGACACAAATATGCTGCACCCGTTTTTCCTTTTGTTCTGGGGCAAACGATCAGCAGGAAAAAAGCTGGCAGGAAGTCCTGGTATCCCGTAAAACTCGATCCTGGAGGCACGGTCAGCCCGTTGTTATACCATGGTTCTGCGCATATCAGCGCCTATGCAAATGCATTTGGCATCATGTATCTGGACATTGGAGAATTGGAGAAAAAAGCTGGGGAAACGGTTTATGTTAGACAGATTTAACAGACATATCAATTACCTCAGGGTTTCGGTCACAGACCGCTGCAATTTCAGGTGCGTTTATTGTATGCCGCCTGAAGGAGTACACATGCTCCGTCATGAAGACATCCTCAGCTATGATGAGATCGTGGAAGTTTGCAAAATCGCTGCTGAATTGGGTGTGAACAAGATCAGGATCACGGGTGGAGAACCGTTGGTAAGGAAAGGGATTGTACATCTTGTATCTGAAATTGCAAAAATTAAAGGCATTACAGACCTGGGAATGACAACAAATGGTTTTTACCTGGATCAATTCGCAAAACCACTCAAAGAAGCCGGATTGATGCGTGTGAATGTGAGCCTGGATACCCTCGATGAGGAAGAATTCAGCAGGATCACACGAGGTGGTGACCTGGATCGGGTACTGAAAGGTATTGAAGCTGCCCAAAAAGCCGGTTTAACACCCGTTAAGATCAATACGGTACTTTTTGACCAGAAAGATGATCCGAAGAAGCAAAAGATGCTTCAATTTGCAAGAGAACATGGGTTGGAAGTGCGTTTTATCCGTCAAATGAACCTGGCAAGCGGGGAATTTTCTGTTGTGGAAGGCGGAACCGGTGGCAATTGCGCCATTTGCAACAGGCTCAGACTGACAGCTAACGGATACATCAAAGCGTGTTTGTTCTCAGACGAAGAATACAACGTCAGAACGCTTGGAGCCCGGAAAGCAGTGACAGAGGCCGTGGCATTCAAACCGGAAAAGGGAACCACCTGTTCCCATCGTGAATTTTATAATATCGGAGGTTGATATGGAAGAAAAAAAATTGACACACCTGGATCAATCCGGCAAAGCCAATATGGTGGATGTCGGGGATAAACCCGAGAGCAAAAGAACAGCTGTTGCGGAAGGATTTATTTTTCTGCAGAATGAAACACTGAACATGATCCGGGAAAATACCGTCAAAAAAGGAGATGTTTTAAGCATCGCTGAAATCGCCGGGATCATGGCTGCAAAGAAAACTCCTGAACTGATCCCGCTTTGCCATCAGATCAATCTGAATAAGGTCGAAGTCCGGGCAACTATCCAAGATATAGGCGTCCGCATCACCGCCACAGCAAAATGCACCGGCAAAACAGGCGTCGAAATGGAAGCCCTGACTGCGGTCAGCATCGGCTTGCTGACCATCTACGATATGTGCAAAGCAGTGGATAAGAATATGAGGATCTCGGATATTGTGTTGCTGGAAAAACAGAAAAATGAATTGTAAATGTTGAAAAGAATGCTATGATTGCAAAAATTAGCTCTCTGAATATCTCCATAGAAAAAGGAACTGTCAAACATCCGGTTTCTGAAATTACTATAGATGAATATGGTATTGTAAACGACGCCCATCGTGGCGATTGGCACCGCCAGGTCAGCCTGCTGGCATCTGAACAGATCAACGCTTTCAGCCAACAATACGGCCAGGAATTCAAACCGGGTGATTTTGCTGAAAACATCACCACGGAAGGGATCGATTTTCGCGAAGTAAAATTGCTGGATACTATCAAAAATGACGATGTCGAATTGATGATCACCCAGAAAGGGAAAAAGTGTCACGGTGGCGGTTGCGCTATTTTTGTTGCAGTAGGCCAATGCGTGATGCCCAAAGAAGGCGTTTTTGCCAAAGTGATCCGACCCGGTCTGTTAAAAACGCATGACGTATTGGAATACCATCCCAAAGTTTTTAAAATTGATGTGATCACTTTAAGTGACAGAGCCAGCAGGGGAGAATACAAAGATCTGAGCGGCCCTGCAATCACTGAAATATGCAAAGCATTTTTTACGGAAATAGATCGTAAATGCGAGATAACCAACCATGTCATTCCTGATAATGCAGAGATGTTGAAGGATTTGGCAGAGAGACTTGGGGAAAGTTCAGATGTACTGATCACCACGGGAGGAACCGGAATTGGTTCCAGAGATATCACCATCGAAACGATCACACCGCTCCTGGACAAACAGATCCCCGGTATCATGGAGATGATCCGGATGAAATATGGCGCAGAAAACCCAAAAGCGCTGATCAGCCGCAGTGTTGCCGGTGTGAAGGGTAAAATGCTCGTTTTCTGTCTTCCCGGCAGTCCCAAAGCTGTGAAGGAATATATGACAGAGATCAATAAAGTCCTTGAACACCTGATCTATATGGTTTATAATTTTGATAACCATTAAAACAACTCAACAACTCATCAATTGAACATTTTCAGATGATCTGTGAACTGTCAAATGTGAGTAGTAATCAGTGATCTGTGGCAAACAAATCGAACAACTCGAACATTTCGAACAAAGGAACTTAGGAACAAAGAAACTATCGACTGCTGATCTGAAAAATAGCTCGAACAACAACTCAACAATTCAACAAATCAACAACTCAACCCATGAACGGCGATCCGAAACTCTATCAATTGCTCAACGATCTGGCGATCCCATTCGAATACTATGAGCATCCGCCTGCTCCAACCATCGAGGAAGCTTCAAAATACTGGATCAACCTGGATGCAACACACTGCAAAAACCTGTTTTTTCGCAATCATAAAGGCAACAAACATTACCTCGTGATCCTCGAGTGTTCTCAGGACCTCAACATCCATGACCTGGAAAAAAGACTCAGGCAAGGTAAGATCAGTTTTGCTTCACCGGAAAGAATGATGAAATACCTGGGATTGACACCCGGTTCTGTTTCTCCCTTTGGTTTGATCCATGATCAGGAAAACCATGTGCATGTTTTTCTGGATAAAAACCTTGCACAAAGCAAGGCGATCAGCTTTCATCCATGCATCAATACAGCCTCATTGGTCGTAAGTTATGTTGATTTCATCAGGTTTCTGGATCATACGGGAAACCGATATGAATATGTCGAATTATATTGATTATTTAAACAATCAAACCGAAATGAAGTTATTTGGTTTATTTTCTAAAACACTTTTGATCACGATGACTTTTGCTTTTTTCTCAAATTGTAAAAATCACCAGGATAACAGATCGGGGCAAATACTCACCATTTTCCACGCCGGCAGCCTGTCCGTACCTTTTAAGCAAATGGCAGATGCCTTTAAAAAAGAACATCCGGAATTACAGATCAACCTGGAATCTTCCGGTAGTGTGGATGCTGCAAGAAAAATTGCTGACCTGCAAAAACCCTGCGACATCATTGCAGTGGCGGATTACCTTGTGATCGATAATCTCCTGATCCCTGAACACGCAAAATGGCAATTCGGCTTCGCTTCCAATGAAATGGTGATCGCTTACAACGATCAGTCCAAAGAGGCTGGTAAGATCGACAGCCTCAACTGGTACGACCGCCTTCAAGACGAAGAACTGATCATCGGAAGGTCTGATCCCAACGCCGATCCATGCGGATACAGAACAATATTTATATTCAAACTGGCAGAGAAAATACAGCAAAAACCCGGTTTGGCTGATAAACTGGCCAATAAAAAAAGTACCGTTATCAGGCCTAAAGAGGTGGATTTGCTTTCCCTCCTGCACAGCCATAACCTCGATTATCTTTTCATCTACAGATCAGTTGCCATTCAACACGGTCTGAAATACATCGAACTGCCGGCTCAGTTGAACCTGTCCGATCCTGAAATGGAAAACTGGTATAAAGACGTGAGTGTTACAGTTAAAGGAAAGCAACCGGGAGAGCAGACAGAAATCCCGGGATCAACCATCCTTTACAGCTTTTCAATACCGGAAAATGCTGAAAATCAGGAAGGGGCAAAAACTTTTTTAAATTTTTTGCTCGATCCCGGAAAAGGGGGAAAGATTCTTGAAAAAAGCGGAATGACTATGGTACGGTACCTGGATGAACAATACAAAAACTCAGCGCCTGATTTTCTGCTTAATCCTTAGTCATGGTGATAAACGATCTTGTAATCATTCTGGTGGCTGGCTGTTTAGTCTTTTTGTCTTTGAGTCTGTATGATCTGATAGAGTACATGTAGCAATAGACTCTGTATTTGCCAAAGAAATGATACTTTTGACACCAATCATATAATTATGGCTTAAATGCTATAGACTAATAGACTATCAACCTTCGATATTACCCAATAAAAATGAGATGCCATGTCTGACTTTCCCGAAATTCAGGTTTTATACGAAGATGATGACCTGATCGCTGTCAATAAACCGGCAGGTTTGCTGATGCACCGGACACCGTTGAGTGAAGACAGGGTGTTTTTGTTACAACTGGTACGGCAGCAAACAGGTTGCATGATATATACCGGTCACCGCCTGGACAGAGCAACTTCCGGAGTGGTGGTTTTTGGTAAAAATCCGATCGCCGGCAGTGAACTCAACCGAATTTTCAGGGAAAGAATGGTGGATAAAAAATATCTGGCCATCGTTCGTGGCTGGATCCCTGAAAATGGAGAAATAGATTATCCATTAATGGATGCCGAAACCGATCATTCATCTTCCAAACCGGCTTTGACCCGGTTTACCTGCCTGATCCAATCTGAAATTCCCGAACCCATTGGTCTTCGTTATCAGACAGCACGGTTCAGCCTGGCAGAGGTTAGCCCGCTGACTGGGCGCAGACACCAGATCCGCAAGCATTTTGCACACATACGTCATCCTGTCATCGGCGATAAAAAACACGGGGATGTCAAGCACAACAAATATTTCAGGGATCATTTTGGACTGACCAGGATGTTTTTACATGCGAGCGAACTCAAATTCAGGCATCCTTTCAGCGGGCAACCGATGTGTTTCCTGGCGCCACCGGATGAAGTTTTTGTTTCAGGTCTGAAGATCACCGGGTTGACGCTCCCGGAATAAATTTCTTTCCCAATGATCAATGAATTTCAACATTATACCAGTTGTACGTCGTCATCCCGCCGTTGTCTGAAGTTTGCAACTTCAGGCTTGTATTTCCCTATGCGTCAAAATCTACATATACCTGAACAATAATCGCTGCAAAGCCAACTGATGGTAATATTTACAATTATTGACTAAATTTGCATCACAATTTCTGGTGTGCAATATTCAAACAAACATTTGTGGTTCATTTTCCTTGGAGGTTTGGCATTGATGTTCATCGTTGCTCCTGTGATCAATATGTTTTGGGCAACAGAAATGAATGTCCTGTTTGAAACCGTAAAGGATGAAGAAGTCCGGGACAGCATCATGGTCACTTTGATGGTTTCCATCATCACCACCATGGTATTCGCTTTTTTTGCCATACCACTGGCTTACCTGGTTGCCAAAACTTCAGGTTGGACCCGTAATTTATTATTAGGCCTGATCAGCATCCCTGTTGTGATCCCTCATTCTGCAGCAGGAATTGCAGTTTTGGGACTGGTCAGCAGACATACCCTCATCGGAAAAATGGCTTCAGTTATAGGGATCAGTTTCATAGACAGTCCCTGGGGAATCGGTGCAGCCATGGCTTATGTCAGCCTGCCTTTTCTGGTCATTTCAGCAGTGAACGGGTTTTCAGAAGTACCGAAAAACCTCGAAAATGCAGCCTTGAATCTTGGTGCATCCAGATGGCAGGTTTTCAGCCGGATCTCACTACCGCTGGCCAAGACTTCCGTTTTTTCCGGCATGATCCTGATGTTTTCAAGAGGCATCAGCGAATTTGGTGCAGTCATCATCCTGGCTTATTTCCCTACCATCACACCCATCCTGATATATGACCGGTTCACATCTTATGGATTAAACTATGCCAGACCCGTTGCGGTGATCTTTGTATTGATCTGCCTTGCTGTCTTCCTGATATTTTACCTGATGGTCAATAAAAAAAGAAGGGACTGATGCTTGAACTCAAAGATATTAACCTGGATTTCAAAAGTTTTTCACTTCAGAATGTTTCTCTGAAAGTGAAGGAACAGGAATATCATATCCTTTTAGGACCTTCTGGTTCGGGTAAAACACTTTTGATGAATATTATCGCAGGATTCCAACCCATTGATTCAGGTATGATTTTGTACAAAGGCGTTGACATCACCCGTTTGGCTCCGCAAAAAAGAAATATCGCTTACCTTTTTCAGGACCTGGCATTATTTCCGCACCTGACCGTATTTGAAAATGTGGCTTTCTCTATGAAAATGAAGCGGATTGCGCGAAAAGAAATAACGGACCAGGTTGACAAATACCTGGATTTTACCGGAGCGGGACCACTGGCCAACAGACAAATAGGAACACTTTCGGGCGGAGAGAAACAAAAAGTGGCATTGGCAAGAATATTGATCACCGGAGCAAAAATGCTCCTCCTGGACGAACCTTTTTCCGCTGTAGACACTCCTTTCAGGCTTGAGCTCAAAAAATTACTGAAAAAAATCCAGGGACTGGGTGTCAGTGTACTGCATATCACGCACAATTTCGAAGAAGCAGTAGCGCTTGGAGACCAGGTTACCCTCATCGAAAAAGGAAAGATCATCAGCTCTGACGAATTGGACGATTTCGGGCTTTCAGGAAGCAAATTCGCTGCCAGTCTGATCGGTGAAAGGAATTATTTCTATGTAAAACAGGTGATCTCAGAGCCCAAATCTTCAACATTGATGATCAGCCCTCATCCGTCAGGGAAAACCACTTTGCCGGTTATTTTTACAGGTCAATTGCCTGGGAATCCAACTGCCTTGTTGATCCGAAGCGAACATATTTTGTTGTCACCTGAAAAGCTGGTTTCAAGTGCCTTGAATAATTTTGAAGCTGTAGTGAGTACAGTTTTTCGCAACGAACAAGGTTTTGACCTCGAATTATCTGTAGTTTTTGAGGGTGTCAATACAGGTGATTTTAACTTTTGGGTCAGGATTTCTGAGCAATCATTTAATGAAATGCACATTTCAATCCGGCAAAAACTCTGGTTGTCTTTCAAGGCATCAAGTGTCCGTGTATTCTGAATTTATTCCATTTGACTTTTACGTACTCCATTATTTAGCATTAGTCTAAAATGCACTTGTATTTCATTGGTAATTATTCATTCCGGCTAATATTTAATAAATTTGCATGGTGTTGGCTCTGTCGACTTTTAAAAAAGATTTATGCTAAAAGCTTATTTATTAAATAGTTGAAATTAATTTAAAATATGGATATTTCAGTTGAAATGAAAGGCAGACTTGGTGAACTGATCGCCCGGCAAAAATTACTCAAGTCATGGAGTTATGTTTGGCATCCGGTTGAAAAAGGTTACAACAACCGGACTTTATACATCAATGTCGGTGATTTTGAGGTCAAAGAAAAAGAAGTGACCCAGATGATGAAGGATAAATTCATCGGAGGCAAGGGCTTTGGTTTAAAGCTGCTATGGGATGCCACCAAACCTGATACAAAATGGGACGATCCTGAAAATGAGATCATCATCTCTCCGGGCCCTATAGGTGGTATCTCCCAGTATTCCGGAGCCGGTAAATCCCTGCTGGTGTCCATTTCTCCGCAAACGGATTCCATCATGGACTCTAATGTCGGTGGATATTTCGGGCCTTTCATGAAGTTTGCAGGATTTGATGCGCTTGAATTGCAGGGCAAAGCAGATCAGGATGTGATCATTTACATTGACGGAGTCAATCATAAAATTGAAATTTATGATGATCCCGGATTTTCCAGTGATTCTCACCTGTTGGCCGAAGAACTCACCCTTCAATTTGCCAAAGATTCAAAAGAAGCCAAAAATATTGGTGTGGTTTCAACTGGAGCTGCTGCAGAACATTCTCTGATCGGTATGGTCAATTTTTCTTTCTGGGACAATAAACGGAAAGCAGCCAGGTTGAAACAAGCCGGACGAGGTGGTATAGGTACCGTTATGAGAAATAAAAGGATCAAGGCCATAGTTGCCAAGATCCCTGATATGCAGAGCAATCTGAATAATGTTGCTGATCTGGATTCCATCCTGGAAAGAGGGAAAAAATACGCCAAAACCATGAAAGAGCTGGATGACAGCCAGAACCAGATGAGGCGCAAAGGAACAGCCAACATCGTCAACGTCATGAGCGATTACGATTTGCTTCCCACACACAATTTTAAGTTTGGCAGCCACATGGATGCTTATAAGATCCATAGCGACCTGCTAAGAGATAAATACTTCACCCAGGGTGTGAACGATGCCTGCTGGTACGGTTGTGCCATGATGTGTTCCAAAGGTGCAGATAACTTTGAATTGAAAACAGGTCCTTATAAAGGGGACAAAGTGACGGTAGATGGACCTGAATATGAAACGGCTGCCGGTCTGGGATCCAATATGGGTATTTTTGACTATGATGCGATCATTGAAGCCAATTTTTATTGTGATACCTATGGCATTTGCACGATCACATGGGGAACGATCGTCGGATTTCTTATGGATTGCTATGAAAACGGGATCATCAATAAAGAGATCACGGGCGGACTGGAATTGAATTTTGGGAACGCGGATGCGGCCCTGGAGCTTTTGCATCAGCTGGCCAGAGGAGAAGGATTCGGGAAGTTAGCCGGGATGGGTGTCAGAAAACTGAAAAAACTGTTTGTGGAACAATATGGTGCAGACGAACAGTTTCTCAATGACATCGGCATGGAAAACAAGGGTCTGGAGTATTCACAATACGTTTCCAAGGAATCACTTGCCCAGCAGGGAGGATATGCCATGACCAACAAAGGCCCGCAACACGATGAAGCATGGCTGATCTTTATGGATATGGTCAACAACCAGATACCGACTTTTGATGATAAAGCTGAAGCACTTCATTATTTTCCAATGTTCAGAACATGGTTCGGCCTGATGGGTTTATGCAAGATAGTTTGGAATGACATCGTGCCGGCAGACAATAAATTCACTGCGGAGCCCCATAAAATCCCTGAACATGTAGATAATTACGTAACAGTTTTTAATGGCGTGACTGGTCTCAAAATTGATAAGCACGAACTGATCCGGCAATCTGAACGGGTGTACAATTTCCAGCGGATATTCAATATCAGACGGGGTTTTGGCCTGAGAAAACACGACGCACAGCCTTACCGCGCTGCAGGCCCGGTGACAGTTGAAGAATATGAGTCCAGGGCAGAAAGATATGATCAGCAGCTTAAAGAAAAGGTGAATGTCGATCCAACTGGCAAGCAAACCATTGAAAAAGTGGCCATAATGCGGAAGTACAGGGAAGAACAGTATGAAAAACTACTGGATGCGGTTTATGAAAGAAGAGGATGGACTAAAAACGGCGTGCCAACGATCCAACATCTAAAAAACATAGGGATGGATCTTCCTGAATTAATAGAAATCGTTGAACCATTGCAATAAAGATAACCCGGTTGGTGCCTTTGAAATATACCTTGAATGAATTTCGATCAGATTAAGGAGGTTTTAAAATCAAAGAAAGTTGGGATTGCAGGATGCGGAGGCCTTGGCTCCAATTGTGCAGTTGCGCTGGCAAGGGTAGGGCTGGGATTCCTCGTAATCGCTGACTTTGATGTTGTGGAAGCATCCAACCTTAACCGTCAGTATTATTTTTTTGACCAGATTGGATTGCCAAAAACCGCCTGCCTTAAGGAAAATATAGCTGGGATCAACCCGGAAGTTGTAGTTGAGGCGCACCAGGTCACATTGATCAGCGAAAACATTCCGGTCATTTTTCGTGATTGTGATATCATCGTTGAGGCGTTTGACAGATCAGAAATGAAGGAAATGATCCTGAAGACTGTCACAAATACTTTTCCGGAAAAATATCTGGTCATGGGCATTGGAATGGCTGGCTGGGGTCAAAACAATGAGTTAAAGCAAAATCAATACGACAATCTGATCATTTGCGGTGATCAGAAAACAGAAATTTCACAGGACAGACCACCTTTAGCTCCCAGAGTTGGTATTGTGGCCAACATGCAGGCCAATGTAGTAGTGGATATATTGTTGGGTAAAATGGAACCGTATCAAATTTAATCAACCTTAAAGGACTGGAACTGATGATACTGGAGTTGAATAACAGAGAAGAGATATTTGAATCAAATAAACTGAATATCAATGAATTGATGGCAATCAAAAAATATAGCTATCCCAAGATCATTGTTAAAGTGAACGGCCGGATCATCGAAAAGGAGGATTTTGCATCAACTTTTGTCAAGGAAGGTGATAAGGTAGTCATCCTGCACATGCTTGCAGGTGGGTGATGTTTCATTATGAACTATTGGAATCTGCAAATAAAAAAAGCTTGCAATTGGTGTTGCAAGCTTTTTTCGTTTCTTTTGGAATAATTATTCCACAGGGATATACTTTTCAACTTCCCCTGCAAAACTGGAATTTGGAAATTCATCAATGATCCGTTTAAAAGTCTGGACCGCTTTTTCCTGATCATTTGTTGCACTGTACAGCATTCCGAGTTTCCTTAAATAATAAGGTGTAAGAAAATCATTATCTTCTGCGTTTACTGCTTTTTCGTATGATTTCTTTGCTTTATCCAGGTTGTCCAGTTCAGAGTATGCATCTCCTAAAGTTCCATACTTCAATATCGGTGTAATCGTCCCTGCAGGCCTGAAATCTTCCAGGTAAGCTGCTGCAGCTTCAAATTTTCCCAGATTCAGATAGCTTACACCGGCATAATAGTTGGCCAGGTTGCCGGCTTTTGTCCTTTTATAGTCATCCGCTATATCGATGAATCCTTTATAACCTTCACCCGGATTGTTTAGTGCAAGTGCAAAGGAATCCCTTTCAAACTGCAATTGGGCTTTGTATAATTCATTTAAAGCTTCTTTTTCCCTGGGTTCCTGGTACAAATATTTGTAAACAAAAAACAAGCCGATGATCAATAAAATTCCGGCCAATACGCCAATAATATAATTTTGATATTTTTCAAGGAAATGTTGTGTGGATTCCTTGACGTCAACAAGGTTAAACAATACTTCCTTTTCCTGTTTTTCAGTATTCTTTGCCATAATGATTAACTATATAATTTTCAAAAAGAAGCGCAAAAGTAACTATTTTTTACTAAATACATAATGAACTTGAATAATGTTTAATTAAAAATTCTGCTCTTCAGCTTATTGTGAATCAGTTTTATTCACTGAGGTAGTGCCATAAGTATATATATTTCCTGAATTTAGTATACTGATGCTTTCTTCTTCAGATTGATCCACAATATATGTATTGTCCAGTGAAAGAATACCCTCATTGATCATCATAGGATTTCCGAAAGTGCTTTTGCCCGTTATCTGCAGGCCGATAATTTGAAAATTTCCCTGTGGAAATACATGGAAAAGGGTAGGGATCGCTGAACAATCAATGCTGAATGCGCCTGCTTGCCCTAAAAGAACGATTGTTTTGTCGATAGTGATCGGTCCACCGTCCACAATGATGGTATCACCGATCAGAAATGGGTGCAGGAAAACTGTATCTCCACTCTGCGCACATTCAATAGCCGATCTCAGCGAATTGGGTACTGAATCAAAAGTGCCCGAAACCACATTGCAGTGGTTTTCACAAATTAAAGTTGCTGACCACCCTTCTCGTGTAACGCTTTCATCTGAAGTAAATACAAAATGCAGGCAGCCATTTTCCGCACTAGAAATCACATCAGGTGTAGGATCAAAACCACAATAAGCACCCAAAAACTCCGTTGGATCGGCGCCATTGAAGAGTTGTAACTGATCTGCTTCACAATTTTGGGCAGACTCAATGTCCATCAGTTCAAAATTGACCCTGACTTTATCATAAAAGACCGGCGGACAAAATGTTCTGGATTTATTTTCTGAATTCTTGTATTGACCTGACAAACCACCGGAGTCAAAATACCGGTAACCACAGACTGAACAATTGGATTTACCAGCGAAAATCAGACCGTCTGCCGGGTTTGGCCCCTGAACAAAAATGTCGGCTCCAAATGCATCTCTCAAGATGAATGAAACCTCTTCATCCCATTGACCACCGGTAAAAACGATCTGCAGATCCTGATCCGAACCAACCGTTATCTCATAATCCGCTACATCACCATCTGAAATGGTAAATATTCCTGCGCTCTGATCATCCAGGAAAACCTCAATATTTGCTCCATTCCAACCATCGCCATAACTGTCCGTTAGTTCGAGTTGATACTGGCATGAGTTGCATTCCGGGTCATCTGAAGCCAGTAATTCCACGGACATTACCTGGGTTATGGTTTGACTGGTTCCGAGAAAATTGCCCGCTGTAAGTTGTACAGTTAACGTGCCGGAGTTTTTTACCTGGACGACAGGGTTTTTGATATTTGAATTTGTCGGGATAACGCCGCATCCATCAAATGTCCATTGCCAGGATTCCGCCGGCCCCGCTGAATCATCAGAGAAATGGACAAAAGGCAGATTGGGGCACAGGATAACCGGGTCAGGATCAAAACTGAAACTCGCCACTGGAAATTCCGGCGTGATGCATTTGAGCGGTAAATTTTGACTGAAACCTGCATTGATCGCGCTTTGATGGAGCAGGTCAGCCTGCCCGGAAGTGAACATGTACATACATCCGTCTGACGCATACGACATGTAATTCATATACATATCCTTTGAATCGCATGAAGAAGGGAGATCAGTACAATCGCTGTGATCGCAATCGGTAAAACCGGAGTAACCGGAGGTCATGCCGGGTGTGTCTTCAATGCCGTCCTGAAAGCCGGTGCAAAATGGATTATCGCCCCAGATATGATAAAGTCCCAGGTAGTGTCCCACTTCATGAATCAAAGTATTACCTTCATTGTAAATACCGCCGCAGGAAAAACTGGTGTTCATGCCTTCGCATCCGGAATTGCCCGTACCAAAAGCACAGGCGTCAATGACGACACCTTCACCGTTGAACATTCCCGGAATCCCTGCTGACTCTCCAAGCAGACTGCCTGGAAGGTCATCTATGAAAATATTCAGGTATCCGGACCAGTTTTCATCCAGTGGAACAAAATTTGATCCCGGACTGATCTCACTGAAATCGATCTTCCCGAACGTCACGGCGTAACTACCGGGTTCAAGATCATACCCCGAAGGATGATCATATCTTGCAAGGCAAAAACTCACGCAACTTTCTCCGATTGCGGGATTTCCGGGAAAACAATATTGAAGGTTGGTATATGCGCTATTTTGGGGATCATCGCCATTGATCTCTGCATTCAATGCCTCGAGCTGTTCCATTACAAGGCTGACTGCACAAGCTTCCTGGCCGACAGGAACGATCCCTGAATTGAAGTGGACAGCTACAGGGATAACGACCGGTCCTTGCTGACAGGCAGGATTTCGGTTTTGTGTTCTGTCCATCAGAGAGGTCGTATGTTTTCGGTGGTACCGGGCGTAATCAGGATCAGCGTTGATACGTTTGTTGACAGAAATACCGGTTGTCAGGCATCGTTCGGTCAATTGCCCGAATGAGTAAAAATTGCCCGATACGATAAAATAAATAATAAGAAAAACTGTTGAACCACGCATCACTAATCCGTATTTCATAAATCCCTTCAAAAATGATGCCGTGTCAGGTAAAAAGTAAGAGGCGCAACTAATCCATCAGTGTTCTAAGCAGGGAAGATACACCCGCTGAAGCTTTTTGGTTGATAATTTTAAGATTGTAAGATCTTGCGATCTCATACGAAATATTGGGATTCGGATCAATATAGTACATAGGCTTGCCCGGAGCCAGGTAATGTACCAGTGAAGCTGCCGGGTACACCTGCAGGGAAGTTCCGATGATCAGCAGTATATCTGCTTTCATCACTTCTTTCGCAGCGATCTCCAGGTTAGGAACACTTTCACCGAACCACACAATATGAGGTCTGAGCTGATAACCCTTCTCACAAAGATCGCCCAGCTTCAGATCTTCACGCCAGGGATAAACAAGATCCTCATCGACAGTGCTCCTGACTTTGA
The DNA here is from genome assembly GCA_964594045.1 of uncultured Saprospiraceae bacterium. Classification (GTDB taxonomy): domain Bacteria; phylum Bacteroidota; class Bacteroidia; order Chitinophagales; family Saprospiraceae; genus UBA2365. Next base: position 149,827 of record CAZQKR010000001.1, on the reverse strand, counting down.
ACAATTCGCCATGCAAATGGATCACATTTTTGCTTCCGGCTCTTTCATGAAGATCATCCACATTTTGGGTTATGATACAGGTGTCGTATTTCTTTTCCAGTTCACATATGCCCTTGTGGCCTTCGTTCGGTTCTGCAGTAACCAGTTGCCTCCTCCTGGCATTGTAAAAATCCAGGACGAGCTGTTTGTTGCTGTACCAACCGTCAGGAGTTGCCACATCATATACACTATGACCTTCCCAGAGTCCGTCAGAATCTCTGAATGTTTGTAAGCCGCTTTCCTGACTCATTCCCGCACCCGTCAAAACAGCTATTTTTTGTCTAAACATGTACTTTATTTTTTCCTGAATTTCTAATCATCCCAAAAGCAAAATCCCGGCAAAGTTAACAAAAACAGATTTCTGTTTAATTATTCTGACCGGTATTGATATAATTTTTTAAAGGCATTTCCGGTCATTTCCACAAGATCACCTGAGATCATTGCTTCCATGCCTTTTTGTTCCATTACCAGATCTCCTGCCAGCCCGTGAAGATAAACTCCTGTCTTCGCAGCGTACAGGGCACCATATCCCTGGCTGAGCAATCCGCAGATCATGCCGGTCAATACATCTCCCGAACCTGCAGTGGACATGCCGGCATTCCCGCTGTTATTGAAATAAATGTGTCCATTCACATCTGCAATTGCGGTGTAAGCTCCTTTTAAAACAATGATACACTGGTGTGCTTTAGCTTTTTCTGACAATAATTTTAGGGTTTCAAGATCATCTTCAGACGATCCGAATAACCTGCGAAATTCTCCAGGGTGCGGTGTCAGAATGGTGTTTTTTGGCAAAAGTTGCATCAATTCGGGATTTTCTGCCAGAATATTGAGCGCATCTGCGTCCAGGATCAGCTTGCCGTTACTTTTCTTAAGCAATTCTGCCAGAAATCCTTTGGTTTCCTCATTCACACCGAGTCCTGGTCCGATCCCGATAGCATTGAATCTTTCCAGGTCGGGACACGACCTGATATGATCAGTACCATGCCCCTGGATGGTCATTACTTCAGGAATCGTAGTTTGAAGAACCGTATACCCGCAGTCCGGGATCAAAGCGGTCACCATCCCGGCCCCGCTTCGCAAACACGCTTTGGAAGATAAAACCGCTGCACCTGTCATGCCTTTACTGCCGGCAGCAATAAGCGCATGCCCAAAATGCCCTTTGTGGGAAAATCTATCTCTTTTAATGAGCTGTTTGGCCAGTTCTGTTGGATCTGTCAATGAAAAACCGGTTTCCAGCTGACTGACAAAATCTGGCATCAACCCGATACTTCTGACCTCCCAGTTTCCCAGCCGCACACTGTTGGATCTGAAAAAGAAACTCAGCTTGGCCACTTCAAAACTGAGGCAATGATGCGCCTGGATGGTGATATCTTCCGGATTATTTGGCCTGTCTCCGAACATCCCGGATGGAATATCTATGGCAAAAACCCTGGAATTCAAACTGTTGATGTATTGTATGAATTTTGCCCAGTAACCAGTGACAGGCCTGCTCAAACCTGTTCCAAATATGCCGTCAATAATGATCTTAAAAGCCGAAAGGTCATGAAAGTTATCCTTTTCCCTAACTTCCAGAATGTCCACATCCTTGTATTTCAGACGCTCCAGATTGATCAGAAAATCTCTTCCGGGTTTTGGTTGAACTTGGCAGATGCAAACGGTAACTTCAAACCCTTTTTCTGTCAGCAACCTCGCTATTGCAAGGCCATCTCCGCCATTGTTGCCCGTTCCGGCAACCACCAGGATCTCCTCATCTGCAAATCTGCTCAAACCCAGAAACCACTTGGTAAATGCCTGTGCAGCACGCTCCATCAGATCAATGGACTCAACCGGTTCATGCTCAATGGTGTATCGATCCCAGGATCTGATCTGATCCGTTGAAAGAATATGCATATAATCAAATAGTTGGCGGATTGCGTCGTAAATCCGTTTTTTTTTCGTAATATTGACTCACGGCAAATATCAGAAATTAATGTTAAAAAACCTTTATTTTTTGGGAATAATTCCGCCTGCAGAAATTGCCTCCGAAATCACAAAAATGAAACATTTTTGTGCAGATCAGTTTAATACAGTTCATGCATTGAATTCGCCTCCTCACATCACGATCGCAGCTCCTTTCAAAACCGATCCCCAAGGTGAAAAAACCTTGATGGAATTATTGCAGAAAGAATCAAAAACTGTAAAACCTTTCTACATCGAACTCAATGGATTTGATCATTTTTCCAAGAGGGTGGTTTTCGTGTCGGCAAAGCCAAATCCTGCTTTGACATTGGCCCAAATTAAATTTTCACAAATCATCAGCAGCGTGGTTCCTCCTGAAAGCCCCAGGGAATCGGGATTCCACCCACACATGACTATCGCATTCAGGGATGTGCAACCAAAACAATTTGATGGAATTTGGTCGCATTTTAAAGGTAGGGATTTCAACAGAATTTTCCAATGCCGCGCCATAACACTTTTGAAATATACAGACCACAAATGGATTCCATTCAGAACAATTGCTTTTGCCTGAAATCCTGTAACGGTCAAGAAAATTTAAATACAGTCTGAACAAAACAGGGAAAAATGTTGAGCTACTTGATTCACAACGCGTTTTTTGTATTCCTTTTACTTCCTTTTGCAACAGTTTTGGGCCAAAATAAGGTGGACCCACCTGATGCACTGCTGCCGGTACCTTCGCCGGGCCAACTGGCATGGCATGAAATGGAGCTCACGGCATTTGTACATTTCTCACTCAACACATACACAGGTAAGGAATGGGGTTATGGAGATGAAGATCCGATGATTTTCAATCCTGTTCATTTTGATGCCGGGCAATGGGTAAAAACCTTTAAAGAGGCTGGTTTTAAAAGCCTTATATTGACTTGCAAGCACCACGATGGATTTTGTCTATGGCCTAGCAGGTATACTGAACATTCTGTAAAGAATTCGCCTTTCAGGAATGGGGAAGGTGATGTGGTCCGGGAAGTTTCGGATGCCTGCAGACAGTACGGCTTGAAATTCGGGATCTATCTTTCGCCCTGGGACAGAAACCATCCGGATTACGGAACTCCGGCTTATATCACCTATTACAGGAACCAGCTGGCAGAATTGTTCCAAAATTATGGTCCGGTTTATGAAATGTGGTTTGATGGTGCCAATGGCGGAGATGGTTATTATGGCGGTGCCAGAGAACACAGGACGATCGACCGCCGGAACTATTATGACTGGCCTGGTACCCTTGATCTGGTACGTTCATTTTCTCCTGGGATTATTTTTTTCAGCGATGCCGGCCCGGGAGTTCGCTGGATAGGCAATGAACAGGGCAGGGCAGGCGAAACCAACTGGAATACCATTACACCTGATACCTTATATGCAGGTAAATCAGGAATTGAAAAATTGCTCAATGAAGGTTCGGAGGACGGTACGCAATGGATCCCGGGTGAAGCAGATGTATCTATCAGACCGGGTTGGTTTTACCATCCGGAGCAGGATGAACTTGTAAAAACACCAGAAATGCTCATGGATATCTACCTGACATCTGTTGGGAGAGGGTCCACTCTACTGTTGAATGTTCCGCCGGATAAAAGGGGATTACTTCATGAAAACGATGTAAGATCTCTTCTGGAATTCAGAAAATTACTGGATCAGACCTTCCGGAACAACCTGGCAAAAGGCAAAAAAGTATCCGCAGATCATTTCAGAGGCAATTCAGTGGATTTTTCACCTTTAAAATTAACTGATGGAGATGTGGAAAGTTTTTGGACAACTGACGATGAAGTGTTGTCGGGGCAAATTATTTTGGAACTCGAAAACGTTCAGGAGATCAACTATGTGACACTCATGGAGTATATAGCTCTGGGACAAAGGGTGAAGTCATTTGAAATTGAGGTTTGGAAAAAAAATGAATGGGAAAAAGTGTCTGCCGGTACAACAATTGGGTACAAGCGTATCCTGAAAATAGATCCGGTTGAAACAGATCGCATCAGGATCACAATACTGGATTCAAAGGCGTGTCCCGTTTTGTCTGAAATAGCTGTTTTTGAATAATGAGCGAAGTCAGAAAATATGACAATCAAATGTCCGGATAAATTTGCTTTCAAGGATAATGGATAGATCATAAGTTATTTGGTTTTGAACTATTTATGTATTAATTTTGTTAAAGCAGCAATTTGAAGGATAAATTTGAGTTTTCAGAATGGGAAAGAAAACGTTTATCCTGCCTGATCATAATTAAGTAATGAACTGAAAATGCGTATTTTAAATATAATTTGGATCGTTATCGGAATCTTTTATTGTCATTCCGCTCAAAGCCAGATGCTTCCCAGAAACGATCAGACACTGGATAATATCACCAATACCATTATCGGGTATATGAGCCCGGATAGTGTTCAATCCTACATATTTGAATTACAAAATCAACAGACACGTTTTGCAATGTCACCCAACAGACGTGAGGTTGCTGAATGGATCATGAAAAAGCTCCTGAGTTTTGATTTTAGTTATACGGGATCTGCAACGACCTACGCCCGCCTTGATTCATTTGAAATGGAGATGGAATGGCCTTGGGGCAGTGGTCAAATTGTGAATACCTGGCAATACAACGTTGAATTGAACCTGGAAGGCCACACATTCCCGGAACGTGTATATGTCATAGGAGCACATCATGATGCAATTTCATGGAATGATCCGTTCAATTTGGCTCCCGGGGCAGATGACAACGCGAGTGGTGTTGCTGCAGTCATCGAAATTGCACGTGTCCTTGCAAAACATAATTATATTCCTGAATCAACTATCAGATTTGTAACCTTTGCTGCAGAAGAACTCGGTCTGGTCGGAGCTTTTGATTATGCAGGAAAAGCCAGTGAAGCCGGAACCGATATCATCATGATGCTCAATTGCGATATGATCAGTAATTGTAATTCGGAAAAGGAGGATTGGACAGTCCAGCTTCAACATTATCCCAATTCAGATCATGTGACTGTGCTTGCAGAAGAAATGATAGAAAAATTCACTGACCTCGATTATATAAAAACGGATAAGTACATCAATGCAACGGACAGTTACGCATTTTTCGAATATGGATATCCTGCCATTTTCTTTCACGAAAATGAATTTTCCCCATACTATCATTCTGATGAGGATATTGTTGCCAATATCAATAAACATTATGCTACGGAAGTGATCAAAGTGCCTTTAAGCATGCTGATCAGCGAAAATAAATATGGATGGCCGGTAAACACCTTGGATCAGCAAAAATTAAAGGAAGTCAGCAAAGCCTATCCAAATCCTTTTAAAGATAAGGCGTATATTTCTTTTTCAATCACGAAACCCGGATCAACCCGGATCAGTATTTTTGATGCCGAAGGAAAATTATTTGAAGTGATCGAAAGTTCAAATTATCAGATTGGTTCACATACTGTGATCTGGGATAGTAAAGATGCCAGACCCGGTTTATATTTCTGCAGTATCAGGAACGTGGATCAGGAAGAGTTTATCACATTGATCAAGCAATAAGTCATCCTTTCCAGAGAATGGCATTGTGGTCATTTTTTATGACGCGCCATATCGCGTTCCAGATCTTTTTCTTTAATGGAAACACGCTTGTCAAATGATTTTTTGCCTTGTGCCAAGGCGATCTCCAGTTTGATGTGTCCGCGCTCACTGATAAAAACACGATAGGGAATGATGGTAAGTCCCTTTTCCTTCACCTTTTTGTCCAGCTTGTTCAGTTCACTTTTTCTCAATAAAAGTTTTCGGTCTCTCCTGCTTTCATGGTTGAAAATATTGCCGAACTTGTATTCGGCAATGAACATATTCCGCACAAATAACTCATTGTTACTGAAACTGCAATATGCATCCTTCAGGTTGGCATTTCCAAGGCGGATGGATTTGACTTCTGTTCCAGTCAAGAGAATACCCGCTTCGAATGTCTGTAAAAAATGAAATTCGAAGTTTGCCTTTTTATTAACAATTTCTATGTTTTTCTTTGCACCCATCTGCTTGTTTATAGGGTCGGTCAAAAATAAAAAACCCTGTAACCCGGATCAATATGCTTTTGCAAACAATACTCTCCTGGTGGATGGTTTGCCCGAATACACACATTTTCCGTTTTCTGTCACAGCATCCAGAGGTATACAACGTATGGTTGCCTTGGTCAGTTCCTTGATCGCTTCTTCTGTTTCAGCTGTACCATCCCAGTGCGCACTGATGAAACCTCCCTTATTTTCAATCACTTCTTTGAAAGTATCAAAATCATCCACCAGAGTGGTCATTTCATCCCTGTATTTTTTAGCTTTAGCCAAAAGGTTTGCCTGGATCTCATCCAGCAAATCGGGGATCAGTTGATCTGCTTTATCGAGTTCCATGTTGTATTTTTCTTTGGTATCCCTGCGGGCAACCTCAATTGCTCCGTTTTCAAGGTCCCTTGCCCCAATGCCAATCCGAACAGGTACACCCATCATTTCATATTCGGCAAATTTAAATCCGACGCGTTGTTTGGGATCATCGTCTATTTTCACCCGGATGCCTTTGGCAGTCAATATATTGGATAATTTTCGGGCAACTTCGACCAAAGCTTCATCCGGTTTGGGGATAGGGACGATCACAACCTGTATCGGAGCCAATCTCGGAGGTAATACCAAGCCGTCATCATCAGAGTGGGTCATGATCAGTCCACCGATCAAACGGGTAGATACGCCCCAGGAGGTGGCCCAGACAAATTCTTCCTTGTTCTGATCAGTCAGGAATTTAACCTCGAAAGCTTTGGCAAAGTTCTGACCAAGAAAATGGGATGTACCTGCCTGAAGTGCTTTGCCATCCTGCATCAAAGCCTCGATCGCGTAGGTTTCCAGTGCTCCGGCAAAACGCTCTGAAGCCGTCTTCACACCTTTGATCACGGGCATGGCCATCATGGATTCTGCAAAGTCAGCATATAGATCATGGATTTTTTCTGCTTCTGTAACAGCATCTTCCCGGGTTGCATGAGCAGTGTGACCTTCCTGCCAGAGGAATTCCGCAGTTCTCAGAAATGGTCTCGTTCTCATTTCCCACCTGACCACATTAGCCCACTGATTGATCAAAATGGGTAAATCCCTGTATGATTTGATCCAGTCCCGGTAACTGTTCCAGATAATGGTTTCAGAAGTCGGACGAACGATCAGTTCTTCTTCCAGTTTAGCATCCGGATCAACGATCAAGCCGTTACCGTCCGGATTCGCTTTTAGACGGTGATGGGTCACGACGGCACATTCCTTGGCAAAACCATCCACATGCTCGGCTTCCTTGCTCAGGAAACTTTTTGGGATAAATAATGGAAAATATGCATTGACATGCCCTGTCTCCTTGAAACGCCTGTCCAGATCCCTTTGGATCATTTCCCAGATGGCAAAGCCGTAAGGCTTGATGACCATACTGCCCCTGACAGCGGAGTTTTCTGCAAGATTTGCTTTTTTGACAATGTCAAGGTACCATTGAGAATAATTCTCAATTCTCGGTGTGATTTCTTTAGCCATAAGGTAGTGATTGTTAAATAAAACCTAAATATTTTTTTGGACAGAACTTTTTGTATGATTCAACGTGTTTTAGGTACAAAATCAATACTGAAAAGTCAGATTATTATTGTTTAACATATTTTAAATACACTTTAATATTCCCTTAACAGGGAAATTGGCGCAAAAGTAATAAATTGCACTCTGAAGTTGAATATGACTTTAATTAATTCCAAAAAAATTCGTGAATTATGAAAAATAAAGCTTTTTTCGGTTGGTTGCTCGCTGCTTGCAGCATGTTTTTCAGCATTGCAGGTTATGCGCAATTTGATGACTTGTACTATAATCCTGACAAGGATCAGCCTTATCATGAGACTGAATACAATTCATCCAATCCCAATAATTATGACTATGAAGACGAGTATGGTTATGACGATGAAGAGTATGGTTATTATGATGATTATGACTATTATTATTCATCCAGGATAAGGAGATTTCATTCTTCAGGTTATATGTTCGACTTTTACGATCCTTTTTACACCGACATGTATTATTATGATCCATTTTACTATGGAAATTATTTTACGCCGGGTGTGAGCATTTATCTGTCTTTCGGAAGTCCTTACAGACCATGGAGATATTACCACAGGAATCACTACTATAACTATTATTCCTATAACTATTACAATACCTGGTGTAATCCATGGATGTACAATTCCTGGTACGACCCCTGGTATGGAGGATACAGCTATTATTATAATCCTTTCAGATACCGTTACAGCTATTACAATAACTATTATTACGGTGGCTATTATGGCGGATACTACGGACATCCTTACGGATACGGTGGTTATGACTACAACAATTACTATGACAATTCATGGTACTACGGTAACAGAGATAAGGACAGGGATGGCAAACACTTTGGTTCAAGATATGGTGGCTCAACAGTTTCCTCCAACAGAGGAGGTGGCAGGGACGGAGGATTCATCAACAATCCGGATAAAAACACCGATACCGGGGAAAGGAAAGTTGAAATGCCGTCTTCACCAAGGAATTCAGGTGGAATGGACTCAGGAAGAAATGCCGGTGACTTCAAAGGCGACAGGGAGTTGAATCCTGACAGAGGCTCAGGCAGGCCTGTGATCAAAGGATATGAAGAAGATGTCAAAAGAGGCAGTTCTGCCAATCCGGGTACAACTGTTAATCCGGGCAGGGAAGACAACAAAACACGGATCAGAAAGGAAACAGACAACTGGAAACCTTTTGGTAATCCGGGTACAAGGAATAACACAGGAGTTGATGAAGGCAGTCGTTCAGGTACTTCCCGTCCATCAGAAGGTGTCAGGACTGAAGAACCATCAAGGTCAAGGGACTTTGGAAGGACAAGCGGAAATCAGGATGGCAACGATGCCTCACGGGGGTCTTACAATCCTTCAGGAAAGGAAAGAACTCCTGCTGTGAATAACCAGCCTTCAGAAACAAGGAGGTCTTCCGAAAGCAGAAGCTACTCAGCTCCTTCAAGATCTGCTGAGAACAAAAGCTATTCAACGCCTTCAAGATCTTCTGAAAGCAGAAATAATTATTCAAGTCCTTCAAGATCTTCCGAAAACAAGAGTTATTCAGCTCCTTCCCGGTCTTCTGAGAGCAGAAGTTATTCACCTTCTTCAGGATCAGGAAGTAGTTCAAGGAGCTCTTCATCCATGTCCTCCGGATCATCTTCCAGATCCTCATCCGGATCATCATCTTCCGGATCAAGTTCAAGGAGCAGTTCTTCTTCTTCAGGATCTTCAAGAAGTTCACACAGGTAACAGGCATATAAATTGCAGGGAGTTTTTACTCCCTGCTTCTTTTATAGATTTTGTTTGAAATAAAACCTGTCAGATCAAAAGCTCTGGATGCTAGCTTATACCGTGAATGACATGAAGAATCGTCAATGAAAAGTCAGAGAGAATAGATCATATTTGCATGTACGATCTGAAAATTAGCCTGAATGGTTCACAGATGCTTTCTGAATTTCATTTTGTTCCTTCTGGTATTTTCAAATATTAATAAGCAAAGTAATAAGAGATCTTTAAGAATAACAATTATGCTTTCTTCTACTGACAGCACTGAATGTTTTTCATCCAGGATTCCATAAGACCGAATAAAAACAAATAAAAAACATACTCAAATGAAATACGCGTTAACTTTTCTTATTGCATTGTCCTCTCTTGGTTTAGTGTATGGACAGTCCTTGCAGGATGCAGTGAGGCTCTCCGGAAGTAACTTTTATTCCTCTGCAAGGTCGTCAGGTGTTGGAGGTGCTTTTGGCTCAATGGGTGCAGATTTTGGATCCATCTCTTATAACCCGGCCGCGACCGGAGCATACTGGAAAAGTGAATTTTCAATGGGATTTTCATTCAACAATATCAAAACCGATGCCGAACTGGATGCTGACGGGTCAGAAATCTATACGGAATTGGCCAAAAGAAAACTGAAATTTGACCAATTGGGCTATGTCATCAACACTCAGCCGATTGGTTCTGAATGGAAATCTGCTTCATTTGCATTTGGCATGAACAGAATTGCCAATTTCAACCAGAGAATGTATTTTGAAGGCGATTCCAAAGGCAGTTTCAGCGATCGTTTTTTGGAACGAAGCAATGGAAAAGAACTGGATGAACTGGATGATTTTGAAGGTGGGCTTGCCTACGATGTCGGGGCTGTTTATGGTCCTGATAATAATTTGAACTATACTTCTGATTATCAGAAATTCGGGCCTAACAATCTGCTGCGCAAATTTCAGGAAGTGGACTCCAGAGGCGGGATCCATGAAATGCTTTTTTCCTATGGGGCCAATTATGATGATCTGTTCCTGTTTGGATTGAATGTGGGTATTCCTTTTATGAGTTACACAGAAACCAAATCCTACACTGAAGAAGCTTTGGATGCCGGCAGCGTGCTTAAAAAACTCAGCTATGATGAATACTTGCAGACATCCGGGGTGGGTATCAATTTTAAAGGGGGAATGATCGTTAAACCTGCTCGTTTCATACGTATTGGCGCATCTTTTCACAGTCCGACCTATTATAGTCTGGAAGATGATTATTACACCAATATGCTCTATGAGTATGATGAAGGAGATGGTCTGAAAAGCAACGAAAAACAATCTCCGGATGCATACTTCAAGTATAAATTTACAACTCCATGGAGGTTCACAGGTAGCGTTGGAGCGATTTATTCTCTGGGCGATCTGAATGGTTTTGTAGATTTTGATGTAGAATACACGGATTACAGTACCGGTAAATTTGACTTTACGGCATATAGCTCAGACGAGGGCGATGCGATGAACCAGCAGGAGCAAAACGAACGTATCCTTAAGGAATTAAAACCCGGGATAACCTATCGATTAGGAACTGAAGTTGCCTATAAAAAGCTGAGGATCAGAGGTGGTTTCGCTTTACCGGATACTCCTTTTGAAAATGATGATCTTTCCGATGTAGTGCCAACCTATACTTTTGGTGCCGGCTTGAGAGGAGATAAATTGTTTTTTGATTTTGCTTATATACGGGAAGGATCAAGATATGGGTATTCTCCTTATTTACTGGTTGATGAAACCTTGATCCAGCCATTTGTGGATGTCAATAAATATACCTCCAGATGGTTGTTTACCGTCGGGACCAGGTTTTAGAATATAAACTGATTAGAAGTCAATTTTGAATTTCAGGTTGATCCGTCTTGAGGTCAACCTGTTTTTTATTGCGAAATTATAGTTGTTGTAGGTCTTAATCCAGGTCACTGAAGCTACATTGCTTACAGCCATAAGGTTGTACACTTCAAGGCTAACCCAGGTGTTTTGTGTGAACCGTAATGGATGCAACGGTCTGTCGGCTCGCATAGCGGTGTTCCAGAGCAAGTAGGAAAAACCAAGGTCGATCCGGTGATATGGAGGATATCTGAATGCATTTCTGTAAATTTCATTATTGCCTTTTTGCCCGAATGGCAATCCGGTTCCGAGGTTCAAATTGACATGAACCTTAAAGTGTTCGTTTTTAGGCAGGTAATCCTGGAAAAACATGGAAAGTGCCATCAGCTGGTCAGTTGCCCTCGGAACATCCTCAACGTCTTTCCCCTCATTTATTTCCCATTTTTTATGCTGCACGCCCAAAAGATGTTCGCGGGTCCTTAAAAAGGAAAGGTTGATCCATGATTCAGCCCCCTTTACAAATTCACCGTTCAGCCGGAGGTCCAATCCAACCACATAACCTTCAGCATCATTGTTTCCTGAATAGACCAGATGTACATTGTCCTGCTCATAGGAAACAAGTTCTGACAGCGATTTATAATAGATTTCACTGATGAACCTCATTTTGGAATTGCTGAAATTGACCCAGGTAAAATCATAACTCATCCCTGCAACAAATTGTATGGATTTTTGGGATTTAAGCTCAAAATTCAGACTGCCGTCTGCCAATCTTCTTTCCTTGTAGAACGGAGGTTGATAATAGTAACCACCAGCTAATTTGAATGAAATATCTTTCTTGATATTCAGGGGTTTGTAGGACCACTGAGCTCTTGGACTGAATAGCCATTCATCGCTGATGTCATTGTACCTGACCCGCAATCCACCGGTAAATTTCATTTCCATTGTTCCACGCTGGAAATAGGAATATGTGTCCTGAAAGAAAAGGCTCAGATTGTTTTGCGCAAATTCGTTTTGTGATTTAAGCACATAATTGATACTCACTTCTTCATCATCATAGGGCAGGGAATAATCAGCGGAATCAAGTCTTTCCCAATCATTTATCCTGTCGTGGAAAAATTCATTTTGAAAAACTGCACCCCATTGAAAAAAGTGAGAAGTTTCCTTTATTCCATCGCTGAGCAAACCAGGGATTTCCACGCCTGCAAGTAACTTGATATTATTGATATTGGAATGAAGGAAATTCCGGGTATACCGGTGTTGTTTTCCCAGACCGATCACAGCTATTTCCTGTTCAGATTCTTCTTTATTCAAATCAAATTCCACTTCACTCAGTCTGTATGTCCCAATGATGTCAAGTTCCACATTTTCCTGGCTGATATAACTGGAAGCTAATAATTTGACATAAGTTGGCCTGCTGGTTTTGGATGGAAGATAGGTCAGGGAAAGACCGGACATGCCATTGAGGAACTCATCTCTTTCCTGGCCTTCGAAAACACTGGTGAACTTATAAGACTGATTAAATGTTCCCTGCGCGCTGCTTTGCTCCAAGGGGATCAGTTTAAATATACTTTGGTTGAAGTTGCTTATCCATCCGATTTGCCACTCTTTGTTGATGTCGTATGTCAAATAGCTTTGCAAATCAATAAAGTTTGGTGTGTATTCTCCTTTAACATCGAGTGAATTGAGGAGATATTGAGTGGTTTTGTATCTTGCTCCAACCAGGAAACGCAACTGATTGATCTTGTTTTTGGTCATCTGTTTACTTCCTTCAAGGTGGCCCGTTGCCCCAAGCAGACTGAAGCTGACTGAAGACATCAGGCTGTCAGGTCTTTTGTAACTGACATCGAGTACAGAAGACATTTTATCCCCGTATTTGGATTCAAATCCTCCGGATGAAAAAGTGAGGTTTTTCAAAAGGTCCATGTTCGGAAAACTTAATCCTTCCTGCTGACCGGTTTTCACCAGTTGGGGCCGGAAAATTTCAAAATCGTTGACATAAACCAGGTTTTCATCATAATTGCCACCTCTCACATTATATTGAGATGATAATTCACCTCCTGCTCCCACTGAAGTTCCCAAGGCTATATTGGGCAAAATACTCTCAAAATTTCCGGAGGAACTCGGTATCAGCCTTAATGTTGCAACATCTTCTCTGACCATACCGACATCCTCGATCTTGCTTTCGCGGATGAGGATCTGAAAATTATCCTTTTCATCCGGAGCAAGGAGAATATTGATCTGGTGTTGTTCCCCAGTTTTAATTTTTTTAACATAATAGGTCGCTTTTTGGTATCCAAGGCGGGAAACGACAAGGCTGAATTCCTGTTCAGCAGGTACTTCAAACAGATAAAAGCCTTTTTCATCAGATTCGGTAGAGTAGGTGCTTCCTTCAATATATATAGTGGCATAATCTACCGGAACTTTGGTATTGAGATCTGTTACCACTCCAAAAATTTTTCCGCTTTGAGCGCTGCTGCCTGCGATGAAAACAAAGAAAATCAGGGTTTGGAATATAATTGATCTCATGAAATATTTTTAGTCAATAATACACAAACGGCAAAAATAATGAACTATTGCAGATTTAAATAAAATGAACAAAGAGATCAGGACCTTTTCATTTGCGGATGACTTTCCAGGTGTGATCTGAAAGTAATACGACGGTAGTCAGAAAAGTGAACTGATATCTGGAAGTCCATTCTTCCGGCGAGATCATGGAAAGGAATTCACTCCCATCAGTTCGCTTATAGAGATGATATGACTTGCCGATCACAGGTTCAAAACCGCAATCGGCCAGATATATTTTTTCAGAAAATGTTATTCTGTCCTGTATTTCCCTTGCCTGATCAAGTAATAATGCAATTTGCCCCCTGATCTGATCCAGACTGATCCCGGTTTGTTCGTACATTGCCTGCAGGCTCAAACCGCGAATTTTGCCCTGATCATCAGGTCTGATCAAAGCAGAACCTACATGATTGGGATAAAGCATCAAACCTGCTATCAGTTCTTCCTTATTTTTATTTTCCAATCTGAGTTACTTTATATCCGGGTCAGTCAACCGGCCGTTGGCAAACCATAGCCCAACCAGCCATTTATCTCTCAATTTACCTCAACAAAAGAATATCTCCGCTTTTGATCTCTTTGGTTCCATCTGAATGGACTACTTCAATCAGGTAGATGTAAACTCCCGGATTGACGGTCGTGCCCCTGAAACTACCATCCCATCCGCTGAATGGATCATTGAAATTCAGGCCTTCACCCCTGTACATCAGTTCGCCCCAACGGTCAAAAATACTCATATGATATACTGCCTGTATACCAAAACTTTTGGCATAAAAGACCGGGTTGATATCATCTCCATTAGGACTGAACACATTGGGGATGTAAATATCACCTTTTCTTTCCACACGGATGAGAATGGAATCTGTGATCTCACATCCTTCCGCATCTCTGATCAAAATGGTGTACATGGTCTCAATAGCCGGAGTTGCATAAGGATTCAGGCAATTATTGCAGCTAAGATTTTCTGCCGGAGTCCAGGTTATCGAAACAGGTATCATATCAGTCGTGACATCAATCTGATAACCATTTCCTTCATAAATGCTGACTTCATCTTCCATGCTCAATTCAAATCCCGGGAATTCCTCTATTTTAATCAATTGTGCCACACTGCACCCCTGTACATCGGTGATCAGAATATTGTAATTTCCTGCCCCGATTCCGGTTATGGTATATGGCACAGTATTGATCTGGATAGAACCCAGGGTATTGTTTGTTAAAGTCAAAGGTAGGGTCGCATCATTTTGTCCATCAATAGAAAAACTTCCTGCCCCGAAACAATTTTCATCAGTGGATGAAGTAGAAAAACTGACCATTTTTGGAAAGATCCTGATGATCACTGTGCTGTCACATCCGGCAACATTGGTAAACACTTCAGTGCCAAAAGGATTGTTGAGACTGTAAACCGTTGAACCAATTGTAATGGAATCATTCGGACAAAAATCATATTCGAGGGTAATGGTGCTGGTTCCGGCAACATTGATCACTATTCGCGTGCTTTGTTCACCACAAACTCCTGATGCCGGGAAATAATATTCAAAAATATATCTTCCAGGCAGGACTGAGGAAAAATTAATATTTGCAGGATTGACCAGATTAACACCTGAGCTGGTGAGCTCCCTGAAAAAACCACCAGTATCTTCTCCGTTTAATATTAAAGGAAGGTTTACGGGAGCAGATCCGGTTCCGTTACATATAAATAAGGTATCACAGGTTCCTGTATTGGGTGCATCCTGAATTGTTACATCGATTTCAGCATTGTCCGCCGGGCAAGGTGCAACACCCGGAACTGTGTAGATGAAAGTATATGTTCCGGGAAAGATTCCGGCAAAATTAACCGCATTTGGATTCGTGAGGTCAGCTGTGCTATTGTTCATGTCTGACCAGACACCATTATTTGAAATACCCGGGCCAAGCAATTGGATCAGATTGACAGCTTGTTCACTGTTTTCGCATAAACTCACCTGGTTATCATTCCCGGCAAAAGGCTCTTCAATAACTTCGATATAAGCGTAAGCAGTGTCAGCCGGGCAATTGCCATTGGCATTTAATATATGCAGAAATGTATAATTCCCCGGAGGAGGCATCGGAACATTATTCGGATTGTTAATGATCACGCCAAGCGGATTCCTCCAGATACCATTGGCACTTTCACCTGTCAAAAGAGTGGTCAGACTAAAAGCAGCCTGGCTTTCACAGAAGACCACGGAGTAATCATTTCCTGCACTTTGAGCCTCCTGCACAATGATATACACCAGAGTAACGTCAATCCCACATTGGTTTTGTACACTGTATTCCAGGGTATAAGTCCCGATAAAGCTTCCGGGAATACTGACAATATTTGGATTGGAAAGGTTCAGTGTTGATGGACCATTCATTTGCTGCCAGACTCCGCTAAAATTATTTGTTCCGGTGATCAGGCTATATAGATTCTGATTCCAGCCTGCTCCCTGGCAAACCGTTAATGTAGATCCTGTTCCCGCATCAGGGATCGTTATACCTGTGATAATTGCGCCAGCCGTGTCAGCTGAGCAATAAGCATTTCCGCTGATGATATAGCTCAAATTTATTGTCTGTAAAGTATTGAGCACAAAGTTATTCGGATCAATTACCGGGTTGTTTGCATCGTATTCCCATCTTCCACCCGGATCGTGATTTCCCAGAAGACTGTAGAGGTTAAAAGGTGTATTCACACAGATCTCTGTGGTATAATCCGAGCCTGCATTGAGCGGAGCAGTAATTTTGATGGTGACGACAGCTGTGTCCTGACCGCAATCATTGCTCAGGGAAAACTCAAAAACGTAATCCCCTTCATTTGAAGTACTTAAATCGATTGATGTCGGGTCGCTGATGTCAACAGGATTTCCTCCGGCTTGGGCCCAGTTGCCCGTAATACCCGAAATGGACAGGAAATCATATAAGTTTACAGTTCCCATATAGCCGGCACATACTGAAATTACCTGATCATTGCCTGCAAAAGCTGTTGACGATATCAGAACGGTGATGACTGAAGAAACCTGAGGACAATTTGCGGTAGCCGGAATGGTATATGAAAAACGGTAATTTCCTTCTGCGACCCCGCTGAAATCAACTGCAAAGGTATTTGTCAGATCAACGCCTGAGTCATCCAGATCAGCCCAGGTACCACCCGCATCGTGAGATCCCAAAAGAGATTCGAAGTCCAGAAGGGTATTGCCTGAACTGCATACAGAAACGTTGGTGCTCGTTCCAGGGTCAGCATTTGGTGTGATATTTACTGTGACGACCGAAATTTGTTCGGAGCAGGCTATTGTTGCGGGTATATGATAGCTGAATAAATAATTACCCTCCGGGATCAGGCTAAGATCTACCATGGAAGGATCACTGATATCTGCTCCGGACGAATTATTGTCTATCCACATGCCACCCCCATCATGATTTCCGATGATACCTGTTAAACTGACAGGTATGACAGACCCTTCACAAATTGTGATCTGACCGTTAGTGCCGGGATTTAAAGCCTCTTCAACAATAACAGTGATCAAGGCCGATACTTCGGGGCAAACACCGTTTCCTAAAATGATATAGAGAAATCCGTAATTTCCAGGGTTGACACCGCTGAAATCAACAGTTGAAGGATCGCTCAAGTCGACTGCAGCTCCGTTTTCATCAGACCAGATTCCGCCGGTATCATGCAGACCAAGCGCTGAGTTGAGGTCAACAGTTGTACCGTCATTGCAGGCAAAGATCTGGGCAGCCGTTCCAGGGTTTGGTTCTGTGATCACATTGACAGTAAGGGTGGAGGATTGGGGCGGACAAACTCCGTTGCCAGTCACTGTGTAACTGTAATAATATATTCCAATACCTAATGTACTGAAATCCACCTGAGTGGGATCAGAAATATCCACACCTGAGCCGGATTCATCTGACCAGATCCCTCCACTTTCATAAACATCCCCCAGGAAATCGAATAAATCCACCGGAGAATCTGCTCCCTGACATAAATTGAGCAAACCGTCATCACCCGGGTTGGGAGATGAAGATACTTCAATGGTCAGAATTGTGAAAACATCCGGGCAGACTCCATTGGAAAAGACCGTATAGGTAAAGTGATAAATGCCGGGGGTTATCCCGTTAAAAGACACATTTTCGGGGTCATCAATGTTCACACCGCTGTTATCATCATCTGTCCAGATACCTGAAGTGTTGGGAGAATTGATCAGACTGAAAAAACTGACTACGCCTGAGGCGTCATTGCAAATGTTTGATTCAGCATCTTCACCAGCATCAGGAGGAAATTCCACGACTAATTCAACTTCCACCATTTCCGAAATACACCCAGCTTCAATCCTTGCATAAATAGTGTTAGTTCCTGATATATAATTGGTTACATTAAATATTTCAATGTTCCCTTCGAAATCTTCATAAAAATGCACTCCAACCCCGGTGCCGCCTGTAATCTCTGTTACGAGCACTGATAGATCAAAAGCTGCCCAATCATCGCCATCCTCATTGCATTCGACCAAAGGCGAAGGTTCAAAAATATCTGGTACATCATAAAAATTCAATGTCAGGTTATTTGGGTCAATCATAGAGGCAACACATCCATTTGCATCAATAATTTCATCAATGATCAAGGTGCCTGATGCGCTGAAAATAGTTGGAACATATAAAATGTTTTGTGCGATATCATAACTAGGAGGGAGTGTTCCTACGTTACAAATGGTCAGTTGATTATCAAGATCATAGGATGGTACGGTAAATGTGAAATTAAAGATAAAGGCGATAATCCTGAAAGTAACGGTATAAGGTTCTTCTCCTCCCGAAATCTGCACTGAGATCTGATGACAATCTCCGGGGCAGAAGTCATGGGTCCCGCTCAGTTGGGCAGTGGGTTCTTCCCAAATGGTAATAGGTCGACATGCAAAAGGTTCGCAATCAGGCAATTGAGTAAATTCTGGATTTAGTACAACGCAGATATTATATTCACCGGCATTTGGAAAACTCACAGTGGTGGTCGCAGTTTGGTTAGGGTGAGTACCGGTTAAGGATGAGAAAGGAACAGTTCCAAGATCCGTTCCTCCTGAATAAGGATCTGCCGGAGGGTTTATACCGTTAAAATACAGGAATCTGACTCCATGGTCGGCGGATCCGTTGTCGTCTTCAGACATATAGGCCAATCCTGTGGCTGTCACATCAAAAGGAGTATTGACGCAAATTCCTGTGATGTCATCTTCAAAAACCACATCTTCAATTTCAGGACAGGTATATAAGGTACATGCTTCATCAATATTGTCGCAATCTAGTGTGCCCGCAGCGATCCTGTTGATCAGCACTTCATTCAATATTGTGTTTGGCTCTCCGGGTGTAGGCGTGAGATCACTGTAGTTTGCCACGTCAAACCAGTCCCCGCAGTCGAGGGATGATTGAATGGTGCCAACCATCAGATTTCCGGTGGTTTCTCCGGGAGCAAACACACCTAATGCCAAACCATAGGATAGGCCGTGGTAAAAAATACCTCCAGGTTGTCTGGCTTGAACACCATCGCCTGAATTACTCAAACCCATGCAAGAAGACCAGTTAGTGTAGCTGTAATTAGAACATGGTTCATAATTTGGATTTGGGGGCGAGACGCTTGGGTTGGATTGGCAAACAAAAATATCAGGATGATCATGTGGAACTACCCAAACACCATCTGCGTTTGGAGTTCCATCGTCCGGCCACGGTTCAAATGGAATGACTTCGCCATCATAAATCAAAATGATCGTTCCCGGAATCATTGCATTGAATAAAGGACCCAATCGTAGATGACCTGTTGCTGTGCCAACGCCGCTTATTGGATTATTATTATCATCAATGATCCATCCTTCCAGGTCAACGGGAGCAGTCGGGTTAGCAGGATCTCCAACAACTACTAATTCGATCCATTCAGCTTCACCAGATCCATTTGTTCCACTAAATTCATTTACAAACAAACTGCCTCCGGGAAGGCATTGCTGGCCATAAGAAGTTTGTAGGAATAAAATGATCCAAATAAATGCAAATGGCAATGTCTTTAAAAGTCTCATCCCAGGTAGTTTTATTTACAAATATACGAGCTTTTTGTCCCGTAAAGCTGAAATATGAGAAATTTATGCATTCTTAAACTACAGGTATAGGTTTAAAAAAAAATAATTCTATTTTGTGGCATCATTCAATAAATGAATTGACCAAAAGTGCTCTCAATTATAAAATTCAAAAGATTTGATTTAAAATAGTTCGCATGAATAAATACAGGATTTTCTTTTTGGCATTGATTGCCTGGTTCATTTTAGTCTTTCCGGTCCACTCCCAGGATCTGATCCTGCTCGAAAAGATCAGATCATTCAAAAAAAGCGAATTGTCTGGTATGTTTTTTATAGAAGCTTTATATGATGTAGATGTTTTCAGGGTTCATTATACGACCACCAACACCTTCGAAGAAAAAGATACTGCTTCAGGAATATTGTGTCTGCCACTCAAAGCCAATAATGTATTTCCTGTCATGATCTATGACCATGGAACAGTAAGCGACAGGTTTGACGTGCCCTCTTATGGCTCCTTCGAGCAATCCGTAAGCGCAGTTTTTGCCTCTTTCGGATACATCACTGTGGCTCCTGACTATATAGGTTTGGGAATTTCAGGCGGGCTTCACCCTTATGTTCATCCGGAATCAGAGGCAAGGGCGGGGATTGACCTGGTGCATGCAGTGAAAAGTATCGATAACCTTGCTAACTTCCATTTCAATGAACAATTATTCATCACTGGATACTCTCAGGGAGGCCATGCAGCAATGGCAACATTCAGGATGCTTTCAGAAACGGGCGAACTGGATGTGACTGCCGTTGCCCCGATGTCCGGGCCGTACAGTATTTCAAAGGAAATGAAAGCCTTTACTTTTGGCGATCAGGAATACTTTTTTTGCGCATACCTTGGAAGCGTACTTTTAACGGTAAAGTATGTGTATCCTGAACTTTTTGCTGATCTGGAGATTGAGGATCTGCTGAAACCTACTTTTGCAGCAATGGTGAGAAAATTCGAAAAAGAGGAAATCGACCTGGATGAACTGAATGATCAAATGATCGCACAGCTCAGTTTGAACAACGGAAAAGTTTTGCCTAAGAGGATGTTTCTCGACAGCATCGCAGAGGTTTTTCTCTCTGACGAAAACCACCCGCTCAATCAGGCGTTGCGGAGAATGGATGTCTGTGACTGGAAACCTGAAAAGCCACTGAAAATGCTGTATTGCCTCAATGATGACCAGGTGACTTACCGAAATGCCGTTTATACGGACTCACTCATGAAGGCCAATGGCGCTGAAATGGTTTCTGCCAATGATGTTTTCAGTTCTGGCAATCATTCAAGCTGTTTTTTCCCTGCAGCACTTGCATTGCGCAATTTCTTCTGGCAATTTCAGGAGATCGGAACAGTTGGTACCGCAGTTACAGATCAGTTTGACGTTGCTCTCTGGCCTAACCCGGCAAGGAATTACCTTTATATTCGAATGAGCTACATAGGAAATCTGACCGAAGAAATGAAGATCAATATTTTTGACCTTTCAGGCAAGTTGCTATATAGTGATACTGTGTTTCCTGATGTGAACGGATTGAATCGACTGGATGTAAGTCAATTGGATCCTGGAATGTATTTGATCAATTTAACAAGGGCGTCTGGCGAATTTGAAATGCACAAAATCATCATATCGTCTGAACAGGATACCAAATAAAATTTTGTTAAACCGATTCCGGATCAATAATCAGCGAGCGAAATGCCATAGAGATCACGATACAATCTGACCGCCTGCTGATCAGTCATTCCTGAGATGAACATGGCAATGTTGAGCAGATTGGTGTAGTCGTCCGGGAATGGTTTGTGACCCAGATCCATAAATTCGGAGGGGATGAGCTTGTTCAGTTTCTGCATGAATTTGTCCTGATCGTTAAACAATGACTGCACAAAAACATCCAGCAATCCGGGTAAAACTTTTCTGCCTGCAGATTCTATTTTTAATACGGTATCAGCATTATAGATCTTCTCATAACTGGTTTTTTTGATTTTGTCCAGGGTTTCTGCCTGTGGTGTCCTGGCGATCAATGACGCATCAAACTGGCCTGACCGGATGTTTTGCTCCTCCGCGATGAACACCCGGGCGGTTTGCATGACCATTTCGTTGATTGCTTTGCTCCTCAGATATGCGATTTTGGTCTCTTGTGAATTCAACTGTGAATAGCGTGACCAATCCAGTTTGTTTTTGTCGACAATTTCCAGGTAAGCTGTTTCAATTTCATCAAAAGGGATCAATTGAACATGGAAGCCATCTTCAAAGTCGATGATCGAATAGCAAATATCATCTGCGGCTTCCACCAGAAATGCGAGGGGAAACCTGTGATGAACCTTAAAATCCCCGATAGCATATTGTGTGATGCCAAGCTCCTGCGATATTTGTTGATAGACCTCCATTTCGGCCCAGAAAAAATTGTACTTTTTAAGCGAAACTTTTCCAGGAACTGAGAATGAAGGGTAGGAGGGTCTGGGATATTTGATAAAACTTGCATAGGTCGCATAGCTGAGTCCGAGTCCTCCGCTCAGTTTGGAATGGTAGGGTGGAGTGAATGACAGTATCCTGAAGCCTGCAGCATTTCCTTCAAAATGTTGAAGATCTGCGACCTGAATTTCGTTCAATCCGTTTAAGTATCTGGCTGCAGGATCACTTTTGAAATAGCTTGAAATGGCTTCTTCACCGGCATGGCCGAAAGGCGGATTCCCGATGTCGTGTGCCAGGCATGCTGCACTGGTCAGTGCACCGAAATCTGAAGGCTGGACCAAATCCAGGAGTCCGGGATATTTTTTCAACAGCAGCTGACCAGCCATATTGCCCAATGTGCGCCCGACCGAGGCCGTTTCCAGACTGTGCGTCAATCGGTTCCTGACGAAATCTGATTTAGGAAAAGGAAAAACCTGTGTTTTATTCTGGAGCTTTCTGAAAGCAGATGAAAATACGATCCTGTCATAATCAACCTGAAAGTCAGACCTGGAATGCGCAGCATCTGATACAATGCTTCTTTTTTGACCAAGTCTTTCCGGATTCAGCAGTTTACTCCACTCCATCATCATGGTTAATCCACTTTCAGATTGCGCGAATAACTGTCAAAATCAGGTAATCTACGCCAATGCCACTGCTCGATGATCGTACCATTGCTCAGCAAAAGGATGCCCGGGTTGCTTCTGATGATCGTTTTAAGCACGATGTTGTCACCGGTATAGTATTCGATATCGAGGCCGGTTTTTTCTTTGAAACTTTCCACCTGATCTGCATCACCACCAACCAGTGCCACAACTTTGATATTTGCTTTTTTTGCATCATCGACAAATGGTTTGATCTTTTGCTCAAAACGCTTCAGATAACTGCTTTTCCACTCGTGATTGTACTTTGTTACATTGTAATTTTTGATCTCCTGGATATTCTGGACAACCGTGAATGAATCTGTTTCAGCTATCCATGAGGTATCCATCCTGAAAACAGTATCAGATACGGTAACGTATGTCGGTATAGGTTTGCTCTCCAGTTTTTCCATGACCAGGACAAGGGTGAGTCCTTTGTATGTCAACAGATCTTCGGTCATGATATTGCCATCAAAACTTTCCACCTGGAAATCACTGATCTGTGTGGTGGGTATTTCGGGTTCAGTGAAATCGGTATGGACGTATTCCCACTGCTCTGTGGGGTATTTTGCGTAGTCAAATTCTGAATTTTTAACGATGATGGTTTCTCCCGTTGCCTTGTTTTTCAAATGCCATCTCAAAGGTTCTGTCCTGGATGCAGCGTCTGCTTCTTTTTGCTGTTGCTCCAGAATGTTCACCCCGTTTTTATATGGTCTTAGATTGAAATGAGGAATATTCCAATAATAATTGCTCATGCAGTAAAGGACAAAAAGTGCTGTGGATATGCCGGCAATGAGTTTACGTGTAAATGGTTTACCTAACTGGTGCATTTTTTTATTGAAAATGACGAAATAAATGCCGGGGAAAAACAAGACCACATCTTTCATAAAGGAAGTGAAAGGTGCAAAAGTGATGAAATCACCAAAACACCCACAAGTGGTCACTTTCATATTGGCTGCGTCAAAAGCGGTCCATTGACTGAAATGCCAGAAATTGATATCCGGCGGAACATACCCCGTAAGGTAGGTATATCCGGTTAAAAACAGGAATAAAATGATCAGCAGGAGAAAACCCCAGGCTGTAAAAAGCGGAAATGCTCCAAGGATCAGCATGACACCCAGCAACATTTCAAAAACGATCATCAACACAGAGATCAGGATGGAATATTCAGTCAGAAAAGGAAAAACGGGGCTCAGAAAGGAAAACCAGGAATTCTGGAACAGCACCTCAAAGGCCGCGAAATAATCATCCATCTTGTAGGCAGTCCCCAATGGGTCGATCGCCTTGACAAAACCGGAAACGATGAATAAAATACCGATATAGTTCTGTAAAAAGGTCATCAGCCATTGTTTGGATTTTTTCCAAACCTTAACCATCAGGTAACTCAGCAGAAGGGCCGCAACGAAAATGATCAACAGCAAAGTAAGTAAACTCATGATATTCCGGATTTTTATAGTTTAATTTAAACGGGTCAATGATTTTTTTGTTCTGATTTATGTAAATTTTTGACGTTTTGAATTGTTTGGTCAGTTGGCCGATGATTTCCGGTCATCAAACAGAATCAGACAAAACATCGCATAGTTGGCTATGTCCATCAGGTTGGATTCAATGCCTTCAGAAATGGTCGTTTTTCCGTCATTGTCTTCTATTTGCTTGATCCTGAATATTTTGACGAGGATCAGGTCTGTCATGCTGCTGATGCGCATATCTCTCCAGGCTTCGCCATAGTCGTGATTTTTATCCAGCATTAGTGACAAGATCTTTTCTGATTTTTGCTGATAATGCCAGACAGCCTCTGTCACCTCCAGATCCGGTTCATCTGCCGGGCCCAGCTCAAGCTGAATAAGGGAAATGACGGAATAATTGTAAATGGCTTCAAATTCAGCCTCAATACCTTCCGGGATTTTGCTTTCCTTTTTCTCCTGCAGGCTCCTGATCCGCTTTGCTTTAATGAACAATTGATCGGTCAGCGATGAGGGTCTGAGAATTCTCCAGGAAGCGCCATAGTCAATCATTTTCTGGTGGAATACCGCTTTACAGTGGTCGAGTATCCGTCTGTATGATGCCAATGTCTTTTCCAAGTATCAGTTTTTTGCAAATATGGTGGAATTTTCTCAAAACTACTGTTAATGAGTTCCTAAAGCGTTGATCAGGATCAGGTATTTGTCCTTCCGGGATAGACTTCAACTGCTTTTTCCAGCAGGTCCATCGCTTTTTCCAGGTCAGAAATCTTCAACACATAGCTGATGCGAACCTCGTCGAGTCCGCGGCCTTTGGTTTCATAAAAACCGGATGCGGGTGCAAGCATAACCGTTTCCTTGTTGTATTCAAAATGTTCAAGCAACCATCTGCAGAACTGATCAGAATTGTCAATGGGCAGTCTGGCCACTACGTAAAACGCGCCTGATGGATTTGGGCAAAATGCTCCTTTCATGGCGTTGATCCGTCTGACGACACAATCACGACGTTCAGAATACTCATGGATGACTTCATCAAAATAAGCCTGTGGCGTTTCCAGCGCTGCCTCTGCTGCGATCTGACCGTATGATGGCGGACTCAGGCGCGCCTGTGCAAACTTCAGACATGTGAAAATGAATTCCTTATTCTTGGAGATCAGTGCCCCGATGCGGATCCCGCAGGCGCTGTATCTTTTGGATACAGAATCGATCAGCACTACATGTTCATTCAGCCCTTCCAATTGCATGATCGAATGATGCTGTTTGCCATCATAGGTGAATTCCCTGTACACTTCGTCTGCAAACAGGAACAGATTATATTTCAGCGCAATTTGCTTGAGTACTTCCAGTTCTTCACGGGAGTATAGATATCCGGTTGGATTGTTCGGATTGCAGATCACGATCGCTTTAGTCCTTGGATTGATCACTTTTTCAAAATCCTCCATTGGGGGCAATGCGAAGCCGTTTTCAATACTGGAAGGTATGGGGACCACCTTAACCCCTGAATTGACTGCAAAACCCAGATAATTGGCATAAAAAGGTTCGGGAATAATGATCTCGTCCTCAGGATCCATGATCGCCTGCATGCCGATCAGCAAGGCTTCTGACGCACCTGTTGTGGTAATGATGTCTTCAGGAGTAATGTGAATATCTTTTTTCCGGTAATACTCCACCAGTTTTGTTCTGTAAGAAAGGTGCCCTGCTGAGTGGCTGTAAGGAACCAGCGGCTGGTCAAAATCCCTTACGGCCTGCAATGCCTGCTTAGGCATGGCTATATCCGGCTGCCCGATGTTAAGAAAATATACTTTAGTGCCACGGGATTTGGCAGCTTCTGCAAACGGGACCAGTTTTCTGATCGGAGATTCAGGCATTCGTAGGCCTTTCTTGGAAATTTTTGGCATAATTACGCGTCAATTGTGTGAAAATATGATCACACAAATGTACAATTTTTATTTTGCAGGGTATGCAAATTTGGTTAAATTCTGAAATAAAAATAAAGTATTTTAGGGTAAACCTGTTGAAAAGTTGTGAAAATGAAAAAGCCCGTGTAAAGACGAATAAACACGGGCATTACTCAATTTAATAACCAAAACTCATACGCCATATATGAAACAAAAAGCGTGCCAAAATATGATCATATAGTTTAATGT
This sequence comes from uncultured Saprospiraceae bacterium, assembly GCA_964594045.1. Classification (GTDB taxonomy): domain Bacteria; phylum Bacteroidota; class Bacteroidia; order Chitinophagales; family Saprospiraceae; genus UBA2365. The sequence continues at coordinate 123,312 of CAZQKR010000001.1, read as the reverse complement.
AACTATTTGTTAATCGTGGGAAATGAATAAAGTATATTTGAGGATTATTTCGTAGAATATATAATTAACAGTAATTCAAAAAATTAAGTGTATTAGTATTTTCTAATATATACCGGATAGGCTACCCTGATTGGTTTGATTTTATTTAAATTATTGTCTGTTATACTTTTATGTATAGGGTACAACTGGATAAAATTTGGGGTTAAGAATGATTTTTCAGGATTTTTTTGAAATAAATTAGTTTGGATAATCTGTTCAAAAGTTTAAGCCATTCAAATCAGCTGGTGTATATTTTGATCAGGATGCATTTCAGGTATAAAAAAAATGCTCGTGACTTTTCACGAGCAAAAACGAATTTTACAATTAAAAACCAAAACTGGTACAAATATAAACACATTATTGATATATGCAATATGTAAAATAAAGAAATTTAATAAAAAATAAATATTTAAATATTTTAATATGTAATTACTGCAATTTCAGTTATGATCATTTTCTGCATGACAGAAAAAAATATTTTTTAAATTATTTTGCGAATTCGAAGGTCCTGCCTGACTGTTCAGAGTATTTGAAAAAATGCAATCAGCTGACATGATATCAATTGTAACCGTAACGGGTAAATTGTTTCTGCCAAAAAGCTTGAATGCAAGTAATTAATCTATTTTTGTGCTTTGATCAGAACGGATTCTCAGATCCGTATTTTTTTTATCCGGGACAGGTTAAATGTTTATCAGTTATGAAATGCTTTTTTGAAGAAAATATTATATACTTTGACAACCATTTAGTTGTCGCTTTTAAACCCGCAAATCTATTGTCCCAGAAGGACGAAACCGGGGATGAATCCATACTTGAAATGGTTAAAAGGTTCATCAAGGAAAAAATGGGTAAGCCCGGAGACGTTTTCCTGGGTTCAGTTCACCGACTTGACAGGCCGGCTATGGGACTGATGGTATTTGCCAAAACGTCCAAAGCGTTGACCCGGCTCAATGAAATGATGAAAGAAGGTGGTTTTTCCAAGACCTATCTTTGTGTCTCAGAGGGAAATCCTGCAGAATATAAAGGAACACTGCATCATTATCTCGAAAAGGATCCTGTTAAAAACAGGGTCAAACTGCATAAAAAACCGGGTAAAGACCGGAAAGAAGCCATACTCAATTATGAATTGATCGGCCGGCATGGAAAATTTTCTTTGATCCGGGTGGAACTCATGACAGGAAGACCACACCAGGTCCGTGCCCAGATGGCGAGTATCGGTTGCCCGATTGTAGGTGACCTCAAATACGGATCAGAGTACAATACGCCTGATAAATCGATCTGCCTGCTGAGCTGGAAAATTGCGTTTACTCATCCGGTCACAAAAGAGAACCTGAGATTAATGTCGAAATATCCCTCTACCAGACAGTTTTGGAACCTGTTCAATAAACCCGCTTGATTCAGTTGACGGTCCGGATCTCCATACCCAGACCGGATTCTTTCAATACGGTTTCTTCCGAAATGATATTTTCATAGGCTTTCATGAGCTTATGAATGTCGTATGATGGAAATACGCTTGCGTTTTCATCTGCATTGAGTATCTGAACTACATATTGATCTTCAGCAGAATAAGTGTTTACCCTGTCTTTTAAATGAAGGGTCAGAATGAGTAAAGAAACACCTATTGAAAGGGTGATCGCAGCGTAGGCAGCTAAGTTTTGCCAGTTGAATTTGCCCTGCCTGACTTCGGCATCAAGCCTGTTTTCGATCCTGTCGAATACATGTTCAGGAACTTTTGCTTCATATTCCTGCCCGGACTGATGAAGCATATCAAAAATTTCGTCTATCGGTGCTTTATTTCCCATGATTAACCGGTTATAGAAATCTTTTTTTGTTTAAAAATTTTCTCAAGTCTTTCCTTGGCCAATTTGAACTGGGATTTCGAAGTATTGATACTGATACCCAGTTGCTCAGCGATCTCCTTATGTTTGAAGCCGTCCAGAACATACAGGTTGAATACTGTTCTGTAGCCAACAGGCAACAAATCCAGTGCTTTGGAAAGCATCTCAAAATCGATTTTACTTTCCACACTGATCTCAAAAGGTAAAACGATATTGTCGGATTCTATAGTGAGGTGAAATGATTTGTTTTTCCTCAGGTACATGAGACATTCATTGATGGCGACCCTTTTCATCCACCCTTCAAAACTGCCCGTTTCCTTATATTGGTTCAACCTCGTGAAAATCTTATAAAAACTCTCAACCAGTATATCTTCAGCAATAAAAGTATCCTGAATGTAGCGTTTGATCAGAGCGAAGATCACGGGTGAATACCTGTTGTACAGATCCCGCTGAGCTAATCTGTCATTTTGTATACACTTCGATATCAGTTCTCTTTCTTCCACCTGTAAATCCTGCCTGATTCCGGCAACTTTAAGATATTATTCAAATCTCATTCCAAAAGCCATAGATCAAATCAAGTATTTGCTGACTGACATTCCATAGATGCAGACTATGCTTAAAAAAGTTGCGAAGTGAGCCATTTTTTTCGCATTTAAGCCAGGATTATTGCTTTTTCCATCGCTTTTTACCTGTAAATGCATCATATAGAAACGAAAACCCGTTTATTTGGTTTTTGAGCGCCTCATTACTGCATTACAGATTTTTTGCATTTGTTGGGATTCTTTTGCATTGAAAACACGGTGATATTCAGCGCTTACAATTATATCATTATATTTGCGCAAATTTTTGAAAAATGGAAATACCTTCTCGTTATCAGGCAGCGGCCATTGAAGAAAAGTGGTATAAACACTGGCTGGATAAAAAATATTTTCATTCCGTTCCGGATGAAAGGGAACCTTATACCATTGTCATACCTCCTCCCAATGTCACGGGTGTTCTGCACATGGGTCACATGCTCAACAATACCATACAGGATGTGCTGATCCGCAAAGCAAGACTCGACGGGAAAAATGCCTGCTGGGTGCCTGGAACTGATCATGCTTCGATCGCAACTGAAGCAAAAGTGGTCAAACTTTTGCGCGAGCAGGGTATTAAAAAATCTGAACTGGACAGGGAAGAATTCCTGGATCATGCCTGGGAATGGAAGGATAAATACGGTGGGATCATTCTTGAGCAATTGCGTAAGCTCGGAGCATCCTGCGATTGGCAAAGAACAGCATTTACCATGGATGAAGAGCGGTCAAAGTCTGTTATTCAGGCTTTTATAGACCTCTATGAGAAGGGATTGATTTACCGGGGAGAGCGGATGATCAACTGGGATCCTGAAGCAAAAACGGTATTGTCCAACGAAGAAGTGATCTATGAGGAAGAAGCAGGCAATCTGTATCATGTAAAATACCGGATCGCCGGCACTGATGATTATGTCACGATTGCGACCACCAGACCGGAAACTATTCTGGGTGATACTGCAGTTGCTGTTCACCCCAAAGATACCCGTTATGTCCACCTGAAAGGTAAAAATGTGATCGTTCCCGTGGTCAACAGGGAAGTTCCGCTGATTTTTGACCGTTATGTGGATATGGAGTTTGGTACAGGTGCCCTCAAGATCACACCTGCGCATGATCCCAACGATTATAATATCGGGATAGAGCATAAACTGGAAGTCATCGATATTTTCAACCCGGATGGTACACTCAGCGAAGCAGCACGTTTCTATGTGGGTACTGACCGGATGGAAGCTAGAAAACTGATCGTTGCAGACCTTGAGAAGGAAGGTTTGCTGGTGAGTATTGAGCCATATACACATAGTGTTGGACGTTCTGAAAGAACCAACGTATTGGTTGAACCACGGCTTTCCGAACAGTGGTATGTCGATATGAAAGCACTTGCCGGGCCGGCACTGGAGCATGTCATGAACGATGACATCGAGTTTTTTCCAAAAAATCAGAAAAACAGTTATCGTCACTGGCTGGAGAATATCCGCGACTGGACGATATCCAGACAGCTTTGGTGGGGCCATCGAATTCCCGCATATTATCTGGAGACAGCGGGAAAAACAGAGATCTTTGTTGCCCATTCCAAAAAGGAAGCACTGGAAAAAGCCATCCTGAAGACAGGCAACCAATCATTGAAGGAGTCTGATCTGGTTCAGGATGAGGATGTTCTTGACACCTGGTTTTCATCATGGTTATGGCCGATCTCAGTTTTCGGCGGTTTTTCAGACAAAAAGGAACTGGAGTATTATTACCCTACGACTGTTTTGGTGACCGGCTGGGACATCATTTTCCTTTGGGTTGCCAGGATGATCATGGCGGGCTATGAATGGGTGAATGAGAAGCCATTCAAACATGTATATTTCACCGGCATGGTCAGGGACAAAATGAGAAGAAAAATGAGCAAGTCGCTGGGTAACAGTCCGGATGCACTTGCCCTGATCGATGAATATGGTGCTGATGGAGTCAGATTTGGCATGCTGAGCAGTTCACCAGCAGGCGGAGATTTGCTTTTTGATGTTAAGCTTTGCGAACAAGGCAGAAATTTCAGCAACAAGATATGGAATGCCATGAGACTGGTCAAAGGCTGGGAAGTGGCAGAGATCCCTTGTCCTCCGGAAAATGTCTTTGCAGCGAAATGGCTGGAAAACAAAATGGATCAGGTGATCAGCGAAGTGGATGATTGCTTTATTCAGTACAGGCTTTCAGATGCGCTGATGATCGTGTATAATTTTGTCTGGAACGATTTCTTTTCCTGGTACCTTGAAGCGATAAAACCCGCTTTTGGCGAACCTTTGGACAGAAAAAGCCTCGAAACCACGATCGGATTCTATGAAAAAATATTGACCATACTTCATCCTTTTATGCCCTTTATCACCGAAGAAGTCTGGCATGTGATCAGGGACAGAAAAGATGGGGAAGACTGTATTGTCAGCCTTTACCCAAAATCCGGTCGGGTTGATGCATCTTTTATCCAGGCAGGAGAGAAAGCAAAGGCATTGATCTCAAAAATAAGGGAGATCAGGAATTCAAAGAACCTGAAACCAAGGGAATTGCTTAAATTGACTGTGGAAAGTTCAGATACTGTTCTGACTTTGCTTGAAAATGAAGGAATTAAAACGTTCATAGTCAAACTGGCTTATCTTGAAAGCTTTAATATTGCAGTAGCAAAGGAAGCCAGCAATCTGGTACATTTTATTTCCGGAGATGAGAAATATTCACTTGAAATCCCGGTGGAGATCAACAGGGAAGCAGAGATGGAGGCTTTATTGACTGAATTGAATTATCAGGAAGGCTTTGTTAAAAATGTTCGGCTAAAGCTTGAAAATGAAAGATTTGTCAGTAATGCACCACAAAACGTGGTTGAGAATGAACGTAAAAAACTGGCAGACGGTGAAGAAAGGATCAGGATGCTGAAGGAAGCGATCAGTCATCTGTGAAGGTGATAGCAGGATTCTGACACCGATGATCCGGGATCTATCTGATCTTAAGAATGACTGGATCAATTCAGTGAAAATCCTGTATATTCGAAAGAGTAAATGCCGGTGCAAGATTTTATTAAGAAATCAACTTTAAAATAACACATAAAACAATACAATATGTTAAGCGAACAGGAGATCATCAGGAGAGATAACCTAAAAAAGATATTGGAATCCGGTATTGACCCTTATCCGGCGGAGACTTATCCGGTCAGTGTGACTGCACGTGAAATACATGAGCATTTTGATCCTGAGCAAAAAAACTATCAGGACGTTTCTGTTGCAGGAAGGCTCATGATGAAGCGTATCATGGGAAAGGCTTCATTCGCTGAGTTGCAGGACAGCACCGGGAGGATTCAACTATATATCAGCAGGGATTCGATCTGTCCTGAAGGTGATGACTTTTTGTACAATGAGCTTTTCAAAAAGTTACTTGACCTGGGAGATTTTATAGGTGTGAAAGGTTATGTTTTTGTGACCAAAATGGGTGAGATCTCCATACACGTGAGTGAGCTGAAACTTTTGAGCAAATCTCTGAAACCTCTGCCTATAGTCAAGGTAGATGCTGAAGGACAGGTGCATGATGCGGTAACTGATCCGGATTTCAGATACAGACAGCGGTATGTTGACCTGGTGGTCAATCCTGATGTGAAGGAAACATTTATCAAACGTACCAGAATGTACAATTCCATGCGGGAGTTTCTGAACGGCAAAGGTTACCTTGAAGTTGAAACACCGATCTTGCAACCTTTATACGGTGGTGCTGCTGCCCGACCATTCAAAACCTTTCACAATACGCTGGACATGACCCTCTATCTGAGAATAGCCAATGAATTATATCTCAAACGACTGATCGTCGGAGGTTTTGACGGAGTTTTTGAGTTTTCAAAGGACTTCCGGAATGAAGGTATGAGCAGATTCCATAACCCTGAGTTTACACAGATAGAGCTTTATGTTGCCTATAAGGATTACAACTGGATGATGGATCTGGTGGAAGAAATGGTTGAGAAAGTCGCTATAGATACGAATGGAAGTACTGTTTTGCAGGTAGGCGATCATTCAATAGATTTTAAGCGTCCATGGAAAAGGCTGACCATGTTTGAAGCCATCCGGGAATTCACGGGTATTGACATCAGTTCAATGGGTGAGCAGGAATTGAGGGAAGTCTGCCATAAATTGCATATTCCGGTTGACCCATCAATGGGCAAAGGCAAACTGATCGATGAGATTTTTGGCGAGAAATGTGAGCATTTATTAATCCAGCCAACGTTCATCACGGATTATCCTGTTGAAATGTCACCACTGGCGAAAAAACACCGGACTAAACCCGGGATTGTTGAACGATTCGAAGCCATTTGCAATGGGAAAGAGATCTGTAATGCATTTTCTGAACTGAATGATCCTATCGATCAGCGTGAGCGGTTCATGTCCCAGCTGGAGCTGGGCAAAAGAGGCGATGATGAAGCCATGGTACTTGATGAGGATTTTCTCAGGTCGCTGGAATACGGGATGCCACCCACAGCAGGGCTGGGAATTGGTATGGACAGGCTGGCCATGATCATGACAAATTCTCCATCCATTCAGGATGTGATCTTCTTTCCGCAGATGAAAAAGGAAGGGTAGGAGCTTACAATTGGTTTTTTCTCAGGGATGCATAAAGAATAATTGTTTCATAAATAGGGCAAGCTTCAAAATGTCAAGTTATCATTTGAATAATCAACAGGTTAAATTTTAAGCTGAACCTTATCTGGTTCAAGTAATACAAACGATAAAATCAATTAATGGGGTATATTTTAGGCAGTATCAGGTTGTTGTTGGTATTTATTCTGGCCACAGTTCTGATTGGCGGGTACATGTTGCTGACGCTCATCATTCCGCATACGGACAAGGGTGGTTTCAGACTGAGAAGGATTTTTCTGATCTTGTTGGTAGACCTGGTCGGCTTCAGGATCAGGAAATCAGGTAAGGCGGTCACTACGCCAGCCTTGTATGTTTGCAACCACAAGGGAGTTTTCGATTTTTTCGTTGTGCTCAGGTATTTGAATGCCTTTGTTGTATCAAAATCAGAGATGAGTAGTATCCCGGTGATCAGTAAGGGCGCAGCATACAGTGGTATTATTTACGTGAACCGTGACAATCACGAAAGCCGGTCTTCTGTCCGCGAAATGATCAGGCAAACGCTGGTCAGTGGTCGAAATGTTTTGATTTTCCCTGAAGGCACCACCAATAGCGGTCGTACTACCATGGAGTTCAAAATGGGTTCTTTTGTTGAAGCAGCCAGGAATAAGATACCGGTTGTACCTATTGCATTGGAATACAAATATATAAAGGATTACTATGTGGATATTCCGGCTTTAAAAATGTATTTCAGGTCATTTGGTAAATTATGGACGCCCTGCGCACTGAGTTTTGGCCAGGCTATTTCGGATGATGATCCCGTGGCACTATGCAATAAAACGAAAACCTGGATAGACGAACAACTGCTGAAAATGCAACATGAATTTGGTCACCGGTACGATTGATGTTCCAGGAATGCGGATGGCAAGCAAAAGATATGAAAAGTTAAAAAATGAGAACTGAATAAAAAAGGGAGCAAAACTCCCTTTTTTTATTAATCTCCTTTCCACATCAGGAATGCCTTCAGAAAACCATCCAGATCCCCGTCCAGTACTTTGTCCGGATTGTTGATCTGAAAGCCGGTTCTGTGGTCCTTGACCCGGCGGTCATCCAGCACATAGGACCTGATCTGTGAGCCCCATTCGTTTTTCATTTTCTGGGATTCAATTTTATCCCTTTCAGCCATTTGCTTTTCCAGTTCAATCTGGTATAATCTGGATTTTAGCAATTGCATCGCTTTATCTCTGTTGGCATGTTGCGATCTCGCTTCCTGGCAGGCGATGGCGATCCCTGTCGGGATGTGTGTGACCCTGACTGCGGTCTCAACTTTGTTGACATTCTGGCCGCCGGCGCCCTGTGCCCTGAATGTATCCCATCTGATTTCAGAGGGATCGATATTGATCTCAATGGTATCATCCACCAGTGGATGGACGAACACAGAGGCAAATGAAGTCATGCGCTTGCCTTGCGCATTAAATGGGCTCACCCTGACCAATCTGTGCACTCCGTTTTCTCCTTTCAGCAAGCCAAAAGCATATTCACCTTCAATTTCAATTTCCACCGATTTGATGCCCGCGATATCTCCGTCAGTCCGGTAGATCTCTGTTGCCTTGAATTCATTTTTTTCGGCCCACATCAGGTACATGCGCAACAGCATGGAAGCCCAGTCGTTGCTTTCAGTTCCGCCTGCCCCTGCATTGATCTGGAGCGTACAGGACAACTCATCTTCCTTCTGATTGAGTGTGGTCCTGAATTCGACATCATCCAGCAGATTGACTGCTGCGAGGTAGTGTGCATCCACTTCCTCTTCGGTAGCTTCACCTTCGGCATAAAATTCAGCCAAAGCTTCCAGATCAAGGATATTGCCTTCAATCTCTTTGTATTTCTCGACCCATTTTTTGGCGGTTTTGATCTGTCTCAGGACAGTTTCAGCTTTTTCCGGGTCATCCCAAAAATCCGGTGCAAGGGATTTTTGTTCTTTTTCTTCGATTTCGATCAATTTGTGATCGACGTCAAAGATACCCCCTTATCAATGTCAATCGATCCTTCAAACCCTGAAGTTGTTCGGTAGTCATATTGCCCTTTTTTATGAGTTGTTTTGACGTTTAATATTGATGTTAAACTTTAACAACTACTTGATTAAAAAATGTTATTAAATCAATTCATTTATAAAAATGACAATCATTCAGATTGTCATTTTTGTAAGTTTATGTTAAAAATCATGTATATAAAACTTACTGTTCATAGAAAATACCCTTTTTGAACAGTTTTCATGGCAAACGCAGATCAGTTCATTCCGGATACTCGATATAGAATACCAACATTGCCCGTCTGGGAATGGTAGGATATTTGCCTGCTTCTCCGTAAGCCAGGTAATAAGGAATAAAGAAAATGCCTTCGCTGCCTTTGGGCATCAACAGGATCGCTTCTTCCCAACCGGGAATGACCTGTTGCTGACCTGCAAAAAATGAAAGTGGTTTACCTCTTTCATAAGAATTATCAAAAGGTTTTCCATCTGCAGCGATCACACCGTAATAATGGACATTCACCCTGGTTCCCGGAGTGGGCTTTGCACCTTTACCTGTTTTTTCAAAAATGTATTCCAGTCCGGTTTGTGTTTTCTTCAGTCCCGGAAGTGAAGAGGATTTATAAGCAGCCAGTGCTTCATCGACTCTTTTTGAAACTGCCTCCATTTTTGGCTTCAGCTGACTTTTCATTGCTTCAACAGCTTTCGCTTCTTCAGTATTTCTTCTGGACATCTCCTCTGCAGAAATGATCTCCTTAATGGCTACATTATAAAATACTGATTTTAAGTCACTAAATGCCGGGATTTGCAGATTTGCAGAGTCAAGTTTATGCTCCATCACAACGCTGTCCCCAGGCACGAGATATGTCAGCAGTTCATCCAAAGGGTTATCGGCACGGAATTCTTCAGGTCCCCTGGGGGTTCTGTATTTGCTCCAGCTGTCCTTTGAAGTCAGATCAATGATCGTTTTACCATTATCGCCCACAATTTTCATACTGAAAATGACAAATTCCCCCGATATAGGTGTTTGTCCTTTGCCCCTTTCAATGTATTGATAAGAATGGGGGGTAAATTTTAGAGGTATATAGGTGATCTGCTGTTTTTCCTTGCAGGAATACAGCAGAGACAGGAAAAGAAATGAAAAGATGATCGCTCTCATAAAAGCTTTTTAATGCTATACAAAATGCTAAACCTCAGGCTTATGCCAAAGGTTTAGCTTTCGTATTTGTTTTTATAAATACTCGATATAAAATACCAGTTTGGCTTTGGCCGGAATGACAGGTGGTCTGCCTTCCTCACCGTATGCCAGGTCATAAGGAATGAAGAAAATAGCTTCGCTGCCTTTTGGCATTACAGCCAACGCTTCATCCCAACCAGGAATGACTTCACCCATGCCCAATGTGAATGCAAATTCCTGGCCGCGTCCGAAAGAATTGTCGAACATTTTACCATCGCTCTCCAATACGCCATAATAGTGAACTTTCACCAGTTCACCGCTTTTGGGCATTGCTCCTTTACCTTTGTTTACAAAAGAATATTCAAGGCCACTTTTGGTTTTCTGCAGATCTTTGATGGTTTTTCCTTTGTAGGCTTTCAACAATTCCTCAACTTTGGCAGCTACGATAGGCTCTTTACCCTGTGTTTCAGACATTTTTGCCTGCATTTCACTGTTTTCGGCTTCGATCCTTTTGAGCATTTCATCACCTGAAACGATCTCTTTGACGCTGATGCCATAAGTGAGTTCAGTTGCGCCTTCCAGCATCGGATGTTCCCTGGTAACGGAATCCACTTTATAAACCCAGGTCACACTATCTCCGACCACGAGCAAAGTAAGTATCTCGTCAACAGGCATATCAGGCCTGAATTCATCCGGGCTGTCCGGCTGACGGTATCGTGTCCAGTTTTCTTCAGCTGTCAGATCGGTGAAAACTTTACCATTGTCACCAACCACCTTCAGGCTGAACACTGTGTATTCCCCTGGTTTGGGTAATTCGCCTTTACCTCTTTCTATATAGGTGAAATTATCATCGTAATGCTTCAACGCGACAACCTCCGGTTTTTGCTTACAGGAGGAGATCAGTAGCACGAGCAATACAGCACTCATCAAGATTTTTTTCATACTAAGTTTTTTTAACGTATTTTGGTAATAAATTTTTAAATTTTGTAATCACATAATCCATGCTTCCGTATAATGCGCCGCCGGAAGCATTTTTGTGTCCGCCGCCTTTGAAATGATCTCTGGCGATTTCCTGAACTGAAAGATCACCTTTGGACCTCAATGAAATCTTGATGATCGTCGGTTGTTCAGTGATCAGCGCTGCGATCTCTACCTGGTTCATCATCATCAGGTAATTGACAATACCTTCAGTATCACCTCTTTGTATATCAAATGCCGAGTAGTCTTCTTTATATAGTTTAATGATTCCAGTCCGGTATTCCGGTATGACCTCCATTCTGTTCACAAGGCAATGTCCAAGCAAACGCAGGTGTTTCTCACTGAGCCTGTTGAAAATATTGTCCTGTAAGGAATTGATATCTATTCCGGTCCGGAGCAATTCGGCTGCAATATTAAAGGTTTTGGGGCTAACATTGTATTTAAATGAACCAGTATCTGAAATAATCCCGGTCATCAGGCAGTTTGCAATGTTTTGATCCACCTGATCATGCCAACCCATTTCCCCGAAAAATGAATAGATCAGTTCGGCAGTAGAGCTGGATTTTTCATCCCAGTAAAGCAAGTCGGAAAACGGTTCCGGGTCCAGATGATGGTCTATATGTACCCGGTATGCCTGGCTGGCCATAACTTGCTCTGCCATTTTATCTATCCTGTCCAGACCGCTGAAATCCAGGAAGAAAAGGATTTCTGCACGTTTGATCTTTTCAGAGATTTCATCCGGTTCAAAATCATGGATTAAAATACTGTCACTTTTTTTCAGAAAACTCAATGTTGACGGGAATTCGCTTGGAAAAACCGTGGTGGTCTGATGTCCGTTCTTTTCCAGCATAAGCTGCAAGGCTAGCGAACTGCCTAAAGCATCGCCATCGGGATTGCGATGAGAAAACACCACCACATTCTTGGGAGAAGATAACAGGTTTTTAAGTTCTGATAAGTTTTCCATAAATTTTCTGACGGGAAAGAAGTGATCTGAATTTCAAGAATTTTCCCGGAAAATAAGCCGGGCAAAAACAGTTCCAAACCATTGTATTTCCATTCTGTTTAAAAACGGCGCAATATTAAGAAAAATTAATCAGCATATTATGAATATTAACTATATTATTACTTTTGCAAAAATTTTAAATCAATTAACATGTCAGGAAACAGAACTTTTACGATGATCAAGCCTGATGCGGTCAAGGCAGGACACATCGGTGCAATACTTGCAAAGATCAATGAAGCCGGTTTTAGGATTGTAGCCATGAAATATTATAAATTAACTCAGGAAATGGCAGAAAAGTTTTATGAAATACATAAAGAAAGACCGTTTTATGCTGAGTTGTGTGCATTTATGTCATCCGGGCCAATCGTTGCTGCGATTTTGGAAAAAGAGGATGCTGTAGCAGAATTCAGAAAACTGATCGGATCAACCAATCCTGCCGAAGCTGCTCCGGGAACGATCAGGGCTTTATATGCAAAAAGTTTGGGTGAAAACGCCATCCACGGTGCAGACAGTGATGAAAACGCGCTGATCGAAGGCAGCTTTCATTTTGCCGGTACTGAAATGTACCGGTAATGGTTTGATTTGAACAGAAGAATATCAGGCTGTGTCAGCACCCTGGAATATTGATCCAACTTCAATAATTATTGTACAGTTTGGTTTTTTCTATTAAAACCTGTAAAGTTTTTTTAGATTTACCGGAAATTCATGTTGTCTGCAAGGCAGGCAGAAAATATAACTGAACTGTAAATGATCAAATTGATTGAATGTCCAAGGGATGCCATACAGGGAATACCCCGGTTCATACCAACCGGAGACAAGGCAAAGTACATCAATCAATTATTGAAAATCGGATTTGACACGATTGATTTTGGCAGTTTTGTGTCTCCCAAAGCCATTCCGCAACTCCGGGACACCGCTGATGTGCTGGATTTGCTGGATATGGATCAAACAAAAAGTAAATTACTGGCGATCGTTGCAAATCCCAGAGGAGGTCAAACCGCTGCTTCATTTGAGAAGATCAGCTATCTGGGTTATCCGTTTTCCATTTCTGAGACTTTTCAATTGAGAAATACCAATTCGACCATAAACGACTCATTGGATATTGTGAGTGAACTCAATGAAATTTGTACTCAATACAATAAAAAACTCGTGATCTACATTTCAATGGGCTTTGGCAATCCTTACGGAGATGAATGGAATGCGGAAATCGTATGTCGCTGGATTGAAAAACTGCGGGATGTCGGCGTTGAAATTTTTGCGATTTCAGACACAGTCGGTATGGCAGATACAAAACGGATACAAGTTTTGTTCAGTCAGGTCATTCCTTCTTTTCCGATGCTGGAGATCGGGGCTCATTTTCATACTTCTCCGCACAACTGGGAAGTAAAATTCGAAGCAGCATTGAATGCCGGTTGCCGTCGATTTGACGGAGCGATCAAAGGCTTTGGAGGCTGCCCGATGGCAAAGGATGAACTGACCGGAAATATGGCAACAGAAAAAATGGTGGGCAAACTGATACAACTTGGTCATCCAATTCATATCGATCCGGAAGAATTGGAAAAGGCAGTTGATCTGGCAAGTAAAATTATTCCGGTAATTTAATATCTGAATTTTGATCCTGCTTGATGAAAAATCATTTAACACCCTTTTCAGAGAATGGTATCCCGTCCTCTGCAGGTTTGCTTTTAAATTTATTGAAAATCATGATGTCGCGGAAGATATAGTTCAGGAAGTCTTTGTCAATTTGTGGAAAGGAAGGATGAACATAGAACTGGAAACCAGCATTTCTGCCTATTTATTCGCTTCAACCAGGTACAATTGCCTGCACCAACTCAAGAAAGACCAAAAAAAAGTAAGGATGCTTGAAAAACAGTCTGTTGATCTTGTATTAAATGAAGACGAGCAAATTGAATTGCATCAACTGGAACAACTGCAGCAATTGTATCTTGCCGTGGAACGTTTGCCCGTAAAAACAAAGCAGGTCTTTATACTTTCCAAAATGGAAGGACTGACTTACGATGAAATCGCCGATCATCTGGGCGTCTCCGTGAAAACAGTGGAAAAACAAATGAGCGCTGCGTTGCAGAAGTTGAGGACAGATTTGAAATCTAAGCGAAAGTCTGATTAGATTTGTGTTTCAGAATTTATTTTCAGCTTAAAAACAATTGTTTTGCGACTTTCGATCCAATTGATCCTGATTTTTGTACTTTTTGGTTATGTGTCTCATTCACAGACTGATCTGTATAGTAAACCATTCAGTTCAACCAAAAATGAATGGCAATTGGGAGAATTGCTAAAGGAGATCCGGCTACAATCCGGTCTTGACCTTACTTATTCAGGAAGCCAGCTGGATCTTTCACAAAAGATCCTGATCCCGGCCGGGAAGATCAACGTGGGACAGTGTTTTGATCTGATCGAAACAAATGCTTCAGTCAGAATGGTTTGGCAGGGAAGGAAAATATTGCTGCTTAAAAATTTCATATCATCCCCGGGAAGGACCAGGGAAAATTCACTCAGCGGTTTTGTGCGTGATGCGTCGACAGGCGAATATCTGATCGGTGCCAATATTTTGATCATGCCTGGTGCAACCGGTACTATTTCAGATCTTAACGGCTACTTTTATGTTGGACTGAATGGTGGAGAAACTGACCAAAAGGCTGTGATCAGCTATGTTGGTTACGGCGAACTAGTTATTGACCTAAGGAGTAACACACCGCTCCAATCTGACTTTTACCTTAAGCATGGGGAAGAGATCACACCGGTGATCATATACGATCGTCAGCAAAGCATTCCGGAAATGCAGATGCCTTTTTCTGCAGGAAGGAATCAGACCAAAGTCCGGTTTTTGCCCGGAAGCATGGGTGGAATTGATCTCTTCCGGGAACTCGCACTGATGCCTGGTGTATTAAAATCCACCGACCTGCAATCCGGTTTGGCCATCCGAGGTTTTGGCAATGCACACACACATTACCTGGTAGATGGTATCCATTTGTATGAACCCAATCACAGTTTTGGCTTGTTTTCGGTATTCAACCATCAGGCAGTCAATCATGCAGATCTGTTTAAACATGATGTTCCACCGGAGTTCAGCGGGCGTTTATCCGGTGTGGTCAACAATGAGTTGAGAAACGGGAATTTGCATGCATGGGAAACCAATATCGGTCTGAATTCATCTGCAATGGATGTTACCCTGAACGGGCCAATTTCAAAAGGTTCAACTGCCCTGATGATCAGCGCGAGGAAATCCCTGATCGATGCCTACCTGCCTGCAATCGCTAAACGGTTCAGTCAGTTTGAGAACTCTTCCGTGGATTTTTATGATTTCAACATCAAAATATCTCATCGGATCAACCCCCGGAATTTGATCGAGATCATGACACTACAATATGAAGACCGCGTTCAGTTCACTTATCTGGACGGACCTCAAATTTTAAAAAATCAGGTTGAATGGGGTAGCAATCTGGGTGGTATCAAATGGACCGGAGTTTTCGGTGATAAACTCAGCCTATCCAGCCAGTTCGCCTGGAGCAATTACAGCAATTTCAAAAATGCGAAGCAGTTTGTTTTAGTTGCGGAAAACGACACCGTGCGAAATAATATCCTGGGGCAGTCTCAGATCAAGGACGTGATCCTCCACATCCGGGCCAAATATTATTTTGGCAACGATCTGCAGCTGAATACCGGGGTAAAAACCACTCTACATCGCCTCCGGCCATCACTCTACAGGAGAATAAGCTATGATATTGAGGACCTTACGTCTTTTTTAGAGTCCGGGCAAGACTCTTCATTAGTGGCAGCAGAGATCTATTCGGACCTGAATTATAAATGGACTGATCAAATTGGATTCGGTGGTGGGTTGCAGTATTTAGCACTTATTTATCCCTACGGAGAGCTTAAAAATTTCCTCAACCCGGTTTTCAGAATACGCTACCAACCTGTAAAAAACCACCTTTTCCATGTAAGCATCCAGAAATTTGTCCAATCTCAGCATTTACTTCTACAGAACACTTATGGCTTATCCTCGGATTTTTGGTTGCCTGCTTCCCGTGTACTTCCTGCACAGCAAATGTGGCAATCTTCCATAGACTATTCCTGGCAGATATCAGAAAACATCCTTTATCAGGCCGGAGCTTATTTACGCGCAGCAAAAGGTCTGCCCGCATTCAAAAATCCGGGTGATCAGTACGATCCTGTCCTTGACCGGGGTATCATTTTACCAGTGTTTACAGATTCAGGCAATTGGGAGGGGAAAGTCATATCTCACCGGGCTTTTTCCAGGGGTCTGGAACAGGAGCTCAACTGGAAAAGCAGATTTCTTACAATGGTAGCTGCATACACATTGGCTAAAACCGATTACATCGAAGATCAGAATGACCTGAAATCCATCTATCCCGGCGATTTTGATGTGCGGCATACAGGCAGCTTATTGGTAAGGTACACGCCGGTGGACAAATTCAGTTGTTATACCTCGTGGCAATACCATTCAGGAAGACCGGTGAGCCTTGCACTCAACAGTTATTTGAACAGTGAAGGCAATTGGGTACTGGATTACGGACTGAAAAATGCTTACCGGATAGCACCTTATCAGTCCCTGGATGCGGGTATCTACGGAAAATGGGTCTCAAAAGGATACATTTTTGATTATGCTTTGGGATTAACAAATATACTGAACCACAAAAATCCGATTGCAACCAAATTGTATCTGGACGAAGATCAATTTGAAGTCAGACAGATCAGTGGTTTTCAATGTCTTCCATATATCCGGTTCAACCTATTTATTCAATAGTTGATAGCAGATTTAACGGTGTATGATCAGTGGTATATGTTCTGTCTGGCCTGAATCGTGTGTTATTCTCAAAACAAACATCCCTGAATGTATTTTGTCAGGTGTAATCCCTGAACGCTTCATGATTTTGCAGTCTGGGTTATTGAAGACGTTCATTTGATCAATAAATAATGTTCGAATTGAGGAAATTCATATCGTGCGGTCAATTTCCATTAACGCCTGAACAGAACTATCCCGGAATGCACGAAATATGATCGCACAAAAATCAATTATTGAATAAGTGCAAATATTTTTTTTCAAAATGGGGGTATTCGATCCGGGAATACTCATAGGTTTGTATCATGGATAAAAATAACAGTACATATTGGAAGATCATTCGTGGAGATATCGGTTCAGCGGAACAACTGGAAAGAGAAATCCATCTTGAAAATCTGGATCTGGATACAGCTGAGCATCTTAGGGATATATATGAACTTCAAATCCTCAGCAGTGATCTGTCCGGTATGCATCGCTATGATGGTGCCGAAGCCCTCAGGAAAATTTTACGTACTGAAATCGGAATTTCGGGCCGGCCTTCATTGTTACATAAGGTAAATCAAATGAGACTGATCGCTGCAAGCGTAGTCTTCATCATCGGTCTGACCGCAGTGAATTTTATTTTTTTCAGGCCTGCAAACTATTTCAATCACACCGATCAGCCGGTTTCAATTGTACTGAATGACTTTTCTGAAGTAGTGCTTTCACCTCATGCAAAACTTGAGGTGAACAGATATTATGGACTGTTTAACAGGAAATTACAGCTTGCAGGAAGTGCTTATTTTAATGTGAGTTCATTGCCTTCCAAAGCTTTTATTGTCCAAACTTCGTATGGAGACATCACGGTTTTGGGTACCCGGTTTTTTATTCTTGAAAATGCTGACCAAAATATCCTGCAGGTAGAGTTGAAAGAGGGTAAACTTGCTATTGAATCCGGCAAAAGTGAAAAACAATTTCTGCAGGATTCCGGAATGGCTACGATTGAAGATGCCCGGATCCGGTTAGTTGACCGGTATGATAAAATGGATTACAGCTGGGCCGGAGAACCCATGGTTTTTGAAGATGTTACTGTAAAAGACATTGTTGAAGAGATCAATCTTCGTTATGGTTTTGAATTGATCGGATTGAAGGAAGGCCAGGGCCAGGACTGCAGAATGCATACCGTAGTCTATCCGGGTATGGTGGAGGATTTTATCAAGGAATTGCAAATTTTATTTGACATTAAGTTACGAAAGTACAAAGGTACGTTCGAAATAGATGAAGTTAACTGTAATGGTTAATCTTTTCATTCTTTTTGGTTTTAACGGTTGTTTATTTTGTGAGCGAAAGTTGTAAATTTGTCATATGAGAATATTGCACATACTTTCGCTCACTTTTTTTTTAAGCCTGATCGTACTGACTTCCTGTGAGACCGTGCTGGATGTGGAAGATTTTCCCCATTCTCCCAAAATGGCTGTTCATTGTTTGTTTTCTCCGGGGAACCCATGGGAATTGACCATCAGCAGTTCAGGAAATATTCTCAGTGATGACCTTTTACCGGATTGGGTTGAAGGAGCGAAAGTTTCCATTTCAGGTGATGATGGCAGTTACACTGACCTGTTTGAATACCGTGGAAATGGTTTGTACTATTGTGACCGACACATACCTGTTGCTGGCGTGCAATACGCCCTTATGGTCAGCCATCAAGATTTTCCCGGTATCTTGGCACAAGATAAGATCCCTGTGGAAAAAGCAGCATATGATCTTAACCTGAACCAACAATTTGCAGAGGGAAAAACCTGGATGCTGTTGACGCTGACTCCCGAAAAAAAGGAAACATTTTCCAATTTGATCATATCCAATTCCGTCAGAAAGACTTATCAGGATGTTTCTGGCCAACCGCTCGTTTTGGAGGAAACGGCATTATTGCTGCCTGATGACAGATCTATTGGGCAATTCCAATTCGATGACGCAAACAAAGGGCTCAGACAAAAACTTTTTCTTAAAAAGATGACGGAAGATTCGCTTGGAATACTCAGCCAGGGAGGATACCGTAAATCTTCTGAAGTGAATCTCATTGAAGGATTGTCCATCTGGCATTTTTACTTTGGCAGTGATGCATTTTTCAAATATCACTGGATTTCAAGTACTTCCGGCATCTATCCGGTCGGAACTACCGGTACCGTCAGTTTAAAATATGATGCTTTTACGAATATTCATAATGGTTATGGTATTTTTGCGGGCTATAATGTAGAAAATTATGAAACCACCTTCTAAAATGGTAATAGAGGTAAATTTTGGCACTCCACAATATCAGGCAACAGTTCAATTGCGCAAACTTGTTCTCCATGAACCGCTCAATATTGATTTTACTCAGGAGCAACTGGCTGAAGAGTACAATTCATTTCACTTTGCCTGCATCGATGAACAGGCTACTGTACTCGGATGTCTGATCATGGTGCCAATGGATGCCAACTCAGTTGAGATGAAAGAGGTTGCTGTTCTGGAAGAATACAGGAGCAGCGGAGTAGGGAGTGCTATGGTCAATTTTGTGGAACAATGGGCCAGGGAGAGAGGATTCAGAAAAATTTCGCTGGTCAGCTGGGGCAAATCAATTCCCTTTTACCTGAATAAAGGTTACAAAAAGAAGGGCAGGGCTTTCAGAGTCAATGACACAGATCACTACAAAATGGAAAAAAGTTTATAATTCATAACAAGTTTCTTATACATTTGCATAAATAAACATATTTTATGGCAAAGGAAAACATCAAAAGAGTCATTGTAACGGAAAAAACCGATAAGACCAAAAAAACGGTTGCGCGTACTGATGTGCCGGTGGAATTGCTTTTTAAACGGACGAATTATTTTTTTACCATCCTCGGTATTTTATTGGTGGTAATTGGTTTTGTGCTGATGGCCGGTGGAAAAATGCCTTCACCTGATGTCTGGGACGATAATCTGATTTACCATCCGGTCAGGATCATTGTTTCACCTATTGTGATCCTGTCAGGACTTGCTTTGGTGCTTTATGCCATATTTAAAAAATAAGCCTGCAATCATTTTTTATCATTGGTAAACTTTTTTCTTAATGAATGATGTTTTGAAATCAATCATCCTTGGCATTATCCAGGGCCTGACCGAGTTTTTGCCTGTCAGCAGCAGCGGGCACCTGGAAATCGCAAAATATTTGCTGGATACGGATTTTTCCGGCGGTGAAAGCCTGATGATGACCGTGGTATTGCATGCAGCAACAACTTTCAGTACAATATTTGTTTTCAGAAAAGAGATACTGGATATCTTCACCGGTCTATTCAGGCGTGGCTGCAATGATCAAAAACGCTTTGCCTGGTTTGTCATCATTTCCATGATACCGGCAGGTCTGATCGGCTTCTTTTTTGAAGAGGAAATTTCCGCGCTTTTTGACGGACAGGTTGTTTTTGTGGCCTTTATGCTGATGGTTACCGGCCTTCTGCTGTTTTTTGCGGACAGGGCAAAGAATCATCAAAAACCATTGAATGCCGGCCGCGCTGTTGGAATTGGCGTTGCTCAGGCCATAGCGCTTCTCCCTGGAATTTCACGATCCGGTGCCACGATTTCCGGCGGATTGTTACTCGGTCTTGAAAGAAAACAGGCAGCAGTTTTTTCTTTTCTGATGGTTGTGCCATTGATCCTGGGTAAAATGGCCAAGGACATGATGGATGGAACGCTGGCTTCCACAGATCTGTCCATAGGTGTTTTGAGTGCCGGATTCATCGCCGCATTTGTTTCAGGTATCCTTGCCTGTTCCTGGATGGTCAAACTTGTTCAAAAAAGCAAGCTCAGGTATTTTGCTTATTACTGTATTGGCGTCGCCACATTTGTGTTGCTGCACTATTTCGTTTTTTAATATGATCGTCAATAAGTCTGAACTTCTCCATTCACAGGATTTTTTATCCGGAATCACCCTGCTGGTGAATAAACCGGCGGGATGGACTTCCTTCGATGTGGTAGGGAAGATCAGAGGTATGCTGAGGAAGAAACTTCAGGTAAAAAAGATCAAGGTAGGACATGCAGGGACGCTCGATCCACTGGCAACAGGTTTGCTGATCATCGCCATTGGCAAAGACACTTCAAAGATCAATATATACCAGGAAAACTCAAAAGTTTATACCGGTACTATCCTTCTGGGCGCCACCACACCCTCTGCAGATGCTGAAACCGAACCTGACCAGTATTTTCCAACCGGGCATATTGATGAGGAATTGATTGAAACTGTCAGAAAAAAATTTGTCGGCAGGATCATTCAGAAACCTCCGATTTTTTCAGCCTTGAAAGTGGATGGTATGAGGGCGTACAAGCTTGCAAGGGAAGGCGTCGAATTTGAGATCAGGGAAAGGGAAGTGGAAATATACAGTTTTGAGATCAGTCAGATCGCTATACCGGAGATCACTTTCAGGGTTCATTGTCAAAAGGGAACCTATATCCGTTCCCTTGCAAGGGATTTCGGAGAAGCATTGGGAAGCGGAGCTTATCTGAGTTCGCTATGCAGGACAGCGATAGGCGAACATGAATTGAAGGATGCATGGGATCTGGAAGAGATTGAAAGAGAACTTTTGTTTGACAACTAATTGCTGAGCATTTGTGTCATCCACAAAAGCACAAAAATGATTTTCACGAATGGACACAAATTTATCTTCGGATCTTTTACTGATGCCTTGATTTGTTAGTCGCTAAACCGGAATCTTCAAATTTTCAAACCATCGAATCCTCGAATCTTCGAATCTTCGAATTTTCGAAACCTTAGATTTGCATTTGTCCTTCGTCGATTGCTCGAGGCAGGAAAGCAATAATAGAACGGTATAAATGATTTTTACTGCCGGTGCAAGCTGATATTTTACAATAATTTTGATTCTAATGACCATTGGAACTTAAACATTAAATTAATTGTTGTACTATTGTCTTTTAAAAAAGTTGTTTGACTTATGGGGCTGACTGGTATTGACAGGAAAGAAAATCGATCAGTAAGCATGCCGGAGCAATGATGATTCACTCCGTTAATAAATGATCGTCAACCTAAATATAGATGGCAACAATAGATATGCCATGGCTGCCTAATTCAAGGAGTTAGTAAGCCTTTGTGCCTTGCACTTGATGTCTGATACACAGTGTAACGCGCATCATAAAACCTCAGGCTGGGAAAAAAGATCGCTTCGCCAATTTTCCGAGACTTCAGAAGCTAAGGAGATGGACGGTTGGTTTCAGAACCAATCCTGATCCCGACAATATAATCTGAAAATAAGCATGTAGAAAGCTTTTTGGTGCTTTGTCTGGACCCGGGTTCGAAACCCGGCAGCTCCACTTTTTGTTCACTTTTGCGTTTTTACTTTAAACATTATGCCTTATGACCAAACAGTTACTATTCGGAATATTGCTTGTGATCATCAGTGGAATTCTGGTGATGACCGGTGCCTTGTTGAAATTGAATAATCATGGTTATGCGGGCTTTTTTTTGAACTTTGGCATATTGGTATGGCTGGTATGTCTTGTTTATTTTGGTGTTTTGATCGGAATAAAACTACTGAAGCCATCAAAAAAGGCAGCATAAGCATCATTTTTGACTTATCAGTCGTTATTTTGAGATAGGAACATTACACATTTTTGAATGGTTGAGTCTGCTCCGAAAAGTCCAATTTATTGATTTTCAATCGTTTTTTGCCCCAACCCCTAAAGGGAAACGATTGAAAATCAACAAATTAAAAGTCCCCTTTTAGGGGGATTTAGGGGGTAAAGACTTATCGGAGAAGACTCAATGGTTGATAAGTTCGCATCTGATAGTCAACTATTGCTAAAAATTGCAGATGACAATAGAAAATTCTATCCAAATTATTTTAGATTCAATTTTCTCTTCGTACTTTCGTCGTGATTAAGTGCCATATAGTGGAATGTACATCTATGCAGGTCCATAATAAGCTTTTTGAATATAAAATAAATCACATATTATGAGAGTCGTTTTTAATATTTTACTGATACTTTTGATTTTGTTTATGGGTTTTATGGTATACAAAAGTATTCAGGATCCAATCGAGTTTAATGCAGAAAAAACCAAAAGGGAAAACGCAGTTGTTCAAAGATTGATGGATGTACGCACTTCACAGGAGATCTACAGACTGATCAAAGGTGATTTTGCAAAGGATTTTGAAACCCTGGTCAGCGTCCTGAGGACAGCCCGTATTCCAATTCTTAAGATGGTTGGGGATAAAGATGCTACTGATGGAGTTTTTTCGGTAGATACAAGCTACGTAAGTGCACTGGATTCGATCAACAGTTTGAAAATTGAACTTGATTCGTTGGCATATATTCCTTACAGTGGAGGTAAAACATTCTATATCAAAGCCGAAAGTATCGAGTTTCAAAAAACCATGGTTCCGGTTCTGGAGGTTGGAGCAGTTAAAAAAGATTTTATGGGCGAATTCGGTGAAGACAGATATGCCATGTACGATAAAGGTTTTAATCCAAAAGATATGATCAAATTTGGAGACCTTTCTAAACCAAGTTTGGCCGGCAACTGGGAATGATACAGTTTGATTATAAAAGTACTGAATTATTTTTACATAATAAGTCTTATGAATTGTCCTCTTTGATGGGAGAGGACAATTTTTATTTTGGCTTATTTGAATTGCCTGAAAGAAAACTGAAACAGGCTAAGCTGATCTCTGACTTGCCGGACAGATATTATCTTGAACCGGAAAAGATCAGATCGATCCTTGTGGATGAGCAACTGGTTTCTGAAAAAATTTCCAGAGCTTCATTTCTATACCAATCACCTTATTTTGCCATATATCCAGATTTCATTGCAGATACAATGAGCGATCAGGAAATTGCTAAAGAAATTTCAGCGCTGAATTATGACATTCGTTATAAGCTGATCAGACATGGTCTGCAGGAAAATGAGTCCAGTTTTTGTTTTTTGGGCGCCAGCCAAATTGACCAAACTTTGAAGGAAATATACCCTGAGTACAGTATTACCCATTTAAATGCCCGTTTTTTTGAATTATTGCGTTCAATGGATACTCGTTTTCTTTTCATGCATGTTTTTGGGAATAGTATGCAGATCATGATGGTTGATGAAGGTAAACTTTTGCAGACAAATGATTTTTCGTACAGTTCGGCTGACGATTTGCTGTATTATGTGTTGCTGACATTGAAAAACCACGACTTTGATCCAGCAAACACAAGGGTTTATGTTTCAGGAATAATAGAAGCAGCCGGAACAGCAATGGAACTGCTTGGAAGGCATATCCGATACATTACTCTCAAAGACAACAGAGCCGTTATGTCTTACTCCAATATTTTCCTGGGCAAACAGAAATCTTATTTTTTTAGTCTGGAGTGTTCAAGTTATGCGGATCATCAGCGGTAAGTTCAAAGGCCGAAAATTAAACCCGCCTCTCGCTAAATGGAACACACGGCCTACCATGGATTTCTCCAGGGAAGCTCTCTTCAATATCCTGGTTAACCGGTACGACCTCTCAGAGGTCAAAGTGCTTGATTTGTTTGGCGGAACAGGCAGCATAAGTCTGGAATTTATTTCAAGAGGATGCAATGCAGTTGTTTTTGTTGATTTAAACCCGGCCTGCATCAGATATGTTGCAACAGAAGCAAAGGTTTTGGAAATTGCCTCAGAACTGAAGTTAATTAAAGATGATGCGCTAAAGTTTTTGGGAAAGCAGACCGAACCCTTTGATATCATATTCTGCGATCCACCTTATGATTATCCTCATTATGAAATAATACATTCTGTCATTTTTGAAAAAAATCTGTTGAAAACCAGTGGACTGCTCATTTTCGAACATGACCGTAAAATGGATTTCAGCCATCTGGCTTTTTTCATGGAAAACCGAAAATACGGAGGTAGCCATTTCAGTTTCTTTACCATATAATTCAGTCTCTGTAAGAATAAAACATTGTACCACAGCAAATTATTCTTTGTTTTATTTTTGATTTAGCCTGGCAATGATCTATCCGCTTTTCCGATTTTTCCCTTTGTGAATATGACTGGATTGTGCCAAAACCGGGAAAACTCCTAAAAAATTCCTACAAAGACTGTTTTTATCGAAAAAATTATTAAAAAAAATATTCAATCTCATTTGAATGAAATTGATAGTTGACAGCCAGATATAAATTATGTGAAAACATAATATTATCATGCATTAAAACTAATCAAAATATGAAACGGTTTTTGGAACACTTCTTGGAATTCAATAGCTGAGGAAATAAATCTTTGCTTGCCGGCAAAGGTTTTTTGATGTGTCCGGCGGGCAAATATTTTGACCCAGGGCATATAGGGTAAGTGTGCGCTGATCAGTGTTACATAGACCTGTCCCGCTATTTTTTAATGAATTTGAAAATTAAAAACTGATGAAAAAACCATTACAAATCCATTTCAGGTTTTTGAGGTTTTTAGCAAAACCGTTACTTTCAATTGTATTATTCTTTATTCTTTCCGGAAGCTCTTTTGCACAGACGGGAGGAATTCTGCAGGACTGTTTCTGTCTGAGCAATCAGACAGTTCCGGGCAACGGGCAGTTTGCTGCAAATTTAGTCGTCACCGGTGCAGCTGCGGGTGAAACCTGGTACATTCAAAGTGTTACCGGCCTGTACAGCCCGACCAGCCCGGCTCCGCCTGCCAATCCGATACCATTCACCACCGGTCCCGGTGGAGCAACAATGACAGAGGATATTGCTGATGGAAATTATTATTTCTCAGGTATTCATGTCGATGGTCAGGGTTTCAGCATTACGTTCACAAACGGAGTGGTCGTTTTACCACCACTCACTGTTGCAGCAGGTAGCTGCACTTATCCAAATGCTCCTTTTGCCGGGGATTTTTCTGTTTGTGAGCAACAGCTTCAAAGCTATTCTGTTCCTCTGTCAGTTGGAAATACTTATGCATGGACTTTGGCAACCGGGGGAACTTTTACCACGCCTGCCAATAGTAATTCAGTGACCGTGCAGTGGTCATCCAACAATCCGGGACCGCATGCACTTGGACTGACTCAAACCAATAACCTCGGTTGCACAGTGAGCAGATCTCGTTGGATCACCATTGAAGATACACTTGCAATGGCTTGTAACGATACCGTTCAGATATCTTTAAGTCCTGCCTGCAACGATGAATTGGTTGCTGATATGTTCCTTGAAGGTTATCAATATGAAAATAGTGCATATACCATTTTCTTTGAAACAACGGATGGGGTTCCGGTTGCGGGAAATACCATCAATGCATCCCACTTGTGGCAAACGTTCGTAGTGACTGTTCTGCACAATTGCAGCAGCAATATGTGCTGGTCATACATGACTGTCATAGAAAAGAGAGAACCGGGACTGGTTGGATCAGTTGATACGTTGAGTTGTTTTGAGCGTGTAGAACCTGAATTTACCGGATTTCCGGTAGATACAATCAGTACGCTAAAAATAGGTGAAAAGACATATCTGGTTGAGGCTGTAGGTTATTGCGCACCGATCACACTTAAATATGAAGATACAATAGTTGAACAACCCTGTTCAAGTGAGTTTGCAACGATCATCACGCGCAAATGGTGGCTGAATGATGTTGCCTGCGGTACTACTGAATGTACGGATATCCTTAAACTGACCAGGACAGGCATCAGCTTGCTTCAGTTTCCCAAAAGCTGGGATGGGGTAGCAGGCAACAATTCTATCCTCGAAGCGTGCGGACCATGGGATAAGTTACCAAATGGTCATCCTTCACCGGTGTACACCGGAAGCCCTTTCGGTCCGAATTGTGGCAATATAGAAATTGATTTTACAGATGTTAAATTACCGGTTTGCGGAACAAAGAGCTTTAAAATTCTCAGAAAGTGGCTGGTCACGGATTGGTGTACATCTGAGATTTTTGATACGAATCAGGTGATTGTCGTCATGGATACCACTGATCCGGCTGTAGCGGCCATCGCAGATCAGGTATATTCTGCCGGGTTAAATGAATGCGGAGGTAATATTGTTCTGCCTATACCAGCTGTAACTGATTGCAGCACATGGACTTATACGGTGGCCTACCAGCTTGCCGATAAGAACGGCAATCAGCCACCGGCTCCGGAACCTTACATCACAGATGCAAGGGTGAAAAAGAATGCAGACGGTTCATACAGTCTGCTGGATTTACCGGGTGGCCCGACCTGGGTAAAATATACCATTATAGATGCTTGTGATAACAGAACAGAGATTTTCTTTAAGATCACGATCGTAGACCAGCAAAAACCCAATGCGATATGTGACAGGGAAGTGGTTGTCGCTCTGGATGAGTATGGAAAAGGCTATGCGCTTGCAGAGACTTTCGATGATGGCTCCTGGGATAATTGCGGTCCCGTGACTTTTAAAGCAAGAAGGGGTGCAAATTCCTGTGGATTTCCGGCAAATACCTGGCGGGACGGAGTGGAATTTTGTTGTGCCGATGTAGGCAAACAAACCATGGTTGAATTGGAGGTTAAAGATGCCAAAGGATTTACGAATACTTGTATGTCTATCGTGGAGGTTCAGGACCATCGGGTTCCGACTATGACCTGTCCTCCGGATATTACCGTAAGTTGTAAATTCGACCTGTCAAATCTGAATGTCTTTGGAACAGTGGTGAACAATCCTTCTGCCGCGAAACAAATCAAGTTGAACGATCCGGGCAATCCAACCGTTGGTCCGAACTATATCTGGGGTTATGACGGAGTTGCAACAGATAACTGCGCAACCGAAATTTCGATTATATCTACTGCTTATAATCTGAATGACTGTGGATTAGGTACGATCGTAAGGACTTTCAAGGCAACAGATCCTCAAGGTAATTTTACGACATGTCAGCAAACCATTACGGTTAAGAATTTTACACCTTTCAATGCAAATTCTACAGCATACGTCAGATGGCCTGCTGATCATACCGTGATCGGATGTATTGGGGAAGATGTTTTACCGGAGTCTTTGCCTGCAGGTAAGCAGGAGCCGGTTATTATAAATGATGAATGCGCTTTGGTGGAATTTACTTACTCTGATCTTGTCTTCCAGTATGTTGACAATTACTGTTACAAGATCATCAGGACATGGAAGATGATTGACTGGTGTCAGTTTGACCCGCAAGATCCGTTCAAGAAAGGATATTGGGAACATCACCAGCTGATCATGGTCAATGACCTGACTCCGCCAAAATTTATCAGTGGTTGTAATCATGTGACTACCGGTCAGGTCAACGACATCGATTGTTCAGCCACACTCAGTCTGAGTGCAAGTGCATCAGATAATTGCACCCCGCCTGAGAGATTAAAATGGAGATATGAAATCGATCTGAATAATGACAATTCAGTTAACAGAACGGGGACTTCCAATTCGGTGACCAGCAATTTCCCTTATGGAACACATAAAATCACCTGGTTTGTTACGGACGAATGTGGCAATGAAACTTCTTGTTCATCCAATTTTACACTGTATGACAGAAAGGCTCCGACACCTATTTGTTACGATGGTCTCGTGACAGTGCCCATGCAATCTACAGGAACTGTTGAAATCTACGCCAAAAGTTTCAATATCTGTTCAGGCTGTGATGACGGAAGTTTTGACAATTGTACGCCGGGAGACAAACTCAGATTTTCATTTTCATCCAATGTGAACAATATTTCCAGAGTTTTCTCCTGTGATGATATCGTTAACGGAGTTCTTGATACCATAGAATTGGAAATGTGGGTGACAGACCTGGCTGGGAATCAGGATTTCTGTACTGCTCATCTGATCCTTCAGGATAATCAGAATGCATGTCCGGATGTTTTGCCGGAACAGTATGATATAGTTGGTAAAATTACCGATCAAAAGGGTCAGAAACTTCCATCAGTTGAGGTCAAACTGGATATGGATCACAGCGCTGAAGGTCGCTTTGCTTCCACAGACGAATATGGCGTTTATTTCTTTGCTAAAATGAATGAGGGAAGGACTTACAGCATTACACCACAAAGCAATGCAGATCCGAAAGCCGGAATTTCCACGCTTGACCTTGTATTGATCCAGCAGCATTTATTGGGAGTAAAATTGCTTGACAGCCCTGAAAAGGTCATAGCTGCAGACGCAAACAACAGCGGATCTATTTCTGCAGCAGACATTTATGATCTGAGAAGATTGATCCTTGGAGCGATAGAACAATTGCCTAAGAACAGATCCTGGAGATTTATCCCGGCTAATACTGAGTTTGCAAATTCAGGAAATCCATTTCCTTTCGAAGAGCAAATACTGTTGACTGATTTTTACTCTCATTCAGTTCAAAATAATTTTGAGGGTATTAAAATCGGTGACATTAATCAATCCTATGCTCCTTCATTACAGGGGAATGATGTATCAGGCAGAAACCTGGGCAGGATCAATATGCTCACTGATAATGGTTTATTTACTGCAAAACAGATCCAATATGTCACTTTTGAAATTGACAGGGATTTGAATGCAGCTGGTCTTCAGTTCACGCTCAATTATGATCCTTCAGCTCTGAGTTTTGACCGGGTGATCAGCGGTTTGATTGATTTGAATGAACAAAATTATCATATAAGCCAGGAAAGCGAAGGTGTGATCACCATTTCCTGGAACAACGCACAAGGTATTGAGTTCAATCAGGGTGGCGTGATGTTTACCATTGCATTTAACACACTGAAAAGCGGAGTATTGTCAGAAACATTAAGATTGGGATCTGAGATCACTGTTGCTGAGATCTATCCTGTTGAAGATCAGGAAATCAGTGAGAAAACTTTGGGATTGGAATTCAGGAACAACCATCTGAATGAACAGGAATTCCAGTTGTATCAGAATACTCCGAATCCTTTCACGCATGAAACCACCATCAGATACTTCCTGCCTGAGCAGGCACAAGCAAAACTTAGTATTTATGACATGAATGGAAAACTGGTCTTGTCAAAAAGCCAGGAATCAAAAGGTTATGGTGAGTTCTACCTGAATATGGAATCAGATAGATTGAATCCGGGTATTTATATGTATACACTGGAGACAGGAACGAATAAATCATCCAAAAGGATGATCATGATAAAGTAGCGGTTTGATGGGGAAGGTTTAAAGCAGAATTTAATGCTTTAAGCCTCCCCATAATTTTTTGGAATCTTTTTAGATATTAATCAGAAAAAATATTTGGTATGGGATATATTCTTTACAATACCATGAACAAGAAATTTTACCTGAATGTCCTGGTATGGCTTTTTATCTTCCTTTTCGCAGGAATGAACGGAGTGCTTAATGCACAGGATGAATGCGGGACAAGCCTGGAAGGTGACCTGTATGTCTGTCCTTCCGAAACATCTGTATACCAGGTGACAAGAGGTATTCCGGGATCCACATTATATTGGTCGCTTTGGGGTGGAGGTGTTATTACAACACTTGAGAACAACAGCGCAACAGCAACTGTTCAATGGGGGCCTAATTCAGGAGGCCCGTTCAGGCTGGTAGTCACTGAAACAGACGGTGTATGCGTGACCACGATCGAATTGAATGTGGTCATTGAAAGCATGAGCATTAGTCTGGTCTGCAATGATCAGGTGAATGTGGCTTTGGATCAGGATTGCAGGGCACTGATCACTCCGGATATGATCCTTGAAGCGCCTTTGTATGAAGATGACAGCTATCAGATCACACTTGCAGATGAAAATTTTAATCCGATTACGGGTCAATATGTTACTTCAGCACATGTGGGCAAACTGGTCAATGTGACGATTGAACATTTGTGTTCCGGTGCAAGTTGCTGCGGAAAGATATTCGTTCAATACAATTACGCGCCAGGACTTGCCTGCAGGGATGAGATCATCGAGATTGGATGCACTGCTGACAATACGCCAGAAAATCCAATAGTTGGGTTTCCATTGCCATCCAACAGCACGATCGTTTCATTGGGCAATCAAAGCTATCAGGTAACTGTGCCGGGACAATGCGGTGCTTCTTTCCACCTGCGTTATGCAGATGATACACAGAATATGGACTGTGGGTCACCATACAAATATCTGATCACAAGGACATGGTATGCAACTAATGGCGCAGGCAGGATAACTACCTGCACAGAGCAGATTGGTATGTTGTGGGGTTCTTTCTCACCGGCCAATTTCCCGCCGCATTATGATGGATTGACCCAATATCCCAATCACCTGCCCAAATGGCAATGCAGTTATGCGTCACTTCCATATTACTGGCCTTATGATGAAAATCCCGGACCTGAAGTTACTGGTTATCCCAGCAATATGGATTGTTCAAATATCATGTATTACTATACGGATGTGGAATTTAAAATCTGTGGTTCAGGCAGGAAAATTCTCAGAAACTGGCACGTGATTGACTGGTGTACAGCTGAAGATTATATTTATGTACAGGTGATCATAGTCGAGGACAATGCGCCGCCTATCGTATCTGCTGTCCGGGACACACTGCATTTTCAGACTGATCCCGGTAAGTGTAAAGGAACCGCATATCCTTTGCCTGAGCCTGTGCTGATATGGGATTGCTCTGAAACGACTTTCACCGTCAGTTACAAACTTCGTGACGATTCAGGTAATCCTTCAACCAACATGATCACAACTGACGTGTTTAAGGGTCCTTTGGGATATGGGATCAGGAATTTACCAGTGGATACCACCTGGGTCGTTTATACCATTACTGATGCCTGTGGTCATCAAACCATGGCATTCACCGAAGTAGTCATCGATGATGACCAATCGCCGACCGCAGTTTGCGAAAAACACACTGTGGTGACATTAACCGAGGGTGGAGAGTCAAAAGTTTTTGCGGAAACTTTCGATGACGGTAGCTGGGACAATTGTGGTATTGACCGTGTGGAAGTAAAAAGACTTTCCACCAATTGCAATAAACCCGGAGACCTGGAGTTTGGCCCTGAAATTTCCGTTTGCTGTGAAGATGTCGGAAAAACCATTTGGGTGGTATTGAGGGTATATGATACATCCGGTAACTGGAATGAATGTGTTACAGACCTGATCGTTCAGGATAAAAGACCACCTGTCAGTTTATATTGTCCTCCTGCGGTTAACTTAACCTGTGGACAGGATTACAATAATTTCAACCTTACTGGTGGACAGGCAACATTTACGGATAATTGCGGACCGTTGACCATTACCAAAACCGATTATCCGAGTCTGGGAACATGTGGAACAGGTTCAGTCAGAAGGGTATGGACTGCTACAGATCCGGGAGGTTTGTCTGCAAGCTGTACGCAATGGATCTACCTGAACGCGCCTGCGCCTTTGACTGCTTCAATGGTTCAATGGCCTGGCAATAAAACGGTTCAGGGTTGTACTCCGGCTGATGCACATCCTGATATTACAGGGTGGCCTACTGTACCGGATCACCCGTGTCGTGATCTTGGTATTGGTTATACTGATCAGTTGATCACATCCGGAACACCGGGAGCATGCAGGAGAATTCTGCGCGAATGGAAAATCGTTGATTGGTGCGCTACTCCTCCGTATACTTATGTTACCCGCACCCAGGAGATTATATTGAATGAAAATGTTAAGCCAGTTTTTGTAAGCTGTGCGGATGATGTGGTCAACAATCCTTTAAATGATTGCGAAGCAATCGTAGAATTGTCCGCGACTGCAACAGATAATTGTACTCCTTCTCATTTGCTCAGATACAGATGGGAAATTGATCTGAATGCCAATGGCTCAGTTGATTTTACCGGAACAGGCAATCACATCGACAGGGTTTTTCCTTCAGGAAATCATAAAGTGAAGTTTTTTGTTGAAGATGAATGCGGCAATACTGCAAGTTGCCAGGCCAATGTTTCCAATATTGACACCAAGGCGCCGACACCTATTTGCCTGTCGAAGATCACGACAACAATGATGAGTTCAGGAATGATCGAATTCTTTGCCAGGGATTTCAATCATTGTGTTTGTGAAAAAGGTAGTTTTGACAATTGTACACCAAAGGATCAGATCAGGTTCGCATTTTCACCTGATGTGAATGACATTTCCAGGGTGTTTACATGTGCAGATATTCCCAACGGAATTGCTGCAACCATCAATTTGAACGTCTATGCTTTTGACCTTGCAGGTAATTACGATTTCTGTACGGTGCAACTGACCATCATGGATAATGTCAATGCCTGTCCTGATGCTGCTGATGCTCAGGGAACTTTGGCAGGTAAGATCATCAATCCTGATTGGTCAGGTATGGGTGAGTTCCCTGTGAAAATACTGAAAGACGATCAGCCATTAGCCAGCAAAATGTCAGACCAGCAAGGTCAGTACGTGTTCGATCAGCTTGAATACTATAAAAAGTACAGAATTTTCCCGGAAAAGGAAGATCAGGCCACAGATGGTGTGACAACACTTGACCTTGTTCTGATACAGCAACATTTGCTGGGGATCAAAGCACTCGATACACCGTTCAAGATCATCGCTGCAGATGCCAGCAATAATCAGTCGGTTTCGGGTGCAGACCTGCTGGATATCAGGAACCTCATTCTGGGTAAATCTGAACAGTACCCCAATAATGATCCATGGAGGTTCATCAGAACAAATCATGTTTTTGAAAATGCAGACCAACCCTGGGATTTTGAAGAAGATTTTCAGGTGGATGAACTCTATCTCGATAGTGACAGCATACACTTCTATGGTATAAAAATCGGGGATGTGAATCATTCTGCCAATTTTGGCAGTGGTATGAACAGCCTTGAATCGAGATCTATGGACCATCTGATCTTGTCCATTGATGACAGAAAGTTTGAAAAAGCTGAGCTCCTGAGGATCCCGGTCAGCTTGTCCGAAGATCAATTGGTTTTAGGAATGCAATTCACCTTGCAATCTGATCCTGATTTGATTGAAATACAGGGTTTTAAATCCGGAATTATTCCGGTTGACGGGAATAATTTCCACTTGGATCAAAAGCAGGGTTTGGCCACATTCAGTTGGAATACAACACAACCTTTGATAGGTAAAGAAGGTGAAACGCTATTTTTCATTGAAGCTGTGGCAAAAAACGCTGGATATCTGAGTCAGGTCATGGATGTGAATTCCGTGTTTACCAAATCTGAGGCGTACAATGACCGCCTGGAGATCATGGACCTCAGGCTTGAAAAGCAAAACAGGAAAACAGAAGAAGTGGTGGTATATCAAAACATGCCTAATCCATTTACGAATTTTACCGAGATCAGTTTTGAACTACCGAAACCAATGATGACAGAAATGGTGATACTGGATACTGACGGAAAAACAATTTTCAACCAAAAAGGGCATTACTCAAAAGGACGAAACTCAATACTCATACAAAACGACATTTTTAAGGTTGAAGGTGTGTATTTCTATCAGATCATCACTGAAAAAGGTATAGTCATGAAAAAAATGATTTTCATAAAGTAATTCAGGTATATTTAAGTTTTGGAAAGGGTCAGGGAAAAAGTATCTTTGACCCTTTCGTCTTTT
Organism: uncultured Saprospiraceae bacterium; assembly: GCA_964594045.1. GTDB lineage: Bacteria > Bacteroidota > Bacteroidia > Chitinophagales > Saprospiraceae > UBA2365. The sequence continues at coordinate 88,848 of CAZQKR010000001.1, read as the reverse complement.
ATCTGTGATGTGTATCCGGTTAAAGGATCTTCCGAATTCATGATTCCGACAAGAAAAACTTTCAGCTTATTTCATTCAAATCAACCATGAAAGTTTTTCATATTAGATTCTATCTGAACACTGAAAAAAAACTATAAAAAACATATGAAAGCATTGGTTTTAAACGCTTTAAATGAGTGGCCGGTGGTTGCTGATCTCAGTGAAACATTAGAAACAGAAGATCTTTGTACTGTAGATTTACATTGCTCATCCCTCAATCACAGGGATGTGTGGATCGTAAAAGGTCAATATCCTGGTATCGAATATCCACTTGTTTTGGGTTCTGACGGCTCAGGGATATTCGAAGGCAGGCGGGTGGTGATCAATCCATCAATTCAATGGGGTGACAAGGAAGCATTCCAATCCAGGGAATATCGCATTCTGGGATTGCCGGATCAGGGAACTTTTGCTGAATCCATCAAAATACCCAAATGCAATATATATGACGTACCTCCACACCTGACGGATGAAGAAGCAGGAGCATTGCCCCTGGCAGGGCTCACTGCTTTCAGGGCTTTGTTCGTTAAGGCACTTCCAAAGGCAGGAGAACGAGTATTCATCACAGGAATTGGTGGTGGAGTAGCCTTGTTTGCCATGCAATTTGCCATAGCAGCAGGTTTGAAGGCCTATGTCAGCTCAGGTTCGGATGAAAAAATAAGGAAGGCAATTGATCTGGGTGCCTCCGGCGGGGTCAACTACAGGGATAAGGACTGGGTTAAAGAATTGATGAAAAAGGAGCCTGAGGGTATTGATATCATTGTGGACGGAACTGCCGGAGATGCGGTCTCCCAAATGATGAAAATTTGCCGTCCTGGAGCCAGGCTGGTTATTTACGGAGGCTCTGCAGGTCAGATCCCGGCGATCAACCCACAGCAACTATTTTGGAAACAGATGCAGATCATAGGTAGTACGATGGGTTCTTGTCTGGATTTTAAAAATATGCTGGCTTTTGTTGAAAAACATCAGATCAGGCCGGTGATTGACCGGGTGTTTACATTCAGCGAAGCCGGAAAAGCCTTCGAAAGAATGGACAGATCCGAACAATTCGGCAAAATTGTGTTTCGTAACAGGAAATAACTTGTTTTACCAATGCCAAAGAAAATTGCCCTGATCAGCGATACGCATGGATATTTCGGAGAAGAAATCAAAACCTATCTTGCAGGATGTGACGAATTATGGCATGCAGGCGATATAGGAAATGCCGAAACGGCAGATGCCTATGAATCTTTGGGTATAGGCTTCAGAGCTGTATTTGGTAATATAGATGATCACCTGTTGAGGCGAAGATACCGCGAAGTGCTTGACTTCGAGATAGAAAATGTCAGGGTTCTGATGATGCATATCGGTGGATATCCAGGCAGATATTCACCTAAAGCCAAACAACTGATCACCGGAGGCAACTATAAGATTTTCGTTGCCGGTCATTCACATATTGCCAGAGTCTTGTACGATCAGGGCAATAAGGTTTTGCATATGAACCCGGGTGCTTTTGGTAAAAGCGGATTTCATGCTGTTCGTACTATGATCAGGTTCTCAATAGATAATGGCAAAATTTTTGGTGCTGAGTTAATCGAATTTGGCAGGCGTTGAAAAATAAAATTAAGTTTTTTTTCATTTGTATTTGCATAAATTAAAAATGTTTTTACTTTTGCATTCCGTTTTTTAACGGCATAGATCTGGTAGCTCAGCCGGTAGAGCAACGGCCTTTTAAGCCGTGGGCCCTGGGTTCAAATCCCAGCCAGATCACACAAGTGTACCATCATCCTCATTTCATTTCAAAAAAAAAGCATATTTATTACTGATACCGAGCCTTTTTTTGGTTCGGATCAGTGATAAATTGGAAATAAGTGGAAAGAAATGGAAGTTTTTTGTTCCCTGTTTTGTCCCCTTTTTTCATTTTTAACTATCCGGACAGATCATTTGGCTCTTTTTATTCATTAATTGGAGTTATGATGAAAGTAAATTCAAACAAATTTTTTTTATGAGTTGAGTATTCAATAACGCCAACAATGTTCAATGTAATTGTCAGAAAAGACGACATGTGGAATAACTTTCGATTAGAGGATGAGGTACTAAAAATCCTGTTTTTACCCGTCACACATAAATCTTTTAATACAAAATGTAATTATAATTCACAGTGGTAGGTCTGCTTTTATAATAAGCTACTGCTATTTCTTTGATCGCCTGTATACGTTTATTCTTCAGGTTTATAGCATCATTATACTGCTTCATTTTAAAATCCCATCGCTTCTTTTCCTCAGCATCGATTTTTGACCCGGCAATGGATGCCAATTCCTGAGCACTTTTATAACAGGCAGAGGAGGGGTCAATTTCTGAAAGTATGTTTAAAGCTCCTTTGTAGTCATTTGCTGCGAGAGAAGTTTTTGCCTTCTGGATCATTTCAGAACAAATTTGAGTCTGGTAAGCTTTGTAAGCTACTACTGCTTTATCAAGAATTTTATGATGACATTCGGAAACCTCTTCTGGGACAGTCATCAGTAAGCCTATGGCATCTTCATATTTTTTCATTTTAACATAAGCATCAGATTTTTTGATAATGTCCGTGCATTTACTTTCATAGTACTGTACTATTTTCAGTTTCCCGGTCTCAACAAATTTTTTAAATGAAGGATGATCAACCGGGATCATAGAAATGGCATTAGTGAGGGCATTTTGTTTGTTTGACCCGCTGCCTTTCAGCGGTATGTTCACCGTGGCATACATGATGTTATTATCCACCTGTTTCATGAAAAGACTTAAGTCCGCAGTGATAATAATAATATTTTGCATGCCTCCTTCAACAACGGAATTATCATAGATTGCCAACTTTGGATACACGATAAAATTGTTGTCATATCCTGTGGCAGCTAATCCGTATTTGGTAATTATTTGACTGATCTTTGTTTCCAGTTTTGAAGTATGAGCCGGTTCTAAACCTTCTGCATTTTCTGGTACTACGATCGAAAGGGCAATTTTTCCAACATCTCCTGCATTCTGTGCAATCGATCCGAAACTTGATAACAATGCAAAAATGATAGGAAATATCTTTTGCATAATCCTTTTATTTTATGGTAATGTAAATTGTATTCCCCTTGATATCTTTAGTAGTCTGCAGTCCAAGCTCCTTAAAGAACTTGAATAATTCCAGCGCAAATTTATTTGGGTTGTAGTTATTGCCGGTTTTCTGATCCTTGAGCGGTATTTTGACGTCGTCGAAAATCATGCGCAAGTCAGTCGTTCCCTGTATATGGTAATTGTTTTTGTATGCGTTGTCCTCCATCCATAATTCTATCTGGTCAGACAATGGTAATCCATCACTTCCAAATTCAGAAGACATTTTGTATGAAGAACCTGAATCGAAGCTGATATCTATGATTACAGATTTTCCATTTTGGACAATTTCAGTGAATTTGATCTGCATTACATTTAAAAAGTCATCTATACAACTTTCAGTCGCTTTTATGGCAAGTTTATTGAAATCCTCAGTATAGAATCTTCCACTTTCACCTACTTTATTGGATAATGAATTACCTGTAGAAACTTCAAACGCTGTCAGGATCACCTTCACTGAATTGCCAGATTGTCCTGTCTCAACGATCACTTCGGATTGCACATAAATGTCAGCGCCTGACATTTGAATGATCTGTGATTTGATATCAGTCTGATTATCTGAAGTAAAAGCATTGTTGTCTTTTGCTGCTTTTAATTTGGCAACAAAATCAACAGTTGTGAAACCTCTATTGTCGAATCCGGCTTTAATGACAGCTATAGCAATCCTTTTATTTTCATCTTTTTCCAATACTGTACGTAAATCTTCCCCCTCCTTTACAAATGGAATGACCATTATTTTTGGTTGCACAGTGACTGACTGATCTCCACCGGAAACGGGAGTTTGCTGCCCCAAAGAAGGGCTTATCATTGCTATTCCCATTATAATTAAACCTAAAAATAATCTTTTCATTTTAGTAAAGTTAGTATCCAAATTTTCTGATGATCCCGTTATTTTCCAAATCTCTTCTCAAAGCGTCCAGGTTAATCCTGATGTCTACGGCGACACGCTTATAAATGCATTTATATCTTGTAAATTCGGTTACAGGAACTGAGGACATTATAAACGATTTGTGTCTTCTGTCAAGGAAAAAATGCTCAAAGAATGTTTCATGTTGATTGATTTCATCAGTTTCATTTGTGCTGATCAGCGGAATTTTTTGTTGCGATTCAGGCAAACCTCTGAAAAATAGAACATTAAAGGCATTCTTTTCAGCTTGAAAAATGGCTTCGTAGCGGGTTATTCCAATTCCAACTACCCTCATTGTGACGGTTCTTTCATCACCGGATAAATAATTAGCTTCTGCCGTTGGCATAATCTTTCTGTTGCAGCTATGCGAAATCAGCATGATCAAAATCATAATCATCCATGCTTTACCAAAAAGAAATTTCTTTTTCACTACTTCATAATTAATTTACAGGATAATTTTTCTGCGGTATTGAACCCTGACAATATTTCTTTGCCACCTTTTTGTACAGCACATACTGAAAAATCATCTCCTGCTATTTTAAGTACTTTCAATTCACCGATTTGTGTAGGATATGGCTTTCCTTCAATAAGTTCAATTTTTTCTACAGATAGTTTGTCTCCTGTAGTCAGTCCGGATGCAGTTCCTCCAGAAATCAAAACTTTAACAGCTGCATCTTTTTTGATTTCGATAATTTTAACAATTCTTGTTTTCAAAGGAAATGTCTTCAAAAAATAGGAAGTCAAGTCTGATTCAATGGATTTCAGGGCTTCATTGACAGAACTTTCAGGAGAAAACATCAATTGGCTGACCTGAGTCTGAAAACTTGTAGCTTCCGTTGTTGAACCGGATTCTACATCATTAACTTTTAGGGTGAAGGCGGCACTTGACTTATAACCTTTGACACTGCCATCATCATTTTTCATGGCATATACATTCATTTTGACAATGTGTCCAATGATCATATATTGGGCTGCCAATGCTGCGTCTTGCTTTATTCTGTTTTTACTATCCAGAAACGCTTCTGATTTTTGAAATTCAAGTTCTTCCCTTACTTTTTCATAGCTTGTTCTGTCCACAACAGTGAAGCGTTTGGTATTCGTGACAACCTGAACAACCTTTTCAGCGACCGCATTGGCAAATTTCGAATCAACTTCAGCGGTGAATTCCGCTACTCCAACAATTGGTTTTGCATCCGCTTGTGAATAGCCGATCAAGCTATTCACAAGACAGAATAAAATACATAATAATCTCATTATCACATATTGTTTGCGGTTTTTAAAGTATCGATGAGGTGATTGACAATTTTTAAATTGAGTTCCAATTCAGGGGCAAGTAAAGCTATGGCATCTTTTGAGTAATTTAAGGATTTTGTTGCTTGTACTGCTTGCATTGCTTTAGCTTGTTTTACCTCCTCGGAAGCTTTAGGAATTGTTTTGGATAATTCTGCAACTGCCAAAATTTGTTGAGTTATATTTGTGCCTAAGACGACAAGTTCTTCCAGTTTAGGTTTTTTGACGGTTACATCAGTTACACCATCTACAGTCTCTCCAATCGTTCTTTTGTACAATTCAGGTAAGATTTTGTTGTTTTCCTTTGTTGAAAGTAACATAGTTGTGGAACTGGTTGCAAGGGCATCAACAGTGCTCAAACCACATATTCCCGGGTCTTTCAATTTTTCTAATTTGGTATAACGATTCATAACTTCCTTTGATTTCATTTCTGATTTCAAAACTTCACGTTCAGCTTTTAGTTCATCTTTGGTTTTTGTCTGACTGATCCCATTTTGATAAAAAACAAGTAACAAGCCAAAACAGAAGATTAATCCGAGCATAATTTGCTTTTTCATTTTGAATTATTTTTTTCCACACCAGTCCCGGATATGGATGTTATTCAATTATAGGGACAAAGGACTGCATTCCCGGTTAACTGACCGAAGAATGATTGTTCCTGAATGCTTAAAATTCATATTAATATATTGCTATTCAATATGTTATTAATTATTGATTCCCGAGAATATTATATTGTTTTTGCATTACAATCAGAAGCAACACATAAGAAATTCTATCTAATATCATCTATGTTTCATACCAAATCAACATTAGCAAAAATCAAATCAATTTTTTTTTTAGTAACTCATAGGTCATATGGTATTCATGGGGATAACAAAGAAGTGATAACACATAAATACTAAGCATTAATTACCTCTAAATCATATTCCTAATGTTGTAAAATAAACCCTGCAATCAGAATTTTAACATCCGTAAAATTACCAAGAGAAAATACCTTTTTTTTGAAATACTACCTGACTGGTTCATTCAATTCCTTAGATGGTGAGATAAGCTGTTTAAGTGGATAAAATGACCATTTAACAACCCTTCTTCCTGATTTGGATTAAAATTATAGTTGTAAATTTGACCATGGCTTTTCTGAAAGGGACATTGCTGGCAACGTGCATTCTTTTCGCCGTTGTATTGAGCTATGGGCAGGAGTTTTCAACTTCCTATCCATACAATTTATTTACTGTTTCCGACGGACTTGCACAGATGCAGGTCAGGGCTATTTATGTGGATGAACACCAACGGGTTTGGATCGGAACACAAGGAGGGATCAGCGTATATGACGGCACAGGAATTCACACCTTTAAAGATGCAGGACTGTTAGCCGAACAGTATGTGACCAGCCTGATCAGTTGCGATGACATTCTCTACGGAACGACAGAAACGCAATTTTTCAGGTATTCGGGTGATAAAATAACTTTCTTTGAATTACCCAAATTCAGTTATACCCGAAAATCATTCGTTGAATTGGGAGATAAAAATGGGTATATCTGGATCAAGCATCATCAACATGATATCCTGATCTTTAAACAGGATCGTATTGTTCCGGTTGCTGAAGTTTATCCACAACTGGCGAATATCAGGTTCAAACAGGTCTGGGGAAATCCCGGTTGGGATCACATGTATATATTTACGCATCAGAATACCCTTTTAAAATTTGATTTTGATTCCGGAACATTAAGCATAATTGAAACTCCCTTTGTTCCCGATGAAAAAATTGACCCGTCACAAAACCGGTCAGCCATCAACCCTGAAATCTGCTTTTACCGATCCATCGGTTTAGAAATTCAGGAGATTTATAGATTGGTGAATGACCGGTTACATCTTGTCGCAAAATATGACCAGGGTAGTAAGGTATTCATTCCGCTTGCTGAATTTGCTCCAGAGATTATTGTTGGAGTCAAAGCCGATTTGTACCTAAAAAGTAGTTCTGGATATCTACCACCCCAAAACCTAGATTTTTATCATTACCGGTTTGTGGTCAATATTCCTGGTAAAACATTTTTGGCTACAGACAGCGGATTTGTTGTCATCCACCGTAACGGTCTGAAAAATGTTCGTATACCTGAAAGCGACCTGCCGTGGGCAGCAGTGCCTGTGGATACTAAAAATGTATTGATCGGGTGTTATAAAAATGGTCTATTCAAACTGGATACAGAAACCCGGAAAATTACACGATTCAAATTGCCACCGCTCCCTGAAAGCGTCCCGGCCGAGCCGCAATTGCTTACAAATTATGGTCAAAATAAAGACTTTGTTTTGTTTGGAAGTCAGAACGGGTTTTATATGTTCTCCAAAAAGAATGGATCAGTCAAGTTCTTTCAATTGACCACAGCAGCAGAGGCTTTTGCTTACGATGATGAAAGAAAACTATTCTGGGTTGGTAGCGAGTACCTCTTTGCCTTTGATCCTGATATGAAAAAATTCACGGACACCCTTCAGGTCAGCCGAAAGGTTTTGGGAAATTCAAATATGAATGATCTGGAGATCACAAAGGATGGCAATATCTGGATCGCAGGAAAGCTTGGTGTTCAGAGCATCCATCAAAAATCTAAAAAGAGTCGGTTATATACTTACGATGAGGGAAATTTTCCATGTTTTGGAGCAGTTTCCATAGCAAGATCGGAAAATCATATTTGGGTTGGAGGAACGTGCGGACTGGTTCAGTTTGATCACAATAGGAATCAGTTTTATTCAATATTGCCTGAAATTATTGATTTCAGGATCAATCAAATACAATGTCTTTCAGATTCCATATTAGTTATAGTTGGACAAAACAAACTGATCATTCTGGATATCAATGAACAGCCATTTAAAGTCAGCTACTATTTTGATGAAAGATCAGGATTAAAACTATATGAACCAAGTGAGAATGGCATGGCTGTAATGAATGGGAATCAGTTGTGGCTGCCTTCGAGTCATGGTGTCCAAAAGCTTGACCTTGCACGCATTGAATTGATCAGGAACAAACCTGCGATAAACGTTTTATCTATTAATGGGAGGACAAGTCATTTCACAAATGATCAGCAATACAAGTTCATTATAGATACTGAGGATGCCGTTTTGAAATTATCTGTAGCAGACCATTCAGGATTACCATGGCAATTCAGATTTAAAGTAAATGATGGCGATTTTTCAGGTTATCATTCATCTGATGAACTCATATTGCGCAAACTTGACAATGGTATCAACAAGATACTGATTGAAGCTGCCTGTCAATTAATAGATACGGAAAGCAGTATCTCAAGACAAGTTTTGATACAAGCCTATGTGCCGTTCTGGAAGCGTAAAACCACCTTGTATACAATTTACATCCTGACAGGGCTGATGTTCATTTCTGTTGCAGGATTGTTGGTTGCTCACAGATACAGGCAACTGAGAACCAATAATTTACAGAATCAATTGATCCGCAACCGTTTGGAATTGATACAGGCATATTTCAATCCGCATTTTATGTTCAATGCATTGACAGTGCTGCAGGATGTGATCATGCACAATTCCCGGGAAGAGGGTAGTAAAATGGTGGTTAGGTTATCGAATATTTTCAGGAGGATATTGGTTCAGGGCAAAAAAAATCACAAAGACAATTCGCTACCGTTCATCAGTTTATCAGAAGAAATTGAACTGATCAAGGATTTGGCTCATCTGCACAACCTGCAGAATGATAGAAAAATACAATTGGTATATGAGATAGGGGAGGATGTTTTAAGGCGTGATCCAAAAATACCTTCATTGACCATCCAACCCTTTGTCGAAAACGCCTTGAAACATGCCTTTAATGATAAAACCAAAGATTGTGAGATCAAAATACTCGTTAAGTTTAAGGGAAAATCATTGAATATCAAGGTAATTGATAACGGGATCGGATTTTTGTCAAAAAAGGAAAGATCTCCGATGTCATTGGGTCTGCAACTTGCTCAGGAACGTTCTGAATTATTTAAAAAATTAGGAATTGATTACACTTTTGGGATTACCCACAATGATCCCCAAGGTACGATCGTAAACATAATAACAGATTATGAAAGCAGTGATAATTGAGGACAACAATTCGGCGATCAGGGTGCTGGTTTCCCATCTTGAATCTTATCCTGAAAAGATAGAAATTGCAGGTATCGCTAAAAACGTTCAGGCGGGCTTGTTGGCTATACGCCAGTTCAATCCTGAATTGCTTTTTCTGGATATCCAGCTGCAGGATGAAGTCGTTTTCAAACTTCTTGAGCAGGTTGACAGGCAGAAACTGGAAGGCATGTCCATCATTTTTACCACTGCCTACTACACCTTGGAAAATGTCCATAAAGCGCTGAGGTATGCTGCAGTGGAATACGTACTGAAACCCATCGACCCGGATAAACTGTTTGAAGCTATTGACAGGGCAAAAGTAAAAATTGAAAAACGAAAAATTGAACAGCGACTGTCCAAAATCGAGACCAGCGTTGAAGAGTTGACAGAACAATTACTCAAACAGAAAGTTGCCATCAGGCGCATGAACGGTAAACTGGATTATGTTGATACTAATATGATCTATTATATAGAATTAAAAGACAAGATCAGCACCGTGTATTTCAGAAAGAATACGGAAAAACACTGTTTGCCAACAGCAGAAAGTCTGAAGCATTACGAAAAACTGTTTTCACGAAATAAATCGTTTTTAAGAATCTCCGAGCAGGTCATCATCAACCTCAATCACCTGAAAACATATAAAACAGACGATAAAATCATACTGCTGGATGACGAAACAGAATTGATCGCATCAAGACGGAAGGCGGAAGAATTGCTCCGGTTGCTGGTCAGTTGATTATGGTTCAAAAAATTGAAAAATGAAAAGATCATTGATTTTGCCATTAATCTCAATATTCATAATGTTAGCATCTTCCGGTTGTAAAAACCAAAATGGATCGGGTAGGGAAGATGCAACTGATGACACCGGAGTTAACTTTTATCCTGAATCAACTGTAGAGAACGGTTATGAAGACGGCACTTACTGTGCTGAAGTTGAGTATTATAATCCATCCACAGGGACTCAAAGCATTTATAATTTGGATGTTGAAGTAGAGGGTGGTGAACTAACGGTCTTACATTTTCCCAACGGTGGCTGGTTGGATGACTCCCATTTTATCCCTGAAGATATAACAGATGGCAGCTGTACTTTCACGACTGATCGAGGTTATGAGTATACCGTCACACTGCAGGAATTTGGAGGATGCTTGTAATGTATTATATATGAGCCATTTAATTGATAAATAAATCAGATCTACCTTCATTTATTATTACAGCACTTTTAACTTTATTAAAAAACTGATTTGTTTTCAGATTGTCTTTTGCTTCGCAATTTATTTTAGCAATAACATCATTATTTACGCCTCTTACCATTTTATACCATTATCTGACCAGTTGAACACCAATCTGAACCACCTGAGCTGAAAATAAATTTCTGCAAGTACCAATTTGGTACATTTACCCAAACTAAAATTGTGAAAATGAGAAATCTGATAGCTTGCATATTAATCTTCATATCAGTTGTAAGTTCGATCGAAGCGCAGGTTGGGATTGGAACGAATTCTCCCAATTCAGCAGCAATTTTGGATTTGCATTCCACCAACAGAGGTTTGTTGCCGCCCAGAATGACAATATATCAACGAGACGCAATTGTTGCTCCTGTAAATGGATTGATGATATTCAACACCACTTCAGGTTGTCCAAATTATTTTTTTTCGGGTTCTTGGTATGAGTATTGTGGCATTATAAGTCCTACTTTTACATGTGGTACTTCCACGGTTTCATTCGATTATAACGGTAGTACAGTAACTTATGGCACAGTTGTATCTGCGAATAACAGATGTTGGCTTGATCGCAATCTGGGTGCTATGCAAGTAGCTACCAGCAGTACTGATGAGGCTGCTTATGGTGATTATTACCAGTGGGGAAGACTTGATGATGGTCATCAAGTCTTCACTTCTTTAACGACCAATATTTTAAGTAATAGCGACGTGCCGGGTCATAGTAATTTTATCACTGTACAGGTATTCCCCTACGATTGGAGATCACCTCAGAACTCCAATTTATGGCAAGGATTGAATGGTACAAATATTCCTTGTCCGGAAGGCTTCAGACCACCGACATCTACTGAATGGGATTCTGAACGTATTACTTGGATCACAAATAATGCTTTAGGTGCTTATGAGTCACCTCTTAAATTGACTGTGGCAGGAAATCGGGACAATTATGATGGTGTATTAAAAAAGAAGGATACTGATGGCTATTATTGGAGCAGTAGCATTAATAATTATGGTGCTTGGTTTCTCAGCATTAAATCGTCTGAAGCAAATATTAGTGGAGACTATAGGGCAGACGGATATTCAATACGATGTATAAAAGACTGAAAGTTTTTAATTTATTCAATTTATTTTATAGTTTGTAATGATTTTGATTATACTTTTAGTACAAATTCATGTACTTTTGCATTAACCAAATGAACAAAAAATGGGTGATTTACAGCAAAATTGTCCCCCATTTTGTTCCCCTGTATGGAAGCGTACGGTTGTAAGTAGTTGAAAATGAAAAAGTAATATAGGATGATTCAAATCCCAGCCAGATCACAAGTTGAAATGCCTTTGTAAATATAGTTTTACAAAGGCTTTTTTATGTCCTGTTTTAAACCAGTTCGCGGTTTTTATCTTGAAAAAATTTGAGAATTAATTTGTCTGCAGGCAGAATATTTTTAAACAACTTCCCTAATTATTGATACTTCGCGGATACCCTCATTCCATTCATTGATCATGAATATCTTTTATGAAATCGTCATAAAAATCTTTAATAATATTTTTCTCCTGCCCGGCATTGATGTTTTCATCAAAGATTCCTTATGGCAGAATGAAAAATATATAACACACTTATGAAAGCGCTTAAATTAAAGATCAATAATTTGAAAAATTCAAATTAAGATTCGAAATTTGATATTTAATTTAATTTTGGGCAATAGTCTATGTTTTGAATCCGGTTGCAAACAATTGCCCGGACCGGTTACTAAAGAGGAACTAAAACAGGAGCAATTGCCTGTTTGACATAAATACATGAAAACGAAAAAATTAGACTATACAAGCATATTATGATCTATATTATATATTTGATACCTCAAACCAAAAAACAATTATAAAATCAGATTTATGAAATTGAGTGATGGCGCCAGTAAACTAAGGGAAATGATCGAAAAAGCAATTCAGGATCAAAAAATCACCCGTGAAGAATTCGATATGATCATTCATTTGGCTACCGAAGACGGACATATTGACCAGCAGGAACAGGCATTACTGGCAGAACTTCAGGATATGATCGAAAATAAACTTGTAAGGTTCGCTCCCTCGGGCAGGTAGTATAGTGGCTGTTCTATCTTGTTTTACCGAAAGTTTTCCTTATTTAAACCAGAAGTTATCTTCAGGGCCAAAATACTTTTCTGGGTTAACGGAGCATTAATTGTCCTGCTCAATTGTTTCTCTAAATGATGAAGGGATTGGTTTTTGCTTATTTTTTCTGATTTTTGGTTTTATCTCCACTGTTAATGTTTATATTTGCCTTTTAAAGCCAATAAAAAGTATTATCAATGGAAGTATTCGTTTGTATAAGTAAGTCTCCTGATACAACTGCAAGAATTGCATTTACCAACAACAACACCAGGTTTGATGAACAAGGGGTTCAATTCATTATGAATCCGTTTGATGAGTTTTATGCCTTGGTGAGAGGGGTTGAGCTTCAGGAAAAGGAAGGTGCTAACCTGACATTTTTGAATGTTGGTCCTGCCTCAAATGACATCATCATTCGCAAAGCGCTTGCAATCGGCGGGCATAAAGCAGTCAGGATTGATACAGAACCCAAAAGTGCATGGGATGTTGCCAGGCAGATTGCCGCATACCTCAAAGACAAACCTGCAGACCTGATCCTTTTCGGAAAAGAAACCATTGATTTTAATGGTTCAGAAGTGGGCGCTATGGTTGCGGGTATCCTCGATTACCCTTACATCTCGAATGCCAGTAAGCTGGAATATGAAAATGGACAGTTTTTGCTGAACAGGGATATAGAAGGCGGGATTGAAAAGATCCGGGTTTCAGCGCCATGCATTGTCAGCGCTGCAAAAGGTATGGCCGAGCAGCGTATTCCAAACATGAGAGGGATCATGATGGCCAAAACAAAACCTCTTGAAGTGGTTTCTCCGGTTGACTCTGAGGATTTTGTACAACTGGTATCCTACAGCCTGCCTGCAGAGAAATCCGGGGTGAAACTGGTAGATCCGGAGAATATGGATGAATTGGTCCGCTTGCTCAGCGAAGAAGCAAAAGTCATCTGATTCGGATTTTTATTAATATTTAAATATCATAAAATGAATATATTAGTTTTCGCAGATCACATTAACGGTCAATTCAAAAAAACCGCATATGAGACGGTAAGTTTTGCATCCAGGCTGGCTGCCAAAAATAATGGCACTTGTTTAGTTGCAGTTTTAGGTAAATCCGGTGTTGCACCCCAATTGGCCAAATATGGAGCAAATAAAGTCATCTCCGTTCCTTTTGATGGAAAATTCAGCGCAAATGTTTATGCTGCAATTCTAATGCAGATTGCTCAAAAAGAGAATGCCGAATTGGTAGTTGTGAGCCATGATCTGAATGGTAAATCCATCGCCGGTGTGCTGGCGGCAAAATGGGGCGCAGGCTCAGTCACCGCAGTGGTAGCAATGCCGGAGTTTGTCAATGGTGGATTGGAAGTGATGAAAGGTGTGTTTTCCGGGAAAGCATATGCAAAATACAGCATTACCAGTGCCAAAAAAGTGATCTCAGTCATGCCAAATGCATTCCCGCCTGAAGAAGTGGAAGGTTCCGCAACTGAGGAAACTTTCGCGGCAACTATTCCTGCTGACAGAATTGAAGTCCTGAGCGTGGAAAGAGCGGAAGGGAAAGTGCCATTGCCTGAGGCGGATGTAGTGGTATCAGGCGGCAGGGGCCTGAAAGGGCCTGAGAACTGGCATATTATAGAAGATCTGGCTTCCACGATCGGAGGTGAACTCGCCTGCTCAAGACCTGTATCAGATGTGGACTGGAGACCCCATAGCGAACACGTAGGCCAGACAGGTATTGTCATCAGGCCAAAATTATATATAGCCGTTGGAATTTCCGGAGCCATCCAGCACCTGGCAGGCGTGAACAATTCCAAAGTCATCGTTGTTATCAACAAAGATCCTGAAGCACCTTTCTTTAAAGCAGCAGACTATGGAGTGGTGGGGGATCTATTCGAGGTAGTACCGCGTTTGAATGAAGCTTTCAAACGGTATTTGAAGTGATCCGATATTTAAAAACAGCTTGTTAAGTCTTTTGATCATTTAAAAAATTTGTACTCATCAAAAAGGTTAAATTAACAGTTGTCGCATTATCTCACAGTGTCTCCCAGTCACACAATTATGCTGTGGTCCTCGGTGAAGTGGACGGACCCAGGAAATTACCTATTGTGATCGGTGGGTTTGAAGCCCAGGCTATTGCCGTTGCACTTGAAAACATGATCCCAAACAGGCCGCTCACCCATGATCTGTTCAAAAATACACTTACCGCCTTCGATATCAATATCAAAGAAGTGCTGATCAACAACCTGCTGGACGGGATCTTTTTTTCAAAACTGATCTGTGAAAAGGATGGGGTGGAGTATAGTATAGACTCCAGAACTTCAGATGCCATTGCCCTGGCTGTTCGGTTCAAAGCTCCCATCTATACTTTTGACATCATACTGGATGCTGCAGGAGTGGTGATGGATAATCCGGATGTCATTGCCACCACACAGGAAGAAGAAGAGCCAGCCAAAAAACAGGAAGCTAAATCCCTGGCCAGCTACAGCCTGGCTGCACTTGAAACCATGCTTGAAAAAGCCATTGAAAATGAGGATTATGAGAAGGCTGCCAAAATCCGGGATGAAATCAAGAAAAGAACCGAACCTGACTGATCACAGCAAAATCATCATTTGCCTGCAGGCCTGGTTTTATCCCGCTACATATCCTTGCGTATCAAATGCAGATAGGAGAACAATAAAAATACAGCTATACTGATCAGACTGATGATCGTGGCTTCCCTGTAACTCAGCAACAACTCAAAATTGGTCATTTCACGAAAACTGTCTACCAGTCTGAAAGCCGGGTTGGGCATCAGATCTTCAATCCCGTTCATCGGATAGAAATTCATACTCCTGTGTTCAATGATGTTTCTGTGTATGGCCCAACGGATCATCGGCTCCAGAAAAATAATGTATGCCAGGTATGTAAAAATGGCCAAACCAGACCTTCTCAGGATCATACCCAGGAATAACCCGAAACTCAGGTATCCCATATTCATCAGGAAATATCTCAGCACAGCATACTGATGTCCGTCAAAGATCATTCCGGTAGTAAAGCCTGAGGTTCTGAATATTCCAATGAGCAAAGCGGACATAAAATAGATCAGTGTGGCCCAAAAACTCACTGCAAGTATCACATATAGTTTTCCAAGGTAAAAGGAGCTTCTGGTCATACCTGTGAGTATGTTCTGCCTCATGGTCCTATTGCTGACTTCAGAAGTGACAATGACCACGCCGATGAATCCGAGAAAAAGGAAGGAAAACCAACTGCCTGAATAGCCCTGATATTCCCAAATGCCGGGAAAGCTGAAAAATGTGTCTTTCTCCGGCAGCCCTGGCATTTGAATGTAATTGTCCATTACAAAAATTGCAAACGGCATCAGGAAAGTGTACAAAGCCAGCAATAAAAGGATAAGTTTGTTTTTTCTGAATTTTTTCCATTCAAGCCTGAAAAGATGTATGATCTGTAAATTCATTTTTTCCGATTTAATTCTGTTTGTTAAAAAGTCAAGAAATGAGGCAACCAATTACCTGCTTTTATCATCACGGATGATTGATGATCTGTAAAAATTCCTCTTCCAGTTTTTGCTTTCTGACCACGAGGTGGAGCAAAACAATACCGTTTTGAGTCATCATTTTGCTGAACTCAGCCATATCAGCCGACGGATCAACGATACATTCAATCCATCCAGTTTTTACTTCGGTGGATTTGACCAGAGGCTGGGATTTAAGAAAAGCTTCCAGTCGCAATTGGTCGGTCGAACTGATCTCGATGATCCTGTCATTGCTCAATATAGAACCCACCGGACCTGTTGCCAACAGATGTCCCTTTTTCATGATGGCCACATGGGAACATATTTTTTCCACTTCATCCAGTATATGGCTCGCCATGATCACAGTTTTACCACTTTGGGCAATCTTTTTCAGCATATTCCTGACATCTGCAATTCCCTGAGGATCAAGTCCATTGGTAGGTTCATCAAATATAAGCACTTCCGGATCGCCTACCATCGTCGCAGCGATAGCCAACCGTTGTTTCATGCCAAGGGAATAGGTATAAAATGGAGATTTTTTCCTTTGACTCAGCTCTACCATCTCCAGAATATCATCAAAATTCTGCTCTCCGGATTTTTTGATATGACGGATGATATCAAGATTCTCTACAGCATTGAGGTAAGGATAAAAGTTGGGTGTTTCCAATATGGAACCGATCTGGGAACGGGGATTGTCTCCGTATCTCCCTTCAAACCATTCAAAACTGCCCGAATCCTGTTTCAATATACTCAGAATAATCCCTAATGTAGTGGTCTTGCCACTGCCGTTGGGCCCAAGAATTCCTAAAGCCTGACCCGGTTTGACTTCAAAAGATAAATCTTTCAATGCCTGTATGCGTCCATAGGATTTTGACAAATGTTCAACAGTCAGTATGTTCATATTTCAGATTTAATTGTGTGCTATTCAAAAGAACGATTCAAATGTATAATGCTTTTAAATATTAGACTGATAAAAAAGGACTAAATGGCTTTTTTGCAAGACCAATAATATAAATCATCTATCTTTCAGGGCACAACTGTAGATTTTATGAGTATCGATCAGATAAATACCGGTTATTCCGGATTGTCATCCTCCGGCGTACAATTTGTACACAGTTTACATTTTGATCTTTAGAATAAAAACAAATCCCCATTATTTTCATTGAAATATGATATATTATTATATTTGTGGAAATGCCGTTTGTGCAGGAGTTTATGGTCATAAAAGAGTTATTTATTGCGGCAGCAGGCAAAAAGATTTACGTAAAAAAAATCATTCCTAAGGATAGCGATGATAAACCAACATTTATTTTGCTGCATGACGCTTTGGGATCAGTACAACAATGGAAGTCATTTCCTGAATTGTTGGCTTCTGGCATGCAAAGTACAGTAGTATGTTATGACCGTGCCGGTTATGGATCATCCTCTGAAAGTGATGGATATTTATTTCCCGGTTATTTTGAAAATGAGGCTTTTGCAGTTCTGCCAATGCTGTTGGATGCGCTTGAGCTGAAGACTGAACCTGTAGTTTTGGGACATAGCGATGGAGGTACGATCGCATTATTGCATGCATCCCGGTTCAGGGTCAAGGCAGTAGTTTCTGTCGCAGGGCATGTAGTGCTGGAGCCGGTCACATCAGAAGGTGTCAGGAAAACGGCAAAAGATTCAGACAAAATTATTTCAAAACTTGAAAAGTATCATGGTGGAAAAGCTGCCGGTATTTTCAGCCAATGGGCTGAGGTGTGGACTTCGGATAAAATGAAAGACTGGAATTTGTTCAATGAATTGAAAAATATCCAGGATCCGGTCTTCATTATTCAGGGGAAAAACGATCCGTATGCCAGTTTGAAACATCCGGAATGGATCATGGATCACGTTGGTGGTTTTTCAGATTGCCTGATGCTGGATGGGTGTGACCATTTCCCGCATCAAGAGTTTCCCGAAGCAGTGCTGAAGGGTATCCGGAATTTCATCAACAGCCTGCAGGCAATCACGTATACATCATTTAACAATCTTATCTAAATTCAAAAGATCATGGAACAGCGCTTAAGTTATGCCCAAGGAATTACAGATAAACCCCTCCTGGAATTTACAGTCGGCGATATGCTGGACTCTATCGCGCAAAAATTTCCTCAGCAACTGGCACTGATCGTTGACCATCAGCAAATTATATGGACTTATCAGACGCTTCTGAAAAGGGTGAATGAACTGGCCAGATCTCTTATGGCACTCGGTGTGCAAAAAGGTGACAGGGTAGGTATCTGGTCTTTGAATAATTCAGAATGGGTGCTGACACAGTTTGCCACTGCCAAAATCGGGGCGATTCTGGTAAATATCAACCCCAATTATCGTTCACATGAGCTGAAATACGCCCTTAATAAAGCCGGGGTCAAGTTGCTCATCACCGCTGACAGATCCAAATACATCAATTACAGCGGTATCGTTCAGGAACTGGCACCTGAGATGCTCGATGATGAAACGGAACTCCAATCTCATGAACTGCCTCACCTGAAAAAAGTGGTCAGGTTGCACGAGAAAGATTTGCCGGGTATGATGTCATGGTTTACCCTGCTGAAACATCAGGTACATGTAAGTCAGGAACAGCTGGATGAACGGCAGAAAAGCCTTCATGCTGATGAACCGATCAACATTCAGTTTACCTCAGGGACGACAGGTTTTCCCAAGGGAGCAACACTGACCCATAAAAATATACTCAACAACGGTTATTTTGTTGCAGAAAGGATGGAACTGACCGAAAATGACAGAGTGATCATTCCTGTTCCGCTTTACCATTGTTTCGGGATGGTCATTGGCAATCTGGGCTGCGTGACTCATGGGGCAACCATGATCTATCCCTCCGAAATGTTCGATGCAGAAGCAGTACTCAAAGCAGTTGAGGACCATAAAGCAACAGCAGTTCACGGCGTTCCCACCATGTTCATCGCAGAACTGGAACATCCGGATTTTGGCAAATATCATCTGAGTACCCTGAGAACCGGAATTATGGCCGGAGCCCCATGTCCCATCGAAGTGATGAAAAAGGTACAAACTGTCATGCACATGGAACAGGTCCAGATCGCTTACGGAATGACAGAAACCAGTCCCGTCAGCACCCAGACCCAAATGGGTACGCCCATCGAAAAACAAGTGGGTACTGTCGGGCAGGTTCATCCTCACCTTGAAATAAAGATCATCGATCCTGAAACGAATGAGATCATCGAACGGGGACGGCCGGGTGAGTTTTGCACCAAAGGTTACAGCGTGATGAAAGGATACTGGGAAGACGAAGAGAAAACTGCACAATCCATCGATGCGGAAGGATGGATGCATTCAGGTGACCTGGCTGTAATGGATGATGAAGGCTATGTCAATATCGTTGGAAGGCTCAAGGATATGATCATCAGGGGTGGTGAGAATATTTATCCGAGAGAAATTGAAGAATTTCTCTATACCAATCCCAAGATCAGCGATGTGCAGGTGATCGGTGTTCCAAGCGAAAAATTCGGTGAAGAAGTGATGGCCTGGATCAAACTCAAAGAAAAAGCTGAAGCAACGGAAGAAGAAATTCTGGAATTCTGTAAAGGCAGGATCGCACATTACAAGATCCCCAGATTCATCAAATTTGTTGAAGAATTTCCGATGACGGTTACCGGAAAGGTAAGAAAAGTGGATATGCGTACCATCAGTATCCAGGAACTGGAGCTTCACAAAGCGGAAAAAATCAAAATGGCCTGAGCAGGCTGAAAGTTGTTCAAAAATAAATCAGGCTTAATTTTTTTCGATTTCTTTACCAGCTTTTATAATAATTGTCGTATTTTTGCCCTGCAATTGAAAAATTGAGATGCCAAAGTGGCGGAATTGGTAGACGCGCTGGACTCAAAATCCAGTGATAGCAATATCGTGAGGGTTCGATTCCCTCCTTTGGTACTAGAGCTGACGAAACTGTCAGCTCTTTTTGTATTAAGGCTTTAGTGACAAGGACGGCCGAGCTCTTTGCCTTTTTGATAACCCTGGTCCAACAGCTCCATTTCCTTTATCTCTTCCGCCGTCCATCGTATTTCGGGATCCATATCCAATACCGGCTGACCGGCCTCAATCCATGCAGTCAACCATAGTGAACCCAAAGCAAGAACTGATTCCTGCATCCTTCTTTCCACCATTCCGTCCAAAGCATCGTGATAGGCCTTTGAAAGTTCAGAAGATGGCATTTTTACTACATTATTCAGCCTGATCTCAAAAGAAAACTGGCGGTCTTCGGGAATGGATCCTCTTATCTTTTTTTCTATGGCCAGCACTTCACGATGAAGGCGGTTGCTTTCCAAAAGTGTGTTCCACGCAAATTTTTCCACATCGGGAATAAATTGTGCTTTACCGACAAAATATCTGTAGTCTTCCTCACCAAAAAGCTCTGGCAGCCTGCTTTCCCAGAATGCATGAATACCATCCTGACCACTAAGCTGGCCATTGTAATTTTTGGTTGTGTGCAATGGAACATGAAGATCAGCGACGTAATGCCCCAGGTCTGTTGCCAGCCTGAGGATCCATTTACTGTCTTTCAACTTAAAAGCGTAAACCAGCTTGTCAAACTGGATTTTGATGAAATAAGGCACGATACCGTGTTCGGTAAAATGCTGATCAAACATCACTTCTTTGATCACAGTTTCCCTGACCGACAACCAGGGGAGTTGACCGGGGAAAAATCTGAAGGATGATTCATGAAAATGATCCATCAATTCCTTTTGGATGAATTGATCAAACATTTTTCTGTCGATTTCGATTCCCAGTTTTTCCATAAATGAAGAATCGACAGGTAATTCTTGATCTTTCAGGATCAATGTGTCACCTTGTGAATTTAACAGCCTGATCCTTAAATATTTCATATAGGCATCATGCCAGTTGGACGGTACGTTTTCAAAAGGATGTTCACCCCAGTGATCGATGTCCATATAATGCCTGACCGCTTCACCTTCGACAACATACCTTCTTTTATCAGGATCAGTTGCATGTATGGAAATAAAATCGATATGCTTTTTGAAAAAAATCAGCATTTCAGGGGGTAAAATATAAACTGCCATTCGATTAATGGTCTTATGCGCATAAAAACCCCAATCCGGTGCTGGTTTTGAAAAAGAAAGTGTCAGGATAAGAGTGATCATAACTGACAACAAAACAGGTAAAATCTTCATATTATCTGATTTAGGTGTACTGAATTTTGTATAAAGATATGGAGAATTTCATAACAACCAAAAATTATTTTATTTTTATGTTGATTATAATGAATGGTATTTATCCCGGAATTGTTAACTGAGCAGTTGGCTTTTACAGGGTTTTGAACTTAAAGTTCTGGTTTTCAAATAAAGTAAATATGCAAAGACGAAATTTCAGCAAAATGGTATTGATAGGAACGGGGCTGAGCATGGTGGCCTGCTCTCCTTTTACGATGTTGGATCCTCCTCCGGTTGGCCCCAGGAATGTCATCAAACCAAGGGCGCTGAAGCAAGGTGACACGATCGGCCTGATCGCACCGGCCAGTCCATTCACGGCTGCTGCACTTACACGTGCGATGGATCAGATTGCTGCCAGGGGTTTTAAAATAAAATTCGGTAAAAATCTCAACAACCAGTTTGGCTATCTGGCGGGTAGCGATGAAGAAAGGATAGACGATATTCACAGTATGTTTGAAGACCCTGAGGTGGATGCGATCTGGTGTATCCGGGGTGGATATGGTACTTCCCGGCTGCTTCCTCACCTTAACTACGAACTGATCAAGAACCATCCCAAAATGTTGCTTGGATACAGCGATATCACAGCACTGACGCAGGCGATCTATCTCAAAACAGGTTTGATCGGATTCCATGGGCCGGTTGGAAGTACGACCATGACACCCTATACCGATCAATATTTCCGTCTGGTAACAATGGAAGGATTTGAACCGGTAACGATCGAGCTCAATGAAAATCACAGTGGCTCCGGAACCAACACGGTGTATCGGGTGATCCATCCGGGCAAAGCCACGGGTGAACTGGTGGGAGGCAATTTATGTTTGTTAGCCGCCCTTGCAGGTACAGGATTTGCCATGGATTTTACGGATAAACTCGTTTTTCTGGAGGATGTCGGTGAAAAACCTTATCGCATTGACCGGATGCTGACACAATTATTCCAGTCCTGTAATCTTGCCAAAGCAAAAGGGATCATCCTGGGAGAATTTGCGGATTGTGAGCCAAAGGAAGGCGAGTTTTCACTGAGTTTGAAGGATACACTGGATTTTAATCTGGACTCACTGGAAATCCCGGTTTGCTATGGATTTTCCTTCGGGCATATCAGCGATCTGTGTACCATTCCGGTTGGTCTGATGGCTACCTTTGATACGGAAAAAAAGCGCATTGAACTGTTGGAAAATGCAGTGATCTGATTTTTATT
Source organism: uncultured Saprospiraceae bacterium (assembly GCA_964594045.1). Classification (GTDB taxonomy): domain Bacteria; phylum Bacteroidota; class Bacteroidia; order Chitinophagales; family Saprospiraceae; genus UBA2365. Next base: position 66,138 of record CAZQKR010000001.1, on the reverse strand, counting down.
CCAGGCAATTTTAGCTTTGGATCAAGTATAATTTGTTAATTTTGACCTTAGACAGTTTGGATGACATATTCAATGTATGTCCTCACTGAAGAATTATTTTTATCTCAAACTTCCATTAATACAGCATTTATGCAACTGAGTTATTATACCTACGACCTGGAGCTGAAACACACATTTACCATCTCCAGGGATTCCTATGATATTCAAAGAACGCTGATCGTTGAGCTCGGTCAGGATGGTTTCAAAGGTATTGGTGAAGCTACAGAAGATACCAGCTATTATGGTTTTAGTATTGAGGGAATGATCGAAAAACTCGAATCCCTCAGGCCTGTGATCGAATCCTATCATTTGAAGGATCCTGAATCTTTCTGGGATTTTCTGCATCCAATGCTGGCAGACGAGCGATTTCTGCATTGTGCCATTGACATCGCTGCCAACGATCTTTATGGGAAAATTCAAGGAAAACCACTTTATAAAATCTGGGGTTTGAGCATGGAAAATATTCCCATGACCAACTTTACCATTGCCATTGATGAAATTCCCAGGATGAAGGAAAAACTCCTTGAGCAACCCTGGCCTTTGTACAAGATCAAACTCGGAACTGAAGATGACATCGCAATTCTCCGGGAGTTGAGGAAATTGACAGATGCTGTTTTCCGTATCGATGCCAATACGGCCTGGAGCGCTGAAACAACTGTGAAAAATTCTGCGATCATGAAGGATCTGGGAGTTGAATTCATCGAGCAACCCATGCCTTATGAATCGTGGGAAGAAATGGAGTGGGTGAAAAAGCACAGTGCCTTACCCCTGATCGCAGATGAGTCATGCAGAACTGAAAAAGATCTGCCTTTATGTTTAGGCCGTTTTCACGGGATCAATGTTAAACTGGTCAAGGCCGGCGGGATCACACCTGCCAGAAGGATGTTGATCGAAGCGAAAAAAATGGGTCTGAAAACAATGGTTGGATGTATGACAGAATCATCAGTCGGCATTGCGGCTGTGGGACAGTTGCTTCCTTACCTCGATTATGTGGATATGGATGGCGCATTGCTGCTGAAAAATGATATCGCAACAGGCCCCGTCATCATTGACGGGATCATCACCATTCCCGATCTGCCGGGTACAGGGGCTGAATTGGTCGTAAAGTAAACATCAAGACTTTTCCGGATAATATAGATGGATCACAGCAAAACTTTCAGCAATACAGACTATCTGGGTGCAGGAGAGCATCCTGATTTTATCAAATACCTGTCTGAAGGAATGCAAAAGTATGGTGTGCATTTTGCCGGCTCGAGACTGTCCAACACATGCCCGGATATCTATGACCAGCTGGAAGAATTTGTAGTCCGGAAATTTGACGCCCCTGCTTCTGTTTTAGGGGCTTCCGGCAGTTTCATGGGTGCTTTGGTTTTGGCATATTGCCGGACATTTGATCAGGTATTTTGCCAGGAAGACATTCATCCTGCATTGAATAACAGTTTACTACGTATAAGCCGTTTTGAAGATGCAGATGATCTATTGGCCATGCTCTCAAATTGTCCATATGAAGAGGTCGTAGTATTGGCCAATTCGGTCAATCCGATCAACCTGAAAGTTTTTGATATGGAAAAGATCAAAACGGTGCCACCGAATAAGAAGATACAGCTCATCATCGACGATTCGCACGGTATAGGCATTACCGGCCGGGATGGTCTGGGTATTTTTGGAGAGGCAAAAAAAATGCCGGATCATATCAGCCTGTCTGTTCTGGCCTCACTGGGAAAGGCATATTCTGTGCCGGGCGGGATCATTATGGGCGACCGGGAAATGATCAGCCATATACGTGATTTACCTCAATGGGGTGGTGCATCTCCTGTACCTCCGGCTTATGCGTTCGCATTCATGCAAATGCAATCCGTATATGATTCGAATTTCCATAAACTCAGGGAAAATACGGATCTTTTTCTTCAGCATGTGGACAGGAAACTGATCCATTATATAGATCATTTCCCTGTTTTTATCCTGAAACCTCCGAAAATGTTTACTTTCTTACTACAATTCGGTTACACGATCTCATCTTTTGGATACCCGTCGAAGGATAGTCGCAGAGTGGAGCGCATCGTAATGAACAGTGCCAAAAAAAAGATTGACATACTCAAACTTGCTGAGTATGTCAATCTGGTAACTTCCTTAGCCTGAAAAGCCGGGATTAATTTTCGCTCTTGATCAATTCCTTCTCGATCACTTCGATGAATGCAGATTTAGGAAGAGCTCCTGCCTGCATCATCGGCTGGCTGTCAACCGGTATGAACAGAATGCTAGGTATACTTCTGATCTGGAAAACCCCTGCCAGTTCCTGTTCAACTTCGGTATCCACTTTATAGATATTCAGTTTTCCGCTATAGGTTTCTGAAAGTTCTTCGAGAACTGGGGCAACCATTTGACACGGTCTGCACCAATCAGCGTAAAAATCTATGATCGCCGGGACTTTTCCCTTGTATTTCCATTCCTGCTGAGTGGTATAATCAAAGATATCATCAAGGAATTTTTGCTTTGTCAACTTAATTGTGGCCATAATATTGGTTTAAATGATAAATGTTAGTTTCTGATCATAAATGATGCCATCCCGGTTTTCTGACATTTTTTTGATCTGTGTTGACCTGGATGTCTGTCATTTTGGCAAATATTGTATAATCTGATGGAAAAAATGGCATAAATGGCAGTGTTTATATCAAAACAAGTAATATTTAAGAAAAATTGAAGGAAAGAAACCTGTGAATGAATTCAGAATGTGAACTTCGTTTTACAATTCAGTGGATTTCATCTATATTTGCAGCCTAAAAATTAAACGGATATGTTTGATAATTTAACGGGACAATTGGAACTGGCGCTTAAAAGCATCAAAGGCGAAGGTAAATTGACGGAACTGAATATTGCAAAATCTGTCAAGGAGATCAGAAGGGCATTGGTCAGCGCGGACGTCAATTACAAGATAGCCAAGGAATTCACAGACAAGGTCAAGGAAGAGGCATTGGGTAAATCCAACCTTCTGAAGGCGGTCAAACCTGGTGAGCTCATGGTCAAGATCGTCATGGATGAAATGATCGAGCTGATGGGCGGGCAGGCAGAAGGTATCAATCTGACCGGAAAGCCAACAGTCATACTCGTGGCAGGTTTGCAGGGTTCCGGAAAGACGACTTTCTGTGGCAAACTGGCATTACATCTTAAGCAGAAAAAACATAAGAATGTTCTTTTAACTGCCTGTGACGTCTACAGGCCTGCTGCAATTGATCAGCTGACGGTGATCGCAGAAAAAGCCGCCGCAGCGATATACAAGGAACCGGAATCAAAAGACCCGGTTTCCATTGCTAAAAATGCGATTGATTTTGCCAAAACGAATAATCATAATGTGGTCATCATAGATACGGCAGGTCGTCTGGCGATCGATGAAGAGATGATGGATGAGATCCGGAGGATCGACCAGGCTGTTCAGCCACATGAAACGCTTTTTGTTGTGGACTCCATGACCGGTCAGGATGCCGTAAATACGGCAAAAGCTTTCAACGAAGTTCTGGATTATGACGGTGTGGTTTTGACCAAGCTGGATGGTGATACCAGGGGTGGAGCAGCTTTATCGGTTAAGTATATTGTAGGTAAACCCATCAAATTCGTCAGCGCAGGTGAGAAAGTTGAGCAGCTGGATATGTTCTACCCGGACAGGATGGCGCAGAGGATACTTGGAATGGGTGATATCGTTTCGTTGGTCGAAAAAGCTCAGGAACAGTTTGATGAAAAGGAAGCCAAACTGCTGGAAAAGAAGATCCGGAAGAATAAATTTGATTTTAACGACTTTCTTAGCCAGATCGCCCAGATAAAGAAAATGGGCGACCTGAAAGGATTGATGAATATGATCCCTGGTATGAGCAAGGTCACGAAAGATCTGGATATCGATAACAAAGCCTTCTCGAAAGTTGAATCCATTATTCAGTCAATGACACCTCAGGAACGTGCAAATCCGGAGATCATGAGTATGAGCAGAAAAAGACGTATAGCCAAAGGTTGTGGACGTGATATACATGAGGTCAACATGTTCATTAAACAGTTTGACCAGATGAAAACCATGATGCACAGAATGAGTAAAATGAAAGGCCTTCCAGATATGTTCGGAGGTGTTCCCGGTATGGGAAAACCAGGAAGATGATCAGTAATGCAATAGATTATAAAGAAACAGAGGGCCACTTTTGGTCCTCTGTTTCTTTATAAAAATGTTGATATGAATTCAAAAAAGCAGGGTGTTTTAATTCGAAAAAACTCTCACATAATTTGTTATTAAAATATCTGGTTGACTTTAAATCGTTTTATTCAATTCCATGTTTTGGATCTTGTCCTTGATTTTTCTGTACACACTGGTTGCAACAGGAGGATCAAAATTTCCCAAAACAACGATGAGTTCATCGTTTTCCGCATTATAGCTGAGACAGCAGTTCACGCCGGGCGCTCCACCCTGGATCTGCAGTTGGCCAGACTTTACGGGCAGAGTTGGCTCGGTTTCAGGCATTTGCTGAGTCAGAGCATAAACTGTGGATTTCGGGCTCAATAATTTACCATTTCTTAATGCTTTGACAAAAAGTGCCAGATCATCAACAGTTGAATATCCGCCTTCAGCAGAATTTCCTTTATAAGGCAGCATCGGAATGTTGGATTCGCATTTTTTCCAGTTGTCCCTGACACCGGTGCAACCCAAAGCAAGATTTGGTACATTTTGATCAAGTGTGTAAAAATCTGTATGATACATCCCGGTTGGCAGAAAAATGTTTTCTTTTACGTAACTGTGATAGCTCATACCGCTGATCTCTTCAATCACCAATCCAAGTAAAATATATCCGGCATTGGAATATTGTTTACCGGAACCAGGCGTGAAACTCAATCCTGCATTGTCGAAGAATTTGACATAGTCTTTAAGTTCTCTGAGACTTCCTTTGGCAGTCTGCTGAAATTCTTCGTTCTCGATATTACCTAATCCGGATGTCATTTCAAGCAATTGTCTGATGGTAACAATATTTGATATGCCGTTCAATGGCAATTCAGGCAGATGTTTGCTCAATTTGTCATCCAGGGATAATTTACCCTGATCGGCCAGTTGCAAAACTGCAACATTGGTGAATATCTTGTTGATGGAGCCAAGATTGAATTTTGTTTCGACATTATTGGCAGCCATAGTTCTTTTGTCAGAGAAACCGTAGGCTTTTTTAAACAAAGTTTCATTTTCGCGTGCGATCAGAACGGTTCCTGAAAAAAGTTCCCGTGATGCCATATCTGACAATGTTCTGTCAATATCCGTGATCACTTCAAATTTGCGCAAAGAACTATTGGTGCTTTTGCCGTTAAAGCTATTTGAAGCGAAAAGGTAGGTGCTGAATGAACTGAAGATCATGCTGAGGCTTAAAATGCCTGTTAAAATGATAGATTTCATAACTTTTGTTTTTTTTATTAATGGGGAATAATCTGTTATTGATATATATTAGTTATTTCTGATGACTTTACCTGAGCCAGAAATTCTTTTTGTGATCTCCGGGTTGCCTGAGTAAAAGACTTTTCCGCTTCCGGCAATGTTGACTTTAAGTGTTTCTTTAACTGAAACTGTACAGTCACCGCTTCCAGAGATGTTGATATCCATCTCATTGAATTCACATTTTTCTGCTGTAAATGTTCCGCTTCCACTGATATCGATTTTGCCGTTGTTCATTTTGCTCCTGTTGAAGATCAGACATTTACCTGAACCTGCTATTGCGCAGTGGAGTTTTTGATAATCAGGAGCATCCATCTTGATCTTGCCGCTTCCACTGATCTCCAGCCTGAGTTTTGAACCTCTGAACTGATCTTTTACAGAAACTTTTCCGGAACCGGCAACTTCTATTCCATCCAGCGAGGGCATGGTGACGTTGATCACAACTTTTCCTGAACTGAAGTTTTTTCTGGATTTGTTCCTGATGATCAATGTTCTGTCTTTGACGACCATTTCAATGTTGTCCAGTCTTTTCTGATCTCCTTCTTTGGTTACCCTGAATTCACCTTTGCTGATGTTAAGATCTCCTGAGATCGCAAGAGAGATCTGGTCAAATTCTTTTAAACTGCTTACTTCGGTCTGAGCGGATTGACCCGGATTTGCCCAGAAATGAACTGTGAAGCTGGCGATGAGAAAAATTAAATATTTCATAAAACGTGCATTTTTGTTGATTATATTATGTTGCATTTTGCCTATTAGACGCTATGGTTACGGTAAATGTTATGAATGAGCAGTTTAGTTCTACCAACTGCTGACCTGAATATATGAACTGCCGGAATTTTCGATGAAAAACATAGCGGAACTTCCTGAAAAATGAGTTTCAGGAGTATTATTCCATTTATTTTTAACTATTTTGGGAATTCTGATCATGCAGTTTGTGACATTTTAATAGTTGGTCACCACTGAAATTGCATTATGATCAAGAGGGATCATCAGACCTCAGTATGAAACTTTTACCGATTTCTGTTAAAAAAAAAGCTGACAGTAGAAATATGTCAGCTCTGCAGATACCCGGAATGATTGTTTTTGGGATTATTGATAATTTTCTGTACGCATTTAGAGTTTGTAGCGCAGTTTGATTTTCTTAAAATAGCTTCTGGAAATGATAAAGGTTTTACCCGCGTTTTGGAGTACTACTTCTGCGGTACCGGTAATATTCGGTGTTATTTTGGCGATGTAATCAAAATTGACGATGGTTGAACGGTGTATCCTGCAGAAGTGCTGGTCAGGAAGCCTGTTTTCCCATTCGGTGATGTTGTAGGAGGTGAGGTATTCTTTTCCGGCGTTGGTATATATATAGCTGTATTCCCTGGATGCAGTGATCGCTGCTATCTCGCTCATCTTGACAAAATTGATCGATTTTCGCAAGGTGACCATTAATCGATCATTGTAATCAATTTTAATCTGTGTGCCTGGCACTGGCTTGATCTCTTCATCCAGAAGCCGATCAATAGCGTCTTTAAGTCTTCTGTCCGAAACGGGTTTCATCAGGTAATCCAGGGCATTGATCTCAAATGCCCGGATGGCAAATTCGTCATAGGCGGTCACAAAAATGACATCACCGGTAAATTCCACCTGATTGAGCAGGTCAAATCCGGTACCGTCACCCAACTGGATGTCGAGAAAAAGCAGGTCAGGTTTCAGTTCACTGATCCTTTCAACAGCTTCGTTTACAGAGGCAGCTTCACCAACGATCTCGATCTGAGGATACGGTTCAAGTTTATTCCGGAGGTTAAATCTCGCCAATGATTCGTCATCGATGATGAGTGCGTTATAGTTACTCATGATAAGGAATTTTTATCTCGAATTTAACAAAAACTTCATCTGTTAGCAGTTCAAATGAACAATTTTCCCCGTAAGCATTGTGTAAACGCTCTTTGAGGTTTTCAATACCTGTTCCCATTTCAAAATCGTTGCTCAGCCATTGTCCACTGTTTGCGATGTGTATCAAAAGCCACTCGTCCTTTTTCTCAGCATCCACAATGATGGATGTCTCTTTGCCCTGATTGCTTTTCATGCCGTGCTTGACCGCATTTTCAACTAAAGGCTGGGTCAGAAAACACAGGATCCTGGCATTGGCAATTTCAGGACTGTAGGTAATATTGAAATGAAGGTTTTCATTGAACCTGATCTTTTCAATGAAGAGATATTTTCCGATCATTTCAAATTCATTGGACAATGAGATGAACAATTCGTTTTTGAACTTAAGGGAATACCTGAGAAATTCGGAAAGTTCTGTCAGCATCAGGTCCGCTTTTTTGACATCCTGGTACATCAGTCCCTGGATGGAATTGAGGGAATTGAACAGAAAATGAGGATTGAGCTGATACCTCAGCATTTTAAGTTGAGCCTCAACTGCCTGCATTTGCAAGGCTTTGCTACGCTCCACCTCTGTTTGCAGATCGTTCCAGTATTTAATGCCGAAATACAGAATACTCCAGACGAAAGGCACGTAGGCATTGATCAGGATCAGGAAAAAATATTCGTGATCCCGCTTCAGCGTCAACCAGTTAAAGTCCCAATCCCAAAACAGATGATCATAGGTGAACTTGATCTCCTGCCACACGAATGCGGTCAAAGTGGACAGAATGGAGATCAGCAGGATGTAGTACATCGGTGTTTTCTTCATTCCGTAAAAATAGCGGTATATTTTCCTGAGAATGAGTGTCAGCAATACCAGGAGGATGGTGCTAAGTACCAATGAAATGCACTTCTTAAGGGAATTAGCATACAGTTCCCAGTATCTGGCCAGATGGTTCAGGGTATAGATCGAAAAACCGATCAACTGATATTGCCAGAAGTTTAATTTGAGATTGTTTATAAATGTTTTGCTCCTCATTACGCTAAATATGATTAATTTCAACAGATTGTACTCAATAACATCAAAACGGTCATGTTATCCCTGACTTTAGTCATTGATTATGCGTACAAAATTTGGAAAATCACTCTTAAAAAACAAATTTAGCATACAGGAAGACATATGGTCGTATGGATGGTGAAATAAGTCCATGAATGGAAAATACATATGTAAATTTTTGCTTGAAGGTACCAAGATTTATTTCTTGTCAAAAACCCAGAATTTTTGTCAAGCTAAATATTGACAATGAGGCTCCATTAAAATCGCAATGCATAACTTTCATATCTAATAAAAAGGACAAAAGCTGTAACGTCAGACATAATCCATATAGCTTTAACACTAATGCATTTAAGAAATGTCAAAAATGATTAAGTAAGATAAGATAACTTGTCTTTATATTTGTTAAAACAGCGTTATACATTGAAATTCAACGTTTTTATCTTTATATTTGGTGATTGATATTATTGCTCAGAATGGATTCATTTGATTTAAATTTTTAAACAGTAATTTCTTTTGAAGTGGCCATCTGGCCTTAAAAGTCTAAAAAACCACTAATGAAATCGACAGAGTAACTTTCAGGCTTTATTCACCAACTCCGCATGAATGTTATTCATCAACGATTCCATATAGCAGGAAATAATATATAAACGACATATATGAAAACAAAATTCCTACTTATTTTATTGATTTTAGCCTATATGAAGCTGCCAGGTCAAAACTTTTTTGTGATTGATTTTGAAGGGAATCCCGATTCCGTTTATGTAGAGAATCTGACTCAGGGAATAAATCTTAACATGCAAGGTACAGATGTCTTGCATCTCAGATTATCCGGAACGAGTATAATGGAAACTGATCATAAAACACAACTATTGAGTATCTATCCAAATCCAATGGATCAAAGTTGTAATTTTCATTTTGAAAATACCGGAAAAGGGATGGTATTTATTCATTTATACCGAGCAAATGGCGGTCTTGTTTATGAATACAGTAATATGCTGCCACGAGGACTTCAACAATTCAAACTGTCAGGATTATCGGCAGGTTTTTATTTATTGAATATAAAAACAGAGAATTATCAGGTTACAGGGAAATTAGTTTCACAAAACAGATACAATGGAGATATTGTACTCATCCATATAAATGAAACTAGCTCCAAAATTGAGGATGATATCAATATCGGAATGTCAAATCCTAATTCAAATCATTCTGTTCCATTGAAATTCAGGAATATAGTGGAATTGGATTTTGCAATTGGAGATCAATTGAAATTTGAAGGCTTATTATCCGGGTTTGACAATGATGTGATATTTGCTTCTCCTGTAAGTGATCTTTCCATTACTTTTAACTTTTGTAAAAAACCAGCACAGCCATCACTGATCATTGGAGCTGAAGACCCATGTGAAGGTGCCTCGGAAAGCTATTCAGTAACCAATGAAACGGATGTAAAATATGTATGGTCTATTCCTGATGGTTGGATCATTCTGGAAGGTCAATTTACAAGCAATATCACTGTGACTGTTGGTAATTTACCAGGTAATATTCGTGTCACACCTTCGAATGATTGTGGGAATGGTCCTGAGCGGACTTTGAGTGTAATATCCAAAATTGTTCCCGAACAGCCATCTGCCATCAATGGAAATGCAAATCCATGCCAGGGAATATCAAAAGTATATTCAGTCCCTGACATTCATGATGTTACATATACCTGGGATATTCCATCAGGATGGATCCTGACTTCAGGGCAGAATACGAATAGCATTACGGTGACTACAGGTGCAGGATCGGGAACGATCTCTGTGACGCCTTCCAATGAGTGCGGTGAAGGAATTACACAGACTTTATCCGTAAGTTCACAATTTTTACCCGACCAACCTTCATTTATAAGCGGAGTAATTAACCCATGCCAGGGTTCAACGGAGGAATATTCTGTTGTCAGTGTTCCCAATGTAACATATACATGGGGTGTTCCACCCGGATGGACAGTGGTTTCAGGTCAAAGCACCGGAAAGATCAAAGTGATTGTGGGTGGCGGATCAGGGAATATTTTTGTAATTCCCTCGAATGATTGCGGAAGCGGAATTGCACAGATTATAAATGTGTTACCGCGATCTTTGCCTATGCAACCATCAGCGATCTCCGGCAACAAAAATCCCTGCTATGGAGCCATCGAAAGCTACTCTGTCGATAATGTATCCGGAGTGGCATATACATGGCAATTACCTTCTGACTGGACATTGATTTCAGGACAAACTACCAACAGTATAACTGTACTTGTTGGCAATGCGCAGGGCTATATCAGTGTATTACCATCAAATGATTGTGGGTCAGGACCTGGAAGTTCAACAGTGGTTTCTTCTCAAACTGTTCCTGTTCAACCTATTGCAGGTGATCATACGATTTCTGAAACTCAAATCGGCTGGAACTGGAACATTGTTTCAAATGCATCTGGCTACAAATACAACACGGTCAACAACTATAACACAGCAACTGAATATGGTACATCCACCTCGTATTTGCAGGCAGGATTGATATGCAACACCACATATACTTTGTACGTTTGGGCATACAATAATTGTGGCGTATCCACTCCATTGTTGATAGTACAGAATACTGATAACTGTACTTTTATCTGTGGAACTTCTACGGTCACATTTAATTATACCGGAACTTCAGTCAACTATGGGACGGTGTTAAGTGCTAACAACAAATGTTGGCTGGACCGCAATCTTGGGGCATCACGGGTAGCAACCAGCAGTACCGATGCATCTTCTTATGGGCATCTGTTTCAGTGGGGTAGGCTGGATGACGGTCACCAGGTGAGGAATTCACTAAACATGGGAACACTGAGCAACAGTGATGTGCCTGGTCACGGTAATTTTATTTTCGTTGGATTATTTGATCCCTATGATTGGCGATCTCCCCAAAACTCGAATCTTTGGCAAGGTGCAAATGGTATCAATAACCCTTGTCCTTTTGGATTCAGACTACCTTCGATTCAGGAATGGGATGTTGAGCGAGCCAATTGGAATAGCAACAATGCGGATGGAGCTTTTGCCTTCATCATTGAAAATTCCCATTGCGGGCAGACGGGCCAGTTCTGATGGTTCGATAGATAGTGAGGGTTCTGTTGGCCGATACTGGAGCAGTTCTGTGAATGCAATATATGCATCTTATCTATCCATTTATAGTGTGAATTCCATAATTAACATCAATGACCGCGCCAGCGGACTGTCGGTACGGTGTATTATGGATATCCTTCCTACCGGAAATATTGACACCCTTGATTGTGAAGGAGTTTCCTTTACCGGTGAGTTGACAGAAGGAATAGCTGCAAGCGGAGTAAGTGTAAGTGTGCCTTATACCGGAGGCAATGGAGGAACACATTTTGGTCAATCAGCATCTTCAGTTGGAGTCACCGGATTGACCGCTTCAACTCCGGCCGGTTCATTCAATAATGGATCGGGCAACTTAATGTACACGATCACAGGTATTCCGTCTGGCCATGGATCAGCCACTTTTTTATTCAATATTGGAGGACAAACCTGTGAATTGAGTATTCCTGTTGTGATAGCACCTTTTATTTGCGGAACATCTACAGTAACTTTCTTTTATAATGGATCTACAATGACTTATGGTACAGTGCAAAGTGCCAACAACAGGTGTTGGTTGGACCGCAATCTTGGGGCAACACGGGTTGCCACCAACAGCACCGATGCATCTGCTTATGGGGACCTGTTCCAGTGGGGTAGGTTGGACGACGGCCACCAGGTAAGGACTTCACCAACCACGGGAACACTGAGCAACAATAATATACCTGGTCACGGGAATTTTATTACAGTTAGCTCAAGTCCGTACGACTGGCGTTCTCCACAAAACAATAATTTATGGCAGGGTGTCAATGGCACAAATAATCCATGTCCACATGGATTCAGGGTACCCTCCAAGGAAGAATGGGAAGCGGAATGGAATAGTTGGGGTAATGGAAATTATAATGCAGACGGAGCATTTTCTTCACCCCTTAAATTGCCTTTGGCGGGTAGCAGAAACGACTTCTATGGTTCGATTTCCTTTGAGGGGGAGAGCAGCGTCTACCATAGCAGTACCATTAATAATACGGATGCATGGTATATGTATTTATACAGATATGGGGTATACATGGCTTCCGGTCGGCGTGCTCTTGGTTGGTCTGTCCGGTGTATAATGGATGACCTTCCTTCAGGCAAAATTGATACTCTTGATTGTCAGGGAGCTACAATTAATGGAGTTTTGAATCAAGGAATGGCTGCAAACGGAGTAAGTGTAAGTGTGCCCTATGCAGGAGGCAATGGAGGAACACATTTTGGTCAAACAGCAACTTCAACAGGAGTCACCGGCTTGACCGCTTCCACTCCGGCCGGTTCATTCAATAATGGATCGGGCAACCTAATATACACGATCACAGGTATTCCTTCAGGTTCGGGATCAGCCACTTTTTTATTCAATATTGGAGGACAAACCTGTGAAGTGAGTATTCCTGTTGCGATAACACCTTTTATTTGCAGAACATCTACAGTGACTTTCGTATATAATGGAACTACGGTGACCTATGGGACAGTCCAAAGTGCCAATAACAGGTGTTGGCTGGACCGCAATCTTGGGGCATCACGGGTTGCAACCAGCAGCACTGATGCATCTGCTTATGGGCACCTCTTTCAGTGGGGTAGGCTGGATGATGGTCACCAGGTCAGAAATTCACTAACAACTGGTGTGTTAAGTAATAATGATGTACCGGGACATGGGTACTTTATAACTTCAAGCTCAACGGGCGACTGGCGTTCTTCACAGAACAATAATTTATGGCAGGGCGAAGGTGGCGTCAACAACCCATGCCCGGATGGATTTCGTCTTCCAACACAGACTGAATGGGATACAGAGCATCTGAGCTGGAGTAGCAATGATGCTTCAGGGGCTTTTGTTTCACCCCTTAAATTGCCCATGGCGGGCTACCGCCACTACTTCGATGGCTCGGTGCTCGGCGAGGGTTCTAGCGGCTACTACTGGTCAAGTACAGTCGTTGGTACCCGCTCATGGGCCTTGTTCTTCTTCAGCGATGATGCCGACATGTACAACTACATCCGGGCGCTCGGAATGTCTGTTCGTTGTCTTAAGGATTGATACCTTGATATATTTGACAATTTGACACTTGAACTCCCTGTTCCGCAGGGCAGGGAGTGCTTCGGAACGCGCTTTATCTATTCAGGGAAAATTATCTGATGTTATGTACATTGTTGATCGTATCATTATCATCTTCTTTTATCTGATCAATATTTAAAATATCAAGCGAATCTTCCCTGATCAAACCCGAAGGAGGCGGAATTGATTGCTCAGATTTTTCAGGTCCTTTATCAGAAAAAAAGTTTAAAATCTGCTGCTCAAATACAAATGAAAGGATGTTTAATATGACCAGCCCAATGATAATGGCCACCAATATCAAATTGACTTTGTTTGTTTTCCGGCTAACCTCCGTTTTCATGGTCTTTTGGCCACTGTTTTGAATAACGTTTTCTGCACTGAACGGTTTGCCGTCCGTTACCTTTGTTAAAATCAAGGTAGTATTATCCTGTCCACCAGCTGCATTGGCAGCGGAAATCAGATCTTCTGCTGTCAGATCGAGGGATTTATCCTGATTGGCCAATATTTTTTCAATAGTTTCATCATCGAGCATACCATTCAGCCCATCCGTACAAATCAATATCACATCGTCCTTGAAAATCGGATAACAAGCACTGTCCGGTTGGGGAGTCCTGAACAGATCTCCCAGGGATTGAGTGATGATATTGCTCTCATGGTGTACTCTCGCTTCTTCAAGGGATTTCAATGCTCCCTGCCGAACCATTTGCCATACTTTGCTGTGGTCTTCGGAGAGAATTTCCAGATTGTTAAAAAAATATGGCTTGTTATGTACCCGGCCATGAGGAGAATAGCGGTATACCCTGGAATCACCAATCCACGATATATATATCTTGTCATCCTTTATCAGGCATATCGTGGCCGTAGTACCCATACCGATGTAATCTGCGTTGTCACGGCAGGCATCCTTTATCCTGTTATGGGCATAGATCAGTGCCCCTTCCATGATCTGCTCAACAGGAAGGGGCTCATCTTTGGTTATTTCTGTTTTGATAAATGCCTGAATGGATTGAACAGCTATTTCAGAGGCGATCTCACCAGCATTTTCTCCTCCCATACCATCAGCAATGACAAAGATAACACCTTTATTACCAACAATTTTTTCATCATTGGATAATATCCAGGATTCGCTATGTGGGTCAAGACCCACAATAAACGAATCCTCATTATGAGTGCGTACTCTGCCAACATTGGTTTTGGCAACTGTTTGAAGCTTGGTCATTATTTTATTAGAAGTTTATCCTCTTATCTGACCCACAGGAACAATAAATCCATTGCTTGTTCCTACACCAGCAACCACAACTCCAATACATATCAATTCGCCATTTTCACAAATAAATGCAGGACCACCGGAATTTCCCGGACCAAAATTTTGTCCCGAAACAGCTATAAGCTTATTTAATGTAGCATCATTACTGACTGTAGCGAATGAATAGGAAGACCCTGCCCATTTGGATAAGTCCATAACTCCAATAATATTTGAATATCCTAAAATGTGCAATTTTTGCCCGGATGGTAATGTCTGGGATTTTGGTCTGTCCATTTTGATTGTACCAGGAATGTTAAAATCCAAACTTACCCAATCCGAACTCCTGTTCCTGGCCACCTTGGTTTTATTCGGAATATCTTCAATTTTAGTTTTTTGGTCTTTTCCAAAAATGTCCTTGACTTTCAATTTTCCAGTTTTCTTATCCGCGCTTTTGTCAACAAGATCGTCATTATCATGGCTGATATTTCCTTCTCTGAAACTGATCTGTTCACTCCACTTTCCATTGGAAGTGATGATATCAAAAGTCGCCTCTACTTTTCCGCCATTCGTTTCAACTGCATTGACAATTTGCCAAAATTCTTTTTCTTTAGAATCATCTTTCATGCCCTCATAATATCTCCATGGCTGGACAACATGTCGTGCAGTTACAATTTTATTGTTGTTTGTCACAAACCCTGTACCATAAGAAATGCCTGTCCGATCTACTTCAATAGGGTTATTAGTCGTATATTTATAAAAATCCGTTACTCCAATGTAACCACTTTTACCGGCTAATGAAATATCAACCCGTTTTAAAACCAGCAAAATCACATCCTCTTTGGGAAGCATCTTATTGATGGCAACGTCATCCTCACAAATTTGATTGAATTGTTGGTCTGATTCCTGATTTTTTATATCAATTGGTTCCTCTTCTGCTGCAATATTATTATCATTTTCAGTTTCTTTTTCGGTTTGTTGTAAAACTGTTGTGCGGTAAATGACCTGCTGTTTTCTTTTCAACAATTCCATATAAGCAGCTGAATTTTCCTGCCCCTTTTCCTCCAGATCCCTCAATTGCTGATCAATCTCATTTGCCTCTTGTTTTAATTCAATTAGCTCATTGCTTAATTTGGAGTTCTGATAAATATTCCATCCTGCAAATGCCAATGAACAAATGAGCAGAATTCCCAGGATAGTAAGTGCCCTTCTGTATGGCTTCACGGCCTGTGACATAGCTTGTCCGATGCGGGAAGTCAATCCAATGGTCGATGTTTTCAGGGTAGTGGTATTAAATCTCATTTTAGGTCCATTGGAGGATAATTGGATTTCATCCCCGTTTTGCAATAAATGAGCAGCAGCAACCGGTCTTCCATTCACATAGGTTGGGTTTGAAGCGGAAGGGTTGTGATTTAATACGAAATTTTGTCCATCCACAGTGATGGATGCATGTTCCCTGCTAACTGTTCTGTAATTATCACCATATCTGACATGGCATCTTGAACTTCTGCCGAGTACGATGTGCGGCATAAAAACTGTTTCATGCTCACCTCGTTTCCGGGTCAGGGTTTCATCCAAAAATAATAAACTGTAATTTGGAACATCACGACCAGCGATCATAGACCAGCTTTGCCCCAATGTTTTTCCCAGATTACTTCCTGCTGATTTAAATTGTTCAGTTTTTGCTGCCATTGTGTATAAGATTTAGGTTTACAAATATCAAATAATTATGTGAAAAATCCTTTATTCAAAAATAATCAAGAGAGTTATGTTACTAACTCCTTAATGTTCATGTGGGAATTATGATTTTACTCCTGAACTATCTTAAAAATGAACACATCCATCCCCTTTTAACATTTAACATATTTTTACGATCAAATTGTGATCATCCAATTATGCTCCTAAAACGAAATTTATATTTTTTCATACCGAAGCGTACAATCTCCAATCCTGATTGTATCACCGTGTTTAAGTTTTATAAAATCTCTCCCCTGCAATTTAAGGGCATTCACAAGGGTTCCGTTCGGTGAATTTCTCCAATATCCTCTTGTGCCTTCCCTGACAAATTGCCCATCCCGCAAATACCAGTTGTTTTCAATTTTTTCAATGGTACACTGCTTCCTTGAAATATAAGTCGAAGTTCTTTCCTTGATTTCTATATCATTGCTCCCATCCATCACCCTTCCTATAGTGATAACGCCTTTTTGAAAAGTTTTTAAGGGGATTTCCTCTGTTTCAGCTCCACTCATGATCTTTAAAACAGGGCCTGTTGGTTCAGGGGCCCAACCCGCTTTGATCCCTAAGATTGTTCTGACTTCAGATACACTTTGTGCTCTCTTTTTATGATCAGGTTCCAGGCACCTTTGCATACAGGTATCCCATTTTTCATCCAGGTATGGATTATATTTCAAAAGTGGAGTATACTTCCCGCTCTCTTTTTTTTTCTTATATGCTTCAATTTCCTTCAAATCGGGTTTAGCTTCTCCAAAAGGATTTTTTCCAAATGAAAGTACAAAATACATGGTTGCTGCGAAGGAATATAAATCCATACTTGGCAAAGTCATCTTGAAATAAGTGGTATGCCTCAATTGTTCAGGTGCTGAATAGGCTATCGTTCCAAACACAACTTTTGCATGTCCGAAAAAATTCCTGTGTGTCAATCTGTTGTTCAAGTGGCCGGAGAGATCAAAATCTGTCAGTTTGGCACTCATGTTTTCATCAAACAACACGTTCTCCGGTTTCAGATCCCTGTGAATGATCCCGTTGTTATGCAACACTTCAAGTCCGTTAAGCAATTCAGCAGCAAGACGGATATATTTTTTTTCAGAATCGAAATAAGCTACATTGTCTTCCAGATTTTTGTTGGGGCAATATTCCATGACGATATATGGATTGCCGGAAATAAATCCCATCTGGTGAGATTTTACAATATTTGGGGACATCAGCTTACCAGCTTTATAACCTTGTTTGAATTTCATTGTTAAAAATTCAAATTCATCCGGGCGCATTTCCCAAAGGTTCAGAATTTTAAGTGCGTAGGTATTTGGATCAGCTTCAGAAGAAACCTTGCACACTGTGCCAAACCCTCCTTTACCAAGTATTTTTTCAACCTTGTACTTTCCATTTCTTGTAGAAATAACATCACTATCATGTATAACAATTTTTTCGGGAATGTCATTAAAACTCTCCTTGTAAAAATTGCCTCTGATAATTTGAGTTGACATAACCAATCAATTATTTCTCTTCCACATTAACAAATACATAGAAATTTTCTCCACCGAACATGATCACATCACCGTCATGAATTTCAAGGTTGTCCCTTACCTGAACAAATACAGCTTTATTGGAAGCATTATTTGAAAGGATCCATTTTCCTTCAATTTTGCGAATGACAGCATGATTGGTCTGCGATAAGGTGGTATCCTCATCATTTATGATAGATCTGTCGATAATGAGTTCAGATTGATTTTCATTGAAATTGATCACCATTTTTTGCTCCGTATCCTGCCCCAGGAAAATGGCTTCCAGGCGAGTAGGGGATTTTTCAGTGCTTTCATGAAAAGCTGTCGTTTTGGACTCATTTCTCAATTGATCATCATATCCTTCCCGGATTGTTCTATCAGGATGCCCGGCTATATGATCTACCTCATTTTGGCCATCATCCATAAATGGAAAATCTGTGCCATAATTATTTTCAGCAACGGTATTTTTGAAATTTGAAAGCCCTGAAGGGAATGCTATGGTAATATCATTTTTGTCTTTTGGTGGAAATACAGGCTCATTGCCATAAGGGTCATTTTCCGCATTTTCACTTGCAGGCATTCTGACGGTAATTGCAATCGGCTCATTGTTATGTCCGCAATTAGGACAAATTCTGGAGGCTCCTGAAAGTATATAACCGCATTTTATACAGTTGTCATCATTTTTTGTAGATAGCTCATGTTCATTCGGCGTTGACTCATTTTCAGCATCAGGCTGACTTGTGGACTCCGAATTTTCGATTATGCCATCACCTTTAATATTTTTTGAAAAAGTGAGTCCTTCAACCTGATTTTCATTCGAAGAATCAATTGGGCTATTTTCTATCGGCTTGATTTTACCTTTTTCTGTCTCTGATTTATGAGCATATAATTCTTCTGAAAATCCTGAACTGTCTGAATGGTCAGGTTCATTTTGCTTTTCTGAGGTGTAGCGCTTAACTGTTTCCATTTTTTTTATGGAAAATGGAAACCCACAATTGATACATTTTTCTGCATTCGGCTTATTTTGGGTATTGCATTTAATACAAATTACACCAGACATAATAATTCAGAATTTTAGGTTAACTTTTGATAATTCTCAAATTTAATATTTTAAAAGAAATAATAAAAACTTTAAAAACAAAATATTGGATTATTGTACAAAATTCTGTGAATACCCTTTTAATATTAAATTTTTTGTGGCAAACAGGGCAATTCCAAATGGGCATGCTTAGTTTTGAAATCATGATCAAACTACATTCCATTTAAAATTGATTGTTTATTTTAGAATAAATAATAAAGTTTTTTCAATTATTTTTATTAATATTGTCACACATTAAATCTCAATTAACTCTGAAAAATTAATTTTATGGGGCACAAATGTGTTGCATTTTTTAATATGAGTTATATGGTGATATATACTGGTTCTAAACAATTGCGATCAATAAACCGGAGTGAAAATGCAGCAAAGCGAACCTTCATTTCATAAGGGATTAACAATTGACTCTTTTCAATTGACACGCTATATTGGTTCAGGCGGGACAGCTGAGGTATGGGAGGTCGAAGACGTTCACATGAATAAATGGGCCATGAAAATATTTTCACCTTCCCATAGCCTGGACGATCATGCGATCAGGGTTTTCAGGCAACAGTTCAAAATCGGTGAAAAACTCGATCATCCAAACATTCTCAGGACTAAAAAGTATGGAGAATATAATAACAGGCCTTATATTATATTCGACCTCTGTGATACAAGTCTGATGAAGTTACTGCATGACCGGTTACTGGCCAGCATCACTTTAAAATTATCAGAATCACCGATCTATAAGGAGGAGGAATTAGCTTCAATTATCTCCCAGGTTGCCGGTGCTCTGGATTATTTACATCAGAGGGGAGTGATCCATCAGGATATCAAACCGGACAATATTCTGGTCAAATCCGGTTTGAATAACGATGATATCTATGTCATTTCAGATTTTGGGATCAGTACCGATATGAAAATGACAATATTGAAAGACCCTCAGAATTCTGGTGAAACAAATAAAGGACTGACTCCAGATTATGCCTCTCCTGAACTTTATCAGGGTGTTGTTTTGAAATCAACGGATATTTTCGCCTTAGGTATCTCATTGTATGAATTGTGCACGGGTAAACCACCGATTGCAAATTCTGCAATGACCACCGCTATAGCTTTATTGAACAACAATGGTTTCATTCCTGATTTGCCGGATTGTTATTCAAAACGCTTCAACGATCTCGTAAAATCATGCCTGAAACTTGATCCTGACGACAGGCCAACTGCAGAACAGCTCAGGAAATGGGCAGATTTTTATTTGAGTGAGTATTATTGGCCGGAAGAAGTGAGTATTATAAGATCTCAGAAAAAACCTGGTAATTGGAGTAAATACTTAAAATATGCAGCTATTGCTATCATTGTATTTTTGCTTCTAATGGTCTCTGGATTTTTTGTTTTACCCAAATTGTCAAACAAAGAACATGCGATTGCCCATGCAGTCAACCAATTGGATTTTGATGAAGCGAGAAACATTTTTGAAAAACTGGATCAAACCCGGCAATCGGAATTAGCTCAGTATTCCTATGTGGTAAATGCACAACTATCAAGGGTGGATAGGGTGAGAGATATCAATTATGCAATTGTACGTGACAGGCAAACTTATTTGCTTGGTATTCTGAATGAAAAGGGTTTGCTTACAGTCCCGATGGAATACGATCAGATTTTAAAAATCATTGATCCTGAAGTGATTACTGTTAAAACTGGAAATAAATGCAGGCAGATTGATATTCAAAACAAAGATTTGAATAATACGGGCAACTGCAGGATCTACTATTCCATGGATGAATTTGAAAATGTCGGGCAGAATAATTAGAAAGAAATTGATGAAATTTCAGGTGTGACATTCAATAACAATATAAAATCAATTTAGTGACCAAAATAAACCGGAGCATGTGTAACTCGAGCCCATTGAAAAGCTGCTGCTATTTAATATTGTTCAGTATGTGTTTTGTCCTTTTGAACTGTAAAAGTGAGAAAACCCAGGTTATTGCAGAAGAATCAATATCCATGGACGGGACTCTTTTACCTCTTTTAGGTGTAAATTATACAGATCCCCCAACTCAAGATCAAAAAGAAAATTTTGCAATTTCAAAAGTCGGACACAATTCAGTTTTTAAATACAGCGGAATAGAGATTGATGATAAATCATTGAGATGGTCAGTAGATGGCAATGAAATATTTTCGGGTAATGACTTTTCCTATACATGGGAAAGTCCGGGTATGTACGAAATAAAAGTCTCTTTACCCGAAGGTGAAGCAAGAATAGCTTATGTGTGGGTAGAAAATGAATTTTATTACGAAAAAGTTAATGAAAGTGAATACACGGTTCCTGCTAATAATGAGCAAAAACGTAATAAAACTGATGATAAACCACCTGTTGAAAAAAAAGTGAAGTCCTCAGGAGAAAATCCTGGAATATCAACAGAATCAACAACTTTCAAAGAAGAACCGGAACCTTCTTCAAAGGTTGAAGAAACACCAGTTAAATTTATTCCAAAGGCAATCGGTACCATCTGTAAAATTACTTCCCTGGCTTCACTTGATGAAGAGAAAGAAAAAGTAAAATCTGGCTCGATCACCATAAAACCCTTGAAGGATCTGATCATTCATGAAGCCAAATTGATCGCAACGAACCATGGGAAAGTGGATATAACGCTATCAGGGGGAGACATCAAAAGGGAAATCACCGTAACCAAGAATTTGAATGAAGGTAGTAATACAGTACGGTTTAATGATCTGAAAAATACTGTGTTGAGAGCTGGTCAAACATACACCCTGGTATATGAAGTTCAGGGTGATCTGAGTGTGATCCAGATAAAAAATTCCTATGCTTCAGGTACGTCAAATGCCGATATCCAAAGCAGCGGCAAGCTTATTTTTTATGACTTTGTGTATAAACACTAAAAAATTTAATTTCAATGTGGTACTCAAGATTTATTATAACAATACTCATATTCAGTTCCTGCTTTCCATTTGCAACTGGGCAACAATGTGCCCCACCGGTGCTGACAAACAATCCCAGTCCTGCTTGTGAAAGCGATGATGTCACAATCATAATTTCAGGATTAACATATGCTAAATTTGATTGGTCAATCACCGAACCAAACGGTTCAAATTATGCACTAACTACATTCACTGACGCAGGGACAGAAACAAATATAGTCATTCAGGACGTTGAAGCAGGTAATTATGTAATAAATGTAACCCAGGAAAAATCCGGCACATGTGATCTATCAGATCCTTTGACAATCAACCTGACTGTTCATGGCTTTCCTGCAGCACCAACTGTTGGTATTATCAGCCAACCAACCTGTATAATTCCAACTGGCAGTGTTATGCTTAACGGTTTGCCCCAATTCGAACAATGGACAATAACTGTTTCACCCGGGGGAACAACTTACGTTGGTACAGGAATGTCCTATAATGTTCAAGGCCTTTC
This sequence comes from uncultured Saprospiraceae bacterium, assembly GCA_964594045.1. Classification (GTDB taxonomy): domain Bacteria; phylum Bacteroidota; class Bacteroidia; order Chitinophagales; family Saprospiraceae; genus UBA2365. The sequence continues at coordinate 43,568 of CAZQKR010000001.1, read as the reverse complement.
TCCAAACGACACCTACACGTTTACAGTGACCAATTCCTTTGGATGTACATCTCCACCAACCAATGGAGTGACCATAAATCCCATACCTCCAGATCCTGAACTCGGAGGCGCAATCTCAGTTTGTTCGGGTTTTCAAGCAACCGTAACTCCAACCTCGGGCGGAACATGGACCAGCAGCGATCCATCGGTTGCAACCGTGACAAATGCAGGATCAGTCACCGGTATTATTGCAGGCAGTGTTACGCTTACTTATACCCGTACATCTGATGGTTGTTCAAATTCAAAGTTTTTTACAGTATATAACACACCTAATGCACCAATAATTGGCAGTATTACACAACCTACCTGCACCATTCAAACAGGTAGTGTTGTACTCAACGGTTTGCCTTCATCCGGTAACTGGACCATCACACAATTCCCGGGAGGTCTCACAAATTCTGGCTCCGGAACCACATATACATGGATCAATCTGCCACCAAATAACACCTATTCCTTTTCAGTGACCAATTCAGACAATTGTAATTCACCTTTATCGGCAAATGTCATTATAAATGATTTGCCTCCTTCGCCAATACTCGGAGGTGATGATCAAGCCTGTGTCGGTGAAAATGCCAATGTCACTCCCGATTCAGGTGGAACATGGAACAGTAGTAATACATCGATAGCAACCGTAACAAATTCGGGTCAAGTCAGTGCGATCTCTCAGGGTGTAAGTACTCTGACTTATATACGCACGTCTGATGGCTGCCAGGATTCAATGGCATTCACTGTTTACAATATACCCGCCGCTCCTGAGATAGGGCAGGTCACCCAACCTGACTGTGATATGCCCTTAGGAAGTGTACAGTTGACAGGGCTGCCAACTCCCGGGATGTATACCATTAAAAGTTTCCCGATTGAAATGGCCTACTCAGGAAGTGGTGCAACTTTCACGGTTTCCGGACTTTTTCCAGGTGTAACTTATCATTTTACGGTGACATTGAACAACTGCGAATCTCAAAATTCAGAAAACGTTGACATATCAGACATTCCCGATAGCCCTATTCTTGTAGGTGATGATGATGTTTGTGAAGGTCAGATTGCATATGTTACCCCAGGTTCGGATGGGACATGGATCAGTAGTGATGCATCGATTGCTACAGTTACAAATAACGGGGTTGTTAGTGGAATTTCTCCTGGAAACGTTACCCTGACCTATACAAGGACATCTGATGGTTGTTCAAATTCAAAGCCGTTCACGGTATTTTATACTCCTAATGCACCGATCATAGGAACCATCACCCAGCCAACCTGTATTGACACCACCGGAAGAGTCGTGTTGAGTGGTTTACCTGCTTCAGGTTGGACATTAACGCGATACCCTGGAGAAATACCTCATGAGGGATCCGGCACTTCTTTTACATGGGATGAACTGCCTAAAGACAATACATATTACTTTAAGGTTACCAACATAGATGGCTGCACTTCACCATCATCAGCTGATGTAGTGATCAATGGGATACCCTCACCACCAACGCTCGGGGGAGATAACCAGGCTTGTGTTGGAGGAATTGCTTATGTCACTCCCAATTCTGCCGGCATATGGGAGAGCAGTAATGGATTGATCGCTACCGTTTCAGATGCCGGTGTTGTGACCGGTATTTCACCAGGGACAGTGATATTGACATATACGAGATCCTTTGACGGATGCACCAATACTAAAGGATTTATTGTCTATCCTAATCCATCACCTCCGCAGATTGGATCCATAATACATCCAACATGCATTATTCCTACAGGTAGTGTAATGCTGAATGGTTTACCCGCTTCTGGTAGCTGGATCATCACCAGATACCCGGGTGGAATTGCGTATGCCGGAACAGGAATCTCATTCACAGTGACCGGACTACCGCCTGGTACCACCTATACTTTCAGTGTTCAAAATTCAAACAATTGCAGCTCTGTAAATTCTGCAAACGCAGTTGTCAATCCGATACCGACTGATCCGGTTCTTGGAGGAGATAATTCCGTATGTGAAGGTTTGACCGCTATGGTGACCCCCGGATCAGCCGGCTACTGGCAGAGTGGTAATTCATCGATTGCTTCTGTGACAAATGCAGGTATTGTCACAGGCAACTCTGCCGGAAATGTTGCTTTGACTTACACCAGGGCTATTGATGGATGTTTCAGCTCACTGACTTTTACAGTACATCCAACACCAGTAATTGGCATCAACGGTCCAGATGTTATTTGTGAACGAGAGGAGCAGTTCCTGTCAGCTACCGGTTCTCTAGGGGAATACGTATGGTCGATTGATGGTCAGGAACAGAGTGGAAATAGTATTGATTTGAGTTATTTGTCTGATGGAAATTATAATGTTTATTTGACAATAACGGATAATAATTCATGTACTAATATAGTTGAAAAAAATCTGGAGGTAAAAAACGTACCTGTTCTTGAAATGACCATCACATCCGGAGTTGACGAAGGTGTGATGGTGTTCACACCAATATTACAAGGGGGAAACTCCACGGAAGTGGAAAGCATACACCATATTATTTTACGCAAGGATTCTCAAATCGAAGTCTATGATCAAATTGCATTTGAGATCAATAGTTTTGAAGTTTTGTTGGTTTCTGGTATTGAATATGTATTAAAATCAAATATATTATATAAAAATAATTGTAGTGAGAATTTAGAAATCGAGTTTACTGTTAATCCTTCAGATTGTAAACTATATGTTTTAACTGCCATATTAGACAATGAAGAAAGTGAAATTTCCAATTCATTAAAAAAAATAAATTTCTGTGGTAATAAAGTTGAAGCTTTTAAAATAAAATTTTATAGACAAGGTTTAAGCAAAGTTGATTTCAGTTTCAACAATAAAACGATAACAGGGGTTGGTAATAATACTATTATTATAAATATAGGGGTTCAAGATTTAATTTATGGAGAAAATTTAGTAAGCGGTAAAGTTATTTATTATTTCCAGGGATCAGACCTTGAATGTGATATTAGCTTTATTATAAATGCTCAACCAAAGCCTTACTTAAAATTGAAAGAAGATCAGTTTTGCTATGAAAACAATTCTCTATCACTGGTAGTTGAAGCAAATACCCCTGGCACAAGTTTTCAATATAATAACACAGTTTACTCGGATCAAAAAGTCAATGTAAACATATCCAATAAAGATAGTATTTACCATATCATTTTTAAGGAAATTAAGGCCGTTAACAATATATGTGCTGCTTATTTAGACACATTAGAATATCATGTTTTTCGAACCCCGGTGATCAACATCATGGATGATTTGTGCAAGGATGATACTTTAAGGCAATTGGTTCTGTTAGATATGCTGGATAAAATGGAATGGTTTACCATAACGAATAGTAATGGTGATACCATCGATGTGAATCAATCCGGCCTTGAATTAGGAGAAACAACCATGATCTCCGTCAATGCTTCAAGAAAAATCGAATTATCCGATACGCTTGTTTGTAAAGCCGGTCCAATAAGCAAGGAGATCAAAATCAATCAACTTCCCGATGCAGTGATCGGAGGATATGACAATGATTGTGGTCCGTTCTATAAAGCTGAACAATTGGGCCAGGGTATTAATAGCGATGTCGATATTGGATGGAAACTGAATAATGCCGGAGGCGGAATTCATCCAATTCTTGGAGATCAAATTGTTGCGATTTCCGGTACGGGTAACCTTGTTCTTACGCTGAAATCTCCGGAAGGTTGCTATGATCATGACACCATTCAAATTTCAGGTAACGGTCTATTTGAATTTGATGAACAGACACTCATTCAATACAGGGTATGCAACGACAGCAGTTTGTATTATATCGACAACTTTAATGGGAATGATTGTTTTCGCTGGTTTTATATAGATGGTGATCAAATTCATCAGGTGGAAGGCATTGATCAAAAACCTTACAAAAAACTGAAGACGACCAGCATACCATTACTGGTTAAATACCCTTGTGGTACAAGTTGTGGAGGCACTATCATCAGTAAAAGATCTGCAACTCCTGTTCATGATTGCAATGAAACAAGCCAAAATAAGAATGAACCATGGTCAGTATTTCCGGTGCCTGTTACCGATTTCCTTACTTTAAGAAGTGATCACTTTGTAGCAGGATCGTACAGAATTATTGTATTTGATGACTTGGGCAGGCAAAGGCTTACATTGAAACATGAACATGAAGGAGGACCGCTTATCCGGCTTGTTGATATCCTGGAGCTTAACGCAGGAATGTATTTTATAAGTATAAATGAGGAAACGAAAAAGTTTATTGTTATTAAATAATAAGGTCTTCTTGTTATAAATAATTGGAAATGAACATACACAAACTAAAAAAGTATATAATATTTATCGGGATTTTCATTTTGAGTGTTCAAAATATATTTTGTCAAATTTCATCTTTGGACCCGACAATGACAATCCGGACAGATGAAACCACCAGGATCCATCCTGATGCCGAGCCTTATTTGGAGCAAATAAAAGCCGGATGCTATAAACATTTAAGCCTGTATAATGATGCAGCTTCACTGATCGATTTTGAAAATGGGGAAGTCACTCCTGAATCTATTGATGCGTTCAGAAAATTATTTCATAGTAATGCCCGTGTTTTTAATGACCTGATGAAATATGGACAGGTAATCACGATCGATGAATATGTTGGCCTGATCGCAAAGAACTTAAGAAAAGTTGGTTCGAAATTCGATTTAAGGGATTTAAAATTACTCAGTGTTGAGAATAATCCGGCAATTCCGGGATTATATTTTGAAGTAAAAATTTTGGTAAATAAGGCCATTTATAATCAAATCGATGAAAAAACAGGACTGATTGTTGATTATCCTGATGGCAAAGAGGAAGTTATGTCACTGGATTTTACCCTGATCATTCAAGGTGATGAGTTGGAAGATGTAAAAATATACGGTATTCTAGGAAAAATTATTCCCAAACCCAAGCCGTATCTGCAAGAAATGAATGCTTCTATTGCATATGGCTTTAATACCAACTCAACTTACAGTTTTCATGAGCAATTTGGCCCGGGATTCTTACCAATTGTGCGAAGCACTTTCATGACAGACATTGGGTTGCTTTATGCAAGGAGCTTTAAAAGAGGTAAACATCAGAAATGGGTGGCTGGCTTTAATTATGGATTACACAGATGGAATATTGAAACTGATAATGCTTTGCAAGATAGAATATACAGATCCTCAAGTGGTGGTGCAAATAATTCATTGTTATTCACAGAGTCTTACGATTATAGAAATGTAACGAATATTATTACCTTTAACTATCTGCAGGGACTATTTGGCGTTCACCTTCCGATTCGACCCATACTTGGTTATAAACTGGAATATTGGATGGACGCCTATATCATGCCTACTATTGTTTTTAAAAAGGAAAAAGTCAATGAGAACAGGGAAATTATTTCACTGGATGAAGTAGGCTATAAGGATGTTTTTGAGGAATACTGCAATGTGAAATACGAAGGAGGTTTCACAGGCATCGAACAAATGACAAATACCTTTCCGATTGGATTTCAACTTAAACCCAATATCAGGTATTATCTGACGAACAATAAATCCATTGCGCTCAACCTAGGTGCAGGTTATGTATATTATATCCAGTCATGGTTTAAAAATGGCAGCTCCAGCATTCATAGTTTAACAGAGTCCGGCTACAAATCAATTTTTATTCAAGAATTTAAACCGGCCTTTATACGCCTGGAAGCCGGCCTCTTCTTCAAATTGTAAAACATTTAGATTTTTAATCAGAATACATCAGCTTATGAGAATCGTCATTTCACTTATATTAAGTATTTTAATTTCAGGTAATGTTATATATGGCCAGGAATTCAGATCGGTGCTTGGTTTTCCGAATAAATTCAGTAAACCCATTGATCTTCAAGGTGAAGAAATGGAATCGTATGTTAAAAGTGCATCTGGTCCCAAATCCGGTTCAAAACCCTGGAGAGTAATCTGTGACCGTGAAGGCCTCGACACATATTCAGAACCTTCGCCTTCCTCAATTAAAAAGAAAAAGCTAACATTTAAAGACTGGTATTATGTTGCTGATGAAAAAGGCAACTATTTACAGTTGGTTAAAATGAATGGCTCGCCTGATAATAACCTGAATATTCCAAAAGGTTCTTTTGTGGAGGATTTTGGGTGGGTTGAAAAATCAAAATTGTTGTTATGGCCATGCGGTTTAAGGAGTGCAAGAACAGATATATATTTGAAATCACTGATATTATATACAGAAGAAGCCGCGGACAAAGTAATCAGATTTAATAACAAGGGTGTTCAATTCAGATCAGGGCCATCTGCGTCCCATCCATCAGCTGGTGATATATCTCTTTATGATTTTTATTTTATTCTGAAAAAAGAAAATGGATTTTATTTATTGGGCCGTGAAAGCGAAATGGAAAATTTTTCATTTTATAAATCTGAAATTGTCGGTTGGGTTGAACAGAATGTTCAGGCCGATTGGAATACACGCCTTGCCCTGGAGCAGAATTTTACGCAAGCTGCATTTGATGAACGAAAGCAAAGGCCTTCGTTGCAATTTGTTGCTTACCCCGATGAAATAAGTGCCACCAACCAGGCAATTAGCGGGTCAGGCAATATGAACAGGATTTTGACCAAGGATGATCCTGTAATAGCGCCAAGAAATACTTTAGCGAAAAGTGACAACAAACGATTTATTGGTACAAAATTACGTATGCCTGTCCTGCGTTGTGAAGAGCATTTTTACACTACCGGAATATTAGGCTCAATGGGGAAAGATAATCGGAATAATGAATGTGCTCCGTGTAAAGCTGCTTATGATGAAATATCTCAGTTCAGCAATAATTATGATATTTTGATATTGATTGAAGGAACAACTTCAATGAGAACTTATAAGGAAGCCATAAAAAACGCAATAGGCAATCTGAAGCGTGAGTTGACGGATGTTCCCAATAAACGCTTTGCCATTGCATTCTACAGAAATGTCAATGTTAAAGGAAAGTCAAGTATAGAGGTTACTGAGCTAACTCCTGATATAGAAGATTTGATTAAAAAAATTGATGAGGCAGTGTTCACTCAGGACACCTATGATGGATATTCCACTTTGTTTTCAGCATTATCAAAATCTGCTGCGAAAGTTGGTTTCAAGAACAACAGTACCAATATTATTTATGTTATCGGTCAGAATCCAGATTTCAGGGAAGATCCTAATTTGAGATTGAATTGCATTGATAACAATTGTGATGCCTGGATAAGAACGGACAAACTTGTTGATCAACTTTCAAATCTGAGGGCACATTTGATCTTTATACAACCCAATTTGCCAAAAAATGCTGTAAATAATGATCTGGCAGAACAATGTGTAGATTTAATGCTGGAAGTGAGCAAAAGCAATTTTCAATCCTATATAAAGACAAATGAACTATTAAAGATTAAAGATGAAAACCCTTCAATAGATGAAAGTAGCACCGAATATGCTATTCATGGAGGATCAACCAAAAATATTTTTTATACTTCAGGATCTTCATCTCAGATGGCGCCTTATGAATTTGTTAACTATATGAGGGCTTCTTTTAAAGATATCAAAACAAATCTTAACAGAGTTGCTAAGGCATTGGAAAAGTCAATGGAAGATGGTGATCAATTGGATGAAAGTGATGTTGAAGGGTCAGGTTTTAGTGTTGGAGCATTACAAGACAGACTATCCATGATTTTACAGAAAGCTGGAATGGAAGCTTCAGAAGAGAATTTGAAAAAGTTGACAGACAGGAAGGTTAACTTATATGTCCAAGCTTATGTACCCAAGAGAATTTATGGAGCCAGCAATGACCTCTGTTCTCCTGTTTTATTTTTCCCTGAAAAAGAGCTTGGGGAGTATTTAAATGATTTGCGTTCATTAGTGACTCTTGTTAATGAGCCAGATGATGTTTTGAGGACTAAGTTAAAGGAAGCATTACTTTCTTTATATAAAAAATACTCTGGTGATAATAAAATTGGTAATGATGTTACCTTAAATGATTTCAGAGCAAAATTGGTTGGGGAATGCTTTAAATTTGAAAATGAAAATCACAATTTTGTATTGAATAAAATTGATAATCCCAGGGTAAAAACTGAAACCTTACGAAGTTTTTTGAATGAATTGGAAAAGAAATACAGAAAATTAGAAAATTTAACTAAAAATGCCGGATATGAGTTTAAGTTCAAAACAAAAGGCGGCAATTTAGGGAGAAATCAATATTATTGGATTCCATTTGAAGATACCTTTTAATATCGAATGAAAAAACAAATTATTGCTATAGAGCATTTACTTTGCCAATATAAAAATGGTCAAACTGTACTGTATGTAGAGTCATTTTCATTGTACTCAGGAGAAATTGTCTTTCTTTTGGGACCGTCAGGAATTGGTAAAAGTACATTTATTGAAGCCATCGGTTTAATAAATAATACAGGTAGTAAAAGTTCTGATACAATAGCAACTTACATTTTGGGATCAGGTGAAAAAATTGATCTGATCAATTTATGGGATGGCAATTTCAATCAATTGGAATCATTCAGGAGGGATCATTTTAGTTATATTTTTCAGAATAATTACCTAATGCCCAATCTTACAGCTGGTGAGAACATGATGTTGACTCTACTGATGAAGGGTGAAAATGAGATATCAGCCAGACAAAAAATCAAAGAGTTGATGCATATTGTCAAATTAAACGGAGAAGTCTTTGACCAGAAGATTTTTAATGTTTCCGGTGGGCAAAAACAAAGATTGGCCTTTGTCCGGGCGATTGCTTCACCTTTCGAGGTTCTTATCGGAGATGAACCAACCGGGAATCTTGATTCTCTTACTGCCAAAGCATTAATGACATTCACCAGGGAATCGATTATCAATACGAATAAGGCAGGTATTTTTGTGAGTCATGATATCCAATTGGCTCTTAAATATGCGGACCGGATCTATATGCTGATTCCAAAACAAACTGATGATGGCCTCATCGGCTATTTGAGTGAAAAAACAGCATTAAGCAAACATGAAGGTGAATGGTATAACAAAGAACAAATCCTAAATGATGCATTTAATTATGTCAGCAGTGTTTTTCGGGAGATAGTTTAATTTTTATAAATGGATTATAAACGCTTATTCATTCAAAAAGAATTGGTTGCACTGATTGGTGCAAAGAAAAGGAATTTATTGATTTGCACATCACTTTTGTTTATTGCTGTATTCACAATTTCATTGTCATTAGGAGCTTATGAGCAGCTTAAAGAAAGGATGGATAATCCATTTACCAACTGGGTTACAATGCCGGTATTGTATCAATACAGGGATAATATTCCGGGATTAAAAGACTATTTCACAAGTTCATCAAATTTAGAAAAATACAACTTAAAGAATATTTCCGGTTATGTTAAATGGACTTTTAAGATGATCCATCCTCAAAAGAAAACCGTTAAAGATATAACCGGAAGAACCCTGGATTTTAATGAGGAAATTGCTATTAAAATTTTTGAAAAAGAAAATATAGTTAGCATTAAAGAAGGATTTGCAGTTAATGATCCTGAGAATCTCTTTGAATTATTTGTTACTGAAGAATTCTGTGGTGAAATGAACATCAATGCAAGGAAATCAGTTGGTAAACAATTAATTATAAAAGATTTTGAAGAAAATTATATTTTTCTATTCACTATTGGGGGTGTAGTGAAAAGTTTACCCAACCATACTAATTTCATCATGTCTCAGGACTTTTTCAATATGTTTATTGAAAAATATGAGACAACTGGTTTCATAGAGGTGGGTAATCAAACCAGGTTGTCTTTTATATCCAATAAAATACCGGATGAAAATTTAATAAAACAGAGTTTAAAACCCATTGATGTAATTGATATCGAACAGGAGGATGTTTCAATAGTTGGTATCGATAATTTTAAACAAATTACAGTTTTTACTAGTGATTTTCTGCAAGATAGTTTAATTGCTAGGTTTTATAAAAAAATGAACCTGCGAGGAGATTCAGTTTTATTGCAAAAAGTTTGGAAACCTGTTTCAGGATATTCTGATTTGTCAGAACCAATGTATGTATCATTTAATTTCAAAACTTTAGACAAGATAAAAGAACTTCAGTTATTTCTAAAAAATCGTTTCAAAATGGAAATTGAACTCTCTGTTGTCGAAGAGCGGGATAATTTTTCCATTGTCAGCAGATTGACTTTTTTTATGATTTTGAGTTTAATCATAGTTTCTATGATCAGTTTTTCAATTTTTCTATTTAATCTTATCCGAAACCATTTAGACAAAATCAAGCCTAATATTGGAACATTTATGGCCTTTGGGTTTTCAAGAAAGGTAGTAGAGGAAATCTATATTAAAACAGTTATCAAATTTATGTTATACTCATGGGTAATATCAGGGACAAATATCTTTTTATTTTGGATAGCAGGGTTTTTTACGGGAATATATAGTCTGAAATTTTGGCATCCAGTTGTTATCCTGACTTTTATTATGTTTAATATTCTGTCTTATTTTGTTACCAAATTGATTACGACTAAAATATTGAAGGAAACTCCGGGGGATCTGATTTATGATAGAGTATAAAAAACATTTTTTGATCATTTTATTTGTAATTTTTAAGTGCTAAAACTAAGAATAAAATATTTTTAAATTATTGTTTAGGATAGTTCCATTCAATTAAATTAATATATCCACATGAAAAATTATATAGTATTACTTCTAGTATTAATTCTGTATGTTGGTTGTCGAGGAAAAAACAAGGAAGAGTCTGTTGAAATTGGTCAAGGCCTAAATGATTTTACTCCTGAAGAAACTCATATCTTAATAACTGGAACAATCGACTCAACTAATACAGTAGCTAAACCCTCCAAACCTACAAATGAAAAGGAGAAAAAAGCAGATGCAGCATTAATTCAAAAAATAGAGAATGATTTGGAAAAAAGTCCTTACAATAGTTGTGATGAAATACTTCTTGATTATGAAAAAAGAATTGAAGCTTTAAGAAATGGTAATCGAAAATTATTTCTTGAATTTCCGAAAAGCTCGGATCCCAATATCGCTCTTTGTAAAATTAAAGATAAAGATTTTGCTTTTACTTTAGACTCTTTAGATGAAGTAGCAAACAGAATACTAGATGATTTATAACTGAATCATTGTCAAAAATGAACCGTATTAAATCCTAACAACGATTTCAGTACTACATTTTGTGGAGATTGCAGAACAACACCTTAATAAATAAATACCAAAAGGTAAAATTGAAAAATTCAGAATATTCACGCCTTTTATCCCATTGGTCTTAAGTTTTAAGTTACCCGATAAGTCATAAACTTCAAAAATACAAGTTTCACCTGGAAAATTTGTAATGATGGTAGCTGTGGTCAATACAGGATTTGGGTAAAATATCATGTCAGGCTTAACTTTATCAGCATTTAGAACTTGAACAACATCAGGATTGCCCTCAAATGCACCGATGGATGGTGGCTTGCTGAAAGCATGACCCGGAAAGTCCAGGATATCGGGATTCAAGTCAAAACCTTTTCCTATCGCAGGACTGCCTGGCTGAAGTGCAAAGTTTTCAGTGGACATATCTTCGAAAAGCGGGTCAGTATTGATGAGACTATTGTGGTCAGTAACCGGTAGGGTAGCAGGTCCTGCCCAACCGGGATTTTGACTGTGGTACCAAAGATTATTGGAGAAAATGAAAGTTTCAGGCATGGTGTTGGGACCGATGTTGCAGTCTGTACTGACTTTATTGTCCTTGTAAATCAAATTGTTGCGAAAAATGTTATTACTGCAGGGGAAAAACCTGGAAGTGTCAACCGTTTCCTGCAGTATCCTGAGCACCCACTTTCCGGGAAGGTAAATGGTGTTATTGATGACCTCGGTCTCTATGCAGCCAACGAAGGCTACAGGGGCTTCCGAACCGACAAAAACATTGGCAAGCACCTTTATCCGGGCCGCTTCAAATCTGGCATCAAGAGGTCTGAAATACTGCAATCCCGTTGATCCCCCGAGATTCAGAGACCGGTTTCCGCCGTTCTTAAAATAATTGCGTTCGATCCTGATGTATTCACAACCTCCTTTTGCCTGTATGGAGTTGGAACCCATCTGCTCAAAATAGCACTGGTGTATTATTCCGTTATGACAGCCTACCATATCAATCCCGCTTCCACCTTGACTGCCGTTTAAAAACCTGCATTCTTTGATCTCAAAATGATCAACACCGGACATTTTGAGCAGGTCGTTATTGCCTGTTGCCTGAATATCCCGGAATACGCATTTTTCGAAAATGATATGATGGGCCGGTGTGGAATAATCCCCTCCGTCATCAATATTGAAACCGTTTCCTGTTTGATTTTGGAAGATGATCCCCTTAATATGAATAAAGGCAGCATCGATCATTTGCCAACTGTTGGTGCCTCCCTGAAAAATGATTTCTTCATTCTCCTTTGCCATGATCATGATCCATTTTGCATCCGTACCTTTCAGGTTAAAGATGGTCAATCCACCTGCATAAATACCTTCATGGATCATCATCGTGTCTCCGGGCAATACATGAGGAATTGCCTGCATCAAACCTGCATATGCCTGACCCGGCCCGATATGCAGAATTTTAGCATAAGTAGATGAAATTAAGCTGAATAATAAAAAAAATGTCAGTGATAAATGCAATTTGAACTTCATGCAGATCTGATTTAAATTTATTTTTCGAACAATTAATTTGCATATGAGTCTGATGAAATCACCCTCTGCCTGTCAGTAAACAGCTGCTAAAACATGACAACTTTTACCATATCAGCAAATATACTAAGTTCAACGGACTAAATGTGTTCATGCGCTTATATTCAGTTATCTGAAGTGATTTTGAAAAGCCTGGATGAAGCATATTTCAAAATATGATCAAGCACCAGTGAGCTTGAATTCTAAAGCAGGGTGAAGTTGATGGACAATTTTGTCAAGGACTTTTGAAAGCAATGGTGATTGAATAGATTCAACCGAAAAAATAAGTTATAGTGTTTTGAAATACAATCTATTGTGAAATGAAACATCCATATTTGACTTGATATCCTTAGGTTTATTTTCAAGCTTTTATTTGGTTTTATAAACAACTATCAATATATATTAAAAATCTTTTACCTTTGACCCCTATTATAATTACAAAGTTTTTGATCATCTATGGAACGTAAAGCGCAACCATCTCTTTTACAGGTTTTAGGATTGGGAACCGGCATATTGCTCGTAGCAGGAAGTATGATCGGCTCAGGCATTTTCAAGAAGATCGCACCGATGTCGGACGCTCTTATGGATGGAAATCTGATCATCTGGGCATGGGTAGTTGCCGGTGTGATCACCCTGTTGGGGACACTGAGTTTTGCTTCCCTGGCTTCGGTGACCAAGGAGGCTGGCGGTCAGTTCCAGTATTTTAAAAATGCCTTTAATGATTTTACAGGGTTCATGTTCGGATGGAGTTTTTTCAGTGTGATTAGCGCAGCATCCATTGCGTCCATATCTTATGTCTTTGCTGAATCTTTTGCAAAATTCTTTCAGATCCCTGATTTTCTCAGCCTTCCTGATGGTTCGATCAGCTTATTCGGACTCGATATATCAGAAAACTTTACCATCAAGATAATCGCTATCTCCACGCTTGCATTTTTAACAGTGTATAACATCCTGGGTGTCAAAGGAGGCGGATGGCTGAGTAATATAGTGACCGGTGCAAAAATACTTGGTATTTTGATCCTGATCGTTTTAGGATTGGGTTATTCAGGTACTACTCATGATACCATCAATACCAGTTTTCAATCAGAGGGTTTGGATGCACAAAGTATTTTCAAATTGAGTGCATTTTTTACCGCCATGCTTGGCGCCTTCTGGGCATACGATGGTTGGGTAAATATCACCAATATGGCCAGTGAATTTAAGAATCCCACAAAGAATGTTCCCAAGGCAATTATTCTTGGCACGTTGCTGACAATGATCCTGTATATTTTGGTCAATTATGCATATTTGAATGTTTTGAGTCCTGCAGAATTTGCCGGATTAGGCAGACAACAGGGTACCATCGCGGCAGTGGAAGTTTCCAATCAAGTCCTTGGAACTACCGGAATTGTAATCATATCCGCCCTGATCATGGTTTCAACATTTGGTGCCACTCAGGGAAGTGCCATGACTGCGGCCAGAGTGTATTACCAGATGTCCAGGGAAAACTTATTTTTTAAATCTTTTGCAAAGGTAAATGAAAGATTCAGGACTCCTCACGTTAGTCTTACCGGCCAGATGATATGGTCAAGTATATTGATTTTGAGTGGTACTTTTGATCAACTTACGGATATGCTCATTTTTGCAGCATTTATCTTCTATGCGCTGGGTGCCGTGGCGGTGATCAAATTGAAGCGGTCAAGCCCTGATCTCAAAACCTATGGGTATCCTTTAGTCCCAATTCTGTTCATAATGTTCTGCATCGTCATCATAGTTAATTCCATTTATTCACGTCCATGGGAATCACTCATTGGTCTGGGGTTGATCCTTACCGGTATTCCACTGTATTATTATTTCAAAAGGAGTAAAGTTCAGTAAATGGAAATGTTCGGATATCCTGACGAACTTAAAATCATTTTTCAGGCATACGGAAATGGGTAGAATTCAATGATTTTCCTGATTTTCCCATTTACAATCATGTATTTTTAAAGTAATTCCACATTTCTAATCCGGCTTATTAAACACGATTTTGCCAAAAATTTTAATTTAATTTTGGCTGATCCTGCTTAATTTAAACCTGTCCGTTTCCAGTTGCAGATGGTCGTTTTTGCACCTGCTTTTCAGTTCGTTGATGTCTGTATTCCAACTTTCGCCGTCAAAAAAACTGACTGCATTGAAATCCCTGACCTTGTACAGCGCTTTTTCTCCATAACAGGTTCCGAGATACACATGATCCAGGCCGTTGTCCTTTGCCCAGCAGATCAGTTTCCACATCATCCATTTACCGACCGGATATTGCTCCATGATGCCGGTATCAAAGTATGAAAACCAGTAATGCAGCAGATTTCCGTGAATTCCGGTCAGCACATAACCCAATAATTGTTCATCACGATCCGTAAATCTGAAAAGGTGGGTACCGTTTTGCCTTTCAAAAATATAGTTCAACCGTACCGGATCCATGGTTTTGGCTGAATATCGCTGATCAGCATAACGCAGACAAAATGATCTGAATGCCTCATCTTGAAAGTTAAAGTCTTTCTTCTCAATCACTTCCAACCTGATGCCCAGCGGCTCCAGCTTGCGGTCAACTCTTTTGTTTTCTGAACCGGATTTGAACAAAGCGGTGTCGACCCTTACACTGCGACACAGATAAAATATTTCCTTACTTAAATGAACATCATTGCTGTATGGTAAAAAGCCACCGTCGAAAATCCCCGGTATTTCCTCCGGAGATCCTGCTTCAGCATAAACCGCATAATCAAAAGTATAATTGACATAATTGTTGTTGTGCTCAGAAAAAAATATACGCATGATCGGTCTTAATTTTCATCCAGTGGTTGGTTGGTTCTTTGAACAGGCATCTTCACCCTGTTCCAAAAGTAAAATGGCAGGTATAAAATGCTGAATAACAGAATGGCTACCAGTTCCAGCTGGAAAATGTATACCGGCCATTTGCCCAGCAGATCAAACATGGTTTTACCATGCGGTTTCTCGACCAGGAAAAGGTAATTGGCATCCAGCCAAAGATTGACCGGATAGATGACCAGGGCAAAGATGTTGAGCCAGAAAAGTGAAACAAAAATGTCTTTCCATTTCAACCTGTAGTCAAGTACCACGAATCCGTATATAACGGCGATCACCACCAGAACATGAATGATCCAGTATCTGAACCATTCAAAGTGAGGGAAGGAATGTTCAAGTGTCGGCGTAAAATTGGATTGAATGGTGCCTGCCATGATCCACATGAAAATGACTCCATACAATGCTCTGCTTCTGGTATAATAGGCGGTCCAAAGGATCAGGGGCGCAACATTGCACAATTGGAATGGCAGGTCAACGCGTGCGTCAAATCTTCCCAATATCAGCAATATAACCACCTTGGCGATCTGGGACAGAAATATGGAAAATGTGAAATACAACAGGATCGTCTTTTTCGTTTCGGGAGATTTAGTTTTTTTCCCAATCCAGATGATCCCTGTGCCAAGCAAAATGAAAAATAAAACACCCAGTATATGTTCAGGTGAATAAATTTCAAATCTGAAGTTGTCTGTAAAAAATGAATTCATAATTCTGTACGGTAAATGATGTCTTTAAAAATATTCACTGACTCAAAATCCAAATAAATCCTGTCAATTTATGCACTTTTCAAAAAATCAGGATGTTCAACACGTCAATTTGGTATCAAAAATATAAAAAATACTGTTCAGTCAAAATATATTATACTTTCCGTAAGTGTATGGCAAAGAAATATTTCCGGGTTGTAGTCAGAATGTGATCATATAGCCAAAAGTCTGCCTGAACAGTTCATTCTCCGCTGACTTTGCAAGGCATTTGAGAAAACCAATTCTCATTTATTCTGACAAAAACTGATTTTTTGATCCTTTCACATCAGGTAAGTGAATCAGACCATAATAATGCTCGTGGAAGAAGATGAAGAGATTTTGCTGAAAAACTGAATGAAAGTACTGAATTTAATGGAATTGCATGTCAAAATAGAAATCATTTTAATGAAGTCTTTGTTAAAGCTTGCAAACAAATTACTGACGAATGCTGACGATGCTTTGCATATCAGCACTTATCAGGCAAGCTTGTCAGTTTCTGCGATACTGACGATGCTTTGCATGTCAGCATCTCCGATACTGACGAATGCTGACGATGCTTTGCATGTCAGCACTTATCAGGCAAGCTTGTCAGCATCTGGGATACTGACGATGCTTTGCATGTCAGCATCTTCGATACTGACGATGCTTTGCATGTCAGCATCTTCGATCCAAAAAGGAGCTTTGACCTGACTTTTGGCTGGGCCGCCCTTCGTGTTCCTTCCCTTGAATGTGCACCGGATATTTACCTTTCAGGAACGGTCGGTCATGTTCAGCTATCAACCTAATTCTTAAACAACATCAATACTTAATACCTTAATAATAAATATTTTTTATATTTCAAAAATATTTTATATGTTTGTATTGAATTCCCTTCATGGTACTTGTTGAAGGGTGAAAAGTAATTGGTGCCAATGGATAATAACAGCATTTTCTGTGTTAATGATTTTTTAAAGATAAAATCCGGATTGAACACCAGCGTTATTATGTTGTATTCAATAATGTACCGGATAATGACAGGATTGCAGATTTATCTGACCTGATCAACTTTTAGTAAGGATTTACTGCTGTTTCTATCTCTGAAGCCCGGGTATTGTAAAAAGCTAATCAATTTCAAATGAAGCAATTGACAAAATATATTGTTGGAATATCAGTGTTTTTCACCTTTAATGCCTTGTCCGGTCAAAAAACTGCGGTTTATCTGGAAAATAACTACATTTATCAGGAAGGGATCCGGGCATTTGATGAAGGGCAATACAGTTTAGCCGGCTTGAAACTGGATCGATTCAAATCTGCACTTGAGAGCAGCAACAGAACAACACATTTGTCAGGTATCCATGCGGATGTGTACCGTGTGAAAATGGCTTATGACCTGGGTCTTGAAAATGCAGATGACATTTTACTGGAACTGGAGCGCAATTACCCGGGGCACATTCTTTTACAGCAGGCATACCTGGCAAAAGCAAATTATTATTTCAGGATAAAGGACTATACGGAAGCGCTCAATTCGTTTTCTGTGATCAAAGCAAATTTGCTCAACCGTGAAGAAAGCCAGACGGTATGGTTTAAAATGGCCTATTCCAATTTTGTCAAGCAACGGTTTGATCAGGCTGCACCACTGCTGGAAGACCTTACATTTACCAAAAATGAGTATTACTTTCCTGCTAATTATTACCTGGGCATCTGTCAATTTTTAAGAGGTAATTTTACCGAATCCATTCACCATTTTGAAATTGTGCAGAATGATCCGTATTACCGGGACCATATCCCGTATTACCTGGTTCAGCTTTATTTTACCCAGGAACAATACCAAAAAACCATTACCTATGGTGAAGAAAGGCTTCAGGTCTCTGAACTTAAAAACCGTCACAAAATACATCAGCTGATCGGTTCAGCTTATTTTATACAGGGTGATTATGCCAAAGCATTGCCCCATTTGGAAACCTTTGAAAAGCAAGTGGAGAAAATGACAGAGGCAGATTTTTATCAGTTGGCCTATGCCTATTATTTCCTTGAGAAATGGAAGGAAGCCATTCCACATTTTCTACAGATCTCTGATGTCGAAGGGGATATGGGGCAGGTGTCCAATTATTACCTGGCCAACTGCTATCTTAAAACAGGAGATAAACTTTCTGCCCGGACTGCCTTGAAGAAAGTGACTGACCACAACATTAAAAACAATATGCATGAGGAATCCCTGCTCAACTTTGGAAAACTGTCAGCTGAGCTGGGTTATGATCGTGAAGCCATTGATGCTTTATTCCTGATACCTGATAACTCTTTGTACTATATAGAATCCCAGAATCTTTTGGGTGAGTTGTTTGTTCAGACCAGGGACTATAGCAAGGCTCAGGAGATACTGGAATCCAGAAATAACGTTTCCTACCAGCTGTTTGATGCCTATCAGAAAGTCTGCTACTACAAGGCATTGCAGGAGATCCAGAACGGCCGTGAGGACGTTGCTATTTCGGATCTGGAGAAAGCCATTAAAACTGACAGGGATCTGAGTACCACGCTCCAGGCATATTACTGGCTTGCGGAGATCCTGCAGCGTCAGGGTAAGTATGCTCAAAGTTCAGAGAATCTCATCAAATACTTTCTCCTGATCAAAGGTGTTCCGGAATTGACCGGCCAATCTGCACCTGCTTTTGCCCATTATCTGCAAGGTTATAATTATATACAGCTCAACAAATATCAGGCTGGATACGATGAGTTCAGCAGAAGTCTCACGCTGTTGCCCAGAACTACCCTGGATAATGTGGAGCTGAAAAATAAAATCTACCTCAATGCCAAATTAAGAGCCGGAGATTGCGCGCTCCAATTGAAAAAATTCAGCGATGCATTGTATCATTATGACGATATCATCAAATCCAGAAACCAATTCACCCCATATGCCATGTATCAGAAAGCCATAATCCTTCAACTCAATGGAGACAATGGAGGCGCAATCACTCTGTTACAGGGAATCATGAGGGATTATACCTCTTCTGACATGCTTGAGCAAACCTATTTGTTGGCCGGAGATATCTACCTGGAAACCGGTCAGCAGGATAAAGCCATGGAAACATTCAAGTCCATGGTCAACTTGCCGGATGACCGGGGAATGAACAAAAACAGGGCGTATCTTAAGCTCGGATTATTACATTACAATAAGGGACAACTGGATGAAGCCAGCAATATGTACCAATCTGTGCTGACTGGCAATCCTTCAGGCAGCGATGCAAAGGAAGCTTTGCGTGCAATGGAAGAGATCTACATTAAAGATTTGAATCAGCCGGCAGAGTTCATCCAGATCGTTCGCAACAAGGCAGGCATGGAAATGGAAAATTACTATGCTGACTCAGTTACCTATGCAGCTGCCAGGAACCTGTACGATAAGGCTCAGTTTACCTCTGCGGTGAAAGGTTTTAGTGAATACCTCAACACTTTTCCTAAAGGTTATTTTAATGTGGAAAGTCACTTTTACAGGGGAAAATCATTGCTGGCAACAGAAAAGTACAGGGATGCTCTGGAAGATTTCAGATTTATCCTGGAAAAGGGCGCAGGCGAATTCTATGAAGAGTCTTTGTTCAATGCAGCCATGATCTGTTTCAATTATAGCAATGATTTCAGGCAAGCATACAAATACTACACGGAACTGGAAAGTCTCACCAGTTCAGAACCCAGAAAGTATGAGGCACAATTAGGTGCATTGCGAAGCGCTTACCGGAATGCTCATCTGGACGGGGTCAACATCTTCGCGGCGAAAATTCAGAGCAATCCTCTGGCAACAGTGAAGGAAACCACATCTTCATACTATTATTTGGGAAAACTCAATTTTCAGGAAAAGAAATATGATCCTGCCATCAACGCATTTAACAAGGTGATCCAGAATATGAAGAACAGCAGTCTTGCTGCTGAAGCGAGATATCTGATCGCCCTGATATATTACGATAGAAAGGAATATAAACTTGCGGAAGAATTGTGCAGAAATGCCAATTCGATCAACAATGCATACCCGTACTGGATTGCCAAAACCTTGTTGCTGCTTTCAGATCTGCTGGTGATCAAAAATGACCTGTTCAATGCGAAATCAGCCGTTGATGCTGTAATTCAGAACTATCGGGATGATGCCAGGATCCTGGCAGAAGCAGAAGACAAACTCAAGCAAATCGCCAAATTACAGGTCCAGAAAAGCAGGCTGGAAAAGAAAAACCTGGATGGCACGCTGATTATGGATTTCAACAATTGATTCATCAATGTAAAAGAATTCTGAATTGGTATTTTAAAAGAAATTTTTATGAAGCAATTAATTAATATCGTTTTATTAACCCTGATTTTCACCAACGGCTTGTTGACAGGGCTTAACGGTCAGGGTGAGATCCAGGTGGATGATATCAAGGTTTTCAAGGATTTTGAAGCCAAACTCAAGGATTTTAAGAAAGTGGATCTTTTGCCCGTAATACCTGTTTTTGATTTGAGCAGCAGATCATATCAGTATAATATATCGGGGAGGCCGATCAAACTGGATTATGAAAAGCCGAGCATCAGACCGCTGGCCTTACCTCCGATAAAAGAACCTGTTGCAAATACTGGTTTGGTGAGGGCTGCCTATGGTCTTCCCAATGCGATTCTTGCCGAACTGGCCTACAGCATAAAAAAAGGCAGTATGCTGGCCGGGTTCTCTCTTAATCACCTGTCAGCCAACAACAAAAACATTGCTGATCAGCGTTTTTACAATAATAACATGGTAATGAATTTGCAGAATGCTTTTAAGAATGGCTTGCCTTATAAAGCTTTTGCAGATATGAATATCGATTATTACAACCTGTATGGTGTTGAATCCAACGCAGATACTAATGTTATTTATGACGATCCCACCAGAAGATTTACGCACTGGGATATGGAACTGGAAATTCCTTCCACTCCGGTCAGCCGGATTTTTGACGGTCAGGCGTCGGTCAATTACAGGTTTATCCATAATAATATCGAAAGTGCCTACGAGCATTATCTTCTTGCTTCAGTAAGACCAGAGTGGAACACCGGAGGAAGCTTTTCGTTAGCTTTCCCGGTTGAAGCGGAGACTGCATTGGCTGATGTCCACTCACCTTTGGGTATGTTGAGGTTTTCACCAGCATTGGTCTACAATAAACCGTATTTTACATTTGAATTGGGTGGAAGTATGGGTTATGCAAATGATTATTTCATTTACCCTGCAGGGAAAATATCACTCAACAAGATTTTTACATACTTTGATATTTTTGCCGGAGTGGACCAGCTCATCAGGATCAATTCACTGTACGCAAGCGTGAAAGAAAATCCTTTTATGAATTTTCTCTCCTTCCAGTCAAATTCTTTCATTTCCGTTAATTATTTTGCCGGATTAAGAGGAAACGTTGAAGGTGCACTTTTTGAGGTTGTGGCTGCATATCACCAGTTGCAAAACCTTCCTTTATATGGTATTTCCATGTTTGACAGCCGTCAGTTTCAGATCTTGTATGACAATGGAACAGATTTCAGCATTCAGGCTGAAGCGGATTATAAACTGACTGAATCACTGTCTTTTAATGGCAGGTTGGCGAATCATTTTTACAGGATGGATGTTGAAGAAAAACCATGGCACAGACCTGCTTTGGACGCAAATTTAGGTGTCAAAGCAACGCTATTTGAAAATAAACTGTCCATCGAAGGCAGCTTCTGTTTTATGAGCGGAATTTTTTACAAAGATGTCTCGACAGGTGTAGCCGAAAGATTACCGGTGTTCGCAGATTTCAATTTCAGCGGGCAATACCGGGTTTTCAAAAATACATATGCCTTCCTGGTATGGAATAATATAACGGCTTCAAAATACCATCGCTGGTATCAATATCCAAGCTATAGGGCCCTTATGCTGGTGGGACTGAAACAGGCCTTTTGATGTGTTCGTCCTTTTCAGAATGAATAATCAAGACCAAAAGTGAGGTTGGGATCTCTCAGATAATTGCTCCACCCGACCCAATGTAAATTGGTCACGGGGTCAGGGTAGGGCAATCTCCATTTGTATCCCAGATCGAAACGGACGATCAGGAAATTGAAGTTAAGACGTAAACCATATCCAGGACCAACAGCGACCTGTTTCCAGAAATCTTTTGTGAACCGCGAGTTGGTCAGTTTTTCATCTTCGTTGTATAGCCAGATATTTCCTGCATCTACAAAAACCGCACCCTCAAAATACCATGGAAGATTAAACCGGTATTCTATGTTCGCTTCCAGTTTGATGTCTCCTTTCTGAAAAGCGACCTGGTCATCCTCCGGGGCAGAAGTCGCATATCCGCCTGGTCCCAATCCTCTTGTTGGCCATGCCCTGATACTTTGTGATCCTCCGGCATAAAATTGTTTTGTGTAAGGTAAAATGCTGTTGTCTCCGTACGGTATGCCAAAACCTGCAAACAGTCTTGAAGCGATACTTGATCCGGAAGAAAGTACAAATCTGGTCCGGTATTCAAATTGAGCTTTGAAGTACTTGGCCAGCCGGGTCCCGTCATTGAATTTCAAAGTCCAGTAGCTATCATCATCGGTGAGTCTTCCGTAAAGCTTATTCATTAGATAAACTTCAAGGCCGGAAAACTCAATCCCGGAAGCAATGTTCCATGAAAATTTACTGTAGGTGTTTTTATTTTTTACCACTATTGCCAGATCATCAAAAAAGAATCCGGTTAACAGGTATGGGCTTAAACTGTTTTTGATATATGGTTCATTGAACAAAGATTCATTGAAAATTTTGGATGTATGGTAATCAATAGTGAACTGATCAATGGATACGGTAACTTGTTCGCCGGCCCTGAACTGGTAGCCAACAGAAGTGTTGATTGTAAAAATATCAAAAGTTTCTGTCAAACTATGAAAATAGGCGTTGAGTGAAGTCCTGGTTTGGGCATATTTGGAGAAATTCAGGTACTGTTTGGGCAAAAATGCACGAAAAAGAGGATAAAAAGCTGAATATCGGTGAATTCCAATAGGCTTCGGGATAAAAATACTGTTTGAATTCGTCAGGAAAAACTCATATAATTTTACCAGACGTATATCGGAATTGGCTGACAAAGACGAAATATATCTTTCTGCACCACCGAACAGGTTGTTGTTTTCTATGGAAAAATTGCCTCCCAAACCAAAAAGCTGGTCATTTTGTGCACGTGTGGTGAAATTAAGTTCCAGGCCATATTCAGTTTGCCACAAAGCCGGCTTGGGTACGAGAAGCAGGTCGTAATTGATGACACGGTCATTGAGCGAATCCAGGGAAGGTCTGATGATGACAAACTTGTATGGACTGAGCTGGGACAACCGGTTATAGGTCTCCTGCTGCTTGAATTTATTGGTCAATTCTCCTTGTTTGAACGAAATTTTGGAAGATAGCACATCCGGCTTGACCAGGTAATTTACAAATCTTCTGATGAAAAACATGCTGTCAATGTATTCAGTTGCAGTGGCATCGCTTGCTTTTGCTGCATTAAAATCGGTATAGATCTGAATTTTCCCGGTGGTAAACCTGGGATGTTCCTGTTCCTGGTTGACATTCAGTATGTTGATTTTCAGGTCTACCTGGTAATTGCTGGAATCCCCGGTCAACTCTATGTAATTTGGAATGAACTGAGAATATCCGTTGTTCTGGAAAAGATCCGTAAGTCTTGTGCGTTCACGTTCATAATCAAGTGAGCTGACCGGATTGCCATGTTTTAAAAAGGACTCAGATTTGGTGGACTGCATCAAAGTGTTCAGGGTACTGTCTGATGTCTGATATTCTACAGACCTGATCCTGTAACGTTTACCCCCATAAACCAGATAATCTACGCCCGTTTCTTTGAACCTGGGATGGAAAATGAGTTTGTACTCTACCTTTGCATTATAAAAACCGCGTTTATTTTTCAGAAAATCTTCCATTTCAAGCGCGTTGGACCGTACCATTTCTTCATCCAGTATGTTGGGCTTTTCTGCAATGAATTTCTGTATAAAACGATGATGCCACAAGGTATCCCCGGGTTGCTGGGTGGCATAATATGCATATACATTCAACCTGTTTCTGTTTCTTTTTTGTTTGATAAAACCTTCCAGCTCCGTGCTCAGATAGGATTTGTCTTCTATTTTTCTCGGACTTTTAATGATCACACGGTCTATTCCTGTAAAACTTTCACCCTCAGCCAGGAATTTTGTGGCATCACATGAACTCAACAAAAAGATCACCGCAGCAAGCCCCAGAAAAAATAATATGTTATCTTTATTGATCAAAAATAAGTTTTAACTAAAACAGGTCTAATGCTTTCGAAAAACACCATTCAGTTCATACGATCCCTGAATGCAAAAAAGTACAGGCAAATGTACCAAAAATATTTAGCTGAAGGTGAGAAAATTATACTTGAATTGATCGAATTCAATGCCTCTTTGATCGATCATCTTTACGGCCTTCCTGATTTTATCGAGCAAAACAGGGGAAAACTGGAAGTTGCCAATATTCAGTTTGATGTCATTAATGCTGATGCGCTAAGCAGGATATCCAATCTAAAAACGCCTCAAAACGTACTCGGTGTGATCCATTCGCCCGGGGCCAATACCACTTTTGATCCTGCAACACTGAAGAAGGTACTCTATCTCGATAAAGTCAGGGATCCCGGAAACCTGGGTACGATCATCAGGTCTGCTGAATGGTTTGGCTGGGATTTGCTGGTATTGTCACAGGAATGTGTTGACCCCTATAATCCCAAAGTGGTCCAATCAGCTATGGGCAGCCTGTTCCGGTTAAGGATTTTGGAACAAAACCTGATGGATTTTCTGAATGAAACATCTCTTTCTTTCCGGATATTTTCTGCAGAAATGGATGGCGGTTCTGTCTACGATGTGGATGTTGAAAATCCTGTTTTATTGATCATGGGTAATGAGAGCCATGGCGTGCAGCTTAACATGCCAGATCTGGATGTATATAAAATAAGCATACCCAGATATACCGAAAGAACAGAATCCCTCAATGTGGCTGTTGCCAGTTCTATTCTGATGGCAGAATTCAATCGCAGGGGTATATAAGGATTCAAAAAAAAATGCCGTAACAACTTACGGCATTTTTTTGATCATTTCGCTACTTTATTGTATGATCAATTTGATCAGAGATTGTTTGGCCCCACTCCTGATCTCCAGGGCATAAATTCCCGGCAGAAGGGCAACTTCCCGGAAATATTCCCGATGCTGTGATTCCATCACAAGGATCTGGCGTTTTTCAACCAGCCGGCCCATAAAATCGTAGATATTCAGATCATAGCTGGTCTGTTCATCACCATCCAGTTCCAGGACAAAATTACCATCATTAGGATTAGGATATAATGTGATCTTTGCCGGAATGGCTTCGGTTGATCCCACAGTAGTTATTATGATCTGAATACTTTTTGACTGTTGACCACACTCATTGCTGGCATATAGTGTGACCGTATAAGTACCATTCGCCGTATAAGTGTGTCTTGGATCCTTTTCTGATGAAAGTGTGCCATCACCGAAATTCCAGATAAAAGCATTTGCGTCTTCTGTCTGATTGAAGAATGTGACTGTTGAACCGCTGATGGCGAAATAAAATAATGGATCAGGTCCGTCATCCACTGTGATGATGTCATCCAGCAGCAAGGTGTCGTTACCGTTGGTTGAAATTGCGATCAACGTAGTGTTGAAAGTCCCGCCGGCAAAGTATGTAACAGAAGGATTGGTCGCTGTTGAAAAAGCCGGTGTTCCACCTTCAAAACTCCAAAGCAATTGCGTATAGTTGCCTGTTGAAGCATTGGTATACTGCACTGTCAAAGGAGCACAGCCATCACCCGGTGCATAGGAAAAGTTGGCATTTGGCAGCAGCGCGATGGCGATGGTCTTGACTTTTTGAGTCTGTCCACAAGGATTCGAAACAGTCATGGTAACCACATAATTGCCCTGTGTGGCATAGGTATGGGTCGGGTTCATCTGAGTGGAAGTACTTCCGTCTCCAAAATTCCATGAAACTGTATAGCCTGCATTGCCTGAATAGCTGAAATTGACTGTAAACTGATTTACCGTATAAGTAAAATCCGCAACAGGTACTCCCTGTACCTGTACCAGCCCGGTACGCAGATCCACATCCTGTCCCTGTTCGTTGTAGGCTTCAAGCAAAACAGAATAGGTTCCCGGATTTGAATAGATCACCGATGGGTTTTGAGATTGTGAACTCACGGGATTACCGCCTTCGAAGGTCCAGAGAATATTATCCGTATTCTGACTGGATAAATTCGTGTATTGTACGGTCAACGGAACACAACCCGTCACCTGACTGTGGCTGAAATTTGCATTTGGAGGATTGGCAATGACCACCTGTCTCGGAATGGTGATGGTATCGCATTGTCCGTAAATGGTCAGAGTTACCAAATAATTTCCATCATTTGAATAGGTGTGAACAGGATTCATATTTGTACTGGTTGCTCCGTCACCAAAATTCCACAGGAATGACAGGGCATTGGTCATTTGCTGGGTAAAACTTGCAGTATATTGATTTACAGAGCTGCTGACTGAACCCGTTGGATTGGCAAGCACAGTAATGAAATCTTCCATGACCAGTACATCGGTTCCCAGAGCATTTGTAGCCACAAGGGTCACATCAAATGATCCGGCACTGTTGTATGTGACCATAGGGTTTTGTTGATCAGACGTCGCAGGATTGCCGCCCTGGAATGTCCAGCTGACATTATTGGTATTGGAGGTGTTGTAAAACTGTACGGTCTGGGTAATACAGATCGATTGATCGTCAGCAGTGAAAGCCGCAACGGGCAATGCAGAGATCGTAACCTGGATTGTAGTGGAATTGGACCCGCAGAAACTCGAACTGGTCAGCTGTACGTTATATGTTCCGGGTGCAGAATAAATATGTGTCGGATTTTGTGCAGTGGACGTATTTCCATCTCCAAAATTCCATAAATAACTGGTAGAATTGGTAGAAGTATTGACAAATGTGACTGAATACCCGTCAATATTTGGAATAAAACCAGCTACAGGCGGATTGAACACATGAATGGTATCACTAAAACTGATGGTATTCTGGAAAACTCCATTGGAAACGGTCAGACTCACGTCAAAGTCACCAGCAGAATTATAGGAGACAACCGGATTGGCAATATTGGAAGTAGGAGGTGTTCCGCCTTCAAAAACCCACTGCCAGGAGGTGACGTTTGTACTTGAATTGTCAAAGAAATTCACCACAAAAGGTTTACATCCTGAGCTGTTTGAAATATTCATCGCCGCTACTGGCATCGTTGCGATCTGGATGGTGGCCTGGAAAACATCATCGCTGCAATAATCATTACCTGCAGACAAAACAACTTCAAATTGCCCGTCAAACGTATAAACATGAGAAGGATTTGCAGCTGAACTGACAAAACCATCACCAAAATCCCAGAAAAAGTAATCAGCATTTTCGGAATTGTTGTAAAAGACCACCTCGTTTCCATTGATGATCTCATAGGTAAATGCGGCTTCAGGTGCATCGTACACGTTGATAAAGTTTGGAATGTACAATTCGTCTTCACCCCCGGAGTTGGCCGCCAGAAGTGTGACATCAAAAGAACCTCCGATGCCATAGAAGACAACAGGGTTTTCTTCCGTAGAATTTCCGGGATCGCCGCCTTCAAATGTCCAGTTCCAGCTGGAAGGATTATTGGTAGATAGGTCAAAAAACTGGATCGTTTCACCGGCACAAATATCCGTAAAGTCTGACTCAAATGATGCTTCCGGTGGGTTTACACCGCCACCTGTACATTCGGTAAGACAATTGGCATTGTTATACCGGTTTCTGATGAGATTTCCTGGTTGTGGTCCGAAACCAAGTCCCAGGTTGATCCCGACACCCGGGACCAAATGGCAATAACTCATCACCGTTCCGCTGTTTGGTAAAATTGGATCACCAGGATCATAGCAGGATGATCCTTCTATCGGGTACCCCTCATCATCAGCCCAGACATTTCCACAGTCATCAATTTGGGTGCCGTTATTGTTCCAGACACATGCGTGGGTATGCCTGGAACCCATATTATGTCCCATTTCATGTGCTACCACCTCAACAGACCATGAATAGGAAGGATAATTGCTGAAATTGGCATCTATGTTACTGTAGGCATATGGACTCCAGCCGCAAAGCACATCCACCCAGGCCAGTCCGCCGGTTCCGTTGCCACCATAAGCAAACAAATGTGCAAGATTTCCGTTAAACTCGGGATTGTTGGCTTCAAACTGATCCAGTGCATTTCCGGAATCATTCTGATCGTAGTTGTCCTGCGTGGACCAAACCATGATCTCTGAGATCTCAACAGGAATCTGTTCTGCATCGTAAACAGCTACCACCTGTGCGAAAAGCGCTGTGATGTAGTTGGTTGCAGGTACTACTCCGCCTTTATTCTGGTTGAGCGCGTAATCTCCTTCGATGTAAACTTTCACACACTCACCGGCTCTGGCCGTTCCGGGATCAAAATCATGATCATGCAATTCTTCCAGACCATCATCACTGGTGTGACATACAAAATTCCTTTCTTTGTTGACATGACGGTCATTGTAAATAATGTATTCATCAGGTCTGCCACCTCCTATATGAACCAGGTTATAACTGCCTTCACCGGCAACCGAAATAATACCAACCACCTCATTCCTGAAGAGGGTGATGGAACTTACTCCGCGCTGCCCTTCGATTTGACCTATATAATACAACCCCGGTTCGTAATGCAATGTATCATTTTGGGAAGTTCTGAGTATGAAATTGCCTGACAACAGGTCGATCCTGCGCAGTTGAAGCGTTAAGCTTTCACCTTCGTCCACCGGCAATTCTATGGATATCTGATCGTACCTCAACTGGTACAACCTGGACAGGAATTCCTGATCCATTTGAAGGGTTATCCCCTTTTGAATGGTTTCATCACCCTGAAAAACACTTCTTTGTTTTGAAAACAACGAACTGATATCATTTCCCTGGGCAAAACTGAAATTTAAACTGAAGAGGATGAAGAAAAAGGTAATCCCGGATAATTGCTTGATCATAAATGTCTCTTTAAAAGCAAAATTAACTTAATAATATCAGACCCGATAAACAGCTCAAATGGGGCTGATTTGATAACATATTTGATTTTTTTCAAATTTGTGATGCAAATTAAACGCATAAAGCTGCATTTTCAAATTATAAACATCAAAAAAATGTTCTTGTTTTAAAATAATGTCTGATGGAACACTTTATATCTGCAATTGGAGTAAGGAAATTTCAGCTTTGTTAATTGTTTCTGCAAAAAAGATCTTTCATCTTTTCTTGTTGCAGATAGATGAGAAAGTAAGTTTTATGAATTCGAATTTATGCTGTTCAGACAGAAAAACCGAAGAAAACGCTAATAACAATTGTAGTATAATCAAAAATCATTTCCAATCGTTATATTTGTTTTGAATTCGCGATCACCGTCTTTCAAATTTTTGCACGGTGGTAGTATTTTCGGATGAACATAAATTCTGTGAACAGGGTAAATTTTATTCAAATGAAAAATCGTTTTTTGTTATTGATCATTTTATCGATTTGCACCTTCAGTTTTTCGGCGGTTGCCCAGTCTGAAAAACCAGGGATGAACTTCCGGGACAGACTATGGTACGGATTGGGTTTAGGTAATGTCGGAGTAGGCACCAATTATGCAACCCTCGGTGTAGCCCCGGTTGGCGGGATAAAATTTACCCGCGATTGGGCCTTAGGGGTAACTTACAAAGCGAATTACAGCTATTATTGGTTTAGGGGTGTTTCAGAAAACCTGCATGTACTGGATCACGGCCCCGGAGTACTGACGAAGTATAAATTTATGGGAAGGAAATATTTTGTCCAACTGGAATACGATTATCTCAGCATGGGCGTGAATACTTTTGAACTCAACAGAAGATGGTATCCTTTTGCCTATATCGGTGGGGGTACGAGCAGCGGTAACAGGTCCGACTGGACAACAGAACTGGTTATTCTGTATAATGTGCACCCAACTTCCAACCGGGAATTTTTCCCTCTCAGCCTGAGTTATTCTTTCCTGTATAATTTCTGAAAAAAATGGCGGCTGAATTGAATTAACTGTTGTGAGCATCAATTGTCCTGAGCTGAACAAAAGGAATTTGATCCAATTTTATACTTTATTATTTTTTTTAATACCTTTGCCACTTGTTATTTTGCCGGATCCGGAGTATTCTCGTAAATGATTGAAATATAAGGAAAAGGCTTATTTATCTTTAAATTAATTAATTGATTCAAAATGAAGAATATGTTTTTTTTGCTGCTTGTATTGGCGGCTTTTGCATCCTGTAAAAATGAACCCGGAACGGAAAAGGAAGATGGAACAGTTGCTGAACAGACTGATACCACTGATGTCAATGCTGGTTTGTCCATCAGCCCGGTTGAGCTTCCTGATCCATGCACCATCATCAGCGCTGAAGAACTGGGGCAGTTATTCGGAATTGATCCAAAATCAGTTTTAACCAATAAAGCGGATCTGAAAGGTAGCCAGGGTTTCTCTGAATCATGTTACCACAGCTGGGACAAAAAAGGCGAACAAATGGGTATGATCGTTCAGTTCATGAAAAATCCGCTTCACGGAGAATTCAACGAATGGGCCAGTACCTATATCGGGGTTTTGGTAGATAACGGAGAAATGGGTTACCCTGATAATAAAGCCAACAAATATACCAGGCTGGAAGGTTTGGGCGTTGAAGCTGCGTACAGTGTAGAGCTTGGGAAAATTTATTTCCGTAAGAATGATGAGATCATCGTTGGATTATTCTTTAGAAATGTTTCTCAACAAAAGGATATCGCCAATTTGGGTAAAAAAGCCGGAGAACTCATTTTATCCAAAATGTAGTTACCGGTCAATCATCAATGCAAAGCTGTAGCAGTTTTTGCTTTCGGTGCATATTATTCATAATGGCTTTTTTAGAGTTAGTGTATAAAAGAATTCTTTCATGAGAATTCTTTTATATTTTAAATTGAAATTGAATTTAAATATGCCTATCAGGATTTTATTTCTGTTGTTTTTTGGTGTTTCACAAATGGTGGGGCAACAAAGCAATTTGCCTTTGATCGTTAAAACAAAGAAAAATATTGATTTTTCCGGGATCAAAGCAGGGATAAGGTCTATTTCAGATGAATTCACGTTTCCTTATCAGCGTATTGCGGAAAATTCAGACCTATATCGTATAAGTGTGCCGGCAGAAATCAAAACTGTTCTGCTTCGGGAACTGGCATCTGACGGGAATGTTCTCTGGGCAGTTGAAGATATACCGCTGAATTACCGGCTGATACCTGATGATGCATTCATCGAAAAGCAGTGGCACCTGGAGAAAATCGATGCTTTTAAAAGCTGGGATATCACT
This sequence comes from uncultured Saprospiraceae bacterium, assembly GCA_964594045.1. Lineage (GTDB taxonomy): Bacteria > Bacteroidota > Bacteroidia > Chitinophagales > Saprospiraceae > UBA2365. Next base: position 11,882 of record CAZQKR010000001.1, on the reverse strand, counting down.
ACCGGCGGTCTCACACCTGATGGAGATACGATTGTTGTGGCAGTCATCGACGATGGTTTTATGCCCGCTCATGTTGATCTCAGGAACAATACGTGGAAAAATTACAGGGAAATTCCCGGTGACGGGCTGGACAATGACAATAACGGCTATACCGATGATTTTGAGGGATTGAATATCGAAACCGGCAAAGACAACCATCCCTTGAAAACGCATGGTACCTCAACTGCAGGTTTGATCGGGGCTTCAGGCAACAACGGCACAGGAATCAGCGGCATCAGCTGGAATGTAAAACTGATGCTGATCAGTGAAGCCACCTCAGCTGGCAATGTGATTGAGGCGTATGAATATGTGCTGGCCATGAGAAAATTGTACAATGAAACAAATGGTGCGAAAGGAGCGTATGTCGTAGCCACAAATCTTTCTGCAGGCATTGATAATGCATTTCCCCAGGATAATCCGCTTTTCCAGGAATGGTGCAGTTTGTACGATCAGCTTGGAGAAGCAGGTGTTCTGAATGTCAACGCAGTACCCAATGTGCATACTGATATCGATGTGAAAGGTGATATGCCCAGCACTTGCAACACCCCATATCTCATAAGGGTTACCATGACTGATCAGGAAGATGTGAAGGATGAAGAGGGCGCTTTTGGGAAAGTGTATGTCAACCTGGCTGCTCCGGGAAGAGAAATATATTCCACTACGACCCAAAACCAGTATGCCGCCTATAGCGGAACTTCAACTGCAGCACCGCTTGTTTCAGGTACGATCGGTTTGTTGTATGCAGCACCCTGTATGAATTTTGCTGAACTGGCCGGTACCGACCCGGTTGCTGCAGGACTGGCGGTCCGCTCAATGATCCTGGAGGGCGTGGATGTTGTCCCGGCTCTTGGTAATTTTACTTCAACAAGCGGGAGATTGAATATTTTAGGAGCTTTTACCAGAATGAGGGATTTTTGTGAGGGATCCTCAGGGGAATTGAACATCGGAAAGGTATTTCCCAACCCTGCAGGCGACTTTCTGAATGTAGGGTACGAAACAGACAATTATGAATACCACCGTTTTAATATTTACAATGTTTTAGGTCAAAGTGTGCTGTCCTTCGATTTTTATCCGCCTTTTTTTGGAGAGAAAAAAATAGAGTTGGATCTCACAAAATATGCATTGCCGATGGGCATTTACATCGTTTCCATCAGGAGTGGTTCAAAGCTGAGTTCCAGGAAGATCATGCTGTACTAAACCCTTTGCGCCAGATTATTTCAACAGGTTTTTATACATCTGAACCGTGTTGTGAAATCCAAAATATAAAGCATCGCTGACCAATGCCTGCCCGATGGATACTTCAGCCAGTTCAGGTATCTGCTGATGGAAATATTTCAAATTGACCAGATTCAGATCATGTCCTGCATTGATCCCCAAACCATATTCAATGGCTTTGTTGGCTGTGGCGATAAAAGGAGCAATGGCTAATTCCCTGTTTTCATCGTATTTTTCGGCATAGGGACCTGTATATAGTTCGATCCTGTCGGTTCCGGTTTCCTTAGCCGATGGAATAAGTTCCGGCTCAGCGTTCAGAAAAATGGACACCCTGACTCCGTGGTGGTGTAATTGACTGACCACAGATTGCAGGAATCCCAGATTTTTTGCGGTATCCCACCCGGTGCTGGAAGTGAGCGCGTCAGGCGGATCAGGAACAAGCGTGCACTGGTCAGGTCTGATCCGGCAAACCATTTCCAGGAACTGCTCCGAAGGATAACCTTCAATGTTGAATTCGGTCCTGACAATGGATTTCAGTGCCGGAATATCAGCAAACCTGACATGCCTTTCATCTGGTCGGGGATGTACCGTAATGCCGTCTGCTCCAAATGATTCCAGATCACGGGCAACCTGGTAAAGATCAGGAACATTGCCTCCGCGTGCATTTCTGATCAAAGCAACTTTGTTGATGTTTACACTTAATCTGGTCATAGCAGTCGATTTGAAGCCTGAGATTGGAATATTGTGTTATTTTTGTGCATTCGGATTGTAATGCTGATGCAAAGGTAATCTATCTGCCCGGCATCAGGATAAATTAAATTTATTATTTCTTCGATGAATTATCTGATTTATGATGTGAGTGGGCACCGTGCGGTGACCAATTGGAAAGCGCCAGTCACCGATACCTTCAACTGGCCAAGGATCCTGCATATTTCCTGGATTTTGCTGGATGAGAACCTCAAACCTTTGCTTGATTTCAATGCTTATGTTGATCAGCCTGACCTCAGGGTGGGAGAGGAGATGTTGGCAAGCGTGCATATTGAGCCACAGGATTATGTAGCCAATAAGTCAGATGTCAAAATGATCATGCAACGCTTTGCAGAAGATATTGAAAAAGCGGATTTCATCTTTTCATTCAACCAGGAATACAACGAAAACGTCGCCGGAGCTGAGTTTATCCGGAATGGGATTAAACATACGATGTTCAAGAAAGAAAATTTCTGCCTGATGCGGGAAAGCACTTACTATTGTGCCATTCCGGGTAAAGGCGGTAAATACAAATGGCCTACACTCAGTGAATTGCATGCCATCCTGTTTCAGCAGAAGTACACACCGCCAGGGAATGCACGAGCCGATGTGATCGCAGCCGCCCGTTGTTTTATCAAGCTGAAAAAACTTGGAGAGCTGGAGGACCTGTTTGAGGATTAAAATCAATTATCCGTCATGAACCAGCGTGATTGAAGATGATCAATTTGAACAGTCAAAATTTGATCTCAATACTCAGCATACTCATGCCCCGCCAAAACTGAATGTATGCACGCCTGGAATTCCGTTTCACGCAAAGCTACAGAACCGATAATGATCACTTGATTACGTTTGATGATCAAAAAAAAATACGATTTCACCAAAATCGTATTTAAAATTTGTCCTGACTTGTCCGCATAGAAAAAACAAGTAAGTGATACAATTGATTATCAATTAGATATAAAGATAAAATGCGATATTTGTCGCACTAAAGCTAAATAAATGTGAATTGTATAAAAAATAACAATTATTGGCTTTAGAATGCAATGAAAAAATTGGCACTATGTTGAAAAGTGTGGGTAAAATTGTCATTTGAAAAATTGATGCCAGATGCTCATGTATTAACTCAAAATGTTCGTTCAAGATCATTTTGTAGTTTGTCCTTTTTCCTTGATGAAAAAGGACCAAAAAATCAAGTTTCATTAAGGCGATTGCTGCGCACCGCTCACTCCCGGGCAATAGTGCTGACAAACAAAGTTTCGTCAGTACTTGCATGCTTATTTATACTGACGTTATGTTCCATAAGTCAGTATAACGCAATTCCAGCCCTTCGTTCACTATCGCTGGTAATGAAACCTTCCACGATTGCACACAAATTAAGGTATCATACCAATTTAATTGTTCTGGTCATTTTGATTTTATTTCTTTATCATGCATGAATTTTTACCCACAAGTATCAACATATAACCATAAAAAGTAATGAAAAAAATGAAGAATTGTATAGAAACCCCATGCGTTTTAGACAGAAAGTGTCAACTATTTTTTTATAAAAAAACATTATGTCGCACTAAAAAGGACAAGTCAGGAAATCTATTCCAAAATCGTATTTAAACTTGTTATCCGGGAATCCTGTTCAATAATATGCAGTTGCCGGACTCTCCTGACCCGCTTTTATTTTTTAATGGACTTATAATCCTGGTTCAGGCCGATAAGGATCTGACTGGTGATATCGAGTTTTTTGGTACCGTATAAAACCGGATTGGTAATGTCTGAATAGCTCAAGATAAAATCCCAGCCGTTTTCCTCAGCCACCTTTGCCAGGTAAGCATCGATCCGTTCACGGATCTTTTTGTTGGTTTTTTCCTGGCTTTTCAGCAATTCCTGCTCTTTGGCCTCCTTGTGCTTATGGTAGTTTTCCTGCATCTTGAGAATATCCATCTCTTTGTTTTGCAGTTCCACTTCTGCAGCTTTGAGTTCATTGCCGGTCAGCGTCTGAGCTTTTGATTGCAATTCCTGGAAACGCGCCTGCAATGCTTTCTGGGCATCCACGATCTTTTTCTCCTTGCCGGCAAGCTCCTTTTCAAGCGCGCTCAGCTTAGCTTTTATCCTTTCATTTTCATCCACGAAATATTGGTACTTTTCCTGCAGTGAATCGAGGTTGACATACACGATCTTCTGTCCTTCCGGAACGCCTTCTATTTCATAGACCTTTTTTATGGGTTTTTCAGAATCTATCTCAAGCGCTGCAGTATCTTTTTCCGAAATTTCGGTTGAATCAGGTGTCTCAGCACCGTCTTTTGAATCAGCACCTTTTTTGTTGTTACACGCTGCGACAGCCAGCAACAGTAAGGAGAGCAAAATTAATTTTTTCACTTGATTATAAATTAGTTTAAAATTTTGGCAAAAATAGTTTTTTATTCAAAACCCTGTGTAATTCAATTATGTGTTTCTAATAATATGTCCAAATAATAATGGAGCTATTGCCATTTGAACGGTAAAAAACGCTTCGTCATTGCCTGATCAACCTGCCATAAGAAAGTTTTAACAGTCTGTTTGTCAAAATCCGTTCAGAGGAATGGTGATCGTGGGGATCAGCAATAAAAATCCTATCAGGATCAGCAACATCATCAGAGGCCAGATCCATTTGACCCATTTATCAAATGGAATTTTGGCAATACCGAGCACACCCATCAGTACACCGGATGTCGGCGTGATCATATTGGTAAAACCGTCGCCCAGCTGATAAGCCATGACGGTTGCCTGTCTGGAAATATCGATGAGGTCTGAGAACTGAGACATGATGGGCATGGTCAAGGCGGCTTTTGCCGAACCGGAAGGCAACACCAGATTGATCATCGTTTGGATGACATACATGATTGACAATGAACCGTATTTTCCCAGGCCACTCATCGCAGTTGATGCGCCATGCAATAAAGTGTCGATGACCTGACCATTCTGAAGAATGATGATGATACCACCTGCCAGGCCTACAACCATCGCAGCAGACAATATGTCCCTGACCCCGTCCAGGAAATGATTGGTCATGACGTTAAGGGTGAAATTGTACGCCAGACCGGAAGAAATTCCCATCACAAAAAACAATGTGGCTATTTCCATGATGTACCATTCGTATCCCATTACACCCACGATCAGATATAATATCGTGAACATCAACAGATTGATGATGAAAAAATGGATCGATTTTCTGAGAAAAACTACACTGGTGATCAAAAACAATCCTGCCAGCACAGGCAACATCGGGGCAGTAAATGAGGACAACCCGATCGTAAGTGTGGTAGAGGGATACTGCCATGCAAAAATGGTCAGCACAACCTGCAGCACACCAAAAACCACCCAGCCGGCCGCCGGAGTATGGTACTCCGGTATCGTCTCACCGGAAGCAGCTATTTTCCGCCAGTAGGCATCCAGTTCGTACATGCCGGATCTTTCCGGGTTTTTCCTGATCTTTTTGGCATACCATAAAACATAGGAAATACCAACTAAATTGATCACCAGCCAGCAAAACATCCTGTATTCTATTCCTGAAAATAATGGCAGATCGGACAAACCCTGTGCAATACCGATGGTAAAGGGATTCAGAATGGCTCCGGCAAACCCCAACCCGGCCCCGACAAAGCACATCGACAGCCCTATAATGGAATCATATCCCATTTTAATGGCCAGCGGAACAAAAATAATGGTAAAGGCTATCGTTTCTTCAGACATCCCGAAAACAGCACCGAAAACGCTGAACAACAACATGATCAACACGATGATAATGTTATCAATACCCAAAGCATTAAGCATTTTGAACTTTTCCAGCTTTTTTGTCCTGCGCAGGAAAGAGTAGATGCCTATGTCTATTGCCCTGGTCTGATTCATGATCCAGAAAGCGCCGCCGATCAACAAAATGAATACGATGATATCTGCCTTGTCTACAAAACCGTCAAAAATAGCGGAAAAGATCTGCCAGGTTTGAGGTGTGTTGTCCACATAATGAAAACTGCCGTTGATCACCACATTCCTTTCAATACCATGAACTACTTTAGTCTCGTAATCATATGCGCCTCCCGGGACAAACCAGGTGAGTATGCCGGCCAGGATCACTACAGTGAATACGATTACATAAGTGTGCGGAACTTTCAGTTTATTTGCCATGGTACGAGTTTTTTTCAGATGTTCAATTTCCGGTTTGGATTTGTTGCGTAAAAATAAGAAACAGATTGGTTTCAACAGAGTTTTTTAGCTCTATGTTGATCTCGCAGGGTAAATTTTCATTTGAGAAAGTGATGAGATTGTTCAGGTTGAACAGAAAATAATGTTACAGGCTGACCAGTTTTAATTTGGCATTTTTCGCTGAAAAAGTACATTAAATCATCACTTTGACCCACTTTGACCGCAGTCAAAATCTGCGCATTTGACCTCCGGAAACAAGAAAGTGCATATAGATACATGCTTCAGAATCAACAGGTTTTTTCGATCAGAAATGCAGTTTAAGCGTAAGCAGGAAATTCCTGCCTGGCGCTGCCAAGCCCGAACTGTATGGCCTGTACCGCTGATCAGTGATATTTTCGACTCCCGAAATGATGGTCATGTTCTGATGAAACTGGTACATTGCCTTGAAATTCAATGTGTACCAAGCAGGTGACCAGGGATTCCCCTGCTGATCTTTGGCATAGATGAAAGGTTTTCCCTGTTCCTCGGGATTGAGCTCTTCATTGCTGACTTCATCACTATACATAACATACCACTGCATGGAAAGCCTGTCCTTTTCCCAGTTGACCCGGCTGATGCCAAATGCCGGCGCTGCATGCCTGGAAGGGCTGACGGTTCCGTTATCCATTTCCTCCCGGCCCAACTGATAATTGTATCGTGTGGACAAACTGAAACCGGCCGGTAATTTGATTTCTGCCCCCAGATTGAAGCCATAAACGGTACCGAACGCAGCATTTTGTATCGCATAAACTTTACTCATGACCCCATCGTACAGGATGCTGTCCTGTCCATTGACCTTAAATTCGCGGCGTACCATGGCATGATCGAGATAAGTATAGAATCCGTTCAAGTCCAGTCTGATCATGTTGCCAAACACTTTTGAAATACCCAGTTCTGCATTGTATGCATATTCGGCGCTGAGATCTGTATTGGGTACGATCACCTCACCACTGACAAAATCGAAGATCTTTCCGATGTCATCCACATTGGGCGCCCTGAAACCTGTACCGGCATTGATGCTGATCTTCCAGCTTTTATCCGGACTGAACACCGCGCCAAGGCTTCCTGTCACCGCGGAATTGCGAATGGATGACGCCGTGAAATCGAACGGGAAAAATTCCAGATGTCTGGTAAAATCTGACTGAATATCGAACGCATTGTACCTGGCGCCTGCGTGAATAACTGTTTTTCCTGAAAGCTCCAACTGATAATTGAGGTAGACAGCATAACTGCTCCAGTCGGATTGCGGATATCTGTCCGGAACGTAAATGGGTGATCCGTCCCGGATATCTACAGCTGAACCGGCAGACCTGACATGATTCAAAATGTATTCCGTCCCATAAAACAACCGGTGTTTGCCCGCAATTTTTTCAAAATCCAGATTTGCAGTGTATGCCTGAACCTCTTCCAGATTGGTGCGCAACCTGTGATGGTTGAATTTCCGGTCAATCCTGCTTTCCTCAAAAAACTGTTGAGACAGTCTGAGGATCATTGAATCATACAAAATGTTCCGGAGGTCAGACCGGAAAGATAATTGATTCATCATCCATTTCTGGGGTCCGTAATTCCAGACGGCAGACACAGGGAGACCATTGCTTTGCGTTTCAATAAGGCGGTCATAACGAGCATATTCTGTGGTCTCCGAATAATGGAATGCATATTGAAAATCCCATGACTTTGCGGGGCTGAACCTGATTTTCTGCATCAGGTTGATCTGATCATACCCGCTTGGATCCTGCACTTCAGGATCCGGATTTTCCATGACATTATCCGCGTTGTTGATGCGTTGGACATAAAAGCGTTTAAGGTAATCATCCGGGCCTTCAGAACCCATTTTCAGGTCCTGATAGGATGAATAGCTCAGGCTGGTCAAAGAAGCCCATTTTTTGCCGCCAAGATTGATATCAAAGTGTCCGGTCAGCTCATTGCTGGCTGAAGCATAACGGCTTAATGCTTTTCCGGTGATCAAAGCGTGATCATTCAGGGAAAACTCAGGGGTCAGTGTCTGAAAACTCATTACGCCGCCAATGGCATCACTACCGTAGATCACGGAGCCCGGACCAAAAAACACTTCTGTTTTTTCTATGGCAAGCGGATCCAGTGAGATCACATTTTGCAGATTGCCGGATCTGAAAATGGCTGAGTTCATCCGGACCCCATCAATGCTGTACAACAGGCGATTGGCAGCAAAACCACGGATCATCGGACTTCCGCCGCCCTGCTGGCTTTTCTGGATAAAAACCTCTCCTGATGAACCCAACAAGTCTGCGGCTGTCTGCGGATTCTGAAGGGAGACCGTTTTGGCAGAAATGCTGATGATACGGGCTGGTGACTTGTTGGCACTCAAGCCCCATTTGGTGGCAGAAACTACAATTTCATCCATCCGGAAGGCCACAGGTTCCATCAGGATCAGGTAATTCAGTTTTTCAAATTCGCTGTAATCCAGTTCAATGGTCTGATAACCCAGTCTGCTGATCTTTATTTCATTCAGATCCCTGAACTGACTGATTTCTGCATGCCCTTCTGAATTGGTGAAAACAGAAATGGATCTTTCTTCCTGATATACAGTGGCCATCTCCAGAGCTTCTGAGGAAAAGGCATCATTTATGGTGATGATCTGCGCTTGGATTATCATGCCAACAGACAACATGATCCATGTAAAAATTATCATTTTCATGTGGCAAATGTACTGATTGTCTTTTTGATGTTTTAAAATTATCTGACAGGAAATTGAATAAATTTTATCTGTCAGGCATCCTTATGGTCAAGGTTGCTTCGGTCAGTTTGATTCCGTAATTGGTGTATATTGCCGTTTTTGGTTTTGTCACAAGCAATATTGTAGTGGAATGAATACGATGCATACCTGGACAGGTTAATTTTGGAACGTTGATGACGCGGATTTAACTGATTTTCGCGGATGATCTTTGCAGATCCGGAAAATCCATGTGCTTAAGAAAATATGATCCATTCAATAAAATGTCCGTTTTATGCTCCAATCAGAAAAAATATTGCTTACCACTATATTTTATTTATAATCTTTATAAATTTGTATCGCTTTATTAGAAAAACACGATTTTATGAAAGTAATGTTTAACACCCAAAGAACATTTATGCCTTTACTGGCATTATTGCTGTTATTGCTCATCAACGCATGTACAGTGGATGATACCGAAAATCATCTGTCCAAACCCACCAGTTCGTATGATGCGGATGTTGCCTTCAGATGGAATGAATTGCTGATTGAAATAGATCGCTATGCACCCGGTTACCGGCCACCAGCCGCAGCCAGGATGATGGCCTATACGGGATTGGCTGCGTATGAATCCGTTGTACCGGGGATGCCGGAATACAACTCCATGGCACCAACTTTCAGCGGTCTTTCCCTGCCCAAGGCGCTCCCGGATCTTGATTATCATTGGCCAACAGCATTGAATACGGCATATGCGACCATGTTCAGGCATTTTTATCCGCACATTTCAGATACGGATAAGGAAAAGATAAATGTTCTGGAGAACAGTCTGAATGCGCTTTTTGAAGGAGAGGCATCCTCAGGGGCATTGACACGTTCCAGGGCTTTCGGAAAATCCATTGCAGATGCAGTGTTTGATTACAGTGCAAAGGATGTGTTCGGGCATGAAGCCTATCTGTATCCCAGACCCGACAATTATATCCCTCCTGTTCTGGGACCCAACGGGGAAAAGCTGTGGCAACCGACCTTTCCGGATTATACACCTGCTTTGTTTCCCTATTGGGGAAAGGTCAGGCCTTTTGCCATGAAGCAGACTGATTTGCTGGGTAAGCCTCCTATTCCATACAGTGAAGATCCGAATTCCAAATTTTATCAACAGGCCAATGAGGTGCGCGTCACGGTCAATACGCTTACGCATGATGAGAAGTGGATTGCTGAATTCTGGAGTGATGATTTTTACCAGGTGACGTTTGAACCGGCAGCCAGGCAGATCGCCATTGCGAATCAATTGGTGGCACTTGAAGATCTTAAGCTGGATAAGGCTGTTGAATTGTATGCGAAACTGGGTATGGCGATGTGTGATGCGGGTATATCCATCTGGTTGACCAAGTATCATTATAATGTAGCAAGACCAGTTCAATATATCCGGGATGTGATGCAACCGGATTGGAAATCAGCTTTAAATCATCCTTTCACCGGGGTTGAGGGCATATCACCCGAATTTCCTGCATATCCTTCAGGGCACTCAGGATTCGGAGGAAGTGCTGCGCTGATCTTGACGGATATTTTTGGCAATAATTATGAGTTCACTGACAACTGCCATAAGGACCGTTTTGAATTCCTGGGTGCGCCGAGGTCATATAATTCATTTTTGGAAGCTGGTATGGAAAATGCTTACAGCAGGATCCCTCTGGGTGTACATTACAGGATGGATTGCGATGAAGGTTTGAGGTTGGGCTATCTGGCTGCGACCAGGGTGTTACAACTGGACTGGAAAAAATAAAAACATAACTTTGTTTGCTAAACAGGCCGGTTCTTTGAGCCGGTCTTTTTTTGGAAAAATAAAGGGTACCATTTTTACAGGAATATGTGTATAATTTTATGTTGGAGTGCCAAATTAGATTAGTTTTGCGGGGAATATCGACAGGATTAAGTGATGATTTCAAAATAATTATGAACATTCAGGAAATCATTTATGTTAAACTGATTTCCGTATCAAAAAAAAATTACAAATGAAAAAGACAAAAGCAGAAATTCCCGTGAATAATAAAAGCAATCAGAAGGAAGCTCAATTACAACAATCCCTGAAACGGATGAAAATCATTGCAGCTATTTTAGGAGGGGTTGTAGTGATCGCCATTGCTGGTTTTGTATTTATGAACATGAATTCCAGCAAGTCAGACACTACTGAAACTGAGCAAACGGCTCTGGAAAGGTTTTCAGAGAACAATTCTGCTGCGGCTCCGGGCCAGGAATTGCAGATCTCAGGGAATCCTGTTCCGGGTCAGGCCAGCCAGGGCTCAGGCGGTAATACGGTTCCTGCGGGCACAACTGCCCCGGGGATGAACCCTCCTCATGGTCAACCTGGTCACAGGTGTGAAATTCCTGTCGGAAGTCCATTGGATGGGTCCAAACCTGCGACCTCCGGCTCAGGCTCTTCTACGTCCAATACCACGACCACTAAAACACCTGTTACCACGAATACAACCACTTCTGTACCGTCTGCTCCTGCAGGAAGTACTCCTCCGGGAATGAATCCTCCTCACGGACAGCCGGGCCATCGTTGTGATATTCCGGTGGGCAGTCCGCTGAAGTAGTTATTGGGTTATAGAAATAAGGGTAAATGTCTAAAAATGCAGGTGGTCTAAGTTGATCACCTGCATTTTTTTTGCTGGCCTTAATTCAACTTTATCCGCGTTGCCAATGTATTTTGATGGTTAAAATTGCGGTTACTCAGGGGGCCACAGAGTTTTGCACTGAGGGCCACGGAGAGTAGAGGTGTGACGGGAACGCGGATGAAGCGGATATGCTAAAGCGGATTTTTGGGAATTTTTTTTTCACCACATAGGCACATAGGCACATAGGCACAATAGAGTTGAAAGTTGAAAGTTCATCAAGTAAAAAGTATGACTTTAAAAACTTTCTAGGTAGTATAAAATATATTGTGTAAACTAAAATAGAAAGATAAAACCAAGAGCAA